>NZ_JBVJAM010000009.1:267314-370752 GCF_055590565.1 Streptomyces sp. NPDC041814 | reverse complement strand
CCCGCGCCCCCCCCCCCCCCCCCCCCCCCCCCTCATCTTTTGCGCCCCCCCCGGCGCGGGGCCCCCCCCCCGCCTGGGGCGCTGTATTGGGGGGGGGGGGGGGGGGGGGGGCCCCCCCCCCCCCCCTCTCCCGTATGCCCGTACGTCTCAGTCCCCGTCCGGGTCCGCGCGCTCCAGGGCCGGCCGGCGCGGGGCGGCGGACTCGGTGAGGAGGTAGTCGGCGGCGGCCGTGTCCGTCACCAGGCTGGTGACCAGGCCGGACCGCAGCACCGCGCCGATCGCGGCGGCCTTGCGCTGCCCGCCCGCGATGGCCACCACCTCGGGAATCCGGCGCAGCCGGTCCGCCTCCACGGTGATGCACCGCTCGCCGAGGTCCCGGCCGACCCGGCGGCCCTCCGCGTCGAACAGATGGGCCGACATCTCGGCGGCGACGCCGAGCGAGGCGTAATGGCGGCGCTCCTCGTCGGAGAGCATGTCGTGCACGGTCGAGATGCCCGGCTCCCAGGAACCGATGGAGACGGCCGCGACCGTCACCTTGTCGAAGTACTCGAAGGCGCGGGCGATCCCCGTCTGGTGGCGCAGCGCGGCGGCCGTCGCCGGGTCCGGCAGCAGCATCGGCGCGTAGATCGGGTGGGCCTCGCCCCCGGAGACCTGGGCGGCGCGCCGCACCGCCTCCACCGAACCGCGCTCGGCGGTGCCCGCGTCGTACACCCCGGTGAGCTGCACGACCGTGCACGGGGGCAGCCGGTCGAGGGCGGCGGCCATGTGGATGGTCGAGCGGCCCCAGGCGAGCCCGAGCACGTCGCCCTCGTTCACCAGTTCGCCGAGCAGATCGGCCGCGACCTCGCCCAGGTTCTCCGGGTCCGCCGCGTCGTCCTGCTCCTCCGCCGGGGACTCCACGACGACCGCGTGGCGCAGCCCGTAGCGGGCCCGGAGAGCGTCGGAGCGCTCGGCGTCCAGCTCCGCGGGGACCCGGATCTCGATGCGTACGAGGTCACGCTCCAGGGCGGTCTCCAGGACCCGGGCGACCTTGAAGCGGCTGACGCCGAACTCCTCGGCGATCTGGATCTTGGACTTGCCCTCAAGGTAGAAGCGGCGGGCCATGGCCGCCGCCTGCACCAGCTCCGCGGGCCCCATCCGCAGGGCGGACCGGCCCGCCGACATTGCAGACACCGCGTTCTCCTCACTGCTGTTCACGCTCTTGATACGCCGTTCATCCTGTCAGATACGGCGATCCCTGACCGGTCCCGTCGGAACCCGTTCATCTGCCCTTGGCCCGGGCGCCGCTCACCCGGCGCCGGCCGCCCGGGCTCAGTGCGCGCAGGCCCAGCCGGCCGAGCCGATGGCCCCGTCGGCCTTGGCGCGCAGGGCCCGCACCGCGGCGGCCGGGTCGCCCGCCCCGTACACCGCGGAGCCGGCGACGAAGACGTCGGCACCGGCCTCGGCGCACCGCTCGATGGTGGACTCGGAGACCCCGCCGTCGACCTGGAGCCACAGATCGAGTCCGTGCTTGGAGATCAGCTCACGGGTGCGGCGGATCTTCGGCAGCATGATGTCCAGGAACGCCTGGCCGCCGAAGCCCGGCTCCACGGTCATGATCAGCAGCATGTCGAGCTCGGGGAGCAGGTCCTCGTACGGCTCGATGGGCGTCGCGGGCTTGAGCGCCATGGAGGCGCGGGCTCCCTTGGCGCGGATCTCCCGGGCCAGCCGCACGGGGGCGGCGGCGGCCTCGGCGTGGAAGGTGACCGACCCGGCCCCCGCCTCGACGTACTGCGGTGCCCAGCGGTCCGCGTCCTCGATCATCAGATGGCAGTCCAGCGGCGTGTCCGTGGCCCTGCTGAGCGATTCCACGATCGGAACGCCGAGGGTCAGGTTGGGCACGAAGTGGTTGTCCATGACATCGACATGGAGCCAGTCGGCCCCTTCGACGGCCTTGGCCTCATCGGCGAGGCGCGCGAAATCGGCGGAGAGAATACTCGGGTTGATCTGGGCCATGGGCCAAGCCTGCCATGTTCTGCGTCACTTCCCGGCCTCGGTGCGCTCCAAAGGCTCACGGGATCATTACGGTTCGCGCATTCCCGGCGTTTCGCCCCGGTGAGGAGCGTGCGGTCAGGCGGTGCGGCGGAGCAGCGCCAGATACATCGCGTCGGTGCCGTGCAGATGCGGCCAGAGCTGGACGTCGGGCCCGTCGCCCAGCGCGGGCACGTCCGGCAGCAGCGGGCGGGCGTCGATCCACTCCGCCTCGACGGGCGCCCCGCCGCGCCCCTTGAGCACGTCCTCCACGACGACCCGGGTCTCCGCCAGGTGCGGCGAGCAGGTGGCGTACCCGACGACACCGCCGACGCGCACGGCCTTCAGCGCCTCGCGCAGCAGCCCGCGCTGGAGGGGCGCGAAGCCTTCCAGGTCCTCCGGGCGGCGGCGCCAGCGGGCCTCGGGGCGGCGGCGGAGCGCACCGAGCCCGGAGCACGGCACGTCCATCAGGACCCGGTCGAAGCTGCCGGGGCGCCACGGCGGGCGGGTGCCGTCGGCGGTGATGACCTGGTACGGACCGGGGTTGCCGGCCAGCGCGCGTTCCACGAGGCGGGCGCGGTGCGGCTGCTTCTCGGCGGCGAGCAGGGCGGCGCCCCGGTCCGCGGCGAGGGCGGCGAGCAGGGCGGCCTTGCCGCCGGGGCCCGCGCAGCCGTCGAGCCAGCGGGCGTCGGGGCCGTCCAGCGGGGCGGCGGCCAGGGCGGCGGCGACGAGCTGGCTGCCCTCGTCCTGGACCCCGGCCCGGCCCTCGCGCACGGCGGTCAGGGCGCCGGGCTCGCCGCCCTCGGCCATCCGCACGGCGTAGGGCGACCAGCGGCCGGGCAGCGCGTTCTCCTCGCCCAGCTCCTCGGTGAGCTCGTCCGTGGTGGAGCGGCCGGGGCGGGCGACGAGGGTGACCTCGGGGCGCTCGTTGTCCGCGTCGAGCAGGTCCTCGATCCCGGCGCGGCCGCCGCCGAGCGCGTCCCAGAGCGCGGAGACGACCCAGCGCGGGTGGGAGTGGACGACCGCGAGGTGGTCCTCCGCGTCGTCCTCGTAGGCCGGGGCCACCTTCGCGACCCAGCCGTCGAGGTCGTCGGCGGACACCTTGCGCAGGACGGCGTTGACGAACTTGGCGCGCCCCTCCCCCAGCACCACCCGGGCCAGCTCCACGCTGGCGGAGACCGCCGCGTGGGTCGGGATGCGGGTGCCGAGGAGCTGGTGCACGCCCATGTTCAGCACGTCCAGGACCGGCGGGTCCACCTCGCGCAGCGGCCGGTCGATGCAGGCGGCGACGATCGCGTCGTACGTCCCCTGGCGGCGCAGCGTCCCGTAGACCAGCTCGGTCGCCAGGGCGGCGTCGCGGTGGTCGAAGTCACCCTTGGCCCTGGCCTTCTTCAGCAGCGGGGGCAGGACGAGGTTCGCGTACGCGTCGCGCTCGTCCACCGCCCGCAGGACCTCGAAGGCGAGGAAGCGGACCGGGTCCTTCTTGGGACGGCGGTGCGGCTGGGCGGGACGGCGACGCGGCT
The DNA here is from genome assembly GCF_055590565.1 of Streptomyces sp. NPDC041814. Taxonomy (NCBI): domain Bacteria; kingdom Bacillati; phylum Actinomycetota; class Actinomycetes; order Kitasatosporales; family Streptomycetaceae; genus Streptomyces; species Streptomyces sp. NPDC041814. The sequence continues at coordinate 367,219 of NZ_JBVJAM010000009.1, read as the reverse complement.
GGTCGTTCACGTGAAAGGTGCTCCGCTGAAGATCGAGAGGACGAACCCTCCCAGCCTACGTCCCGCCCCGCGGGGCTCAGCTCCCGACCAGCTCGCCGGGGACGATGCGCACCCCGCGCGCCCAGTCGGCGGCGCGCATCGGCTTCTTGCCCTGCGGCTGCACCCACAGCAGCTCGACCGCGTGCGACCCGGTGCCGACGAACACGTTGTTCTTGCCGACCGACAGCTCCCCGGGCGCCAGCTCGGACCGGTCGACGGCGGGGGTCGCCTGGACGAGCTTCAGGCGCTCGCCCCGGAACAGCGTCCAGGCGCCCGGGGCTGGGGTGCAGGCGCGGATGACGCGGTCGACGCGGAGGGCGGGCGCGGACCACTGGACCTGGGCGTCCTCGACGGTGATCTTCGGCGCGAGGGTGACCCCTTCGGCGGGCTGCGGCACGGCGTGCAGGGTGCCGTCCTCGATGCCGTCCATCGTGGCGGCCAGCAGTCCGGACCCGGCGAACGCCAGCCGGGTCAGCAGGTCGCCGCTGGTGTCGGTCGGGCGGACCTCCTCGGTCAGGACGCCGTAGACGGGCCCGGAGTCCAGGCCCTCCTCGATCAGGAAGGTGGACGCGCCGGTCACCTCGTCGCCGGACATCACCGCGTGCTGCACCGGGGCCGCGCCGCGCCAGGCAGGCAGCAGCGAGAAGTGCAGGTTGACCCAGCCCTTCGCCGGGATGTCGAGAGCCACCTTGGGCAGCAGCGCGCCGTACGCGACGACCGGGCAGCAGTCCGGCGCGATCTCCCGCAGCCGCGCGAGGAAGTCCTCGTCCCGGGGCCTGGCGGGCTTCAGCACCTCGATCCCGGCCTCCTCGGCGCGCTCGGCGACCGGGCTGGCCACCAGCCGCCGGCCACGCCCGGCGGGCGCGTCGGGCCGGGTCACGACGGCGGCCACCTCGTGCCGGCCGGAGGCGATCAGGGCGTCGAGTGCGGGAACGGCTACCTCGGGGGTGCCTGCGAAGACGAGCTTCATGGGTGGCTGACTGCCTCTCAGGCCGGACTCTCAGGCCGAAACGTTACGGTGACGAGCAACGCACAAGTCTATGGGGCGGCGGACCGGGGGGCGTACGCACAGTCGCGCGCCCCTCGCAGGTGCGCATACGCCCCCCGAGCGTGACCAGATCCCCCGGTGCGGCGTTGGTCAAGAGAGATTGACCGAAGCGAGCCGCCCTGGTGCGGCCCGATCCCTTTCAACGCCGGTTCGAGAGGCTTCTTCATGGCCGACCACGCAACCCACGACGCCCAAGCGCGGGCCAGCCTGCATCTCCTGGTGCGGGACATCGAGCGGGTCCGGCGGCAGGTGGACGCACTGCGCACGCTCACCGCACAGCTGGGCAACGTCTACCGTCCGCGCCGCACCGGCCCGTCCGCGGGCTTCGTCGTCTACGGCAGGGCCCCGGCCCCAACCGTGAGACTGGCCCAGGAACTGCGGGACAGCGTCGAGACGCTGGTCACGGCGGCCGTGGACTTCGATCGCTCGCTGGGCTTCTCCTGGGACGCGGTGGGCTCCGCGCTCGGGGTCACCAAGCAGGCCGTCCACCGCCGTTACGGATCACGGCGCACGACCCCGCAGCCCACGGCGCCGGAGCCCGCGGAGGTGGTCCCCCAGCGCGGCCCCACGGTCCCCGCGGCCCGCGCCCCCCAACCCCCGACAGACCGCCCCAACCCGTTCCCGGGACCCCGCAACGGCTGACCCGAGGATGAGTGGCCGCCCGTCGCGAGAGCGAAGGGCGGCCACACTCATGCGCAACGCGCCCGCGCAAAACCAAGCACGCCGGCAAAGCAAGCCCGTCCGGCGATCGAGGACAAAGGCACCAGGCGACACCCACCCGCACGCCACCAACACCTCAGCCGATGTCCACCGGATCCACCCGCACCCGCACCGCACCCCCTCCGCGCGCCACGCGGGCAAGCCGCAACGCCGCAGCCAACGCCGCCCCGCTCCCGGGCGGCACCCGCACCAGCGCCCGCTCCCAGACCTCCCCCGCGGGCGCCTCGAACGCCCGCCGGGGCCGCCCCGGCTCCGCGGCGGGCACCGGCACGGGCCCCAGCACCTCCGCGTCCGAGGGCAGCTCGGCCCCCGCGAAGAACGCGGCCAGCGCCTCCGGCTCCCCCGTCACCGACGCCATCCGGGACACCGGCGGAAAGCCCAGCTCGGCCCGCTCCGCCAGCTCCCGCCGCGCGTGCCCGACCGGGTCCCAGCGGACCAGCGCCTGCACCGGCCGCAGCGTCGGCTCGGCGACGACCACCACCGTGCCGCCCTCCGGCCGCCCCCGGACCAGCGCGGCAGCGGACGTCCACCGGCGCAGCGCCTCCTCCCCGGCGCGCAGGTCGGGCCGCCCGACCATGGCCCAGCCGTCGAGCAGGAGCGCCGCCGCGTACCCGCCCTCGGCGACCGGCTCGGCGCCCGGCGTGCTGACGACCAGCGCGGGCTGGTCCGGCACGGAGTCGAGGACATGGTCGCGCCCGGACGTCCGCACCGGCACCGCCGGGAACGCCCGGCCCAGCTCCTCAGCCGTGCGCCGCGCCCCCACGATCTGGGCGCGCAGCCGTCGGCCGCCGCAGGCCACGCAGTGCCAGGACGTCTCTGCCCGCCCGCACCACGCGCAGTTCAGGTCCTGCTGGTCCGGCGCCTCCAGCGGCCCCGCGCACTGCCGGCACCGGGCGGGCTCCCGGCAGCGCTCGCAGGCCAGCCGGGGGGCGTAACCCCGGCGCGGCACCTGGACCAGCACCGGACCGGACCTCAGCCCGTCCCGGACGGCCTGCCAGGCGAGGCTGGGCAGCCGGGCGGCCCGCGCGGCCCCGTCGCGCGCGAGGTCGCCGTCGCCCACGGTGCGGATCACGGGCGCCGCCATCCGCACCTGGTCCCGGTCGGCGCGCAGCGGCAGCGCCCACCCGCTCTCCACCAACTGCGCGGCCTCCACGGTGCAGCTGACGGAGCCGAGCAGAAAGGCGCACCGGCCGTGCGTGGCCCGCAGCTCCAGGACCTCCCGGACGTGCGGGAAGGGGGCGCGGTCGTCGCTGTGGCTGGAGTCGCCGTCGTCCCAGACGACGACGAGCCCGAGGTCGGCGACGGGAGCGAACATCGCCGCCCTGGTCCCCACCACCGCCCGGACGGACCCGCGCCGCACGGCGAGCCATTCCCGGTACCGCTTGCCGGGTCCGGAGCCGGCGGTGAGCAGCGCGTGCCGCCCCGCGCCGAGCAGGGCGGTGAGCGCGGCGTCGACCCGGGCGGCGGTCCGGCCGTCGGGGACGACGACGAGGGCCCCACGCCCGGAGGACAGGGTCGCGGCGACGGCCGCGGCGATCTCGGCCGGCCAGTGCGGCCCGGGCAGCGCGGTCCACACGGCCCGGGGCGCGCCTCCGCCGGCCAGCGCGGAGAGGAACGCGGGGCCCTGCGCGTACCGCTCCCAGGTCCCGGGGGCGGGGGGCGCGGGGGCGGGCAGGGGCGCGGGCGAAGGCTTGGCCTCGGCCTGCGCGTTGCGCGGGGGGACGGCGAGCTGGAGGACGTCGGCGAGGCTGCCCGCGTACCGGTCGGCGACGGCGCGGGCGAGGGCGAGGAGGCCGGGGCCGAGCACCGGCTCGGGCGAGACGACGGAGGCGAGCGCGGCGAGCGCCCCGTTGTAGTCGGACTCGGCCAGCCGCTCGATGAGGAAGCCGTCGACGAGCCCACCGCCCTCGCGCCGGCCGCCGCGCACATTGCGGCCGCCGGCGCCGAAGCGGACGCGGACGCGGACCCCGGGCTGGGCGTCCGCGTCCAGCTCCTCGGGAACGGCGTAGTCGAAGTACTGGTCGAGGTGGAGCGCGCCCTTGTTGACGAGGACGCGGGCGACGGGCAGCTCCTTGGCGAGGGCGGCACCGCGCCAGGTGCGCGGTTTGGCCCGCGGCACATCTGCCCGGCGGACCGCCTCCCGGATCAGCGCAAGCTGTTCCGGCGCCCCGGCCCCGGGCTCGTCGGGCCGCTCGTTCTCGCTGCTCACAGCTCCATCCCTACCAGACGCCTCGGACAACGGCGCCGCCCGTCCCCGTAACCTCCCACCGTGAAACGCCGGAGCCCGGACACCGTGCGGTGTCCGGGCTCCGGCGGAAGACCGCCTGGGTGCGGTGGTTACAGACCGGCGGCGGCGCGCAGCGCGTCCACCCGGTCCGTGCGCTCCCAGGTGAAGTCGGGCAGCTCGCGGCCGAAGTGGCCGTAAGCGGCGGTCTGGGCGTAGATCGGGCGCAGCAGGTCGAGGTCGCGGATGATCGCGGCCGGGCGGAGGTCGAAGACCTCACCGATGGCGTGCTCGATCTTCTCGGTCTCGATCGCGGCGGTGCCGAAGGTCTCCACGAAGAGGCCCACCGGCTCGGCCTTGCCGATCGCGTACGCGACCTGGACCTCGCAGCGGGCGGCGAGACCGGCGGCGACGACGTTCTTGGCGACCCAGCGCATGGCGTAGGCGGCCGAGCGGTCCACCTTCGACGGGTCCTTGCCGGAGAAGGCACCGCCGCCGTGGCGGGCCATGCCGCCGTAGGTGTCGATGATGATCTTGCGCCCGGTCAGACCGGCGTCGCCCATCGGGCCGCCGATCTCGAAGCGCCCGGTCGGGTTGACCAGGAGGCGGTAGCCCTCGGTGTCGAGCTTGATGCCGTCCTCGATGAGCTGGTTCAGCACGTGTTCGACCACGAACTCGCGGATGTCGGGCGCGAGCAGCGAGTCGAGGTCGATGTCGCTGGCGTGCTGCGAGGAGACGACGACGGTGTCGAGGCGGACGGCCTTGTCGCCGTCGTACTCGATGGTGACCTGGGTCTTGCCGTCGGGGCGCAGATACGGGATGGTCCCGTTCTTGCGCACCTCGGAGAGCCGGCGGGAGAGCCGGTGCGCGAGGAAGATCGGCAGCGGCATGAGCTCGGGGGTCTCGTCGCAGGCGTAGCCGAACATCAGGCCCTGGTCGCCGGCGCCCTGCTTGTCGAGCTCGTCCTCATCGCCCTCGACCCGCTTCTCGTACGCGGTGTCGACGCCCTGCGCGATGTCCGGGGACTGGGCCCCGATGGACACCGAGACGCCGCAGGAGGCGCCGTCGAAGCCCTTCTTCGAGGAGTCGTAGCCGATCTCCAGGACCTTGTTGCGGACCAGCGTCGGAATGTCGGCGTACGCCTTGGTCGTGACCTCACCCGCGACGTGCACGAGACCGGTGGTGATCAGGGTCTCGACGGCGACGCGGGAGGACGGGTCCTCGCGCAGGAGCGCGTCGAGAATGGTGTCGCTGATCTGGTCGGCGATCTTGTCGGGGTGACCCTCGGTCACGGATTCCGAGGTGAAGAGACGGCGGGACACATCGCTCCCTGGGGTTGCAGCGGCTGCTGGCTGATCATTGGCCGGACGATCCGGGAGCTGCGCCCGGCATGGTCCAGGGTGCAGTTTATCGGTCGGCTCCGGTCGCCGGACAACGTGTCTCGCCCTTTGGCCGCCCTGTGACCTGTTCCATGAGGGCCGGAAGGCCCCGGAAGCCTGCTGCGGCGAGGTCCCGGACCGTCACGCCGGGGTGCCTCCGGCCCCGGCGTGTCACCTGAAATTCATCCGAGGCGCGCCGCGACGAGGTCCCACACCGTGTCGGCCAGGGCCTCCTTCGGCCCGTACGGGACGGGGGTCTCGGTGCCGTCGGCGGCGAGCACCACGGCCTCGTTCTCCTCGGAGCCGAAGGTCTTGCGCTCCCCGACCTCGTTGACGACCAGCAGGTCGCACCCCTTGCGGCGCAGCTTCTGGCGGCCGTTGGCCAGGACGTCGTCGGTCTCGGCGGCGAACCCGACGACGATCTGCCCGGGCGTGGCGCGCTCGGCGGAGACCTCGGCGAGGATGTCCGGGTTGCGGACGAGCGTGATCGGGGCGGGCTCCTGGCCGTCCTTCTTCTTGATCTTGCCGGTGGCGTACTCGGCGGGCCGGAAGTCGGCGACGGCGGCCGCCATGACCACGACGTCGGCGTCCCGGGCCGCCTTCAGCACCGCCTCGCGCAACTGCGTCGCGGTGCCGGCGCGGACGACGTCGGCGCCGGACGGGTCGGGGAGCCCGGTGTTGGCCTCGACCAGGGTGACCCGCGCGCCGCGCGCGACGGCGGTGCGGGCGAGCGCGTAGCCCTGCTTGCCGGAGGACCGGTTGCCGAGGTAGCGGACCGGGTCGAGGGGTTCCCGCGTGCCGCCGGCGCTGATCACCACGTGGCGGCCCACGAGGTCGGGGGCGGCCGTGCCCCGGGCGAGGACCCGGCGGCAGACCTCGTAGATCTCGCCCGGGTCGGGGAGCCGGCCCTTGCCGGTGTCGACGCCGGTGAGGCGGCCGACGGCGGGCTCGATGACGACGGCGCCCCGGCGGCGCAGCGTCGCGACGTTCTCCTGGGTGGCGGGGTGTTCCCACATCTCGGTGTGCATGGCCGGCGCGAAGACGACCGGGCAGCGGGCGGTGAGCAGGGTGTTGGTGAGCAGGTCGTCGGCGAGGCCGTGCGCGGCCTTGGCCAGCATGTCGGCGGTGGCGGGGGCGACGACGACGAGGTCGGCGTGCTGCCCGATCCGGACGTGCGGCACCTCGTGGACGTCGTTCCAGACCTCGGTGGAGACGGGGTGGCCGGAGAGCGCCGACCAGGTGGCGGCGCCGACGAAGTGGAGGGCGGACGCGGTGGGGACGACCTGTACGTCGTGGCCGGACTCGGTCAGCCGGCGCAGCAGCTCGCACGCCTTGTACGCGGCGATGCCGCCGCTGACCCCCAGAACGACCTTCGGCTTGTCCACTGCGTCTCCCCGCACTCGGTCACGCACCCTGCGTACGTACGTCTCCATGCTGCCTCACGGGCGCGGACGCCGGTCGGCCGCCCCGGACACACCGCGGGCCCGGCGGATGTCCGCCGGGCCCGGGGTGAAGGTGCGTCGTCGCTGCTTACTGCGCGGGGCCCTCGATGGCCTCGGACGTGAGCAGGCCCGCGTTGATCTCGCGGAGCGCGATCGAGAGCGGCTTCTCGTGCACGTGGGTGTCGACGAGCGGACCGACGTACTCGAGGAGGCCCTCACCGAGCTGCGAGTAGTACGCGTTGATCTGGCGCGCGCGCTTGGCGGCGTAGATCACGAGGCTGTACTTCGAGTCGGTTGCTTCGAGGAGCTCATCAATCGGCGGGTTGATGATGCCCTCGGGCGTGGTGATGGAAGAGGACACGCTCTGCCTTCCGAAGGGGATGAAGATCAAAGAATTCTTTGACAGTCAGGGGCTTTGGTGCCGGGCCCCGCTGCCGGTGTTTCACTCGCCGGCGGCGCGGTGGCCGGAAGCCTCCAGCATCAAGGCTAGCAGCTCACGTGCCACGTCCTCGACGGAGGTGTTGACGAGCGTCGTGTCGAACTCCGCTTCGGCGGCCAGCTCCACCTTGGCGGCGGCGAGACGGCGCTCGATCACCTCGGGCGCCTCGGTCCCCCGGCCGGTGAGCCGGCGGACCAGCTCCTCCCAGCTCGGCGGGGCGAGGAAGACCAGCCGGGCGTCGGCCATGGACTGGCGGACCAGCCGGGCACCCTGGAGATCGATCTCCAGGAGCACCGGCTCTCCCGCCTCCAGCCGCTCCTGGACGGCGCGGCGCGGCGTGCCGTAGCGGTTGCCGGCGAACTCGGCCCACTCCAGCAGCTCACCGTTGGCGATCAGCTTGTCGAACTCCTCGTCGTCCACGAAGAAGTAGTGGACGCCGTTGCGTTCGCCGGGGCGCGGCTTGCGGGTCGTCGCCGACACCGAGAGCCACACCTCGGGGTGGACCTTGCGCATATGCGCGACGACCGTGCTCTTGCCGACCCCCGAGGGGCCGGAGAGCACGGTCAGCCGCGGACGTACGTCCGGGGGTACGGGGGACGTCCCCCGGGATGTTGCAGCCATGGAGCGATTATCCAGGTTCTCAGGGGTGCCCGAGAACGTCAGGCGGCGGTGCCGCCGAACTCACGCTCCAGGGATGCGATCTGGTTGGAGCCAAGACCCCGCACGCGACGGCTCTCGGAGATGCCGAGCCGCTCCATGATCTGCTTGGCACGGACCTTGCCCACACCGGGCAGGGACTCCAGCAGGGCGGAGACCTTCATCTTGCCGATGACGTCGTTCTCCTGGCCCGACTTGATGACCTCTTGGAGGGAGGCGCCGGAGTGCTTGAGTCGATTCTTGACCTCGGCCCGCTCCCGGCGAGCCGCGGCGGCCTTTTCGAGCGCGGCTGCGCGCTGTTCAGGGGTAAGGGGCGGAAGAGCCACGCCTACGTCACCTCGGATGTCGATCTGTCGGATACGGACCGGTGAGGCGGCGATATCGCCCCTCACCTGCTGAGCCGCGAGCATCCCGTGCGCGTCGGCTCTCGACGGAGACTAGCGGCCAAGGCCGCCCGAGTCAGCGAGAACAGACGAAAAGTCCTGGTCAGCCTCTACCGACCAGGACTTTTCAGGCATAACCACCGAGTTTTTTCGTCAGGATTCCGTCAACACACGGTTACGTGGCAGGGTCAGCGGTCCGAGACGGCCGCGCGGACCTCGTCCGCGAACCGTTCGGCGGCCCCGCGCAGCCCCGCCACGTCCGGCCCGTGGCGCAGCACGCCCCGGCTGACGCTGGGCACCACGTCGCGGACCGCGTCGCCGAAGACACCCGGCAGATCGGCCGGGGTCGCCCCCTGCGCGCCGATGCCCGGGGCGAGCAGCGGGCCGTTGATCGCGAGGTCCACGCCCGCGTCGCCGAGCGTGGCGCCGACGACCGCGCCGACCGAACCGAGCGGAGTGGCGCCCGCGTTCTCGGCGGCCATGTGGTCGAGCATCAGCTGCGCCAGCGGACGGCCGTCGGCGGCGGTGGCCCGCTGCACCTCGGCGCCCTCCGGGTTGGAGGTCAGCGCGAGGACGAAGACGCCGGCGCCGGAGACCGCCGCCGCGTCGAGCGCGGGCCGCAGCGAGCCGAAGCCGAGGTACGGCGAGACGGTGACCGCGTCCGAGAACAGCGGCGAGTCCTTGTCCAGGTAGGTCGCCGCGTAGGCGCCCATGGTCGAGCCGATGTCACCGCGCTTGGCGTCCATCAGGACCAGGGCGCCGGCCGCGCGGGCCTCCTCGACGGCCTTCTCCAGGACCGCGACGCCGCGCGAGCCGAACCGCTCGAAGAACGCGGACTGCGGCTTGAGCACGGCGACCCGGTCGGCCAGCGCCTCGACGACCGTACGGGTGAACCGCTCCAGGCCCGCGATGTCGTCGCTCAGTCCCCAGGCGGCGAGCAGCGAGGCGTGCGGGTCGATGCCGACGCAGAGCGGGCCTCGGGTGTCCATGGCGTGGCGCAGCCGGGCGCCGAAGGGTTCCAGGGTCATTTCACTGCCTTCCGGGATTCCGCGCCGACGGCGTCGGCGAGCGTGGCGTACGGGGAGGCGGCCAGACGCGCGGCCAGGCCCTTGTGGATCGCGCGGGCGTAGAACGGGCCCTCGTAGATGAAGGCGCTGTAGCCCTGGACGAGGGTGGCTCCGGCCAGGATGCGCTGCCAGGCGTCCTCGGCGCTCTCGACGCCGCCGACGCCCACCAGGGTGATCCGGTCCCCCACGCGCCGGTGGAGGCGGCTCAGGACCTCCAGGGAGCGTTCCTTGAGCGGAGCACCGGACAGGCCGCCGGTCTCCTTCACCAGGGCCGCCGGGGACTTCAGGCCCAGCCCTTCGCGGGCGATGGTGGTGTTGGTGGCGATGATGCCGTCCAGGCCCAGTTCGACGGCCAGGTCGGCGACGGCGTCGACGTCCTCGTCCGCGAGGTCAGGGGCGATCTTGACGAGCAGCGGGACGCGGCGGTGGGTGACGGTGCGGTCGGCCGCCTCGCGCACGGCGGTGAGCAGCGGGCGCAGCGACTCGGTGGCCTGGAGGTTGCGGAGTCCGGGGGTGTTGGGCGAGGAGACGTTGACGACGAGGTAGTCGGCGTGGGCGGCCAGGCGCTCGGTGGACTTCACGTAGTCGGCGGCGGCGTCGGCCTCGGGGACGACCTTGGTCTTGCCGATGTTGACGCCGACGGTGGTGCGGAAGACCGGGTTGCGGGCGGCCAGGCGTTCGGCGACGGCGGCCGAGCCCTCGTTGTTGAAGCCCATGCGGTTGATCAGCGCGCGGTCCGCGACCAGGCGGAAGAGCCGCTGCTTCGGGTTGCCGGGCTGCGGCTCGCCGGTGACGGTGCCGATCTCGACGTGGTCGAAGCCGAGCATCGCCATGCCGTCGATCGCGACCGCGTTCTTGTCGAAGCCGGCGGCGAGCCCGAAGGGGCCGTGCATCCGCAGGCCCAGGGCCTCGGTGCGCAGTTCCTTGTACCGGGGGGCGAGGGCGGCGGCCACGAAGGTGCGCAGCACGGGGACGCGGGCGACGAGGCGGATCCAGCGGAAGGCCAGGTAGTGGGCCTGCTCGGGGTCCATCCGCTTGAAGACCAGCTGGAAGAAGAACTTGTACATCACGGTGTCCTCATGAAGAGGGGGACACCGTTTCCGGTGTCCCCCTGTGGGCTTCTAGTCGCGGGCCGCGGTCAGATGTTCCGCGTGTTCCTGGAGGGAGCGGACGCCGACGTCTCCGCCGTTGAGGGCGTCGATGCCCTGGACGGCCGCGGCGAGCGCCTGCACCGTGGTGAGGCAGGGCACGGAGCGGGAGACGGCCGCCGTGCGGATCTCGTAGCCGTCGAGCCGGCCGCCGGTCCCGTACGGGGTGTTGACGATGAGGTCGACACCGCCCTCGTGGATCAGCTGGACGATGGTCGGCTCGCCGTTCGGGCCCGTGCCCTCGGACTGCTTGCGCACGACCGTGGCGTTGATGCCGTTGCGCTTCAGGACCTCGGCCGTGCCGGAGGTGGCCAGCAGCTCGAAGCCGTGGGCGACCAGCTCGCGGGCCGGGAAGATCATCGAGCGCTTGTCGCGGTTGGCGACCGAGATGAAGGCGCGGCCCTTGGTGGGCAGCGGCCCGTAGGCGCCGGCCTGCGACTTGGCGTACGCGGTGCCGAAGACCGAGTCGATGCCCATGACCTCGCCGGTGGAGCGCATCTCCGGGCCGAGGATGGTGTCGACGCCGCGGCCGTGGATGTCGCGGAAGCGCGACCACGGCATGACGGCCTCCTTGACGGAGATCGGCGCGTCCAGCGGCAGCGTGCCGCCGTCGCCGCTCTTCGGCAGCAGGCCTTCCTCGCGCAGCTCGGCCACGGTCGCGCCCAGCGAGATCCGGGCGGCGGCCTTGGCCAGCGGGACCGCGGTCGCCTTCGAGGTGAAGGGCACGGTCCGGGAGGCGCGCGGGTTGGCCTCCAGGACGTAGAGGATGTCGCCGGAGAGCGCGAACTGGATGTTGATCAGGCCCCGGACGCCGACGCCCTTGGCGATGGCCTCCGTGGAGGCGCGCAGCCGCTTGACGTCGTGGCCGCCGAGGGTGATCGGGGGCAGCGCGCAGGCGGAGTCGCCGGAGTGGATGCCGGCCTCCTCGATGTGCTCCATGACGCCGCCGAGGTAGAGCTCGGTGCCGTCGTAGAGGGCGTCGACGTCGATCTCGATGGCGTCGTCCAGGAAGCGGTCGACCAGGACCGGCCGGGTGGGGCTGATCTCGGTGGACTCGGAGATGTACGCGGAGAGCCGGGTCTCGTCGTACACGATCTCCATGCCGCGTCCGCCGAGCACGTACGACGGGCGTACGAGGACGGGGTAGCCGATCTCGTCGGCGATCTCCTTGGCCTCGGCGAAGGTGGTGGCGGTGCCGTGCTTGGGGGCGGGCAGGCCTGCCTCGGCCAGGACGCGGCCGAAGGCGCCGCGGTCCTCGGCGGCGTGGATCGCCTCCGGGGAGGTGCCGACGACGGGCACGCCGTTGTCCTTGAGCGCCTGCGACAGACCCAGCGGGGTCTGGCCGCCGAGCTGGACGACGACGCCCGCGATCGGGCCCGCCAGCGACTCGGCGTGCACGATCTCCAGCACGTCCTCCAGCGTCAGCGGCTCGAAGTACAGGCGGTCGGACGTGTCGTAGTCGGTGGAGACCGTCTCCGGGTTGCAGTTGACCATCACGGTCTCGTAGCCGGCGTCGCTGAGCGCGAAGGAGGCGTGGACGCAGGAGTAGTCGAACTCGATGCCCTGGCCGATGCGGTTGGGGCCGGAGCCCAGGATGATCACCGCGGGCTTGGTGCGGGGCGCGACCTCGGTCTCCTCGTCGTAGGAGGAGTAGAAGTACGGGGTCTTCGCGGCGAACTCGGCTGCGCAGGTGTCGACCGTCTTGTAGACCGGGCGGATGCCGAGCGCGTGGCGGACCTCGCGGACGACGTCCTCGCGCAGGCCGCGGATCCCGGCGATCTGGACGTCCGAGAAGCCGTGCCGCTTGGCCTCGGCCAGCAGCTCGGGGCCGAGCTTGTCCGCGGCGGCCAGCTCGTCGGCGATCTCCTTGATCAGGAAGAGCTGGTCCACGAACCAGGGGTCGATCTTCGTGGCGTCGAAGACCTCCTCCTGGGTGGCACCGGCCCGGATCGCCTGCATGACGGTGTTGATGCGGCCGTCGGTCGGGCGGACCGCCTCGGCCAGCAGCTCGGCCTTGTCACCCGGGTCGCCGGTGAAGGTGAACTGCGAGCCCTTCTTCTCCAGGGAGCGCAGGGCCTTCTGCAGGGCCTCGGTGAAGTTCCGGCCGATCGCCATGGCCTCGCCCACCGACTTCATGGTGGTGGTGAGGGTGGAGTCGGCGGAGGGGAACTTCTCGAAGGCGAAGCGCGGGGCCTTGACGACGACGTAGTCGAGGGTCGGCTCGAAGGAGGCCGGGGTCTTCTCGGTGATGTCGTTGGGGATCTCGTCCAGCGTGTAGCCGACGGCCAGCTTGGCGGCGATCTTCGCGATCGGGAAGCCGGTGGCCTTGGAGGCGAGCGCCGAGGAGCGGGAGACGCGCGGGTTCATCTCGATGACGATGACGCGGCCGTCGGTGGGGTCGATCGCGAACTGGATGTTGCAGCCGCCGGTGTCGACGCCGACCTCGCGGATGATCGCGATGCCGATGTCGCGCAGCCGCTGGTACTCGCGGTCGGTGAGGGTCATCGCCGGGGCGACGGTGATCGAGTCGCCGGTGTGGACGCCCATCGGGTCGAAGTTCTCGATGGAGCAGACGACCACGACGTTGTCGTTGCGGTCGCGCATCAGCTCCAGCTCGTACTCCTTCCAGCCGAGGATGGACTCTTCGAGCAGCACCTCGGTGGTGGGGGAGAGCGTGAGGCCCTGGCCCGCGATGCGGCGCAGCTCCTCCTCGTCGTGGGCGAAGCCGGAGCCGGCGCCGCCCATGGTGAAGGAGGGGCGGACGACGACGGGGTAGCCGCCGAGGGTGTCGACGCCGGCGAGGACGTCGTCCATGGAGTGGCAGATGACCGAGCGGGCGGACTCGCCGTAGCCGATCTTCTCCTTGACGGCCTCCACGACACCCTTGAAGAGGTCGCGGTCCTCGCCCTTGTTGATGGCCTCGACGTTGGCTCCGATGAGCTCGACGCCGTACTTCTCCAGCACACCGTTGTCGTGCATGGAGATCGCGGTGTTCAGCGCGGTCTGGCCGCCCAGGGTGGGCAGCAGCGCGTCGGGGCGCTCCTTCGCGATGATCTTCTCGACGAATTCCGGGGTGATCGGCTCGACGTAGGTGGCGTCGGCGATCTCCGGGTCGGTCATGATCGTCGCCGGGTTGGAGTTCACCAGGATGACGCGCAGGCCCTCGGCCTTGAGCACGCGGCACGCCTGGGTACCGGAGTAGTCGAACTCGGCGGCCTGCCCGATGACGATCGGACCGGAGCCGATGACCAGGACGGACTGGATATCGGAGCGCTTAGGCACGCTGGCCCTCCATCAGGGAAACGAAGCGGTCGAAGAGGTACGCGGCGTCGTGCGGGCCCGCGGCCGCCTCGGGGTGGTACTGGACGCTGAAGGCCGGCCGGTCGAGCAGCTGAAGGCCCTCGACGACCTGGTCGTTCAGGCATACGTGGGAGACCTCGGCGCGCCCGTAGGCGGTGTCGGAGACCTTGTCGAGGGGGGCGTCGACGGCGAAGCCGTGGTTGTGCGCGGTGACCTCGACCTTGCCGGTCGAGCGGTCCTGCACGGGCTGGTTGATGCCGCGGTGGCCGTACTTCAGCTTGTACGTGCCGAAGCCGAGCGCGCGGCCCAGGATCTGGTTGCCGAAGCAGATGCCGAAGAGCGGGGTCTTCCGCTCCAGGACGCCCCGCATCAGCGCGACGGGGTGGTCGGCGGTGGACGGGTCGCCGGGACCGTTGGAGAAGAAGACGCCGTCCGGGGCGACCGCGTAGACCTCCTCCAGGGTGGCGGTGGCGGGCAGCACGTGGACCTCGATGCCGCGCTCGGCCATCCGGTGCGGGGTCATGCCCTTGATGCCGAGGTCGACCGCGGCGACCGTGAACTTCTTGGTGCCGATCGCGGGGACGACGTACGCCTCCTTGGTGGCGACCTCCGCGGACAGGTCGGCGCCCTTCATCTCGGGGGCCTCCTGGACGCGGGCCAGCATCGCCGCCTCGCCGGTGACGGCCTCGCCGGAGAAGATGCCGACGCGCATGGCGCCGCGCTCGCGCAGGTGGCGGGTGAGGGCGCGGGTGTCGATGCCGCTGATGCCGACGACGCCCTGGTTCGCCAGCTCCTCGTCGAGGGTGCGGCGGGAGCGCCAGTTGGAGGGGGTGCGGGCGGGGTCGCGGACGACGTAGCCGGAGACCCAGATCCGCTGGGACTCGGGGTCCTCGTCGTTGACGCCGGTGTTGCCGACGTGCGGGGCGGTCATCACGACGACCTGGCGGTGGTACGAGGGGTCGGTCAGCGTCTCCTGGTAGCCGGTCATGCCGGTGGAGAAGACCGCCTCGCCGAAGGTCTCCCCCACAGCCCCGTAGGCGCGGCCGCGGAAGGTGCGGCCGTCCTCCAGGACGAGTACGGCGGGAACCTGGGTTCCCCGGGTGGAGGTCGTCATCGTGCGATGCCTTCCGTAGTGCTGGTGAGGTGGTTGACGGCGTCGACCCAGGCGGGGTGTTCGGCCGAGTGGTCGGAGCGGAATCCGGAGTCGATCAGCCGGTCGCCGAGCGCCCAGGTGATGACGAGGAGGCCGCCCTCGGGCAGGACCTTGCCCGCCAGTGCCCTTTCGGTGCGGGCACCGCGCAGGTCGGCCGCCGGGACGAAGAAGTCCGCGGCGCCGGGCCGTACGACGTCGAGGCCCTTCGCGGTGAGGGTGAGCTCGACGCGGCTGCGGGTGCCGAGGCCGTGGGCGACGATCCGGTCGAGCCACTGCCCGGCCGTGGTCGACGCGTGGTAGCGGCCGGAGAGGGTGAGCAGCTTCTCGCCGTCCGCGGAGCCCTCCGGCGCGGTGGCCGGGGCGGGCAGGTCGGACTGGAGGTTCCCGCGCCACTTCCAGCCCTGACGCATGAGCCAGTAGACGAACACGACGAGGACGACGAGTCCGATCACCCAGCTGATCCGTGCGGACCAGTCGGTCACTTCCGCCGACTTCTGCTCGGCGGCGAGTTGGTACAGGGTCTGTGTTGTCACGCGAGCTTCCCGTCGACGACCGTGGCACGGCCCCGCAGGAAGGTGTGGGTCACTCGGCCCGGCAGCTCGCGCCCCTCGTACGGGGTGTTGCGGCTGCGGGAGGCGAAGCCCGCGGGGTCCACCTCTCCACGGTATGCCGGATCGACCAGCGTGAGGTTGGCGGGCTCACCGGCCGAGACGGGGCGGCCGTGTCCTTCGAGCCGTCCGATGGCCGCGGGGCGGGCCGACATGCGGTCGGCGACACCGGCCCAGTCGAGCAGCCCGGTCTCGACCATCGTCTGCTGGACCACGGAGAGCGCGGTCTCCAGGCCCACCATGCCCATGGCGGCCGCGGCCCACTCGCAGTCCTTGTCCTCGTGCGGGTGCGGGGCGTGGTCCGTGGCGACGCAGTCGATCGTGCCGTCGGCCAGGGCCTCGCGCAGCGCCATCACGTCGGCCTCGGTGCGCAGCGGCGGGTTCACCTTGTAGACCGGGTTGTAGGACCGGACGAGCTCGTCGGTGAGCAGCAGGTGGTGCGGGGTGACCTCGGCGGTGACGTTCCAGCCCTTGGACTTGGCCCAGCGCACGATCTCCACGGAGCCCGCGGTCGACAGGTGGCAGATGTGGACCCGGGAGCCGACGTGCGCGGCGAGCAGGACGTCGCGGGCGATGATCGACTCCTCGGCGACGGCGGGCCAGCCGCCGAGGCCCAGCTCGGCCGAGACGACGCCCTCGTTCATCTGGGCGCCCTCGGTGAGGCGGGGCTCCTGGGCGTGCTGGGCGACGACGCCGTCGAACGCCTTCACGTACTCCAGGGCGCGGCGCATGATGACCGCGTCGTCCACGCACTTCCCGTCGTCGGAGAAGACCTTCACCCCGGCGGCGGAGTCGTGCATGGCGCCGAGCTCGGCGAGCTGCTTGCCCTCCAGGCCGAGGGTGACGGCCCCGACGGGCTGGACGTCGCAGTAGCCGGACTCCTTGCCGAGGCGCCAGACCTGCTCGACCACACCGGCGGTGTCGGCGACCGGGAAGGTGTTGGCCATGGCGTGGACGGCGGTGAAGCCGCCGGCCGCGGCGGCCTTGGTTCCGGTGAGGACGGTCTCGGAGTCCTCGCGGCCGGGCTCGCGCAGGTGGGTGTGGAGGTCGACCAGGCCGGGCAGCAGGACCTGGCCGGCCGCCTCGATCACGGTGGCGTCGCCGGCGTCGAGGCCGGTGCCGACGGCGGCGATGGTCTCGCCGTCGATGAGGAGGTCCTGCGGGTCGCCGCCGAGTACCTTCGCACCGCGGATAAGGATCTTGCTCATGGTTACTTGTTCTCCTCGGTACGGGCGGCGGGGGCGGTCGGTGTGGCCGACTCGTAGCCGCCGAGCAGCAGGTAGAGCACGGCCATGCGGATGGAGACGCCGTTGGCGACCTGCTCCACGACCGTGCAGCGGTCGGAGTCGGCGACCTCGGCGGTGATCTCCATGCCGCGGACCATGGGCCCGGGGTGCATGACGACGGCGTGCTCGGGCATCCTCGCCATCCGCTCGCCGTCCAGGCCGTAGCGGCGCGAGTACTCGCGCTCGGTCGGGAAGTAGGCGGCGTTCATCCGCTCGCGCTGCACACGGAGCATCATCACAGCGTCGGACTGGGGCAGCACCTCGTCCAGGCTGTAGCTGACGTCGCAGGGCCACTGCTCGACGCCGACCGGGACCAGGGTCGGCGGGGCTACGAGGGTGACGTGGGCGCCGAGCGTGTTCAGCAGGTGGACGTTGGAGCGGGCGACCCGGCTGTGCAGGATGTCGCCGACGATGGTGATGCGGCGGCCGTCCAGGTCCTTGCCGAGCCCGGCGTCGGCGCCGACGAGCCTGCGGCGCATCGTGAAGGCGTCCAGGAGGGCCTGGGTGGGGTGCTCGTGGGTGCCGTCGCCGGCGTTGACGACGGCGCCGTCGATCCAGCCGGAGGTGGCGAGCCGGTACGGGGCTCCGGAGGCGCCGTGGCGGATGACGACGGCGTCGGCGCCCATCGCCTCCAGGGTCAGGGCGGTGTCCTTGAGGGATTCGCCCTTGGAGACGGAGGAGCCCTTCGCGGAGAAGTTGATGACGTCGGCGGACAGCCGCTTGGCGGCCGCTTCGAAGGAGATGCGGGTACGCGTCGAGTCCTCGAAGAAGAGGTTGACGACGGTCCGGCCGCGCAGGGTCGGGAGCTTCTTGATCGGCCGGTCCGCGACCCTGGCCATCTCCTCGGCGGTGTCGAGGATCAGGACGGCGTCGTCGCGGGTGAGGTCGGCGGCCGAGATGAGGTGACGCTTCATCTGGGTGTTCTCCGGGTGGCTGGAGGATTCAGGCATGCGGGCGCGCGGAAGCCGCCGCACGGCGGGCGGGCCGTACGGGCGTGAGCTAACGCTCGACCGCGGGGGCGGCCTGCTCGACCCCGAGCAGCACGGCGTCGCGGCCGTCCTCCTCGGCGAGCTGGACCTTGACCGTCTCCCGCAGTGACGTGGGGAGGTTCTTGCCGACGTAGTCGGCGCGGATCGGCAGTTCGCGGTGGCCGCGGTCCACCAGGACCGCGAGCTGCACCGCTCGGGGCCTGCCGATGTCGCCGAGCGCGTCGAGGGCGGCGCGGATCGTGCGGCCGGAGAAGAGGACGTCGTCCACGAGGACGACCAGGCGGCCCTCGATGTCGTCACCGGGGATCTCGGTGCGGGCCAGGGTGCGCGCGGGGCGCAGCCGGAGGTCGTCGCGGTACATCGTGGTGTCGAGGGAGCCGACCGGCATCGTGCGGCCGGTGATCTCTTCGAGCTTGGCGGCGAGCCGGCGGGCGAGGAAGACCCCGCGCGTCGGGATGCCGAGGAGCACCACGTCGTCGGCGCCCTTGGCGCGCTCGACGATCTCGTGGGCGATGCGGGTCAGGACCCGGGCGATGTCGGGGGCCTCCAGAACGGGGCGTGCCGCATTGCCGGTGGCGTCGTACTGTGCGTCCATAAGAAACGGACCTCCTTCTCCGCCTCACGGGACGGACCTTAAAGGACGTCGAAATTGCGTCATCCACGTTACCAGGGCCCGTTCCGGAACTCGCCCGCACCCCCGGGGAAAGCCGGTACGGACCATCTCAGCTTGACGCGACCAAGTAACGCTGCGTAACCTCACAGTGAGTTACCAGCCACGCGGCCCAGCCGCGTACGTTCCAGCGTCCGGGGAGCCTTATGTCCAGCGAATACGCAAAACAGCTCGGGGCCAAGCTCCGCGCCATCCGCACCCAGCAGGGCCTCTCCCTCCACGGCGTGGAGGAGAAGTCGCAGGGCCGCTGGAAGGCCGTCGTGGTCGGTTCGTACGAGCGCGGCGACCGTGCCGTGACCGTGCAGCGCCTTGCCGAGCTGGCGGACTTCTACGGCGTCCCGGTCCAGGAGCTCCTGCCCGGCACGACGCCCGGCGGTGCCGCCGAGCCGCCGCCGAAGCTGGTCCTCCAGCTGGAGCGCCTGGCGCACGTGCCCCCGGAGAAGGCAGGCCCCCTCCAGCGCTACGCGGCGACGATCCAGAGCCAGCGCGGCGACTACAACGGCAAGGTGCTGTCGATCCGCCAGGACGACCTGCGCACGCTGGCCGTGATCTACGACCAGTCGCCTTCGGTGCTGACCGAGCAGCTGATCAGCTGGGGCGTGCTCGACGCGGACGCGCGCCGCGCCGTCGCCCACGACGAGGGCTGAGCAGCCCCTCGGAGAAACGTGCCGCCGGGTTCGGCGGGGCCCCGCACGGGCGCCCCGCCGGGCCCGGCTTTTTCTCGTCCGCCCCCAGAATGCGCGCGGGCATGCCGAAGGGCCCACGGCTTCAGCCATGGGCCCTTCGTCGGCGGAACGCCGCCGGCGGGGTCACTGCTCCCGGCGGAGATTCGGCTTGAGGTCCTTGAAACGGGCCAGCAGGCCGTTCACGAAGGACGGGGAGTCGTCGGTGGAGAACTCCTTGGCGATCTGCACCGCCTCGTCGATGACCACCGCGTCCGGGGTCCCGTCGACCCAGATCAGCTCGTAGGCACCGAGTCGCAGGATGTTCCGGTCGGCGACCGGCATGCGGTCGAGCTCCCAGTCCACGGCGTAGGTGACGATGAGGTCGTCGATGCGGTCCGCGTACTGCGCGTACCCCTCCACGAGCTCCATCGTGTACTCGGTGACCGGCGGCTGGCGGGTGTCGGACCGCGAGTGCCGTACCCAGTCCGCGAGGACCGTCAGCACGGACTCGCCCCGCTGGTCGGCCTCGAAGAGGATCTGGAAGGCGCGCTTGCGCGCCGTGTTACGAGCAGCCACGACTACTTGTTCACCCGGCTGATGTATTCGCCCGAGCGGGTGTCGACCTTGATCGTCTCACCCGTGGTGATGAACAGCGGGACGCCGATCTCGTAACCGGTCTCCAGGGTGGCCGGCTTGGTGCCGCCGGTGGAGCGGTCGCCCTGCACGCCCGGGTCGGTGTGCTGGATCTTCAGCTCGACGGCGGCCGGCAGCTCGACGTACAGCACCTCGCCGTCGTGCTGGGCGACGGAGGCGGTGAAGCCCTCGATCAGGAAGTTGGCGGTGTCTCCGACGGCCTTGCGGTCGACCATCAGCTGGTCGTACGTGTCCATGTCCATGAAGACGAAGTAGTCGCCGTCCATGTACGAGAACTGCATGTCGCGTCGGTCGACCGTGGCCGTCTCGACCTTGATGCCTGCGTTGAAGGTCTTGTCGACGACCTTGCCGGAGAGCACGTTCTTGAGCTTGGTGCGCACGAAGGCCGGGCCCTTGCCGGGCTTGACGTGCTGGAACTCGACTACGGACCAGAGCTGGCCCCCGTCGAGCTTGAGCACCATGCCGTTCTTGAGGTCGTTCGTGGAAGCCACGGTTGCGGAATCTCCTGGGCTGAAGCTGGTGGAACGACCGAGGGACGCGCGCTAGAGCGCGAGCAGCTCCTTGGTCGTAATGGTGAGTAGCTCGGGTCCGCCGTCCGCCTCGGGGCGCACGACGAGCGTGTCATCGATCCGGACCCCGCCCCGGCCCGGGAGGTGGACCCCCGGTTCGACGGTGACCGGCACACAAGCGTCCAGTTTACCCATGGCCGCGGGTGCCAGCTGCGGGTCCTCGTCGATTTCGAGCCCCACCCCGTGGCCCGTGTAGGGCGCCAGGCCCTCACCGTGGCCCGCGGAGTCCAGGAGATGGCGGGCGGCCCGGTCCACGTCGCGGTACTCGGCGCCGGGCTGCAGCGCCTCGCGACCGGCCCGCTGAGCGGCGAAAACCAGCTCGTACAGCTCGATCTGCCAGTCGGCGGGCGCCGTTCCGATGACGAAGGTCCGGCCGATCTCGCAGCGGTAGCCGCGGTAGTTGGCGCCCAGGCACACCGAGAGGAAATCTCCTTCCTCGACCCTCCGGTCCGAGGGCCGGTGGCGGCCGCGTCCCGAGTTGGGGCCGGTGGCGACGGAGGTCGCGAAGGCGGGGCCGTCGGCGCCGTGGTCCACCAGCCGGCGCTCCAGCTCCAGCGCCAGGTGGCGTTCGGTGCGGCCGACGAGGATCGATTCGAGGAGTTCGCCCAGGGCCTGGTCGGTGATCTCGGCCGCGATCCGCAGGCAGCCGATCTCCTCCTCGTCCTTGACGATGCGCAACTGCTCGACCGTCGCGCCCAGGTCGGCCAGCCGCAGCTTCGGGGCGACCGAGGCCATGGCCCGGTGCCGGGCGACCGTCAGGTCGTGCTCCTCGACGGCCAGCGACTCCGCGCCGGCCGCCGCGGCGAGGTCGGCGGCGGCGACCACGGGGTCCCCGCCCGCCACCGGCAGCGGGTCGACCCGCAGGTGCTCGTCGGTGCGCCCGTCGGCCGGGTCACCGGTGGGCGGGCGCGGGCAGAGCAGGACGTCCTCGCCGGGTCCGAGCAGGAGCACGGCACCCGGGGGCGCTCCCCCGGCCAGGTAGCGGACGTTGGCGGGGCGGGAGACCAGGGCGGCCGCGGACCCGACTGCGGCGCACCGGTCGCGGAGCAGCCCGCGTCGGACGGCGTACACCTCTGACATGCGTCGAGCGTACGAGCGGGGCGCCGGGTCCGCCCGGCGGGCGCAGCCGACCGGGGGGCGGCCGCCGCCTCACCAGGAAGGGGGGCTGGCCAGGGACCGGGCGAGTATGTCGTCCAGGACCCGGGCGGTGGTCTCCACGTCGTACGTCGAGTTGTCGATGATCGGGAGCCCGGAGCCGTACCAGCCGGCCATCCGGCCGTGGATGCGGGCGACCTCCTCGTCGGAGAGGCGGCGGTTGCCGCTGCGCTCGGCGTTGCGCTCCAGGACGATCTCCAGGCCGGGCAGCAGCACGACGGGCAGGAGCCCGGGACCGACGTGCCGCTTCCAGCCGCCGAGGCCGACGACCGGCCGGTCCGGGAAGACGGCGTCGTCCAGGATGCAGGAGATCCCGTTGGCCAGGAAGTTGCGGGCGGCGAAGCCGCAGGTGCGGCGGGCCAGGCGGTACTGCGCCTCCGACTGGTCGTTCCACCCGGCCTGCGGGTCCGCGAAGCCGGAGCAGACCCACTCCCGGACGTCGTCCAGGCTGACGTGGGCGGTGGGCACCCGGCGGCGGGCCGCCCAGAGCCGGGCGACCGTGGTCTTGCCGGCGCCCGCCGGGCCGATGAGGAGCACCGCGAGCGTCGCGTTGCCCGTGCCGGGCCCGGCGGGCGGCGCCGGCAGCGGTACGGGCCTGCCGGGCGGCAGCTGGATGTGCCCGGTGGTCTCACGGGCGACCGGGGCCGGGGCCTGCTGCGGCGCCGGTCCGCTCCAGCCGTGCCCCTGCGGCGCGGGCGGGCCCGCGGGCGGCGGCCCGGGGTGCCCGGCCGGGGGCTGGTGCGGCGGGCCGGGGTGCTGGGCCTGGTGCGACCAGCCGGCGGGGCCGTTTCCGGGACCCTGGGGCGGAGGCAGCGGGGCCCCCACTGCGTGCTGCATCCGGTGCAACTCCGTCTCGTACAGGCAACTGGCGCTGGTGCAACGGCAACCGTACCTTCCCCGGCCGCCACACGGACAACGGCCGGGACAGGTACGAAGTGCCCGGCGCTCCGTGAGGGCCTGCTCAGTCCGCGAGTTCCTCCGCCAGGGCGCGCAGGGCGAGACGGTAGGAACCGATGCCGAATCCGGCCACGGTTCCGCTGGCGACCGGGGCGATCACCGAGGTGTGGCGGAATTCCTCCCGCGCGTACGGATTCGAGATGTGGACCTCGATCAGCGGGGCCGTGCGCTGGGCGGCCGCGTCCCGCATGCCGTACGAATAGTGCGTG
The DNA here is from genome assembly GCF_055590565.1 of Streptomyces sp. NPDC041814. Lineage (NCBI taxonomy): Bacteria > Bacillati > Actinomycetota > Actinomycetes > Kitasatosporales > Streptomycetaceae > Streptomyces > Streptomyces sp. NPDC041814. The sequence continues at coordinate 344,458 of NZ_JBVJAM010000009.1, read as the reverse complement.
AAGGCACCGGGGTTGATGACGACCGGAATCGATCCGTCGGCGGCCTCGTGGAGCCAGCGGATCAGTTCGCCCTCGTCGTTGGTCTCGCGCACGTCGGCGTCGAAGCCGAGTTCCTTGCCGAGGGTGCGGCACGCCTCCACGAGCCCGGCGTACGACGTGGAGCCGTAGACGTCGGGCTCGCGGGAGCCGAGGCGGCCGAGGTTGGGGCCGTTGAGCACGAGGACCCGGCGGGTCATGCCGAGACCTCCCCGTAGGCGGCGAGCAGGACGGCCGGGTCGGGGCCCTCCAGGACGACGGGCTTGCCGAGGCCGTCCAGGACGATGAACCGCAGCAGGTCCCCGCGCGACTTCTTGTCGACCTTCATGTTCTCCAGCAGCTTGGGCCACTGGTCGCCCCGGTAGGTGAGGGGCAGCCCGACGGATTCGAGGATCGCCCGGTGCCGGTCGGCGGTGGCGTCGTCCAGGCGGCCGGCCAGCCGGCCCAGTTCGGCGGCGAAGACCATGCCGACGGAGACGGCGGCGCCGTGGCGCCACTTGTAGCGCTCGTTCTTCTCGATCGCGTGGCCCAGGGTGTGGCCGTAGTTCAGGATCTCGCGGAGACCGGACTCCTTGAGGTCGCTGGACACGACGTCGGCCTTGACCCGGATGGAGCGCTCGATGAGCTCCGCGGTGTGCGGTCCGGCGGGCGTCCGGGCGGCCTGCGGGTCCTGCTCGATCAGGTCGAGGATCACCGGGTCGGCGATGAAGCCGGCCTTGATGATCTCGGCCATGCCGGAGACGTAGTCGTGGACGGGCAGCGAGTCCAGGGCGGCCAGGTCGCAGAGGACACCGGCCGGGGGGTGGAAGGCGCCGACGAGGTTCTTGCCCTCGGCGGTGTTGATGCCGGTCTTGCCGCCGACGGCCGCGTCGACCATGCCGAGCACGGTCGTCGGTACGGCGATCCAGCGCACCCCGCGCAGCCAGGACGCGGCGACGAAGCCCGCCACGTCGGTGGTGGCGCCGCCGCCGACGCCGACGATGACGTCGGTGCGGGTGAAGCCGGTCTGGCCGAGCGCCTTCCAGCAGTAGGCGGCGACCTCGACGGTCTTGGCCTCCTCCGCGTTGGGCAGCTGGATCGCGATGGCCTCGTAGCCCTGGCCGGCGAGATCCTGGCGGACCGCCTCACCGGTCTCGGCGAGCGCCTCGGGATGGAGGACCGCGACCCGCTTGGCCCGCTCACCGATGAGCCCGGGCAGCTCGCCGAGGAGCTGCCGGCCGATCAGTACCTCGTACGGGTCGGTGCCCGCGCTGCCTGCGATGCGGACGCGGGTGGGTGCCTGCTGGGTCATGGTGTGTTCTCCCGGCCGGACGGGGCCCCGTCCGGCAACTCCAGTGCGTCGAGGACCGCCTGGGCGACCTCTTCGGGTGTGCGCTCGTCGGTGGCGACGACCGTGCGGGCGACCTCGGTGTAGAGGTGCCGGCGGGCCTCCATCAGCTCGCGCCACTGCCGGCGCGGGTTGACCGCGAGCAGCGGGCGGGCGGTGTTGAGCCCGACCCGCTTGACCGCTTCGTCCACGTCCATCGAGAGGTAGACGACCGGGTGGCCGGCGAGCAGCGCGCGGGTCGACTCGTCCAGGACGGCCCCGCCGCCGAGCGAGAGGACGCCGGTGTGCTCGGCGACAGCGGCGCGGACGGCCTCCCGCTCCAGCGCCCGGAAGTGGTCCTCGCCCTCGTCGTAGAAGATCTCGGCGATGGGCTTGCCCGCGGTCGCGACGACGTCCGCGTCGGTGTCCCGGTAGCCGGTGCCCAGCCGGTCGGCGAGCAGCTCGCCGACCGTGGACTTGCCGACGCCCATGGGTCCGACGAGGACGACCAGGGGTCCGGTCATCGGATCTGGAGGTGGTCGAGGTACGACGTCACGTTGCGGCGGGTCTCGGGGACGCTGTCGCCGCCGAACTTCTCCGCCACCGCGTCGGCCAGGACCAGGGCGACCATCGCCTCGGCGACGATCCCGGCGGCCGGGACGGCGCAGACATCGGAGCGCTGGTGGTGGGCCTTGGCGGGCTCACCGGTCACCACGTCGACGGTGGCCAGCGCGCGCGGCACGGTGGCGATCGGCTTCATCGCGGCGCGGACGCGCAGCAGCTCGCCGGTGGAGAGGCCGCCCTCGGTGCCGCCGGCCCGGCCGGAAGCGCGCTTGATGCCGTCCTCGGTCACCAGGATCTCGTCGTGCGCCTTGGACCCGGGCACCCGGGCGAGGTCGAAGCCGTCGCCGACCTCGACGCCCTTGATGGCCTGGATGCCCATGAGCGCCCCGGCGAGGCGGGCGTCGAGCCGACGGTCCCAGTGGACGTGCGAGCCGAGGCCGACGGGCACGCCGTACGCCAGCACCTCGACGACGCCGCCGAGGGTGTCGCCGTCCTTGTGGGCCTGGTCGATCTCGGCGACCATCGCCTTGCTCGCGTCGGCGTCGAGGCAGCGCACCGGGTCTGCGTCGAGCCGGTCCACGTCGGAGGGGACGGGGTAGACCCCGTACGGCGCCTTGGCTGCGGCCAGCTCCACGACGTGGCTGACGATCTCGATGCCCGCGGTCTCCTTGAGGTAGGACCGGGCGACGGCACCGAGGGCGACGCGGGCGGCGGTCTCCCGGGCGCTGGCGCGCTCCAGGACCGGGCGGGCCTCGTCGAAGCCGTACTTCTGCATCCCGGCGAGGTCGGCGTGGCCGGGGCGGGGCCGGGTCAGCGGGGCGTTACGGGCCTGTTCGGCCAGCACCTGGGGGTCGACCGGGTCGGCCGACATGACCTGCTCCCACTTGGGCCACTCGGTGTTGCCGACCATCACGGCGACCGGGGAGCCCATGGTCAGGCCGTGCCGGACACCGCCGAGGAAGGTGACCTCGTCCTGCTCGAACTTCATCCGCGCACCGCGGCCGTAGCCGAGCCGTCGCCGGGCGAGCGCGTCCGCCACCATCTCCGTGGTGACCGGGACGCCGGCGGGAAGGCCCTCCAGCGTCGCCACCAGTGCGGGGCCGTGCGACTCCCCCGCGGTCAGCCAGCGCAACCTGCTCAACGGTGCTCCTCATGCTCGCGCCTGAAATCCAGCGGCGCGACCGGGTGCGCGGCCCTGGCCCGCCGCCCCCGATCCTCCCACGACCGGGGCGCCCGGCCCGCCGCCGGTCCAGCAGACGGACGGCCCTGTCCCGGGCACGACCGACCAGACCAAACGGGAAATTCATTTCATTCACTCATTCATATGCCATACAAGGCAAATGAAGAGACAAATTGAAAGTAGTTTGACGCCTTATCAGGAGCCTGTGAAAATCACGCCACAACAATTGCGCACACTTGATTCACAAGGATGACTCGCATGCGTAAATCGCTGATATCCCTCGCCATGGGCACCGCCCTGGCCCTGTCGGTCACGCTCGGCGGCACCGCGTACGCCGGCCCCACGGGCAACTCCGACTGGCGCTACCTGACCTGCACCTCGGGCGGCGCCCAGGGCGAGCTCGGCTACCGGTGGTGGAGCAACGGCACCATCGACTCCATCGACCTGTCGCTCACCGCCCTCGACATCTCGGCGGACGGCCACCATCCCGAGGTCCGTTTCATCTCCCACAATTACGGCGGCGGCGTCACCTACTGGGCCTGGCACTCCTACGACGGCGGGTCTCCGGGCGGTCGCACGTGGTACACCACCGCCCAGACCGACGCCGGGCTCTACAGCATCGGCATCCAGGTCGCCAACAAGGAGGGCAGCGAGATCGTGACCTACAAGACCTGCTTGGTCAACATCGAGACCTGAGTCTCCCGCGGCGCCGTGTCCTCCCGGGGGGCGGCGCCGGTGTGTCAGAGGGAGACGTTCTGCGAGCGCCCGGTCAGCGCCGCTTCTCCCGCGGCACGCATGACGCCGAGCGGGGCGCCCAGCCCCGTCATCTGCTCGACCTGGAGGACCGCCTGGTGCACGAGGAGGTCGAGGCCTCCGACGACTGCGCCGCCATGGTTGGCCCAGGCGGAGGCGAGCCGGGTCGGCCACGGCTCGTACAGCACGTCGAAGAGAGTGCCTGCCCGTTCCGGCACGGCCCCGGCCAGCGCGTCGGCCGCGCCGGCGGGGGTGGTCGCGATGACGAGGGGCGCGGTCAGCGCCCGGTCGGCCTCGGCCCAGTCGGCGATGCGGACGTCGACGCCGAGCCGTTCGCCCCAGCCGCGCATCTCGTCGGCGCGGGCCGCGCTGCGGACGTACGCGGTGACGGGTCCGGCGCAGATGCCGGACAGCGCCGCCAGCGCGGAGGACGCGGTGGCGCCGGCGCCGAGGATGGCGGCGGACTCGACCTTCTCGACGCCGCGTTCGCCCAGGGCGGCGACCACGCCCGGGATGTCGGTGTTGTCGCCGGTGCGGCGGCCGTCCTCGCCGAAGACCACGGTGTTCACGGCCTCGACGGAGGCGGCGGTGGCGGTGATCCCGTCGAGCAGCGGGATGACGGCCCGCTTCAGCGGCATGGTCAGCGAAAGCCCGGCCCAGCTGCCGTCCAGCCCCTCGATGAACCCGGGCAGCGCCTGCTCGTCGACCTCGAACCGGCCGTACGACCAGTCGTCGAGGCCGAGTTCGGCGTAGGCGGCCCGGTGGAGGACCGGGGAGAGCGAGTGGGCGATGGGCGAGCCGAGGACGGCCGCTCGGTGCTGGGTGCTCACTGACCCGACTGCTCCTTCTTGTACTTCTCGCGGTTCCGCTCGTGCTCCTCGTTGGTCACGGCGAAGACCGTCTTGTCCTCGGTCACCGAGACGAAGTAGTACCAGGGGCCGGGGGTGGGCTTTATGGCGGACTGCAGGGCCGCGTCACCGGGGTTGTTGATGGGGCCCGGCGGCAGGCCATGGATGTAGTACGTGTTGTACGGGTGCTTGAAGTTCCGGAGGTCCGAGACGGCCCCGGTATCCAGCGTGCTCTGCTTCTTGGCGTAGTTCACCGTGGAGTCGAAGTCGAGCAGCCCGTTGGTCTCGACGTTGTTGGGCTTGAGCCGGTTGTAGACGACCCGCGCGACCTTGTCGAAGTCGTGCTTGTACTTGCCCTCGGCCTGGACGAGGCTCGCCACGGTGATCAGCTGCCAGGGGCTTTCCAGCTTGAGCTTCTTGGCGTTCTCCGCCAGGTCGGCCTTCTCGTACTCCTCGTTGGCGCGGGAGACCATCGACTTGAGGACCGTCTCCGGCTTCATGCCCTTGGTGACCGGATAGGCGGCGGGGTAGAGGAAGCCCTCCAGAGGGTCGAGAACGCCCTCGTGGTTCTTCGCCCAGCCCGGGAGGCCCAGGCTGCCGGACTCCTTCTTGGCCACCTTGGCGGTCGTTCCCTTGGCGACGCCCAGCTTGGTGTCGATGGAGGCGTAGACCAGCCGGTTCGGCGTGCCCTCCGGGATGATCAGGAGATTCTGGCTCTTCGGGTCCACCATCATCTTCACGGCCTCGGCCGCCGACATCTGCGAGTGGAGGAGGTAGACCCCGGCCTGGATCCCCTTGCCCTTCGGGTTCTCGTTCTGCGCCGAGACGAAGGCGTCGACGCTCTTCACGACGCCCGCCTTCTTCAGGATGTTGCCGATGTCGTACCCGAACGCGCCCTTCGGGATCTCCACCTCGACCGAGCCCGAGCCGCTGCCCGAGTAGTCCGGGGCGGGGCCGAAGCGGTCCTGGTAGAAGGAGTAGCCGTAGTAGCCCGCGCCGCCGACGCCGGCGACCAGGACGAGGGAGACGACCAGGCACGCGCAGCCGCTGCGGCCCTTCTTCTTCTTGCCCTTGCCCCGACGCTCGCCGCCCCCGTCGCGGGTGTCGCGGTCGTCGTCATCGTCGTCGTAGTCGTCGTCCCGGGGCGCCTTGCGGTCGTCCTTCTCGTCCACACCCGTGAAGAAGGGGTGGGTCTCCTCCGGCGGCTCCTCCGGGTCCCAGTCCGGGGCCGGCTCCGGAGCCGGGGCCGGGGCCGGTGCGGCCTCGCGGCGGCCCGGGGGCTGCGGGGGCGGGTACGCCTCAGGGGTTCCGTAGTAGTCGTTCGTCTCGCCGTAGCCGTACGTGGCGACGGGCTGCCCCTCGTACGGCGGCACCGCCTGCTGGCCCGTGTCCCAGCCGGTGTCGTAGCCGGGCTGCGGCTGCTGGGGCTGCTGCCCGTACGGGTCCTGCGGGTGCTGGTTCCCGTACGCCTGCTGCTGGTACTGCTGCTGGGCGTACGGGTCCTGCGGCTGTTGCTGCTGCTGCGCGTAGGGATCCTGCTGCTGGTACTGCTGCTGCGCGTACGGGTCCTGCGGCTGCTGCTGGTACGGGTCGTAGTGGCCCTGGCCCTGCGGGTACTGCTGCTGGGCGCCGTACTGGTTCTGGCCGTCGTACTGGACCTGGCCGTTGGCAGGCTGCTGGCCGCCCCACCCCTGGTCCCCGTACAAGGGGTCCTCGGGATGCCACGGTTCGGAGCCGGGGCCCCGGCCATACTCAGTCATCGATCCCCTTGAGCCGCGAGACGATGTTCCGTCTCTTTGCTGTGCGGTGTTTGTTCGAACACCGCCGCATCGCGCGGAACGTTACCGTATTGCGATCAGACCACTACTTCGACGGCCTCGCCCGGCGGATTGCCCGAAGCGCGCTCCGACTCCAGAGCGTTCTGCAGGATCACCACAGCGGCAGCCTGGTCGATGACGGATCGGCCTTTTTTGGACTTCACGCCCGAGGCGCGCAGCCCCTGGCTTGCCGTCACTGTGGTCATCCTCTCGTCCAGCAAGCGCACCGGAATGGGTGCGACCGCTCGGGCGAGCACATCGGCGAAGGCGCGGACCTTGGCGGCGGCCGGGCCCTCGCCGCCGCCCAGGGAGCGCGGCAGCCCGACGACGACCTCGATCGGCTCGTACTCCGCGACGATCTGCCCCAGCCGCCGGTGGGCGGCCGGGACATCGCGTCCCGGCACGGTCTCCACCGGCGTCGCGAGGATCCCGTCGGGGTCGCACGAGGCGACCCCGATCCGGGCGTCCCCGACGTCGATCGCCAGCCGGCGACCTCGGCGCATCTGCGTCATGTCCGGTGTCACGCCGTCTCGGTGACGAGGCGTTCGACGGCGGCGACGGCGTCGCCGATCGCCTCCGGGTTCTGGCCGCCGCCCTGCGCGACGTCCGGCTTGCCGCCGCCCCCGCCGCCGAGGGTCTTGGCGGCGGTACGGACGAGGTCGCCGGCCTTGAGGCCGCGCTCGCGGGCCGCCTCGTTGGTCGCGATGACGGTCAGCGGGCGCCCGTTGGCCGTCGTGAACAGCGCGACGACGGCCGGTCGGCCGCCCTGGATGCGGCCGCGCACGTCGAGGACGAGCTTGCGCAGGTCGTCGGCGGAGGTGCCGTCCGGGACCTGGCCGGTGACCAGGGCGACGCCCCGGACGTCGATCGCGGAGTCCACGAGACCGGCGGCGGCCGCGAGGACCTTCTCCGCGCGGAACTTCTCGATCTCCTTCTCGGCGTCCTTCAGCTTGCCGAGCATGCCCGCGATCTTCTCCGGCAGCTCCTCGGGACGGCCCTTGACCAGCTCCTGGAGCTGGGCGACGACCGTGTGCTCCCTGGCCAGGAAGTTGTACGCGTCGACGCCCACCAGGGCCTCGATGCGGCGCACGCCGGACCCGATGGACGACTCACCGAGCAGCTTGACCAGGCCGAGCTGGGCGGTGTTGTGGACGTGCGTACCGCCGCAGAGCTCCTTGGAGAAGTCCCCGATCGTGACGACCCGGACCCGCTCGCCGTACTTCTCGCCGAACTCCGCGATGGCGCCCTGCTTCTTCGCCTCGGCCAGCGACATGACCTCGGCCTGCACGTCGAGCTCGCGGGCCAGGACCTCGTTGATCTTCTGCTCGACGTCGGTGAGGACCGTGCCGGGAACGGCGGCGGGCGAACCGAAGTCGAAGCGGAAGCGGCCCGGGGAGTTCTCCGAACCGGCCTGGGCGGCCGTGGGGCCGAGCGCGTCGCGCAGCGCCTGGTGCGTGAGGTGCGTGGCGCTGTGGGCGCGGGCGATGGCGCGGCGGCGGGTGGAGTCGATGGCCGCGTACGCGGACGCGCCGACCGTGACCTCGCCGACCTGGACGGATCCCTTGTGCACGGAGACGCCCGGGACCGGCTGCTGGACGTCGCGGATCACGATGACGGCGCCGCTGTCGAGCCGGATGCGGCCCTGGTCGGCGAGCTGGCCGCCGCCCTCGGCGTAGAACGGGGTGCGGTCGAGGACGACCTCGACCTCGTCGCCCTCGGTGGCGGCGGGCGAGGGGACACCGTCCACGAGGAGGCCGACGATCGTCGACTCGCCCTCGGTCATGGTGTAGCCGGTGAACTCGGTGACGCCGGAGTTGTCGGCGACCTCGCGGTAGGCGGAGAGGTCGGCGTGGCCGGTCTTCTTGGCCTTGGCGTCCGCCTTGGCCTTGGCCCGCTGCTCCTGCATGAGGCGGCGGAACCCGTCCTCGTCCACGGAGAGCCCCTGCTCGGCGGCCATCTCCAGGGTGAGGTCGATCGGGAAGCCCCAGGTGTCGTGGAGCAGGAACGCCTTGTCGCCGGCGAGGACCGTGCCGCCGGCGGCCTTGGTCTCGGTGACGGCGGTCTCCAGGATGTTGGTGCCGCCCTTGAGGGCCTTGAGGAAGGCGGCCTCCTCCGCGAGCGCGACGGTCTCGATGCGCTTGCGGTCGGTGACGAGCTCCGGGTACTGCTGCCCCATCGTGGTGACCACGACGTCGACCAGCTCGCGGACGACGGAGCCGGTGGCGCCCATCAGGCGCATGTTGCGGATGGCGCGGCGCATGATGCGGCGCAGCACATAGCCGCGGCCCTCGTTGCCGGGGGTGACGCCGTCGCCGATGAGCATGACGGAGGTGCGGATGTGGTCCGCGACCACGCGCAGCGAGACGTCGGTGGACTCGGCGGCGCCGTAACGCACGCCGGTCAGCTCGGTGGCGCGGTCCATGACGACGCGCAGGGTGTCGGTCTCGTACATGTTCTGCACGCCCTGCAGGATCATCGCGAGGCGTTCGAGGCCGAGACCGGTGTCGATGTTCTTGGAGGGCAGGTCGCCGAGGATCGGGAAGTCGTCCTTGCCCTCGCCGGCGCCGCGCTCGTACTGCATGAAGACCAGGTTCCAGATCTCCACGTAGCGCTCGTCGTTGACGGCCGGGCCGCCTTCGACGCCGAACTCGGGGCCGCGGTCGTAGTTGATCTCGGAGCACGGACCGCACGGGCCGGGGACGCCCATGGACCAGAAGTTGTCCTTCTTGCCCAGGCGCTGGATGCGCTCGGCCGGGACGCCGATCTTGTCGCGCCAGATGGCCTCGGCCTCGTCGTCGTCCAGGTAGACGGTGATCCACAGGCGCTCGGGGTCGAGCCCGAAGCCGCCGTCCGCCACGGAGCTGGTCAGCAGCTCCCAGGCGTACTCGATGGCGCCTTCCTTGAAGTAGTCGCCGAACGAGAAGTTGCCGCACATCTGGAAGAAGGTGCCGTGCCGGGTGGTCTTGCCGACCTCCTCGATGTCCGGCGTGCGCACGCACTTCTGCACGCTGGTGACGCGCGGCGCGGGCGGCTTGACCTCACCGAGGAAGTAGGGCTTGAACGGCACCATGCCGGCGGGGACCAGCAGCAGAGTCGGGTCGTCCGCGATGAGCGACGCCGAAGGGACAACGGTGTGACCGCGCTCCTCGTAGAAGCTCAGCCAGCGGCGACGAATTTCTGCCGACTCCATCAGTGGTCCTCATTCCGGTTGTACGAGTGGTAGGGGAGCTTGCGGTAGGGGGCGGGGGCCGGGTGCGGGTCCGCGTCGGCCGCCTCGACGGCCGGGTGGCGGGCCGGCGGCAGTTCGCGGGCGTCCGCCGCTTCGAGGCCCAGCGCCTCGCCGAGTTCGGCCTCGCGCCTGACCATGCCCTCGCGGACGTCCAGCGCGAAGTCCTTCAGCTTGTGACCGGCCACGATCGCCTTGTCGGCGGCCTGCGCCGCGAGGCTTTCGGGGGTCAGCTGCTTGATCTTCCGGTTGACCTTGGTGGTGGCCCACACCCCGGCGGCTGCGCCGGCGGTGAACCAGAACGTACGGCGGAACATCGCTGCGTCAGTCCTTCGATCCGCGGGAGTTTCGGCCGCCGCGCTTCCTGCCGCGCGCGGAGGGGACGGTCCGGCCGACGATCACCGAGCGCCGGGAGCGCGCCTCCGGTTCGGGAGCGGACCGGCGGCCGATGGCCTGCCGGACCCCGTAGCCGAACGCGGCGACCTTGACCAGCGGGCCGCCGAAGGTGGAGGCGACCGTGGTGGAGAGCGCGGAGGCGTTGGAGGTGACCTCCTGCACGTCCGTCGCGATGGCGTCGACCTTGTCGAGCTGGGTCTGCGCGGAGCGTACGGTCGCGGAGGCGTCCGCGAGCAGGGGGACGGCCTGTTCGGTCACGTCCGCCACGAGTTTGGTGGTCGCCCTGAGCGTCTGGGCGAGCCTCACCAGCACGACGGCGAGGAACGAAACCAGGATCGCCCAGAAGACGGCCACCAGGATCCCGGCCACCTCACCACCGGACACAGTGCACCGCGCTCTCTGGCTTGTCGTCTGTCTCTGTCTTGTTCTCTTGCTCCGGCGAGGGCCGTCGTGGTGGCCCGTCACCTTCCCCGAGCCTATCGCGCCGGGGCTCACGCCCCGCACCGCATGACCGGGGCGGGCGACGGGGATCCGGGCGACGAGATTGTACGGAGCGCTTTCAAGCCAGTACTCTGCGTGTCTCATGCGACGCCCTCAGCGCCCTTCTCCGCCCGCCGACGACTCCGGTACCCCGGCCGCCGCCGACGACACCGCCGCACATCCGCACCCGGGCAATCTGCCCGCCGAGCTGAACGACTTCGTCGGCCGGGAGAGCGAACTGGCCGCTCTCGCCGACTCGCTGGAGGAGTCCCGGCTCGTGACCGTGACCGGGGTGGGCGGGGTCGGCAAGACCCGCCTGGTCACCAGAGCCGCGGCCCTGCTGGAGAAACGGTACTGCGACGGGGTGTGGCTGGTGGAGCTGTCCGCCGTCCACGACGCCGGACTGCTGGAACACGCTGTGGCCGAGGCGCTCGGTCTCACCGACCACACCGCCCGGCCGCCCCGCGCCGCGATCGTGGAGCACTGCGCCGACCGCGCCCTGCTGCTGGTGATCGACGGCTTCGAACACCTGGTGGACGACTGCGCCGCGCTGGTACGGGAGCTGCTGCGCCGAGCCCCGCGGCTGCGGGTCCTCGCGGCGGGCCGGCTGCCGCTGGAGCTGGCGGGCGAGGCCGTCCACCCGCTCGCGACCATGACCGACGAGGACGCGCTCCGGCTGTTCGCCGAGCGGGCCGCCGGGGTGCGCCCCGACTTCCGGCTGACCGAGCGCGGCCGCGCCCACGCCCAGGAGCTGTGCCGCCGGCTCGACGGGATCCCGCTGGCCCTGGAGCTGGCGGCGGGCCGGCTGCGGGCCCTGTCGACCGAACAGGTGCTGCAACGGCTGGACGACCGCTTCCGGTTGCTGACCGGCGGCAGCCGGGGGGCGCTGGAGCGGCACCAGACGCTGCGGACGGCCATCGGCTGGAGCCATGAGCTGTGCGCACCGCCGCAGCGGCTGCTGTGGGCCCGGCTCTCGGTCTTCGCCGGGCAGTTCGACCTGGAGGCCGTCGAATACATCTGCAGCGGGCCCGACCTGCCCGCCGACTCGGTGCTCGACGTGCTGTCCGGGCTGCTGGCCCAGTCCGTGGTGCTGCGCGAGGACTCCCCCGCCGGCACCCGCTACCGGATGCTGGACACCGTGCGCGAGTACGGCGCCGAATGGCTGGCCGCCACCGGGGACACCGACCGGCTGCGGCGGCGGCACCGCGACTGGTTCCTGGGGCTCGCGACCTGGTGCGAGCTGGACTGGTTCAGCCCCCGGCAGGCGGAGGTGGCGGCCCGGGCCGAGAGCGAGCTGCCCAACCTGCGCCGGGCCATGGAATGCTCGCTGGAGAGCCCGCAGGACGCGCATCTGGCCCAGTACCTGGCGGGCACGCTGTGGTTTCTGTGGGTGGGCTGCGGGCGCCTCTCGGAGGGGCGGCACTGGCTGGAGCACGTCCTGGAGGAGGACACCCCGTACGACTCCTCCCGGCTGAAGGCCCTGTGGGTGCTGGGATACGTGGCCGTCCTCCAGGGGGACCCGGTGGGGGCGATCTCCGCGCTGACGGAGTGCCGGGAGGAGGCCGAGGCGGCGGGTGACCCCACCGCCGCCGCGTACGCCGTGCACCGCACCGGGTGCCTGGCCCTGGTCACCGACGACATGGAGCGCGCCCGGGGCCTCCTGGACGACGCGCTCACCCGCTACCGGGAACTGGGCGAGCTGAACAGCAACGTCCTGATGGCCCAGGTCGAACTGGCCATGGCCACCGGCTTCCTGGGGGACGCGGAGCGGGCCGTCGCGATCTGCGAGGAGGTCCGGGACATCTGCGAGGACCACGGCGAGCGATGGGCCCTGAGCTACGCGCTGTACGTGCTGGCCTACGCCACTCTGGAGCGCGGCGAGCCGGAGCGGGCGCGGGGGCTGCTCCTCGAATCGCTGGCGATCAGCCACGGCTTCCACGACCTGCTCGGCACGGTCCTCGTCCTCGAACTGCTGGCCCTGGTCACCGTCACCGAGGGGGACGCGGCCGAGGCGGCGCTGCTCCAGGGGGCCGCCGACCGGATCTGGCCGTCGGTGGGGCTGCCGCTGTTCGGATCGGCGTACTACGGGGCGCCGCGGGCCCGTTGCGAGGAGCTGGCGCTGCGGGAGCTGGGCGGGGCGCGGTACGCCGCGGCGCTGGGCGCGGGCGGCGAGCTGGCGCCGGACGCGGCGGTCGCCCGGGCGCTGCTGGCGCGCGAGAACGCGAAAGCCCGCCGCCTCCCCGGGGAACGGGAAGGGGCGGGCCTGAGCGCCGGTGAAGAGCGGCTACGCCTGGATCAGCGGGCGTAGTACTCGACGACGAGCTGCTCGTCGCAGATCACGGGGATTTCCTTGCGGTTCGGGTCCCGGTCAAGGCGGAAGGCCAGGGCCTTCAGGTTCACCTGCAGGTAGCGCGGGGTCTCGCCGTCGGTGTCGTAGCCACCCTCGCGGGCCACCTGGAAGGGCACCTTGGAACGGCTGCGCTCGCGGACCTGGACGACGTCGTCCGGGCGGACGCGGAACGACGGCTTGTCGACCTTGCCGCCGTTGACCTCGATGTGGCCGTGGACGACCATCTGGCGGGCCTGGTAGATGGTCCGGGCGATGCCCGAACGCAGGACCAGCGCGTCGAGACGGCGCTCGAGCTCGACGACCAGCGCCTCGCCCGTCTTGCCCTCGGCCTTCTTGGCGCGGTCGTAGGCACGCGCCATCTGGCGCTCGCTGATGTCGTACTGGGCGCGCAGACGCTGCTTCTCCAGCAGACGGACCTTGTAGTCCGAGTTCTGCTTGCGGCCGCGGCCGTGCTCGCCCGGCGGGTAGGGGCGGGCCTCGAAGTACTTGACCGCCTTCGGCGTCAGCGCGATGCCGAGCGCACGGCTCTTCTTGACCTTGGGACGCGACTGATTAGGCACGTTCTCCAGACCTCCGTTGTAGGTTAGGTTAGGCTCACCTTACTCAAGGAGATCGCATGTCTCGCCCTGGGAACACCACACACGTCACGGACAGCACAGACAGCATCGACGCGCCTGAAGGCGTCGAGATGACGGAGGACCGATCAGATCGTGGTCAGCCGCGTCCCAGCGGGCTTGAAATCACACGGATGCCGTCAGCAGCCGAGCGCACACGAACTCTCGTACAGAGTACCTGCTCCGCGGTGCTGCTCGTTCCCGGGCTCGAATCCGCGGGCTCGGACCAGCTCATGCCGCTGTCCCGGGGCGTGGGCCCGGACGGCGACCTGTTCCTGGAATTCCCCGCGGACTCCCCCGTCGCACGGGCCGCGACGCACGCCCAGGACGACGAGCTGCCCGCCGTGCTGGAGATCACGGACGTCGCTCCGGTCGCCGTACCCCACCGTATCCGGGGCCGGGCCCGGGTCAGCGGCTGGCTGACCGCCGTCCCCGGGATGGCGGGCCCCGGCCGGTCGATGCTCCGCCTGGAGACGCACGAGGCCCACATCGACGACCTGTGGGGCGTGACGGATGTCGAGGCCGAGCGCTTCCGCGACGCCGCCCCCGACCCGCTCGCCGCGCATGAGACGGAGCTCCTCCAGCATCTGTACGCGGCACACCGCGAGGAGCTGGAGACGCTGTGCGGCCTGCTCGGCGAGCGGGCGGTGCGTACCTGCGCCGAGCACCGGCCGGACGTGGTGCCCCTGGCCCTGGACCGGCTCGGGCTGCGGGTGCGCTTTCGCGAGCCGGGCGGCAGCTGCTTCGACGCGCGCTTCGAGTTCCCCCGGCCGGTACGGGACGTCGTGGAACTCAGCCACGCCATGCACACGCTCTTCGCGGCCGCCGCGCGCTGAGGAGCACGCGCCCGGGACTCAGGCCGTGCCGCCCGTCCCGTCCTCGCCCTCCGACCGGCCCAGCCGCTCCCTGACCCGGTCCACCACGTCCGCGTACCGCGCCTCGGCGCCGTAGCGGGTGGGGCGGTAGTACTGCTTGTCGCTCACCGCGTCCGGCGCGTACTGCTGGGCGGCGATGCCGCCGGGGACGTCGTGCGGGTAGACGTAGCCCTGGGCGTGGCCCAGCTTGGCCGCGCCCTTGTAGTGGCCGTCGCGCAGATGGGCCGGGACCGGGCCGGCCAGTCCCTTGCGGATGTCCTCGCGGGCGGCGGAGATCGCCAGCGTCGCCGCGTTGGACTTGGGGGCGAGGGCCAGGGCGATGGTGGCGTGGCTGAGGGTGAGCGCTGCCTCGGGGAAGCCGATCAGGGCCACCGCCTGGGCTGCCGCGACCGCGGTGGGCAGGGCTGTGGGGTCGGCGAGGCCGATGTCCTCGCTGGCCGAGATCATCAGCCGCCGGGCGATGAACCGCGGGTCCTCTCCCGCCTCGATCATGCGGGCCAGGTAGTGCAGGGCCGCGTCGACGTCGGAGCCCCGGATCGACTTGATCAGGGCGCTGGCCACGTCGTAGTGCTGGTCGCCGTCCCGGTCGTACTTCACGGCCGCCCGGTCGACGGTCTCCTCCAGGGTGAGGAGCGTGATCGCCTCCTCCTGCTTGGACAGCGCCGCCCCGGCGGCGGCCTCCAGGGCGGTCAGCGCGCGGCGGGCGTCGCCCCCGGCGATGCGCAGCAGGTGTTCCTCGGCGTCCTCCGGCAGACTCACCGCTCCGCCGAGACCGCGCTCGTCGCCGAGGGCACGGCGCAGCAGGCCGCGCAGGTCGTCGTCGGTCAGGGGCTCCAGTGTCAGCAGCAGCGAGCGCGAGAGGAGCGGCGAGATGACGGAGAAGTACGGGTTCTCCGTGGTCGCGGCGATCAGGGTGACCCAGCGGTTCTCCACGGCGGGGAGGAGGGAGTCCTGCTGGGCCTTGGAGAAGCGGTGGATCTCGTCCAGGAAGAGGACGGTCTCCTTGCCGTACCCCCCGGTGGCGCGGCGGGCGCCCTCGATCACGGCGCGGACTTCCTTGACGCCCGCGGTGATCGCGGAGAGCTCCACGAACCGCTTGTTCGTCGCCTTGCTGACCACGTACGCGAGGGTGGTCTTGCCGATCCCGGGCGGGCCCCAGAGGATGACCGACGAGGGGCCGGCCGGTCCGCCGCCGCTCTCCCCGACCAGACGGCGCAGGGGCGATCCCGGCTTGAGCAGATGCTGCTGGCCGACGACCTCGTCCAGCGTACGGGGACGCATCCGGACGGCCAGCGGGCTGCTGGACGGATCCTTCTCCTGGCGGTCTTCGGCAGCGGCGGTAAAGAGGTCGGGCTCCACGTCCTGAAGCCTATGTCACCGCACTGACAACGGTGCCGGGCCGGTGGTCCGGCCCGGCGGGAGACGATGGTCAGCTGGTCCAGAAGTCCCACCAGCGGGTCAGGATCAGCATGCCGATGATGCCGATCCACAGCACCGGGGGCACCCAGTGGAACTCGGTGAGGCCGTTGCGCAGCCAGGAGGGCGCGGGGATGATCCCGTGCCGGATGTTGTGCGTGGTGACGTAGCAGAACATGAAGATGGTGGCCACCCAGGCGAGGCAGCACCACAGGCACAGCGAGTTGATGTTGTACAGCGACTGGTACTGGAGCCAGGTGCAGAAGCCGACGCCGAACAGCGTGCCCGCGTTCATGCCGAGCCAGTACCAGGGGCGGAAGCGGGCTCCGGCGAGCAGGGCCAGGCCGATGGCGATGATCACCGGGTAGGTGACCATGCCGAGCCAGGGGTTGGGGAAGCCGAAAGCGGACGCCTGCTCGCTCTTCATGATGTTGCCGCAGGCGACCACGGGGTTGAGGCTGCACCCGGGGACGAAGGAGGGATCCTCCATCATCTTGAGCTTGTCGAGCGTGATGACCCATGCGGCGAGCGTGCCGGCGGCGCCCGTGATCATGAGCAGGATGGCCAGTGCGCGGCTGCCGCCGATGGTCCGCTTCCCGCCCCTCTCGTCCTGGTCGGAGGAGGGATGGTCAACCGCTGCAGTCGTCATATCGCCGTTTCCGTCACTGAGTAGCCTGCTGGGGCAGGGTCATTGTGCCGCACGGCACGGCCGCTCTTCCGTTCGATGCACATAAAGACGTACGCGGCCCAGTGGGCCCGTCCGGAAGCGGATCCCGGGCCGCGCAGCCGCGACGGGGCCGTCCCGCCCCGCACACCCTTCCCTCGGGCGTCACATCCCGCACGGACGGAATCACCGTGCGGGATGAATCCGCGCCCACCGAGTTGACGTGGAGCGGGCGGGCGCACCGCCCGCCCGCTCCACGCTTCGTCAGACGAGGCGCGCGCGGACCGTCTCGACCACGTCGGAGACGGGGACCGGCGTCTGCTCGCCGGACTCCATGTCCTTGAGCTGGACGTGGCCCTCGGCCAGGTCGCGCTCACCGGCGACGATCGTGAACCGGGCCCCCGAGCGGTTGGCGCTCTTCATCGCGCCCTTCAGGCCCCGGCCGCCGAACGCGAAGTCCGCGGCCACGCCTTCCCGGCGCAGCTGGGTGACGACGCCGAAGAGCACCCGGCGCGCCTCCTCGCCGAGCGGGACCGCGAAGACGCTGGTGGTGGAGGGCAGTTCCAGCTCGATGCCCTCGGCCTCCAGGGCGAGGACCGTGCGGTCGACGCCGAGCGCCCAGCCCACCGACGGGAGCGCCGGGCCGCCGATCATCTCGGACAGCCCGTCGTAGCGCCCGCCGCCGCCCACCGCCGACTGCGAGCCGAGACCGTCGTGGACGAACTCGAAGGTGGTGCGGGTGTAGTAGTCGAGGCCGCGGACCAGCTTCTCGTCGTCCTCGTAGATCACACCGGCCTCGTTGAGGAGGTCGCGGACCTGCTCGTGGTACGCCTTGCACGCGTCGCAGAGGAAGTCGCGCAGCACCGGGGCGCCGGTGAGCTGCTTCTGGACCTCCGGGCGCTTGTCGTCCAGGACGCGCAGCGGGTTGATCTCGATGCGCCGACGGGTCTCCTCGTCCAGGTCGAGCTCGCGCAGGAAGCCCTGGAGCGCGTCCCGGTAGACCGGACGGCACTCCTTGTCGCCCAGCGAGTTCAGCAGGATCCGGAACTCGCGCAGGCCCAGCGCGCGGTACGCCTGGTCGGCGAGGATGATGAGCTCGGCGTCGAGCGCCGGGTCCTCGGCGCCGATGGCCTCCGCCCCGACCTGCGAGAAGTGGCGGTAGCGGCCCTTCTGCGGGCGCTCGTAGCGGTAGTACGAGCCGGAGTACCAGAGCTTGACCGGCAGGTTGCCCAGCTTGTGGAGGTTGGCCTCCAGGGCCGCGCGGAGCACCGATGCGGTGCCCTCGGGGCGCAGGGCGAGCTGGGAGCCGCCCTTGGTGGTGAGGGTGTACATCTCCTTGGTCACGATGTCGGTGGACTCGCCGACGCCGCGCGAGAAGAGTGCCACGTCCTCGAAACCGGGGGTCTCGATGTAGCCGTAGCCGGAGTTCTTCAGCGGGGCGGCGATCGCCTCGCGCACCGCCAGGTACTTCGCGGAGTCCGGCGGGGTCAGGTCGTACGTGCCCTTGGGGGCCTTGAAGGTGCTCACTGTCGCTCTCGTCACATTCCTCGTCGGGGCGCGTCCGCACCGGTCATCCCGGTCAGAAACGGGTTGGTGGCGCGCTCGCGGCCGATGGTCGTCTGGGGGCCGTGGCCGGACAGCACCACGGTCGAGTCGTCGAGCGGCAGGCACACACGGGCCAGCGACTCCAGGAGCTCGGCGTGGTCGCCGCCAGGCAGGTCGGTGCGTCCGACGGAGCCGGCGAAGAGCAGGTCGCCCGAGAAGAGGACCGGGGGGATCTCCGGGCTCTCGGGCATCCTGAACGTCACCGACCCCTTGGTATGGCCGGGCGCGTGCGAGACGCCGAACTCCATGCCCGCGAGGCTCAGCCGTGCGCCGTCGGTCAGCTCCTGGACGTCGTCCGGCTCCCCCACCGTGAGCTCGCCCATGAGCGGCATCCCGATGGAGCGGCCGAGCGCCTTCTCCGGGTCGCTCATCATGTAGCGGTCCTCGGGGTGGATCCAGGCGGGGACGTCGTGCGCGCCGCACACCGGGACGACCGAGGCGACATGGTCGATGTGGCCGTGCGTGAGGACGACGGCTACGGGCTTGAGCCGATGCTTCTTCAGCGTCTCCTCGACTCCGGCGGCGGCCTGGTGGCCCGGGTCGATGATCACGCACTCCTCACCCGCGGCGGGGGCGACCAGGTAACAGTTGGTCCCCCAGGCCCCGGCGGGGAACCCGGCAATCAGCACGATCGTCCTCAATCGGTAGTCCTGCGCGGAAGAGCGACCGTGAGGTCACAGCAGTTCAGAGCCTACCGGCGCTCCTCATTCCACAGCTAACCCATATACGGTACGGGGCGACCCAGGCCCGAACACACGACGTACAAGGAGAACACCCGGTGGTCACCAGCGATCAGCGGCGGCGGCAGCTCGCCCGGGAGAAGTACGAGCGGCAGCAGCGGCGCCGGGAGGACGCCCGGAAGCGTACGAGGCGGCTGACGCTCGCCATCACCTCGGCGGTCGCCGTGGTGGCGGTCATCGCGGGCGCGACGTACCTCGCCACCAGCGGGGACGACGACAAGGACAAGACGGACGCGGCCGCGAGCCAGAGCCCGTCGGCCGAGACGTCGCCCTCCCCCACGGAGAAGGCGAAGCCGGAGCCGGCGATGAAGATCGACAAGAAGGCCACGTACACGATGTCGCTCAAGACGAGCCAGGGCGACATCTCGTTCACCATGGACGCGTCGAAGACCCCGCACACGACGAACTCCTTCAAGTCGCTGGCCGACAAGAAGTTCTTCGACGGCACCAAGTGCCACCGGCTGACCACGGAGAACATCTACGTCCTCCAGTGCGGTGACCCCAAGGGCGACGGCACCGGCGGTCCGGGCTACACCATCCCCGACGAGAACCTGACCGCGCTGGGCAAGGCGGGCGCGGACGGCTCGGTGACGTACCCGGCGGGCACGGTGGCGATGGCCAACACCGGGCAGGAGCACACCGGCGGCAGCCAGTTCTTCCTGGTCTACAAGGACAGCAAGCTGCCGCCCACGTACACGCCGTTCGGCACGATGGACGCGAAGTCGCTGAAGGCCGTCGAGGCCGTCGGCAAGGCCGGAGTGGACGGCGGCGGCCCCGACGGTGCGCCGAAGAAGGCAGTGAACATCTCGAAGCTGACCGTCGACAAGGTGTGATTGCGGGGGCGGGCGGGCCGGGCGGCGAATAAATCCAGCCGTGCTGAGTGCGGACAGCCGGGCGGCCCGTCGCCTAGATTGGCGTCGTGCAGGGCGGGCGGTGCCCGCCCCAGGAAACTGTGGACGATGCCAGGGGGGTGATCCCCTCGCGGGCATCAGGTGGAGGAGGCGCTGTGAGCAGCGACCCGTGGGGCCGTGTCGATGAGACGGGCACCGTGTACGTGCGTACAGCCGACGGCGAGCAGGTCGTCGGATCGTGGCAGGCCGGTTCACCGGCGGAGGCCCTGGCCTACTTCGAGCGCAAGTACGAGGGCATTGTGGTCGAGATCGGCCTCCTCGAACGGCGGGTGAAGACCACCGATCTGTCCGCGAAGGACGCGACGACCGCCATCGAGCACCTGCGCACCCAGGTCGACGAGCACCACGCCGTCGGCGACCTGGAAGCGCTGCGCAAGCGGCTGGACGCGCTCGTCGCGACGGTCGAATCGCGCCGCGAGGAGCGCAAGGCCCAGAAGGCGAAGCAGGCCGACGAGGCGAAGCATGCCAAGGAGGCTCTGGTCGCCGAGGCCGAGGAGCTGGCGCAGAGCGAGCAGTGGCGCTCCGCGGGCGAGCGGCTGCGCGCCCTCGTGGACACGTGGAAGGGCCTGCCCAGGCTCGACCGCAAGTCCGACGACGAGCTGTGGCACCGCTTCTCGCATGCCCGCTCGGCGTTCTCCAAGCGCCGCAAGGCCCACTTCGCCTCGCTGGACGCCCAGCGCGAGGAGGCCCGCAAGGTCAAGGAGAAGCTGGTCACGGAGGCCGAGGCGCTCTCCGGGTCCACGGACTGGGGGGCCACGGCAGCCCGCTACCGCGACCTGATGACCCAGTGGAAGGCGGCGGGCCGCGCCCAGCGCGAGGCCGAGGACGAGCTGTGGAACCGTTTCCGCGGTGCCCAGGACGTCTTCTTCGCCGCCCGTGGCGAGGTCTTCGCGGAGCGCGACGCGGAGCAGGGCGAGAACCTCAAGCTGAAGGAGGAGCTCGCCGACGAGGCCGAGAAGCTGGTGCCGGTGACGGACCTGAAGGCGGCCAGGGCCGCGTTCCGGGGCATCAACGAGCGCTGGGAGGCCATCGGCCACGTACCGCGTGACGCCCGCCCGAAGGTCGAGGGGCGGATGCAGGCGGTCGAGCGGGCGCTCCAGGAGGCCGAGGAGACCGAGTGGCGCCGGACGAACCCGGAGGCCCGGGCCCGCGCCGCGGGTCTGACCGGTCAGCTCCAGGCGGCCGTGGACAAGCTGCGCGGCCAGATCGACGCGGCCCGCGCCTCGGGCAACAACGCCCGCGCGGACAAGCTGGCCCGTGAGCTGGAGGGCCGGCAGGCCCTGCTCGACCAGGCGCTCAAGGGCCTGGAGGAGTTCGGCGGCTGATCCGGTCCCGTACCGCAGGAGAGGGGCCCTTCCGCGCGAAGCGGAGGGGCCCCTCTCCTGTGCGTGCTTACGGCCGGCGGGCCGAGGTCACCCGGTAGACGTCGTAGACGCCCTCCACGCCCCGTACCGCCTTCAGGACGTGGCCGAGGTGCTTCGGGTCGCCCATCTCGAAGGTGAAGCGCGAGGTGGCCACCCGGTCCCGGGACGTCTGGACGGCGGCGGACAGGATGTTGACGTGCTGGTCCGAGAGGACCCGGGTGACGTCCGACAGGAGGCGGGACCGGTCCAGGGCCTCGACCTGGATGGCGACCAGGAAGACCGAGGACTGGGTGGGCGCCCACTCGACGTCCAGGATCCGTTCGGGCTGCTGGGAGAGCGAGTCGACGTTCACGCAGTCCGCGCGGTGCACGGAGACGCCGCTGCCCCGGGTGACGAAGCCGATGATGGGGTCGCCGGGCACGGGCGTACAACAGCGGGCGAGCTTGACCCAGACGTCGTCGACGCCCTTGACGACGACCCCGGGGTCGGCGTTGGAACGGCGCTTGGTGCGGCTGCGGGAGGGCGGGGTGCTCTCCTCCAGGTCCTCGTTGGCCGCGTCCTCGCCGCCGAGGGCCTGGACCAGCTTCTGCACGACGCCCGCGGCGGCGACATGGCCCTCGCCGATGGCTGCGTAGAGGGACGAGATGTCGGGGTAGCGCATCTCGTGCGCCAGGGTGACCAGAGAGTCGCCGGTCAGGATGCGCTGGATCGGCAGGTTCTGCTTGCGCATGGCCCGCGCGATGGCGTCCTTGCCCTGCTCGATCGCCTCGTCGCGGCGCTCCTTGGAGAACCAGGCGCGGATCTTGTTGCGGGCCCGGGGCGACTTGACGAAGCCGAGCCAGTCGCGCGAGGGCCCGGCGCCGGCCGCCTTCGAGGTGAAGACCTCGACCAGGTCGCCGTTGTCGAGCGTGGACTCCAGCGGCACGAGCCGGCCGTTGACCCGTGCTCCTATCGTGCGGTGGCCGACCTCCGTGTGGACGGCGTAGGCGAAGTCGACCGGGGTGGCCCCGGCCGGCAGCGCTATGACGTCTCCCTTGGGCGTGAAGACGAAGACCTCGTTGCGCGAGAGGTCGAAGCGCAGCGACTCCAGGAACTCGCTGGGGTCCTCGGTCTCCTTCTGCCAGTCCAGGAGCTGGCGGAGCCACGCCATGTCGTTGACGGTGTCCTGGCCGCGCCCGCTGTTCTTGGGGACGTCGGTGCGGACCTTGGAGGCGCCCGCGACGGCCTCCTGCTTGTACTTCCAGTGCGCGGCGATGCCGTACTCGGCGCGGCGGTGCATGTCGAACGTACGGATCTGGAGCTCGACGGGCTTGCCGCTGGGGCCGATCACCGTGGTGTGCAGCGACTGGTACATGTTGAACTTGGGCATCGCGATGTAGTCCTTGAACCGGCCGGGGACCGGATTCCATCGCGCGTGCACGGTGCCGAGCGCCGCGTAGCAGTCGCGGACGGTGTCCACGAGGACGCGGATGCCCACCAGGTCGTAGATCTCCGCGAAGTCGCGGCCCCGCACGATCATCTTCTGGTAGACGCTGTAGTAGTGCTTGGGCCGCCCCGTGACGGTGGCCTTGATGCGGGCGGCGCGCAGGTCGGCCTGGACCTCGTCGGTGACGATGGCGAGGTATTCGTCGCGCTTGGGCGCCCGCTCGGCGACCAGCCGCACGATCTCGTCGTACATCTTGGGGTAGAGGATCGCGAAGGCGAGGTCCTCCAGCTCCCACTTGATGGTGTTCATGCCCAGGCGGTGGGCGAGCGGGGCGTAGATCTCCAGCGTCTCGCGGGCCTTCTTCTCCTGCTTCTCCCGCTTGAGATACCGCATGGTGCGCATGTTGTGCAGCCGGTCGGCGAGCTTGATGACCAGGACGCGCGGGTCCTTGGCCATGGCGACGACCATCTTGCGCACGGTCTCGGCCTGGGCGGCCTCGCCGAACTTGACCTTGTCCAGCTTGGTGACGCCGTCGACCAGCAGGGCGACCTGGTCGCCGAAGTCGCGGCGCAGGGTGTCCAGGCCGTACTCGGTGTCCTCGACCGTGTCGTGCAGCAGCCCGGCCATCAGAGTGGCCGGATCCATACCCAGCTCGGCGAGGATCGTCGTCACGGCGAGCGGGTGCGTGATGTACGGGTCGCCGCTCTTGCGCTTCTGGCCCCGGTGCCAGCGCTCGGCGACCTGGTAGGCCCGCTCGATCTGGCGCAGCGTGGAGGTCTCGGTCTTGGCGTCGTTGCCGCGGACGATCCGCAGCAGCGGTTCGAGGACCGGGTTGTACGGGCTGGAGCGCTGGACACCGAGACGGGCGAGGCGGGCGCGGACGCGGTTGGAGGAACCGCCGGAGCGGGAGGCCGGGCCGGTGGGCGAGGCGGATCCGGCGGCGGGCTTCGCGGGGGGCTTGGGCGCGGTCGGGGCGGGGGCGGCCGGCTGGGCGGGGGAAGCGGGCGCCGGGCCGTTGGCCTCGGCGGGCGCGGGGCCCGTGCCGGGCTGGGGCGCCGGAGGCTTCGGCTTCTCCGCGGATTCCTGCTTCGCGGGCGTGGCGGAGGCGCCCCCGGGCTTGTCGGGCTGCGGGGCGGCGACTGGCTGGGCCTCGTCTGGCAAGAGCGCTCCTCGTGCGGATCCGGACACACCCGGAAGGGCCATCGTAACGACCCGGCGGCCGGTCCTCCCCCGGGGACCGTGAGAGCCCTGACAACGCCGACGGGCACCCGGTTGTTCCCGGGTGCCCGTCGGCGTCGCTGCGGCAGGTCCTCAGACCGTGATCAGGGCCTCCAGCGGGGCCCCGCGCAGGCTGTCGGCCAGGCGGGCCCGGCCGGACAGGAAGCCCAGCTCCATGAGGACGGCGACCCCGGCGACCTGGGCGCCGGCCCGGCGGATGAGCTCCAGGGACGCGTCGGCGGTGCCGCCGGTGGCGAGCACGTCGTCGATGACCATGATCCGGTCGTCGGCGGACAGGTCCTCCGCGTGGATCTCGATCTCGGCGGTGCCGTACTCCAGCTCGTACGCCTGGCTGAGCGTGGCCCCCGGCAGCTTCCCGGCCTTGCGGACCGGTACGAAGCCGAGGCCGGCCCGGACCGCGACGGGGGCCGCCAGGATGAAGCCGCGGGCCTCCAGGCCGACGATCTTCGTGGCGCCGTGCCGCCGGCACAGCTCCGCGAGGGCGTCGGTGAGGGCCGTGAAGGCGACCGGGTCCGCGAGCAGCGGGGTGATGTCCTTGAACATCACGCCCGGCTTCGGGTAGTCCGCCACGTCACGGATACGGCTGAGCAGGAGCTCCCTGATGCTGTCGGTGGTGCTGGTCATCAGCGCTTCCCCGGGGTCCGGCCGTGGCCCCTGGGCTGCTGGCGCTGTCCGACGACCGCACCTGCCGGAGCCGCGTCCTCGTAGTCGTCCTCGCCCCGGTCGTCCTCGGTCTCGCCCTTGGCCGCGGCGGCCGCGCGCTTGGCGAGGACCCGCTTCTTGAGGGCCTTCATCTGCGGCTCGCGTTCCTTGAGGTCGGCGACCAGCGGGGTGGCGATGAAGATCGAGGAGTACGCACCGGCCGCGAGGCCGACGAAGAGGGCCAGCGAGATGTCGTTCAGCATGCCGGCGCCGAGGACGCCGCCACCGATGAACAGCAGACCGGCGACCGGCAGCAGGGCGACGACGGTGGTGTTGATCGAGCGGACCAGCGTGCTGTTGATCGAGCGGTTGGCGACGTCGCTGTACGTCCACCGGGTCTGCTTGGTGATCCCCTTCGTGCCCTCCTTGAGGCTGTCGAAGACGACGACCGTGTCGTAGAGGGAGTAACCGAGGATGGTGAGCAGACCGATCACGGTGCCCGGGGTGACCTCGAAGCCGACCAGGGCGTAGACACCGACCGTGATGGTGATGTCGTGGATCAGCGCGACGAGGGCCGCCACCGCCATCCGCCACTCGAAGGCGATGGCCAGGTAGATCACGACCAGGATCATGAAGACCCCGAGGCCGGTCCACGCCTTGTTGGCGATCTGCTCGCCCCAGCTGGGACCGACGAGGTCGGCGGCGATCTTCTCGCGCGGGACGTCGAGGTCCTGGGCGAGCTTGTCCTGGATCTCGTCAGACTTCTGGGTGTCGACCTCGGTGATCTGGATGCGCAGACCGCCGTTGCCGAGCTTCTGGACGATGGCCTGGTGGCCGGAGGCGTCCGACGCCAGGTCCTCCGCCTCGGAGACGGACACGCTCGTCTTCGGGGTGGTGAAGACGGCACCGCCCTTGAACTCGATGCCCATGTTCAGGCCGCTGACCACCAGGCCGAGGATGGCCGTGATGGTGATCAGGACGGAGACGCCGTACCAGATCTTGCGCTTGCCGATGAAGTCGTAGCCGACCTCGCCTCGGTAGAGACGGGCGCCGAGATTCCCGAGTCGCGACATCTCACGCCTCCTTCGGTTCGGTGGGGGCGTTGACACGGCGGGAGCGGCGCAGCGGCGGCTTGGCGCCGAGGCGCTTCGGGTCCAGACCGGACCAGGGGTGGCCGCTGGCGAAGAACTTCTTGCGCGCCATGATCGTCATGAGCGGCTTGGTGAAGAAGAACACCACGACGACGTCGAGCAGGGTGGTGAGACCCAGCGTGAACGCGAAGCCCTGGACCTTGCCGACGGTGACCACGAAGAGCACGGCGGCGGCGAGGAACGACACGAAGTCGGAGACCAGGATGGTGCGCCGGGCGCGCGGCCAGCCGCGTTCCACGGCGGGGCGCAGCGTACGGCCCTCGCGGATCTCGTCCCGTACGCGTTCGAAGTAGACGATGAACGAGTCGGCGGTGATACCGATGGCCACGATGGCACCGCAGACGGCCGGGAGGTTCAGCGCGAAGCCGATGGCCGGGCCGAGCAGCGACATGATCGTGTAGCTGAGGATGCCGGAGACCAGGAGGCTGAGCAGGGCGATGAACGCCAGGCCGCGGTAGTAGGCCACCAGGTAGATGACGACGAGGGCGAGGCCGATGGCGCCGGCGATGAGCCCGGCCTTCAGCTGCTCGCCGCCGAGCGCGGCGGTGACGGTGGTGACGCTCTGCTCCTTGAAGGAGAGCGGGAGCGCACCGTAGGAGAGCTGGTTGGCCAGGGCCTCGGCGGAGTCCTGGTTGAAGCTGCCGGAGATCTCGGCGCTGCCGCTCAGCTGCTCGCTGACCCGGGGGGCGGAGACGACCTCGCCGTCCAGGGCGATGGCGAACTGGTTCTGCGGCTCCTGCTGCGTGGAGAGCTTCTTGGTGATCGCCTGGAACTGCTTGGAGCCCTTGCCGGAGAACTCCATCTGGACGATCCACATGCCGCGCTGCTGGTCGAAGGCGGCCTTGGCGGTCTTGACCTCGGTGCCGGAGACCTCGGCCGGGCCGAGCACGTACTTGGCGTCGCCCTCCTGGCTGCACGCCACGACCGTGTCACCGGCCTTGCTGCCCCGGGCGGCCTCGGCACGGGACGCCTTGCTGGAGCAGTCGAGCGACTCGAACTGCTTCTGGAGCTTGGCGGCGGCGGCCTGGTCCTCGGCGGACGCGGACTCACTGGCCTTCGGCGTGGCGCTGGCCTTCGGCGACGGCGAGGAGTCGGCCTTCAGGGCGCCGGTGACCGCGCGGCCCTGGGTGGTGGCGGACGCGGACGGCTTGGACGAGGGGCTGGCCTTGTCGCCGTCCGTCGCCTTCTCGGAGGCGGACGCCTTCGGCGAGGGGGAGGTGCTGGCCTTGCCGGAGGGGGAGGCGCTGGGGTCCGGGGTGGGCGCGCCCTGGGCGACGGTCAGCACCGGCCGGAAGTACAGCTTGGCGGTGGTGCCGACCTGCGCCCTGGCCTCGGCGGAGTTCGTGCCCTTGGGGATGTTGACGATGATGTTGCGATTGCCCTGGGTCTGGACCTCGGCCTCGCTGACCCCCAGACCGTTGACACGGCGGTTCATGATGTCGACCGCGGTGTCCATGTTGGTCTTGTTGATCGCCTTTTCCTGGCCGGGCTCGGCCTTGGCCTCCAGCGTGATGGAGGTGCCGCCGGCCAGGTCGATGCCGAGTCGCGGCGTCGGCTGATCGGCCAGGAACATCCCGCCGGTGAGGGCCACCATGGCGATCAGGATCAGCGCCAGGGAACGCCCTGGCTTCCCCTGACCACCGGCCGCGCCTCGGCCCTTCTTCGGTGCTGCCACCTTGTCGTTTCTCCCTGTCCAACCGCCCCGCGCCGGGTATGCGTCCGAGCGGCCACGAAGTTTAGTGGGGACCCGCCCCCGCGAAGGCACGCACGCACCGGGGTGCCGGACGCCTGTGGGCTCACGGCATCCCCGGGTCGCGGTGTGCTACTTCGCGTCGGCCTCGCCGTCGGCCTTGCCGTCGGACTTCTTGTCGTCCGCGGCCTCGGCGTCGTCGTCCGAGTCCGTCTTCTTGACCAGGTCGGTCTTGACGTCGTCGGCCTCGGTCAGCGAGGAGGCGTCGTCCGGCACGACCGCGCCGTCGACGTCGAGCTCCGGGTCGTCGCCGTGGACGATGCGGTTGTACTCCGCGTCGTCCAGGACGGCGCCGATCGCGTTCTTCGCGTACACGGCGTGGACGCCGGGGGCGACCTCAAGGAGGACCGTGTCGTCGTGAAGCTCCTTGACGGTGGCGTACATGCCCCCGATCGTGCGGACGCCGGTGCCGGGCTGCATCTCATTGCGCATGGCCGCAGCCGCCGCCTGCTTCTTCTTGGCGGACCGCGTCATCAGGAACATGGCCCCGATGAGCACGATGAAGGGGAGGAGAGTCACGGGATTCACGGGACGAATTTCCTTCGCACGACCGCACTGGAGAACGGCCTGGTCTACGGGGGTGGGTACACCGACCCGTTACGGGCGGCATCGGCGGAGTCTAAGCGAGTCCGCATCGATGGAACAACGCCCAGCATGGCACCGTGGTTCCGCTTGCGGTCAACCTGTGACGCATCACGCCCCGAACAAACCCTGTTGTCCCGTTACGCCGTGCTGCGGAGGAACCAGTCCCAGGTGGGCCCAGGCGGCCGGGGTGGCGACCCGTCCGCGCGGCGTCCTGGCCAGCAGTCCTTCCCGTACGAGGAAGGGCTCGGCGACCTCCTCGACGGTCTCGCGCTCCTCCCCCACGGCCACCGCGAGCGTGGACAGGCCCACCGGACCCCCGCCGAACAGCTTGAGCAGCGCCCCCAGCACCGCCCGGTCCAGCCGGTCCAGGCCCCGGGCGTCGACCTCGTACACCCCGAGGGCCGCCGACGCGACCTCCCGGTCGATGCGGCCGTCGGCCTTGACCTGGGCGTAGTCCCGCACGCGGCGCAGCAGCCGGTTGGCGATACGGGGCGTGCCCCGGGAGCGCCCGGCGATCTCGGCGGCGCCCTCGGCGTCCAGCTCGACGTCCAGCAGGCGGGCGGAGCGGTGGATCACCCTTTCCAGCTCGGCGGGGGCGTAGAACTCCATGTGCCCGGTGAAGCCGAAGCGGTCGCGCAGCGGGGGCGGCAGCAGCCCGGCCCGGGTGGTGGCGCCGACCAGCGTGAAGGGGGGCAGCTCCAGCGGGATCGCGGTGGCGCCGGGGCCCTTGCCGACGATGACGTCGACCCGGAAGTCCTCCATGGCCATGTACAGCATCTCCTCGGCGGGCCGGGACATGCGGTGGATCTCGTCCAGGAACAGCACCTCGCCCTCCTGGAGCGAGGAGAGGATCGCCGCGAGGTCGCCGGCGTGCTGGATGGCCGGGCCGGAGGTGATCCGGATCGGGGCGTTCATCTCCGCCGCGATGATCATGGAGAGGGTGGTCTTGCCGAGGCCGGGCGCGCCGGAGAGCAGGACGTGGTCGGCGGTGGCGCCGCGGGCGCGGGCGGCCTTGAGGACCAGGTCGAGCTGTTCGCGGACCTTTTCCTGGCCGACGAACTCGTCCAGGTCCTTGGGGCGCAGCGCGGCCTCGACCGCGGTGTCGTCGCCGTCCGCGCCGGCGTCGACCAGCCGCTCGTCGAGCCGGTCGTCCGTGCCAGCTCCGGTGTCGTCCCAGTTCATCTCGTCTGTCCGCCTCGGATGTATCGGTGCCCGGCCGGGTGGCCGGCCGGGCGGAGAAGGGGTGCCCGTGCCGCTCAGCGCGCCCGGTTGAGGGTCTGCAGGGCGGCGCGCAGCAGCTGCGGCACGGGTGCCTGGCCTCCGGCGGCGAGGGCTTCCTCGGCCTGGGGCGCGACGGCGGCGACCGCCTCGTCGGCCTCGCGGGTGGCGTAGCCGAGGCCGATCAGGGCGGCCTGGAGCTGGTCGCGCCAGGAGGCGGAGACGGCGGTGCCGATGCCCTGGCCGGGGGCGTGGGTGCCGATGGGTTCGCCGAGCCGGTCCTTCAGTTCCAGCAGGAGCTTCTGGGCGCCCTTCTTGCCGATGCCGGAGACGGCGGTGAGCGCCTTCTCGTCGCCGGTGGCCACGGCGAGCCGCAGGGCGTCCGGGGTGTGCGTGGCCAGCATGGCCTGGGCGAGCCGGGGGCCGACGCCGCTGGCGGTCTGGAGGAGCTCGAAGACCTGCCGCTCGTCGTCGTCGGCGAAGCCGTAGAGGGTCAGCGAGTCCTCGCGGACGACGAGCGAGGTGGCGAGTCTGGCCTCCTGGCCGACGCGCAGGGCGGCCAGGGTGTTCGGCGCGCACTGGACGGCCATGCCGATGCCGCCGACCTCGATGACGGCCGTGGTCGGGGCGAGAGCGGCGACGGGGCCGGTGACGAAGGCGATCATCGGGGGACCTTCCGGACGGGTACGGCTGCGGTGCGCGGGACGCGCGGGGGGCGGGCGGCGGCCGCCGCGTGCGCCTGCTGGAGTCGGTTGAGGGCGGGGGCGCGCCAGATGTGGCAGATGGCGAGGGCCAGGGCGTCCGCGGCGTCGGCCGGTTTCGGCGGGGCGTCCAGCCGCAGGAGGCGGGTCACCATGGCTCCCACCTGCGCCTTGTCGGCGCGTCCGCTGCCGGAGACGGCGGCCTTGACCTCGCTGGGCGTGTGCAGGGCGACCGGGAGGCCGCGCCGGGCCGCGCAGAGCATGGCGATCGCGCTGGCCTGGGCGGTGCCCATCACCGTACGCACGTTGTGCTGGGCGAAGACGCGTTCCACGGCGACGCAGTCGGGGCGGTGTTCGTCCAGCCATTCCTCGATGCCGCGCTCGACGGCGACCAGGCGGTGGCCGAGCTCCGCGTCGGCGGGGGTGCGCACGACGCCCACGCCGAGCATGGTGAGCGGGCGGCCCGCGACGCCCTCGACCACGCCGACCCCGCACCGGGTCAGTCCCGGGTCCACGCCGAGCACGCGCACGGTCGCCCCTCCCTGCCGATCGGTCAACTGTTCCAGTGTTTCAGCAGGCTATCGGTCACCACCGACAATGCGGACGGGCCGGCGGGGTGTGTCCCCCGCCGGCCCGTCCGCAACGGCTGTGTCGGACGCGGCTCAGGCGTCGACCTTCGCCATGACCTCGTCGCTGACGTCGAAGTTGGCGAAGACGTTCTGCACGTCGTCGCTGTCCTCCAGCGCGTCGATCAGCTTGAAGATCTTGCGGGCGCCCTCTTCGTCCAGGTCGACCTGCATGGTGGGCAGGAAGTTGGCCTCGGCCGAGTCGTAGTCGATGCCCGCCTCCTGGAGCGCGGTGCGGACCGCGACCATGTCGGTGGCCTCGCTGACGACCTCGAAGGTGTCGCCGAGGTCGTTGACCTCCTCGGCGCCCGCTTCGAGAACGGCACCGAGCACGTCGTCCTCGGTCAGCTCGCCCTTGGGGACGATGACGACGCCCTTGCGGTTGAACAGGTACGAGACGGAACCCGGGTCGGCCATCGAACCGCCGTTGCGGGTCATGGCGACCCGTACGTCGGACGCGGCACGGTTGCGGTTGTCGGTCAGGCACTCGATGAGCACCGCGACACCGTTGGGGCCGTAGCCCTCGTACATGATCGTCTGGTAGTCGACGCCGCCCGCCTCAAGACCGCCGCCGCGCTTGACCGCGGAGTCGATGTTCTTGTTCGGGACCGAACTCTTCTTCGCCTTCTGGATCGCGTCCACGAGGGTCGGGTTGCCCTCGGGGTCCACACCACCGGTGCGGGCCGCGACCTCGATGTTCTTGATCAGCTTCGCGAAGAGCTTGCCGCGCTTGGCGTCAATCACGGCCTTCTTGTGCTTCGTCGTAGCCCATTTAGAGTGGCCGGACATCTGCCTTCTCCTTCGCGTCACCAAATTCCGTACGAACCCGAGAGATCCTACCGGGATCGAGTCACCCGGCCGCGCGCACCATCTCGGTGAAGTACGCGTGGAGTCGGTGGTCCCCGGTCAGTTCCGGGTGGAACGACGTGGCAAGGGCGTTGTCCTGGCGTACGGCCACGATGTGGCCGCCGTGCTCCGCGATCACCTTCGCCCCGGCGCCCACGGACTCGACCCAGGGGGCCCGGATGAAGACGCCCTCGACCGGCCCGCCGTCGATCCCGGCGACGTCGACGGCCGCCTCGAAGGACTCGTTCTGCCGCCCGAAAGCGTTACGGCGCACGATCATGTCGATGCCGCCCAGCGTCTCCTGGCCGGACCGGGGGTCGAGGATCTTGTCGGCGAGCAGGATCATCCCGGCGCAGGTGCCGTACACCGGCATCCCGGCCGCGATCCGCTCGCGCAGGGGGTCCAGCATGCCGAAGAGGGCGGCCAGCTTGGACATGGTGGTGGACTCGCCGCCGGGCAGGACCAGGCCGTCCACCTCGGCCAGTTCCTCGGGGCGCCGGACCGGCCTGGCCAGGGCATCCGCCGAGGCCAGGGCGATCAGGTGTTCCCGTACGTCGCCCTGGAGGGCCAGGACTCCGATCACAGGGGTGTCGTTCATCGGTGACTACCAGCCGCGGTTGGCGTAGCGCTCGGCCTCGGGCAGCGTGTCGCAGTTGATGCCGACCATGGCCTCGCCCAGGTTCCGGGAGGCGTCCGCGATGACCTTCGGGTCGTCGTAGAAGGTGGTGGCCTTCACGATGGCGGCGGCGCGCTTGGCCGGGTCGCCGGACTTGAAGATCCCGGAGCCGACGAAGACGCCCTCGGCACCGAGCTGGCGCATCAGCGCCGCGTCGGCCGGGGTGGCGACGCCGCCCGCGGAGAACAGCACGACGGGCAGCTTGCCCAGCTCCGCGACCTCCTTGACCAGCTCGTAGGGGGCGCGCAGGTCCTTGGCCGCGGCGTACAGCTCGTTGTTGTCGAAGCCGCGCAGCCGGGCGATCTCGTTCTTGATCTGGCGCAGGTGACGGACGGCCTCCACCACGTTCCCCGTGCCCGCCTCGCCCTTGGAACGGATCATGGCCGCGCCCTCGGCGATCCGGCGCAGCGCCTCGCCCAGGTTGGTGGCGCCGCAGACGAAGGGGGTGGTGAAGGCGAACTTGTCGCTGTGGTTGACCTCGTCGGCCGGGGTCAGGACCTCGGACTCGTCGATGTAGTCGACGCCGAGGGACTGGAGGACCTGCGCCTCCACGAAGTGACCGATGCGGGACTTGGCCATCACCGGGATGGACACCGACTCGATGATCTCCTCGATCATGTTCGGGTCCGACATCCGGGCCACGCCGCCGTCCTTCCGGATGTCGGCCGGCACCCGCTCCAGGGCCATGACCGCCACGGCGCCCGCGTCCTCGGCGATCTTCGCCTGCTCGGCGTTGACGACGTCCATGATCACGCCGCCCTTGAGCTGCTCGGCCATGCCGCGCTTGACGCGGGCGGTGCCGGTGGCCGGGGCGTCGGCGGACTGCGAAGTGCTGGGAAGCGTGGACACGGATGACCTCACTGGGGGGAGCGGATGCGGGCGCGCCGAATGACGCACTGCCGAGCAAACTCCTCCGCACCAGTCCACAGCAAGGGCCAATGGAAGGCCGGTGGATCGTTTTCGCCGGCCTCCCCGCGCGCGGGGACGGGGCGCTGTCCGTCAGCTGCCCGGCCGGTCCGCCAGGGCCACCGGCGGCTCGTCGTCCATCTCGAAGGCCAGCGGGAACGGCGCGTGCCCCGCCAGCCGGAACCACCGCACCGTACGGTGCCGGCGCAGCGCCCGCGCGGCCCGGACCGCGTCGTTGTGGAAGCGGCGCGCCATCGGCACCCGCCGCACCGCGGCCGCCAGCTCGGACGCCGCCTCCTGGCCACCGGGGATCTCCCGTACCGCCTCCACCTGCGCGCTCTCACCGAACACCGCGCGCAGGGCGGCGCTCAGCTCGCTCTCGGCGACCTCGCGGTGGTCCTGGGGCGACTGCCTCGCGGCGTGCGCGGCCTCGTACAGCACGATCGACGCGGCCGGGTCGAGGACGCCGGAGGTGGCGAGCTCCTGGGTGACCGAGGCCCGGCGCAGCAGTTGGGCGTCGAGGGCCGCCCGGGCCGCGTCGATGCGGGTGTGCAGCCGGTCGAGGCGGCCCGCGGTCCAGCTGAGGTACAGGCCGATCGCGACGAGCACCACGACGGCCCAGATGATGAGGGTTACGGTCACGGGCGGCAAGGCTACCGGGGCGAAGGCCCGGCCAGGCGCTACTCCCGCGCCAGCCCGAACCGGGCCCGCAGCCCCGTGCGTTCGTCCGCCGCCACCGAGGCGGCGCCGTCCGTCACCGTCTCGTACACCGCGAGGATGTCCGCCCCGACCGTCGACCAGTCGAAGCGCCGCACATGGGCGCTCCCCCGCTCGCGCAGCCCGGCGCGCCGCTCCGGGTCGCCCAGCAGCCGGATCGCCGCCCCGGCCAGCGCGTCCGCGTTCTCGTTGGCGAACAGCTCGCCCGCCGAGCCCTGGTCCAGGACCTGCGCGAAGGCGTCCAGATCGCTGGCGAGGACCGGCGCGCCCGCCGACATGGCCTCGACCAGGATGATCCCGAAGCTCTCGCCCCCGGTGTTGGGGGCCACGTACAGGTCGACGCTGCGCAGCAGCCGCGCCTTGTCCTCGTCGCTCACCATGCCGAGGAACTCCACGCGCGAGCGCATCTCCTTCGGCAGCGAGGCGACGGCCTCCTCCTCGTCGCCCCGGCCGGCCACCAGGAGCCGGGTCTCCGGACGGGCGGCGAGGATCGCGGGCAGCGCGCGCATCAGCACGGGCAGGCCCTTGCGGGGCTCGTCGATGCGGCCGATGAAGCCGATCGTGCCGCCCTGCCACTCGGGCCGGGGCTCGGCCCGCGCGAAGAAGTCGACGTCCACCCCGTTCGGGATGACCACGGCATCGCCGCCCAGGTGCTCGACCAGGGTCCGGCGGGCGTACTCGCTGACCGCGATCCGCGCGCTGATCTTCTCCAGCGCCGCCTGCAGGATCGCGTAGGCGGCGATCATCGCCCGGGAGCGCGGGTTGGACGTGTGGAACGTGGCGACGATCGGCCCCTGCGCCGCCCAGCAGGTCAGCAGCCCCAGCGACGGCGAGGTCGGCTCGTGGATGTGGATCACGTCGAACGTGCCCTCGTGCAGCCAGCGCCGCACCCGGGCCGCCGACAGGAACCCGAAGTTCAGCCGCGCCACCGAGCCGTTGTACGGGACCGGCACGGCCCGGCCCGCGGAGACCACGTACGGCGGCAGCGGCGTCTCGTCGTCGGCCGGGGCGAGCACGGACACCTCGTGGCCGAGCCGGATCAGATGCTCGGCCAGGTCGCGGATGTGGAACTGCACACCGCCCGGAACGTCCCAGGAGTACGGGCAGACGATGCCGATCTTCACGTCGGGTCTCCGCTCCGGTCCGTGCGCGGTTCGAGGTCGGCGAGCCAGAGCCGTTGCAGCATGTGCCAGTCCTCCGGATGCTCGGCGATGCCCACGGCGAACGCGTCGGCCAGGGCCTGTGTCATCACTGACGTCTTCGCGGCCCGGTCACCTGACTCCGGCACCTCGACCGGCGGGTGGATGCGTGCCTTCATCACCGGCGTGTCGTCATAACCGAGCGTCA
Source organism: Streptomyces sp. NPDC041814 (assembly GCF_055590565.1). Lineage (NCBI taxonomy): Bacteria > Bacillati > Actinomycetota > Actinomycetes > Kitasatosporales > Streptomycetaceae > Streptomyces > Streptomyces sp. NPDC041814. Next base: position 309,483 of record NZ_JBVJAM010000009.1, on the reverse strand, counting down.
CCGGCAGCAGCAGTGCGCCGGTCTGCTGGGCCAGCAGCGCCGGACCGGCGGGCATCCGGGCCGTGTCGCCGAAGAACGTCACCTCGATGCCCGACGAGGACAGATCGCGGTCGGCGACCAGGCAGACCAGGCCGCCCGACCGCAGCCGCCGGGCAAGCGTCCCGAACGCGGCACCGCCGGTGTGCGGCAGCACCTCCATGCCCAGGCCCTCGCGGTAGGCGACGAACCGGTCGTACAGCGATTCCGGCTTCAGCCGCTCGGCGACCGTGGTGAACGGCACCTTCAGGTCCGTGGTCACCCACGCTCCGGCCAGATCCCAGTTCCCCAGGTGCGGCAGGGCGAGGATGACCCCGCGCCCGGAGTCCAGCCCCTCCGTCAGCCGGTGCGCGTCCGTGACGTCGATCGACGCCTTGATCCGCTCCGGGCTCCAGGTGGGCAGCCGGAACGACTCCATCCAGTAGCGCATGTACGAGCGCATGCCTGCCTGCGACAGGGCGGCCAGCCGGGCCGGGCCGGCGTCCGGCACGACCCGCTTGAGGTTGGCCTCCAGCCGGAGCACGCTCTTCCCGCGCCGCCTCCACACCTGGTCGGCGAGGGTACGGAAGAGGGCCCGGGCGGCCGGTTCGGGCAGCGTCTTGACCGCCGCCCAGCCCAGCCCGTACAGCGCGTCGCTCAGCCGCTCCCTGGCGCCGGGCCGCGCCTCGGCGCCGCTCACTGCCCGCCCGAGTCCGCCGCGTCCGCCTCCGCCGCCTCACGGCGCACGGTGACGACCCGCTGGACCAGCGTCACGAGGCTGCCGACGGCGACGATCCACAGCGCGATCGGCAGCAGCACCTGGATGCCCGGCACCCCGAACTTGTGCAGACCCGCGAAACCGGCCGCCACCAGCGAGATCACCAGGCGCTCGGCACGCTCCACGAGCCCGTTGACCGCCACCGGCAGCCCGATCGCCTCTCCGCGCGCCTTCGTGTACGAGACCACCTGACCGCTCGCCAGGCAGAAGATCGCGACCGCGCACAGGGTGTTGTCGTCGCCGCTGCCCGCGTACCAGAGGGCGAAGCCACCGAAGATCGCCCCGTCGGCGACCCGGTCGAGGGTGGAGTCCAGGAACGCGCCCCACCGGCTGGAGATGCCGGCCTGGCGCGCCATGTTCCCGTCGACGAGGTCGGAGAACACGAAGATCGTGATGACGATCGTGCCCCAGAAGAACTCCCCCATCGGGAAGAAGACCAGCGCACCGGCCATCACCCCGGCCGTACCGATCAGGGTGACCGCGTCCGGGCTCACGCCGAGGCGGAGGAGCAGTGCGGCGAACGGCGTGAGGACACGCGTGAAAAAGGCACGCGCGTACTTGTTCAGCATGGCCTTCCCGAGGGGTAGCTGGGCCGCGTGACCCCGTCGGCCACCGGCTGGAGGGTGCTGAAGGCCCTGGCCGGATCAGGGAGCGGTGGCCGGTGCGTGCGGCTGCAGGGCGCCGGAGCGTCTCCATGGCGAGCCATGAAGGCGTTTCGGCAACGCCGCAGACGTGCGTCCGGGCGCCGCGAGCCCGGCCAGGGCCTTCAGCACCCTCCGGGCCCATCGTAGTCACGCGCTGCGCCGTCCACCGTCCGGGCACCCCGCACGCCCGTATGGACGCCTCCCGCGGGCAGTGCCAAGCTCGGAATACCGCGGGCGTCGTCGCAGCCGCCGCGCCGGCCCCGAGCGCCTGCCCGTACGCCACCGCCGGGAGGCATGATCATGGGCGACAAGGCACACGCACGCACCGGAGCCGCCGGAGGGACACCGGCGGCCGGCCACCACCCCGGCGCCCTGCGCAACGTGGCGCTGGTCGGCCACAGCGGCTCCGGCAAGACCACGCTGGTCGAGGCCCTCGCGCAGACCGCGGGCGCCCTCGGCCGCGCGGGACGCGTCGAGGACGGCACGACCGTCTCCGACCACGAGGAGATCGAGCACCGCCAGAACCGGTCCGTCCAGCTCTCCCTCGTCCCCGTGGACTGGGACGGGCACCGCGTCAACCTGCTGGACACCCCCGGGTACGCCGACTTCGTCGGGGAGGTCAGGGCCGGGCTGCGGGCGGCGGACGCGGCCCTCTTCGTCATCTCGGCCGCGCAGGAGCCCGAGGCCGTCGCCGCGACCACCCGGGCGCTGTGGGAGGAGTGCGCCGCCGTCGCCATGCCCCGGGCCATCGTGGTCACCCACCTCGACACCGCCCGCACCCCGTTCGACGCGATGACCCGGATCTGCGGGGAGCTCTTCGGCGACGACGACCCCGACGCCGTCCTCCCCCTCTACCTGCCCGTGCTCGGCCCGGAGGCCGCCGACGGGCACGCCCCGCTCACCGGCCTCACCGGCCTGCTCGCCCAGCGCGTCTTCGACTACTCCGGCGGGGAGCGCGCCGCACACCCCCCGTCCGGCGACGAGCAGGCACCCCTGGCCGAGGCCCGCGCCCGCCTCATCGAGGGGATCATCGCGGAGAGCGAGGACGAAACCCTGATGGACCGCTACCTCGGCGGTGAGGCCATCGACACCGGCACCCTGGTCACCGACCTCGAACGCGCCGTCGCCCGCGGCTCCTTCCACCCCGTCCTCGCCGCCGCACCCGCCGCCGACGGCGCCCGCCAGGGCATCGGCACCGTCGAACTCCTCGACCTGATCACCGGCGGCTTCCCGGACCCGCGCGAGCACCCGCTGCCCGCCGTCACCGCCCCGGACGGCTCCCCGCTCCCCGCCCTCGACGGCGACCCCGAGGGCCCCCTGGTCGCCGAGGTCGTCAAGACGTCCTCCGACCCCTACGTCGGCCGGCTCTCCCTCGTCCGCGTCTTCAACGGCACCCTGCGCCCCGACGACACCGTGCACGTCCACGGCCACGGCCTCGACTCCCCCGCACACGAGGACCGCCCCGGCCACGAGGCGCGCACCCGGGTCGGCGCCCTCACCTCCCCCTTCGGGAAGCAGCAGCGGCCCCTCGACGCGTGCGTCGCCGGCGACCTGGCCTGCGTCGCCCGGCTGGACACCGCCGAGACCGGCGACACCCTCTCCGGCACCGGCCACCCCCTCCTCCTCGCCCCCTGGACCACCCCCGACCCCCTCCTCCCGCTCGCGGTCCGGGCCCACAGCAAGACCGACGAGGACAAGCTCTCCCACAGCCTGTCCCGCCTCGTCGCCGAGGACCCGGCCCTGCGCCTCGAACAGAACCCGGACACCGGCCAGCTCGTCCTGTGGGGCCTGGGCGAAGCCCACCTGGACGTCGCCCTGGACCGGCTGCGCGACCACTACGGCGTCCAGGTCGACACCGTCCCGCACCGCGTCGCCCTCCGCGAGACCTTCGCCGGACCGGCCACCGGGCGCGGCCGCCACGTCAAGCAGTCCGGCGGCCACGGCCAGTACGCGGTCTGCGAGATCGACGTCGAACCGCTGCCCGCCGGCTCGGGCGTCGCCTTCGAGGACCGGGTGGTCGGCGGCGCCGTACCCCGGGCGTTCATCGCCTCCGTCGAGAAGGGCGTCCGTGCCCAGGCCGCCCGGGGCGTCGCCGCCGGACATCCCCTGGTCGACATCAGGGTCGTCCTGCGCGACGGCAAGGCCCACTCCGTGGACTCCTCCGACTCCGCCTTCCAGACCGCCGGCGCCCTGGCTCTGCGCGAGGCCGCCGCCGAGGCGCACGTGCAGTTCCTGGAACCCGTCGCCGAGGTCGCCGTCCTGGTGCCCGACGACTACGTCGGCCCGGTCATGAGCGACCTCTCGGGCCGCCGGGGCCGGGTCACCGGCACCGAACAGTCCGGCTCCGGACGCACCCTCGTCCGCGCCGACGTGCCCGAACTGGAGATCGGCCGGTACGCGGTGGACCTGCGGGCCCTGACCCACGGCACCGGCCGCTTCCAACGCTCGTACGCCCGCCACGAACCCATGCCCCCGCAGCTCGCCGACCGCGTGCACGCCGGCCGGGGGTGACACGAAACGGGCCGCTCCGCCGAACGTTGTCCACAGGGCCGGACGGCGGACGTATCCGGACGATACGCTGAGACCCCAGCTCAGAAAGTGTGCCGGGCACGGCAGTTGGGAAACAGCCGCAGGAGCGGTTCCTCGGTGGCGAGTGGGGGCGACAGTGGCCAGCAACGGATTCGATTTCTCACCCGGAGCGCAGATTCCGCTCCAGGGGTCGGCAGGCGCGGCGGTGGCGACCAACGCCCTCGCCTCCGCCGCGTACCGCGACAGCCCGGTGGAGGAGATCCTCAAAGCGAACAGCGAGTGGCACAAGTCCGAGGTGAAAGCGGGTCGTTCCGGCTTCCTCAAGTCCGACTACTTCAAGCCCAACCTCGGCGAGGCGTTCGCCCGCGCCGTACAGGAGCGCATGCTCGGCGGCGCCCGCAAGGACCTCATCCAGTCCTTCGGCACCGACCCGCAGACCGTGGTCGAGCACTGCCTCTCCGCGAACAGCCTCCGTAAGCAACGGGACACCCGGCTCACGGCTGTCACCGTGCTGTTCGGCTTCCTGTTCCTGCCGGGCATGCTGCTGTGGGTCATCGCCTTCCGGCTCCGCGACGGCTTCGCCAAGACCAAGGACAGGCTCCTCACCACCCTCGGCAACAGCCTGCTGCCCCTCGTCGGCATCGGCGTCGTCTTCCTGATGATCCGGCTGCCCCTGGCCGGACTCCTCGCCCTCTACCTGCGCGCGATGCTCGTCGCCCCGGTCATCGGCTGGTACATCGCCAAACGGATCGCCGAAAGGTCCGCCCGGGACATGCGCGCCCGCTGGGAGGGCCTGCTCTCCGGCGGCGGCGTCGCCGCCAAGATCCCCGAGTCCGTCCCGAAGAACCCCAGCGAGACCGCCCGCGAGGCCCTGCGCCAGGGCCTGGAGAAGCTCTCCGCCGAGCAGCAGTCCAACTCCGTCTTCTACGCGGGCCCCAAGGGCATCCTCGGCATGGGCACCCGCTGGGGCAGCTGGCAGCTCGCCGAAGACCTCGTCCCCAAGGAACCGGGCAAGGAGATCCACCAGTTCCGCAGCTGGGACGTCATCCGCGTCATCCACGACCAGCTCAAGCTGCTGGAACGCGGCCCGCTGAACACCGGCGGATTCCCCACCCCCTCCGTCAACCACTGGATCGTCACCCCCATCGGGGAGAACGCGGACAGCGTCACCCGCCCCCAGGGCGAGGACGTCGCCACCTACCAGATCAAGCCCCACGAGATACAGCGGATCTGCAACCACCAGCAGTTCGGCGGCGGCAACCGCCACTACCTGGGCGTTCAGTTCACCCTCTGGGACGGCCAGCTCGTCATCACCATGATGATCACCGTCACCGTCCTCTACGAGACCCTGCGCATCGAGGTCACCGGACACGCCCTCGGCCCCGTCCACTCCCTCTTCACCAGCAAGCCCGCCGCGAAGACCCGGACCGTCAACAAGACCGTCCGGTTCTGGGAGACCCGCGACATCACCCTCGCCCTGGTCGACGCCCACGAGGTCACCCGCCTCGCCCTGCGCGCCCCCTTCACCTGGTATCCGCCGCTCCTGGACTACCTCGGCGGCAAGATCGCCCTGCCCGAGCCCTTCGGCCTCCGCCACGCCTGGGCCGAGAAGCCCTGGCGCCACCGCTTCATGGCCGACGACGCCATGCGCGCCGCCACCCCCGTCCTGCGCGTCGTGCACAACGCCGCCATCAAGGTCCTGGAGGAGCACGGCGTGGACACCGAGCGCTTCGCGGGCCGCTCGTCGGTCCTCAGCGGCCTCGTCCAGGCCCCGACGCCCGGCAAGGCCGACCTCTACGACGCGTAACCACCCGCGTACGCGAACGGGGCGCCCCGGAGGAAACCGGAGCGCCCCGCACGGCGAGCAGGAGAACCAGGGAGATCAAGCGGCCGGCCAGGCGTCCGCCAGCATCTTCCGCGTGTCCGCCAGCAGCTGCGGCAGCACCCGGGTGTGCCCCACCACCGGCATGAAGTTGGCGTCACCACCCCACCGGGGCACCAGATGCTGATGCAGATGCGCGGCGATGCCCGCCCCCGCCACCGCGCCCTGGTTCATCCCGATGTTGAAACCGTGCGCACCCGAGGCCGCCCGCAGCGCGGTCATCGCCCGCTTCGTGAAATCGGCCAGCTCCGCCGTCTCCGGACCGTCCAGCTCCGTGTAGTCCGCGACATGCCGGTACGGCACCACCATCAGGTGCCCCCCGTTGTACGGGTACAGATTCAGCACGGCGTACACCTTCGCACCGCGCGCGACGACGAGCCCGTCCTCGTCCGACTTCTCCGGAATTCCGCAGAACGGACAGCCGTCCCCCGCCTCCGGGCCGGTCGGCTTGTTCTCGCCCTGGATGTACGCCATCCGGTGGGGCGTCCACAGGCGCTGGAACGCGTCGGGCGTCCCCACTCCGATCTGCTGTTCCGGCTCACTCGTCATGCCGGCCAGCATATTGCTTCACCTGTGCGGAGCGTGTCGCCGGGGCCGATCCCCTCCACGCACCGCGATGCTGGGCCGATGAGCGCGCGCACCCCGCCCCCTCCCGCCCTCACCCACTGGGAGCGGCGCACCGAGGTCCCGCTCCTCGCGGCCTCCCTGGTCTTCCTCGCCGGCTACGCGTTCCGCGTCCTGGCCCCGCGCGACGCCCAGCCCTGGCACGACATCTCCCTCGCTCTCGTCGGCGCGACCTGGCTGCTGTTCGTCCTCGACTACGCGGCACGCCTGCGCCTCAGCGGCCTCGGCCTCCGCTTCGTCCGCGTCCGCTGGCTCGACACCCTCGTCCTGGCCCTGCCGCTGCTGCGCCCGCTGCGCATGGTGCAGGTCTACACGGCGGTCCAGGAGAAGCGGGACCGCCCGCGCCTCGGCCTGTACGCGCGAGTGATCTCGTACGCCGGGATGACGGCCGTCCTCCTGGGCTTCTCGGCGGCCCTCAGCGTGTACCACTGGGAGCACCGGGCCCCGGGCGCCTCGATCCGCACATTCGGGGACGCGGTCTGGTGGGCGTGCGAGACGCTGACGACGGTGGGGTACGGGGATGCCGTACCGGTGACGACGATGGGCCGGGTCATCGCGGCGGGCCTGATGGCGTGCGGCCTGGCGCTGCTGGGGGCGGTGACGGGCGCGTTCTCGTCGTGGCTGATCCAGGTGTTCCGCAGGGAGGACGAGAAGGAGCCCCCGGCGAGCGGGTAGCTCACCGGGGGCCCGTCCCCGCTTGCGCGGGGAGCACCTCACACCTGCACGCGACGCTCCACCACGTCAACGAGCTTGGCGATCGCTTCGTCACGGGCGATGCCGTTCTCCTGCGAACCGTCGCGGTACCGGAACGACACCGTGCCCGCGTTCATGTCGTCGTCGCCGACGATGATCATGAAGGGCACCTTGGCCTTCTGGTGGTTGCGAATTTTCTTCTGCATCCGGTCCGACGACGCGTCCACGTCGACGCGCAGGCCCTTCTTCCGGGCCTCCGCCGCGAACTCCTGGAGGTACGGGATGTGCGTGTCGCCGATCGGGATGCCGACCGCCTGGACCGGGGCCAGCCAGACCGGGAACGCACCCGCGTAGTGCTCCAGGAGCACCGCGAAGAAGCGCTCGATGGAGCCGAACAGCGCGCGGTGGATCATGACCGGGCGCTGCTTGGAGCCGTCCGGACCGGTGTACTCCAGGTCGAACCGCTCCGGCAGGTTGAAGTCGAGCTGGATGGTCGACATCTGCCAGGTCCGGCCGATGGCGTCCTTGCACTGCACGGAGATCTTCGGGCCGTAGAACGCGGCCCCGCCCGGGTCCGGGACCAGGGGCAGGCCCTGCTTCTCGGCGACCTGGCGCAGGGTCTCGGTGGCCTCTTCCCAGGCGTCGTCCGACCCGACGAACTTCTCCGGGTCCTTGGTGGACAGCTCCAGGTAGAAGTCGGTGAGCCCGTAGTCGCGGAGCAGGTTGAGGACGAAGGTGAGCGTCCGGTCCAGCTCCTCGGCCATCTGCTCACGGGTGCAGTAGATGTGCGCGTCGTCCTGCGTGAAACCGCGCGAGCGGGTGAGGCCGTGCACGACGCCCGACTTCTCGTACCGGTACACCGTGCCGAACTCGAAGAGGCGCAGGGGCAGTTCACGGTACGAACGGCCGCGCGCGTCGAAGATCAGGTTGTGCATCGGGCAGTTCATCGGCTTGAGGTAGTAGTCCACCCCGTCGTCGAGCTGCATGGGCGGGTACATGCCGTCGGCGTACCAGTCCAGGTGGCCGGACTTCTCGAAGAGCTTGCCCTTGGTCGCGTGCGGCGAGTAGACGAACTCGTAGCCCTCCTCCTCGTGCCGGTGGCGCGAGTAGTCCTCCATGGCCCGGCGGATGACGCCGCCCTTGGGGTGGAAGACGGCGAGGCCGGGGCCGATCTCGTCCGGGAAGGAGAAGAGGTCCAGTTCGGCCCCCAGGCGGCGGTGGTCGCGCTTGGCGGCCTCCTCCAGGAACTCCAGATGCGCCTTGAGCTCGTCCTTGGTCGGCCAGGCGGTGCCGTAGATGCGCTGGAGCATCGGGTTCTTCTCGCTGCCCCGCCAGTACGCGGCCGCGTTCCGCATGAGCTTGAAGGCCGGGATGAAGCGGGTCGTCGGCAGGTGCGGGCCCCGGCAGAGGTCCTTCCAGCACAGCTCGCCGGTCTTCGGGTCGAGGTTGTCGTAGATGGTCAGCTCGCCGCCGCCCACCTCGACGTCCGCGCCGTCGTCCGAGGACGCGGAGCCCTTGATGCCGATGAGCTCCAGCTTGTACGGCTCGTCGGCCAGCTCCTCGCGGGCGGCCTCGTCCGTCACGACCCGGCGGGAGAACTTCTGGCCCCGCTTCTGGATCTCCTGCATCTTCTTCTCGATGGCCTTGAGGTCCTCGGGCGTGAACGGCTTCTCGACGTCGAAGTCGTAGTAGAAGCCGTCCTTGACCGGCGGGCCGATGCCGAGCTTGGCCTCGGGGTGCAGCTCCTGCACGGCCTGGGCCATGACGTGCGCGGTGGAGTGGCGCAGGATGTTGAGGCCGTCCTCGGAGGAGATCTCCACGGGCTCGACGGTCTCGCCGTCCTGGAGTTCGTACGCGAGGTCCTTCAGCTCACCGCCCACGCGGGCCGCGACGACGGTGCGCTCGCCGGGGAAGAGCTCGGCAGCCGTAGTGCCCGTCGTCACCACGCGCTCTTCCCGCTCGGAATCGCGTTGGATGGTCACACGGACGTCTGACACCGGTCTCTCCTGACTCAGGGGGCGCACCGCACTCCTCTGGCGCGTGCAGAAGGAATCGTACCGAGCCGAGGCCCCCCATTGCGAAAGGCCCTACTCCCCCGCGCACGCCTCCTCGAAGAAGTCCACGTTCTCCTGGAGCGACTTCATCAGCCGGTCCCGTTCCCCGTCGTCCACCTGTACGGGGACGACCTGCGAGGCCCCGGTCAGCCGCCGGAAGCCGCCCCGGCTCTCCAGTTGGCCCTCCACCCGGACCGGCAGCCCGACCAGATGGGCCTGGCCCGCGATCCGGTACGCCTCTTCGTCCAGCTCGATCCGGACGTGCGGCACCTCGGCCCCGGCCAGCACCCGTAGCCGTACGATCCCCGCCCCGCGCGGCCCGGACCGCCGCAGCCGGACTACGGCCCCGGTGATCCGTACGGCGACGGCGGGCTCGTCGCGGAGGTAGCGGGCCCCGGCCCGGCGCAGCGCGGGCAGGTCGCCCGGGGAGAACTCGACGGGTTCGGGGCGGGCGGGGCAGCCGTCGGGCGTTCCGGCGGCGGGCGCCCAGTCCAGAGCGATGGCGGCGCCCTCCGAGCCTCGGACGAGGGCGACGACCGCCTCGGTGAGTTCCCTGCTGACGCCTGCCGCGACGGCGTTGTCGAAGGCTTCCATGCGGCCGGTGGCCCGTTGGTAGTCCACCGCCTCGCGGGTGGCGTGCAGGGCGTGGTGGAGCCGGACGGCGACGGGGCGGCCGGGGTCGACCGGGACGAAGGCGGTGAGGGAACGGCCGCCGGGTCCGGGACCGGTGAGTACGGGGCCGAGGGCGGCCAGGGCGCGGGCGCGGCGGCGGGCGCCGTGGTAGCCGGCCGTGCCCCGGACCGCGAGCGCGCCCGCCAGCAGGATCTGGCGGGCGGCGCCGTGCAGTTGCTCCGCGCCGAGCCAGTCGGCGGCCCCGGCGGCGGGTTCGGGGACCTCGCGGTGCCAGCGGATCTCGTCACTGGGGACGGCGAGGGCGACCAGGATCTCGCGGGCGGAGGGGACCGCGCTGCGGGCGAGCGCGGTCAGGGCCTCGCCGAGCAGGTCCTCGCTGTCGGGGAAGGTCCCGGTGCGGGGAACGAGCAGGCTGGTCGTGCCGCCCGGCGGGGTCCAGCGGCTGTAGGGGCCGGTGCCCGGCCCGCGCCGCTGCCAGCCGTGCCGGGCGAGCAGGGCGCCGAGGACGGCGGGGTCGACACGGGCAGGGTCGGGCAGGCCCCAGGAGGATGGGGCGGCCTCGCCGTGGACGCGTACGGACTCGTGCATCAGGGTCTCCCTCCCGCCCCGACGCGGGTCATGATCTCGCAGAGCGCCCGGTCGTCGAAGACGCGCGAGGTCAGGAGCCGCACGGTGGTCCGGTGGCGGCCGGTCACGGGGTGGCCGGCCAGGTTGGTCCAGTAACAGCAGTGCCGCAGGTCGAGGCTGTCGGGGCCGGCCCGCAGCCAGTCGTCCTGGCTGCGCGGCACGAGCATCACGACCAGGATCTTGTGCACCGACACGGGCGTCCTGGCGAGCTTCACCAGGTGGGCGTTGTCCAGCGTGAAGGCGAAGGTCCGGCCGGGCGGCCGGGGCGGTATCTGGTAGGTGCACTTCAGCTGGACCTTGATGGTCACCTCGTCGTCCACGAGGTGGCCGGGGGAACCGTGGCTGACGTGCCAGTCGATGCCGTTGTCGGGGAAGGGCTGCGACAGCGAGCAGCCCGCCGCCGCGGCGACGGCGTGGAGGTAGCCCACCTGGAGGGTCTCCATGCAGGCGGTGGTGGCGAGTCCGCCGCGCAGCGGTGCGGTCCGCTGGGGCAGCAGCCCGCTCGGTTCGGGCTGCGCGAGCGCCATGGCTCCGTAAGCCTTCCGGGCCGTACCGATGGGGATGAGAGGTGCCGGGCGGTCAACTTCCGCTGCCGGTACTTGTGTTGTCACCGCAGGGGGCCGCGCGCAAACGGCGTATCAGGCAAAGGGCGCGGGTATCACCGAACCGGGCAGAGGAATCCCGCCATCTGCCGTGCGTGCGCGAGGAGTTCGGGGATGACTCATTGGTACGAAGGGCCACTGGCCGCTTTCGACACGGAGACGACGGGGGTGGACGTCGAGGAGGACCGGATCGTCTCGGCCGCCCTGGTGGTCCAGGACCGGGCGGACGGCCCGGTGCGCGTCACCCGCTGGCTGGTGAATCCGGGGGTGCCGGTCCCCCCGGGGGCGACGGAGATCCACGGGCTGACCGACGACCACCTCCAGCGCAACGGCCGCTGGCCGGCGCCGGCGGTGGAGGAGATGGCGCGGGCGCTGGCCGAGCAGTGCGCGGCGGGGCGGCCGCTCGTCGTGATGAACGCGCCGTTCGATCTGACGCTGCTGGACCGGGAGTTGAAGCGGCACCGGGCGTCGTCGCTGGGGGCCTACCTGGAGCGGTCGTCGCTGTGCGTGCTGGACCCCCGGGTGCTGGACAAGCATCTGGACCGCTACCGCAAGGGCCGGCGCACGCTCACGGATCTCTGCGAGCTGTACGGCGTGCTCCTGGACGGGGCGCACGACGCGGCGGCGGACGCGGCGGCCTCGATGGAGCTGGTCCGGGCGGTGGGGCGCCGCTTCGCGGCCCGCCTTGAGCGGCTGACCCCGGCGGAGCTGCACACGCTCCAGGCGGTGTGGCACGCCGCCCAGGCGCGGGGGCTCCAGGCGTGGTTCGCGCGCAGCGGGACGCCGGAGACGGTGGACCCGGCCTGGCCGCTGCGTCCGGAGCTGCGCACGGCGGCGTGAGCGGTCGGGCGTCCGGACGCACGAAGACCGGTCCGTCGTGGTGCTGACGGACCGGCCTTCCCGGGGTGGGCGATACTGGGTTCGAACCAGTGACCTCTTCGGTGTGAACGAAGCGCTCTCCCACTGAGCTAATCGCCCGGGAACGGGTTGAACCATACAGGGCCGGACGGCCGTGGTTCAAACCGCTTCCAGCCGGGCCGCGAGCCCGCGCCGCCCTGCCCGCATCATCAGGGCGTGGTTGGCGCGGAACACCGGCCGGCAGGGCACCGCGAGAACCCGCATCAGCGTCCGGCGCACCTCGACCTCCTGCTCGTAGACGACGCGGGTGCCGGAGCCGTGGGCGGTGACCGTCCAGCGGACCCAGCCGACCAGGTCGCCGCGGAGCGCGGCTTCGAGAATGCCGTTCACCGGGTCGTGGCGCTGTTCGCGCACGGTCATGACGAGGTCGTACGGGAGGAGGGAGCGGACGCGCGTGGTGCCGGAGTCGCCGGACCGCGTGGCCTCGCGGACCTGCGGCCACCACTGCGGATAGTCCTCGACGCGTTCGAGCTCGGCGTACACGGCGCCGGGCGCTGCCCGCAGCTTCCACACGCTGACGAATCGGTAGTGGTTCCAGTCCATCTCCCCAGGATGCGCGTACTCAGGCGGGTATCTGAGTACGCGGACGCATGTTCGGCCACGTGGCGCGCAGCACACTCGCGTTCATGGAACATGTGCCGCCGCCCGCCGAGGAATTGGCGCTCCTCGATCGTGAACTGGCCCGGCTGGACGCCCGACGGGCCCAGCTGCTGACCCGCCGCGCCTGGCTGCTGCGGGCGCTGGAGGCCAACGGGCCCGCTCCCTGGGGACCGCCCCGGGGTCCGGTCGCGCCCTGGGGACCGGGCCCCGGAGGGTTCGGCCCGGCGCGTCCGGCTCCCGAGCGCAGCGCGCAGAACGTGCTGCTGGTCCTCGGCGGGCTGCTGCTCGCGGTCGCCGCCCTCGCGTTCACCCTGGTCAGCTGGGGCGACATGGGCATCGGCGGACGCAGCGCGGTGCTGACCGCGGTGACCGCCGGGGCGCTGGCCGTTCCGGCGACGCTGCTGCGCCGGGGGCTGGGGGCGACGGCGGAGGCGCTGGTGGCGGTGGCGTCGGTGCTGATGGTGCTGGACGCGTACGCGGTGTACGCGGTGGCGGTGCCGGACGCGGACGGTGCGGCGTACACGGGGACGGCGGCGGCGGTGCTCGCGCTGCTGTGGACGGCGTACGGGCTGCTCCTGGGCGGGCTGCGGCTGCCGCTGCCGCTGGCGGTCGTCTCCGCGCAGCTGCCGCTGGTGCTGTGGGTGTGGGCGGCGGGCGGCGGGCCGCTGTGGTTCTCGGGGGCGCTGCTGGTGACGGCCGCGCTGGACGGCGTGGTGGCGCTGAGGGCCGGACGGGCGCCGGTGCGGGTCGTGGCGTGCGTCGCCCTGTGCGCGACGGGCGGGGCCGGGCTGCTGGTGGCGCTGGTGGAGTCGCTGACGGCGGCCGGTCCCGCCGGTGCGACGGCACCGGGGGCGCTGCTGCTGGCCGGTGCGGCGCTCGCCCTGGCGGGGGCGCGCCGGGCTCCGGTCGCGTGTGCGACGGCGGGCGGCGTGGTGGCCGGTCTCGCGGCCGTGGCGGCGGTGGGCGGGGTGCCCGCCGCCGCGGTGCCGGAAGGCTGGCCGGTGGCGGCGTACCTGCTGTGCGCCGGGGCACTGCTGTTGGCCGTACGCGCTCCGCTGGGTGTCGCGGCGGCCCGGGGGCTCGCCTGGGCGTCGGCGGTCGTGGCGGCCGGTGCGGTGCTGGTGTCGCTGGTGCCGGTGACGGTGGTCGCGGCGGGCCCGGTGACGCGGCTGGGCGCGGTGTGGTCCGGTGCTCCGCGCGGCGGGGCCCGGGGCGCGGTGGGTGCGACGGACCTGCCGTGGGACGGGATGGTGTCCGCCCCGGTGGTGCTGCTGCTGGTCGCCGTGGCGCTCGGCGCGGCGTGCCGTTGGTGGGAGGGCCTGCTTCGGCGGGCCGGGCCGGCCCTGGTGCCCGGGTCCGCGTGGCGGGGTGCGGCGGGTGCGGCGGCGGTGGCGCTGGGCTGGGCGGGGCTGATGGTGCTTCCGGCCGCGCTGGACCTGTCCTTCGGAGCGGCCCTGGCGGGGCGGCTGGTCCTGGCCGTGGCGGCGTTCGGCCTGGCGGTGGCCGGGCTGCGGGCCGGGGCGCGGGGTGTGGCGGTGACGGCGGGTGTGGTCGGGGTGGCCGGTACGGCGGGCGCGGGGCTGCTGTCGCTGGCGGCCGAGACGACCACGTACACGGCGTTCGGGCTGCTGGTGGTGGTGTTCGTGGCGCTCTCGGCGGCCCTGGACCGGCAGGAGGGGGCCTCGCCGGTGGTGGTGTCGGCGGCGGCCTGCGCGGCGGTGGTGTGCGCCGTGGTGCCGGTGGCCGCGCTGGGGTCCTCGCTGGGCTTCGCGGTGTACGAGGCGGCCGTGCCGGTGCTGGCGGTGCCCGCGGTGACGGTGCTGGTGGGGGCGCGGCTGAAGGGCCACCCGGTGGCGGTGCCGGTCGAGGTGACCGGGGCGGGGGCGGGTGCGGTGGCGGTCGCCATGGCGGTGGGCGACGCGCGGTTCCTGGCGCTGGTGCTGGCGCTGTGCGGGGTGCTCGCGGCGGGAACGGCGCTGCGTCCCGAGCGGCGTCCGTTCGCGGGGTACCTGGCGACGATGCTGTTCGTGGCGGCGGCGTGGGTGCGGCTCGCGGTGGCGGGGGTGTCGGCGCCGGAGGCGTACACCCTGCCGGTGACCGTGCCGGCGCTCGTGGTCGGAGTGCTGCGCCGGCGCCGCGACCCGTCGGCCTCGTCGTGGGCGGCGTACGGGGCGGGCCTGGCGGTGACGCTGGTGCCGTCGCTGGGCGCGGCCTGGACGGACCCGGGCTGGACGCGTCCGCTGCTGCTGGGGGTGGCGGCCCTGGTGGTCACGCTGGCGGGGGCGCGACTGCGGCTCCAGGCGCTGCTGGTGCTGGGCGGCGCAGTGCTGGCGCTGGACGCGCTGCACGAGCTGGCGCCGTACGTGGTGCAGGTGGCGGGGGCGCTGCCGCGGTGGGTGGCGCCGGCGCTGGCCGGGGCGCTGCTGCTGGCCGTGGGGGCGACGTACGAGAAGCGGCTGCGGGACGCCCGGCGGCTGAAGGAGGCGCTGGGGCGGATGCGGTGAGGGCGGAAACGCCGACGGCCCGGAAGCTCTTGGAGCTTCCGGGCCGTCGGTCCGGGTGGGCGATACTGGGTTCGAACCAGTGACCTCTTCGGTGTGAACGAAGCGCTCTCCCACTGAGCTAATCGCCCGGGCGCACGGCAAACATTACCCCATGTCAGCGGCGCCCCATGACCAGGCCGGGGTCACTCGTGGATCTTCCACGGCATGACGATTCCGAACTTCCACACGTAGATCCCGACGAGCACGGCGATGATCACGAGTCCGGCCGCCGTGAGGATGATGTTGCGCCGGCGCACCTTGGGGTCGAGCGCCCGCTGGGCGGCCTCGGTGACCTTGCGCCGGGTCCAGCGCAGCACCAGCTGGGCCCAGACGAACTCGGTCGCCCAGATCGCCATGCCGCCGAAGATCACCAGCCAGCCGGGGCCCGGCAGCGGCAGCATGATGATGCCGGCCACCACGACGGCGAGGCCGACGACGAAGACGCCGACCTGCCAGCTGATGTGCAGTGCCCGGGACGCCTTGATGAAGCCGGGCGCTCTGGAGCCGAGCGCCGGATCCTCCTTGGTCACTCCCGGTATGACGTCCCCCGTCGCGTCGCGGGGCGCTTCCGCCGCCGCGGGAGCCGGTGTCCTCGCCGCGGCGGCACCGTCCCGCTCGTCACTCTCCGCATTCATGAACCCAACCTACCGGACCCGCTCGCGTTCACTGGAATGGCCGCATGACGCAAAGTTACACACCGCTGTACGAGCTACCCGAAGCATCTCAAAACGGTCAGAGGGGTTTACAACGCCACCGTAGGTGGCATGTCGATTTCGCCGACGTGCGAATCCCCGAGCGCACACTGAGCGAAAGGCCCTGGCGCTTATGAACACCACGGTCAGCTGCGAGCTGCACCTGCGCCTCGTTGTGTCGAGCGAGTCCTCACTGCCTGTACCCGCGGGCCTGCGGTATGACACGGCCGATCCATATGCCGTGCACGCCACCTTCCACACCGGAGCGGAGGAGACGGTCGAGTGGGTTTTCGCCCGCGACCTCCTTGCCGAGGGGCTGCACCGGCCCACCGGCACCGGAGACGTACGTGTCTGGCCATCCCGTAGTCACGGCCAGGGCGTCGTCTGCATCGCGCTGAGCTCCCCAGAGGGCGAAGCACTGCTCGAGGCCCCGGCACGGGCCCTGGAGTCGTTCCTGAAGCGGACCGACGCCGCGGTTCCACCGGGCACCGAACACCGTCACTTCGACCTCGATACGGAGCTCTCACACATCCTGGCCGAGAGCTGAGCCAGGCCGAGAGCTGCACGACGCCGTCCGACTCGGGGAGACGGCGTCGCGCGGACAACCTCATACGGCTGACACCGGCGCCGGTGCCACGGATCCACCGTGGTGACCGGCGCCGGTCCGCGTCGCGTCCGAGCCAGTAGAGTCGTCCGGCATCGGCGGGCGCCCGCACGCCGGAGGCCAGGGAGCGAAAGCGTGCTGATCCCCCACGACACCCGGATCGCCCTCGACCTAGTGGTCGATCTGGTGAACACCGCGCCGGAAAGCGAGCCGGAAGGGGGCGGGGCGCCGGCCGACGGGCTCGCAGACGTCGCGGCACTCCACGCGTTCGCCGTGAGCCACCACGTGAGCGGGATCGGCGTGCTCGACCAGCGGGACCTGAGGGCCGTGCACGACGTGCGCGCCCGGTTCGCCGAGGTCTTCGCCGCCGGGGACGCGCGCACCGCTGCCGGGCTGGTCAACGCCCTGGTGGCCGAGGCGGGCACCACACCGCAGCTCACCGCCCACGACGGCTACGACTGGCATGTGCACTACTTCTCGCCGGACGCCTCCATCGCCGACCACCTGGCGGCCGACTGCGGCATGGCCCTCGCCTTCATCATCGTGGCGGGCGAGACGGAACGGCTGCGGCGGTGCGAGGCGCCGGACTGCCGGCACGCCTTCGTGGACCTCTCACGCAACCGCTCCCGCCGCTACTGCTCCAGCCGCACCTGCGGTAACCGCCTGCACGTGGCCGCGTACCGGGCGCGCCGCCGGGAAGCGGCCGGCTGACCGCTCACAGCAGGAAGAGATCGTGCAACGCGGCCATCAGCAGCAGGCTGCCGACGACCGTGAGGAAGATCATCAGAGGGGGCTGGGAAAGCGCGAAGAGGCAGCCGCGCGGCTCTTCGCCAGGGGGTGCGGGGGCGTCGCCCCGAGAGGTGTCCACCATTTCGGGACGATCATGACGCAGTCCGGGGGGTCCTCCGTACCAACATGCCTCTTCATGACGGGAGTTCACCCGTCATGGGGGGCTCGTTAATCGCTCCGGCGTGCGATGGTCCAGCACATTTCCCAACCCCCGCTCCCCTGCGGGCCCGTCGGCTCAGCGCAGCTCGCGCAGCCTCCGCAGCTGGACCTGGCGCTGGACGCCGGTGCCGCCCTCGTGACCGTTCCAGGGGTAGATCTCGATCTCCTTGGGTCCGGCCCAGCGGTTGTAGGCGGCGAAGACCGTGGAGGGCGGGCAGATCGCGTCCATCAGGGCGACCGAGTAGAGCGCGGGGACGGTCGCACGGGCGGCGAAGCTCACGCCGTCGAAGTACGAGAGGGTGCGGAACACCTGGTCGCCCGCGCCGTGCTGGGTGGCGAGGAAGCGGACGATCTCCTGGTACGGGTCCTCGTCGGTGATCTCGACAGCCCGCCGGAAGTGGGTCAGGAACGGCACGTCCACGAACGCGGCCTTCACGTGCGGGCTGAGGGCCGCCACGGCCTGGGAGATGCCGCCGCCCTGGCTGGCGCCGTTCACGACGATGCGGGCGGGGTCGACGGCCGGGTGGCTGCGGGCGACCTCGACGGCGCGCACCGCATCCGTGAAGACCCGGCGGTAGTAGTACGTCTCCGGGTCGAGGATGCCGTTGGTCATGAAGCCGGGCGCCTGCGGGTTGGCCGCGCCGTACGGGTCGGGGGTGGCCCCCGCCGAGTGGTGGTTGACGGCGCCCTGGCCCCGGGTGTCCACGATCAGCGCGGCCCAGCCGGCCGAGGGCCACACCAGATGGTCGTGGGGCAGCCCGCGCCCGCCGCTGTAGCCGAGGTAGTGCACGACGGTCGGCAGCGGGCCCTCGGCCCCCGCGGGGACGTTCAGCCAGGCGCGTATCCGGTGCCCGCCCCAGCCGGCGAACGAGACGTCGTACGAGTCGACGGCGGTCAGTGCGCCGTCGTAGGGCGCGAACTCGGCGTCCAGCGGGTGGGCCGCGGCCTCGTCCAGGGTGAGCCGCCAGAAGGCGTCGAAGTCCTCCGGCTCCTCGGGGTCGGGCCGGTAGCCACGCAGCTGGTCCAGGGGCAGGTCGAACAGGGCCATCGCTTCTCCGTTTCGGGCACGCGGAGGGGGCGGCGTCCGCCGCTCAGGTCCACGCGTCCCGCCCCCGGTCTCATGGGCCCGAACGCATACGTTCACAGCCCAGCGGGACGTTATGCGGCCCCGCCGGGCAGGGTCAAGGAAATCCCGGGCGCCCCGGGTGAAACGATTCACCTGGTGAGACGACGCGGGCCCCGCCGCGGGATGCGGCGGGGCCCGCGGGCCGGAACGGCTCCCGGTGTCAGATGCCGTGCTTCTTCAGGATGGCCTCGATGTCGCTGAAGTCCTCGCCGGCTCCGGCCGACGACGACTGCTTGCCCTGCTTGCCCCGCGCACGCGTGGCTTCCGGTGAGGAGCCCGCGCCGAGCGAGGGGGCCGACGCGGCCGGTTCCACGGCCTCGCCGCGGGCTGCCCGGGCGGCCGCCCGGCGTTCCTTGCGGCTGCCTCCGCCCCGGCGTTCGACCGCGCGCGTGATCATGAACAGCAGCCAGGCCACCCCCAGCAGGCCGAAGCCCAGCCAGACGCTCGGCTTGAAGGCGATGTCCCACAGCCAGCTCACGGCACCCGTCAGCACCAGGCCGACCGGCACCAGCGAATAGGCGGCGATCCTCGTCGCGGTGAGGAACCGCTTGCGGTACGCGGTGACGGCCGCGATGCCCAGGCCCGCCGCGGACACCGCGGAGCAAATGGTCTCGGCAAGCATCGGTGCCTCCTGGCGCAGGGGGATACGTCCCTTCCATCCTGCACCGGCCACCGCGCGGGGGGCCATGCCCCGGGCCCGTATCAGGGAGATCTCAGGGCCGGGCTCCTCCCCAGGTGCCGGGCGGCCGCCCGGCCGCGCGCCCTGCGAGACTGGCCCCATGAGCGATTCCACCCCCGCCGCACCGGTCGTCCTCGACGTCTGGTGCGAGCTCCAGTGCCCCGACTGCCACCACGCCCTCACCGATGTGCACGCCCTGCGGGCCCGGTACGGCGACCGGCTGGAGATCCGGCTGCGGCACTTCCCCCTGGAGAAGCACAAGCACGCCTACGCCGCCGCGCAGGCCGCCGAGGAGGCCGTGGCCCAGGGCAGCGGCTGGCCGTACATCGAGGCGGTGCTCGCACGCACCGGTGAGCTCGGGGACCGGGGCGAGAAGCTGCTGGTCGAGGTCGCCGGGGAGCTCGGCCTGGACGCGGAGGAGTTCGACACCGCGCTCATCGACGGGCGGCACATGCTGATCGTGGACGCGGACCAGGCCGAGGGCAAGGCCATCGGAGTGACCGGCACGCCGACGTACGTGATCGCCGGGGAGCGCCTCGACGGGGGCAAGAGCCAGGACGGACTGCGCGAGCGGATCGAGGAGATCGCCGACCGGCTCCTGGCCGGGGAGCGCTGAACGACCGGGCGCCCCTACAGCGGTTTGATCAGGTTGTACTGGGTGGGCACGTAACCGAGCGATTCGTACAGCCGCAGGGCCGGAGTATTGGCCGTGACGACGTGCAGCCCGATCCGCGTCTCGCCCGCCGCCAGCGCGATCCGCTCGGCCTGGAGCATCAGGGCCCGCCCGTAACCGCGCCCCCGGTGCGCCTCCGCCACCTCCACGTCGAACACGTAGCCGATGCGCATGCCGGGGTGCATCTCGAACGGCGCCTCCCAGACGTGGCCGACCGTCTCGCCCCCGTGGCGCAGGTGGTCCAACCGCGCCCCCTCGGTGGCGAGGCCGTCCGGGAGGTGGCGGGCGTGGGAGGCGCGGGCCGCAGCCGGCGCCGCCTCGCGCGGGACGCCCCGGCTGACCAGGCTCTCCGTGTACGCGGCGATGGCGTCGCCCTCCCAGGCGGCGAACTCCTCGGGCGTCATCGGGTCCGCGGTGAGCCCGTCGGGAAGGGCCGGGGGCTCGTCGGGCAGCGTCTTGACCATATTGCGGCTGCGCTCCGTGTAGCCGAGCGCGGCGGCCAGTCGCTGCCCCGCGGTGTCCCCGGCGGCCACCTCCGTACACACCTGGGAGCAGCCCCAGCCGCGCAGGATCTCCTCGGAGGCCAGCGCGGCGATGGTGCCCCGGCCGCGCCTGCGGACGGCCTCGTCGATCCGCAGGGCCCTGATGAGGCCCGTCGCGCCGCCCGCGCCCGGCTCGACGGCGAGCGCGACGGAGCCGACGGGGCGCCCGTTGTCGCACACGTCGTACGCGCGCCGCTGTGCGCCGTCGGCGCCTGACTGGATCGGCCCGGCCGGCCGCAGTGTCGTCGTCATCAGGTGGTTTCTATCCCCTGCGTGGCGGTCCGTCACCCGCATTTGCGCGGACGGGCCGGTGACCGGTCACGGGTCGAGGTCGTCGGCCGCGCGCTCCTCGAAGATCCGCATCGCCTTGGCGGTCACCGGTCCCGGTGTGCCCGGCAGCTCCCGGCCGTCGACCCGGTGGACGGCCTGCACGTCACGGAGGGTGGAGGTCAGGAAGACCTCGTCGGCCCGGTCCAGGACGTCGAACGGCAGGTCGGTCTCCAGCGCGCCGGTCCACTCCGCGGTGAGCGCCCGGGTGATGCCGGCCAGGCAGCCGGAGGCGACGGGCGGGGTGTGGAGCTGCCCGTCCAGGACGACGAAGACATTGGACCCGGTGCCCTCGCAGAGCCGCCCGGCGGTGTTGGCGAACAGCGCCTCGGACGCGCCCCGCTCGTGGGCACGGGCCAGGGCGACGACGTTCTCCGCGTACGAGGTGGTCTTGAGGCCGGTGAGCGCGCCTCGCTCGTTGCGGGTCCAGGGCACGGTGACGACGGCCGTGGTGTCGGGGCGGCGGCTCACCTCGCCGAGGGCGACGACGAGGCCCGGGCCCGCGTCGCCCCGGTCGGAGCCGAGGGGCGAGATGCCGCCGGTGTACGTGATCCGCAGGCGCCCCAGTCCGACCGGGTTGGCCTCCACGACGGCGGAGCAGGCGCGGCGCACCTCGTCCAGGTCGGGGGCGGGGAGGCCGAGGCCCCGGGCGGAGCGGGTCAGGCGGTCGAGGTGCCGGGTGAGGGCGAAGGGGCGGCCGTGGCAGACCCGGAGCGTCTCGAAGACGCCGTCGCCGACGGTGAGCCCGTGGTCGAGCACGGACACCCGGGCGTCGTCGGCGGGGCGCAGCTCGCCGTTGACCCAGATCCTCATGGTGCGGTCCTTCCGGTTGCGTCGTATGCGCCCGACGCTACAGCGAGCAGCCGGGACGCCTTGAGTTCGGTCTCGTCCCACTCGCGTTCCGGATCGGAGCCCCAGGTGATGCCGGCCCCGGTGCCGAAGCGCAGGAGGGGGGCGGGCCCGGTGCGGTCGGTCCAGAAGGTCCGGATGCCGACGGCGAGCGAGGCGGTCCTCCGGTCGGCGTCCACCCAGCCGATACCACCGCAGTAGGGGCCGCGCGGGGCGGTCTCCAGTTCGCCGATGATCCGCATCGCGCTGGACTTGGGGGCGCCGGTGACCGAGCCGGGCGGGAACGCGGCGGCGAGGATCTCCGGCCAGCCGACGCCCTCGGCGAGGCGACCGCGCACGGTGGAGACGAGGTGGACGAGGCCGGGGTGCTTCTCGACGGCGCAGAGGTCGGGAACGGTGACCGATCCGGTGGCGCAGACCCGGCCCAGGTCGTTGCGGACCAGGTCCACGATCATCACGTTCTCGGCGTGGTCCTTCTCCAGCAGGTCGGCCTCGGTGCGGCCGGTGCCCTTGATGGGTCCGGACTCGATCGTGCGGCCCTCCCTGCGCAGGAAGAGCTCGGGGGACGCGGTGGCGATCTCGACGCCGTGCGCGGGGAGCCGAATCGTTCCTGCGTACGGGGCGGGGTTGCCGCGCGCCAGCAGTGCGGTGAGCGCGTCCACGTCGGCCGGGCCCGGGCCGGGCAGCGGTGCGGTCAGCACGCGGCAGAGGTTGGCCTGGTAGACCTCGCCGGTCGCGATGTACGCGCGGATGCGCCGTACGCCTTCGGTGTAAGCGGCCCGGTCGAGCGAGGAGGTCCAGTCCCCGGCGCCCGGGCCGCGCCAGGCTCCGGGGACCGGGGCGGGCACGGGGGCGGGGCGCACGGTGTCGAAGCGGGCGCAGGTCAGGGAGGATTCGAAGCCCGCGCAGACGGCCCAGAAACCGGACGAGTCGAGGGCGGCGGGATCGCTGGTCACATCCCGCAGACCGGAGGCGACGAGGCCGCCGAAGCGGGCCATGGGAGCGAGGTCGTGCACGTCCGCGAGTGTAGGACGGCGCGCGGTGACCCGCGCCGGGGCGAGCGCACCTCAGCACGCTGCACAAACGCGTTTTTGTACTGGCCCGGGAATCCGCTAGAGTTCAACACGTCGCCGGGACGCGCAAGCGGACCGGGAAAGACAAGCGGACGTAGCTCAGTTGGTAGAGCGCAACCTTGCCAAGGTTGAGGTCGCCAGTTCGAACCTGGTCGTCCGCTCGCAGAAGGCGGGGGATTCTTCCCGGAACTCCCGCCCCTGGTGGAGTGGCCGAGAGGCGAGGCAACGGCCTGCAAAGCCGTCTACACGGGTTCAAATCCCGTCTCCACCTCCAAGGACGATTAGCTCAGCGGGAGAGCGCTTCCCTGACACGGAAGAGGTCACTGGTTCAATCCCAGTATCGTCCACTGATCCGCAAGGATCACCGGTCCGCAAGGATCACCCGCGCGATTAGCTCAGCGGGAGAGCGCTTCCCTGACACGGAAGAGGTCACTGGTTCAATCCCAGTATCGCGCACGCAGTACACGCAGGTTCACCTGCGCGATTAGCTCAGCGGGAGAGCGCTTCCCTGACACGGAAGAGGTCACTGGTTCAATCCCAGTATCGCGCACTGTCACGAAGCCCCGGTCGTCTCGGCGACCGGGGCTTCGTCGTGCTCGGTCAGGAGGAGAAGAGCATGCGGCCGAAGCTCTTCTGCCGGTAGTGACCGTGGTGGCCGCCGTGGTGCGGGGCGCCCCAGGCGGGCGCTGGGGCGGAGGGGTACGCCTGCGGCGGGGCGGCCGGCGGCGGTGCCTGCTGGGCCCACTGGGACTCGATGCGGGTCAGCGTCTCCAGCTCGCCGTAGTCCAGGAATATCCCCCGGCAGCCGCTGCACTGCTCGATCTGGATGCCATTGCGGTTGTACGTGTGCATCTGCGCGTGGCACTTGGGACACTGCATGTTCGGGCTCACTCCTCGCCGTCGGTTCGCCGTCGCCGGAATGCATGCCCGCCGACGGTCGGTCCACCCTACGACGTGCGTTCGGCCGCCAACTCGGGCGGGAGCGAGGCAATTCGGGCACAGGCGTCGATCATCACCTGTTCCACCTCATCCGGAGTCCGGCCCTCCGCAGCCGACTTGGCCCAGGCCAGGGCGGCGGTCTGTACGGTCAGCGCGCGGGCCGGCACATCCAGGGCCGGCCACGGGTCGCCGTCGGCCGGTACGGCGGGGCCGCCGCCCGTCCGGTAGGCGTCCAGGAAGCGGAACCAGACGTCCGGCGGGAGCAGCCCGGCCGCGTACCAGGCGGCGGGGCGTGCGAGGTCCCAGGCGGGGTCGCCGAGGCCCGCGTCGTCCACGTCGATGAGCAGCCAGGGGCCCTGCGGGGCGGGGTGGCGCACGAGCTGGCCCAGGTGGAGGTCGCCGTGGCAGAGGTACGTTCCCCGGCCCGCCGGAGGCGGTGCCTCGCCCCTGGCCCAGGCGGGCAGCCCGCTCCAGGCGGCGAGCACGGGCGCGGTGGCCGGCTCGCCGGGGCGGGCGGCACGCATCCGGGCGACGGCGAACGCGGCCTTCACGGGCCCGCGCATGGCGGGGAGCGGCCGCCGGGTCCCGCTCCGGTGCAGCCGGGCCAGGAGCGCACCGGCCTCCTCCCAGGGCGCCGCGTCCGGGTCGCCGGGGTCGACGGGCTCGCCGTGGGGCCAGAGGGTGACGGGGCGGCCGTGCAGCTCGGTGAGGTGCGCCCCGTGCAGGGGCGCGAGCAGGATGTCCGCCCGCCCCGGACCGGCGGCCAGGCGCAACCGGGCGGCGAGCTCGGCGGTATCCGTACCGGCGGCGTGCGCCTTGGCGACGACGGGCCCGCTGCGGACGACGACCCCGTCGTCGCGTTCGGCGAGCACGGCCGGCGGCGGGCAGGGACGGGGGCCGCAGCCTGCCGGGTGGACCGCCCGGTGGGCGAGGTCCCCCAGCGCGCGGACGAGTGCGGTGGTCACGGTCTCCCCGGGGGCGCGGAACGGGCTGGGGCGGTTGCCCCGGCCGAGGGTACGCGCAGGGAGGGCGTACGCGCCGAAAGGGCGCCGGGTCCGGGCCCCGGCGGCCGCGGGCGTCCCGGCAGGGCGTACGTGCAGAAAGGCGCCCGGACCCGGGCCGAGGCAGCCGGGGGTCGGGCGCCACGGCCCGGCAGGGCGTACGCGGACGGGTGGCGGCCGGAGGCGTTCCGACCCCGGACAGCGCGATGTCCGGTCAGCTCCCCAGCTGACCGGACAAACGCTGCCGTCCGCCGCACCCCCGTCCCCACGGGGTTGTTGGCCGGATGTCCCGGTCCGGACCGCTCTTCCGGACCCGGGGCGCCGCTCAGCGCCCCAGCATCACGCCCACGGACGACGCCTGTGTGACCACTGCTTCCCAGCCGCCGAAGACGACGACGAGCAGGGCCGCCAGGGGAAGGACCATGGCGGTCGCCACCAGCGGGTGGCGTCGGCCGGACTCGGCGTACGAGCCGCGTGTCCGCGTGCGGACCACCGTCCGTGCCGCCGTGTCAGCCATGGTTCCTCTCCTGACCTGATGTGGGGCGGCGGGCGTTTGACCTCGGGGGACGAGTGCGACGCCCGCCGCTTGGACTCAACATTAGGGATCCGGGGCGCGGGCGGCGTCATGCCCGCGTACCGAATCCCGGGCCTCCCGGAGGATGAGCCGTGCTCGCCCGGCGTACTCCCCTGGGTGGAGACCGGGCTAGGCGGCGTTGGGGTCTTCCCGGAGGGGACGCTCGGAGGTGTCCTCCCTGGGCACCGGTTGCTCGACCAGGGCGAGGACCCTGGTCGCCATGAACCGGGCCGTGCGCACCACGGACCCGTTCCTGGTGACTTCACTCACTTCGACCACGCCCCGGCGGACCGCGGTCTCCACCCGGCGGCCCGCCCGGGAGGCCACCACCTCGTAGGTCCGGGTGCTGTCCCCGGCGTCCACCACTATCTCGACTCGATCGCCCTTCACTGATCCAATCCCCCTTCTGCGACGGACCTTTGAGATCTCGCACGGGCCGGGGAGCCTGGATCCGCGGCTCCCTGACCACTCCTCAAGTCTCCCACCCACCACTGACAATCGAATCTCCCTTGAGGGCGCGGCCTCTGAGCACCCCGGGCGGCGGGTACGTAAGCTGTGCCTCGTCAGGCGTACCAGGCAGCGGGGATGGGCAGACATGGCGATGATGCGGCTCCGGCGCGAGGACCCGCGTGTCGTCGGCTCGTTCAGGCTGCACCGGCGGCTCGGGGCCGGCGGGATGGGCGTCGTCTACCTTGGTTCGGACCGGCGGGGCCAGCGCGTCGCGCTGAAGGTGATCCGTCCGGACCTGGCGGAGGATCAGGAGTTCCGTTCGCGGTTCGCTCGCGAGGTGTCCGCCGCCCGGCGGATCCGCGGCGGCTGTACGGCCCGGCTGGTCGCCGCCGATCTGGAGGCGGACCGCCCCTGGTTCGCCACGCAGTACGTTCCGGGGCCGTCGCTGCACGACAAGGTCGCCGAGGAGGGCCCGCTGTCGGCCGCCGAGGTGGCCTCGATCGGGGCGGCGCTCTCCGAGGGCCTGGTCGCGGTGCACGAGGCCGGGGTGGTGCACCGGGACCTGAAGCCGTCGAACATCCTCCTCTCCCCCAAGGGCCCCCGGATCATCGACTTCGGGATCGCCTGGGCCACGGGCGCGTCCACGCTGACGCACGTCGGTACGGCGGTGGGCTCGCCCGGATTCCTCGCGCCCGAGCAGGTGCGCGGCGCGGCGGTGACCCCGGCGACGGACGTGTTCTCGCTCGGGGCGACGCTGGCGTACGCGGCGATGGCCGACTCCCCCTTCGGGCACGGCAGTTCCGAGGTGATGCTGTACCGCGTGGTGCACGAGGAGCCCCAGCTCTTCGATGTGCACGACGCGCTGGCGCCCCTGGTGAGCGCCTGTCTGGCGAAGGACCCGGAGGAGCGGCCGAGCACGCTCCAGCTGTCGATGCGGCTCAAGGAGATCGCGGCGCGCGAGGCGCAGGGGCTGCACGAGAGCCGGCCGCCGGTCCAGCGTTCGGCCCAGGAGGCGGACCGCCCGACCGGTCGCCTGGACGGCCCGTACACGGAGCAGCAGACCCGCCGGGCGGCCGGTCCGGCGCCGGGGTCGCGCCCGCAGAACCGGCCGTCGGCGGCGCGTCCCGCCCCCGCCCGCACCGGTGGCGGCGGCCGGCCTGTGCAGCAGCCGCCGCGCGGGACGGCACGGCCGGCCCGGCGTCCGCAGGGCACCAACGGGACGAACGGCAGGCCGGGCACCCGGCCCGGGACCAGGACGACGTCGACGGGGCGTCGTCCGGCCAACCCGAGGCTGCTGCGGCAGCGGCTCGTCGTCTTCGTGGTGGTGACGCTGCTGGTGGCGCTGGGGATCGCGGCGGCGCAGGGCTGCCAGGGTCCGGCCCGGGGGCTGGGCGTGGACCTCGGGCACGACCGGAGCCAAGGCCAGGAGCAGAGCCGGTAGTCAGCTCTCGGGGCGGCCCGTGGCCACCGCGTAGAAGGCGACCGCGGCCGCCGCGCCGACGTTCAGCGAGTCCACGCCGTGGGCCATCGGGATGCGCACCCACCGGTCGGCGGCGGCCAGGGCCCGGGCGGAGAGGCCGTCGCCCTCGGCGCCGAGCATCAGGGCGACGCGGTCCATCCGGTGCGGCGCCGCCTCCTCGATGCTGACGGCCTGCTCGGCGGGCGTCAGCGCGAGCACCGTGAACCCGGCCTCGCGTACGGCCTCCAGACCCTGCGGCCAGGAGCCGAGGCGCGCGTACGGCACGGAGAACACCGCGCCCATCGAGACCTTGACGGAGCGCCGGTAGAGCGGGTCGGCGCAGTCCGGGGAGAGCAGGACGGCGTCCATCCCGAGGGCGGCGGCGCTGCGGAAGATCGCGCCGATGTTCGTATGGTCGTTGACGGCCTCCATGACGGCCACGCGGCGGGCCGTGCGGAGAAGGTCACCGGCGGCCGGGAGGGGCTTTCGCCGCATCGAGGCGAGGGCGCCCCGGTGCACGTGGTAGCCGGTGACGCGTTCGGCGAGGTCCGGCGCGACCGTGTAGACGGGGGCGGCACTCTCCTCGATGACGTCCCGCATCTGGTCGGCCCACTTGGCCGAGAGCAGCATGGAGCGCATCTCGTACCCGGCCTCCAGGGCGCGGCGGATCACCTTCTCGCCCTCGGCGATGAACAGGCCCTCCGCGGGCTCCTTCCTGCGCCGGAGCTCGACGTCGGTGAGGCTGACGTAGTCGCTGAGGCGGGGGTCGTCGGGGGTGTCGATGGTGAGGGGTTCAGCCACGGTTCTGGTGCTGCCTTGTCCGGTGGGGGTGCCGACTGTCGGGGGCTGTCACGGCTTGCTGCTCGCCGTCGGAGTGGCGTCCGCGCCGACCTCGACCACGGCGCCGATCACGATGACGGCGGGCGGGCGGACGTCCTCGGCGGCCACCCGCTCGGCCACCGTGGCGAGGGTCGCGTCGACGCGGCGCTGGGAGGCCGTCGTGCCTTCCTGGACGAGAGCGACCGGGGTCTCGGGCGAGCGGCCGTGCTCCACGAGCGTGCGGGCGATGGCGCCGATCTTGTCGACCGCCATCAGGAGCACCAGGGTGCCGCGCAGCCGGGCGAGGGCGGCCCAGTCGACCAGGGAGCGTTCGTCGTCGGGGGCGACGTGCCCGCTGACCACGGTGAACTCGTGGGCGACGCCCCGGTGGGTGACGGGGATGCCGGCCGCGCCGGGGACCGAGATGGAGCTGGAGATGCCGGGCACGACGGTGCACGGGATGCCCTCGGCGGCGAGCGCCTGGGCCTCCTCCATGCCCCGGCCGAAGACGAACGGGTCGCCGCCCTTGAGCCGGACGACGGCCTTGCCGGCCTTGGCGTGCTCGATCAGCGCGTTGTTGATGGCCTCCTGGGCCATGTAGCGGCCGTACGGGATCTTCGCGGCGTCGATCACCTCGACGTGCGGCGGGAGCTCGTCGAGCAGGTCGCGGGGGCCGAGGCGGTCGGCGATGACGACGTCCGCCTCGGCGAGCAGGCGGCGGCCCCGGACGGTGATGAGGTCCGGGTCGCCGGGGCCGCCGCCGACCAGCGCGACGCCGGCGGTGCGGGTGCGGTGGTGCGGGGCGGCGATGCTGCCGTCGCGCAGGCCCTCCACGATCGCGTCGCGGACCGCGGCGGAGTGGCGCGGGTCGCGGCCCTGGGCGCCCGCGGTGAGCACGGCGACGGTGACGCCCTCGCTGCGACCGGTGGCGGGCGTCCAGGCGGTGGCCGCTTCGGCGTCGTCGCTGCGGACGCACCAGGTGCGGGTGCGTTCCGCCTCGGCGGACGCGGCCTCGTTGGCGGCGTCGTCGTCGGTCGCGATGAGCGCGTACCAGGTGTCGGTGAGGTCGCCTTCGGCGTACCTGCGGCGCTCCCAGCGGATCTCGCCGGCGTCCGCCATCGCCTCGACGGAGGGGGTGGCGGACGGCGACACGAGGACGATGTCGGCCCCGGCCGCGATGAGGGCGGGGAGGCGGCGCTGCGCCACCTGGCCGCCGCCGACGACGACTACGCGGCGCCCGTTGAGGCGCAGTCCGACGGGGTAGGCGGGGCGATCGGCGTGCTCGGCCATGGTGGTGCGGGCTCCTCGGGGCGGTGCGGAAGCGCGGGCCGCTGCGGCGGTGGAGCGGCGTGAAATGTGGTGGGTGGGGATCACGATACGGGGTGGGCGGGGGCGCCTGCGGCGAGCCTTGTCCCCTCCCCGCCCCTTCCCGGGACCGGGGCGCTGCCCCCGACGCCCCGCCTCAATCGCCGACGAGGCTCATGGGTAAGCCCCTGCGGCGATTGAGCAGCGGGGGTCCGGGGGCAGCGCCCCGGACAACGGTGCCGCTACTTCTCCGTCACGCCCGCCGAGTCGAACGTCGCGACCTCGTGCATCGCACGGGCCGCGCTCTGCACGATCGGCAGCGCCAGCAGCGCACCCGTGCCCTCGCCGAGGCGGAGGTCCAGGTCGACCAGCGGGCGCAGGCCCAGCTTGTTGAGCGCGGCGACATGGCCGGGCTCCGCGCTGCGGTGTCCGGCGATGCACGCGGCCAGCGCCTCCGGGGCGATCGCCCGGGCCACCAGGGCCGCCGCGCCCGCGCTGACGCCGTCCAGGATCACCGGCGTACGCAGCGACGCGCCGCCCAGCAGGAAGCCGGCCATCGCCGCGTGCTCCAGGCCGCCGACGGCCGCCAGGACGCCGATCGGGTCCGCCGGGTCCGGCTGGTGGAGTTCGAGGGCGCGCCGCACCACGTCGATCTTGCGGGCGTGCATCTCGTCGTTGATGCCGGTCCCCCGGCCCGTCACCTCGGCCGGGTCCATGCCGGTGTACACGCAGATCAGCGCGGCCGACGCGGTCGTGTTCGCGATGCCCATCTCGCCGGTCAGCAGACCCTTGTTGCCCGCCGCCACCAGGTCCCGGGCGGTCTCGATGCCGACCTCGATCGCCGCGTGGACCTCCTCGCGGGTGAGCGCCGGCCCCGTGGTGAAGTCCGCCGTGCCGGCCCGTACCTTCCGGGGCAGCAGGCCCGGCATCGCGGGCAGTTCCGCGACCGCGCCCACGTCGACCACGCACACCTCGGCCCCCACCTGGGACGCGAACGCGTTGCACACCGCGCCGCCGCCGAGCATGTTGGCGATCATCTGGCCGGTGACCTCCTGGGGCCACGCCGTGACGCCCTGGGCGTGCACACCGTGGTCGCCCGCGAACACCGCGACGGCCGCCGGCTCCGGGATCGGCGGCGGGCACATCCGGGAGAGCCCGGCCAGCTGCGCCGAGATGATCTCCAGCATGCCGAGCGCACCGGCCGGCTTCGTCATCCGCTTCTGGCGCTCCCACGCCTCGCCGAGCGCCTTGGCGTCCAGCGGCCGGATGTTGGAGATCGTCTCCTGGAGCAGATCGTGCGGCGCCTCGCCGGGCAGGGCGCGGCGGCCGTACGTCTCCTCGTGGACGACCCAGGACAGCGGGCGCCGCTTCGACCAGCCCGCCTGCATCAGCTCCGGGTCCTCGGGGAACTCGTCCACGTACCCCACGCAGAGGTAGGCCACGATCTCCAGGTGCTCCGGCAGTCCCAGCGCGCGCACCATCTCGCGCTCGTCGAAGAAGCTCACCCAGCCGACGCCCAGGCCCTCGGCGCGTGCCGCCAGCCACAGGTTCTCCACGGCGAGCGCCGACGAGTACGGGGCCATCTGGGGCTGGGTGTGCCGGCCGAGCGTGTGGCGGCCGCCCCGCGTCGGGTCGGCGGTCACGACGATGTTGACCGGGGTGTCGAGGATCGCCTCGATCTTCAGTTCCTTGAACTGCTTCGCCCGCGCCTTCGGCAGCGACTTCGCGTACGCCTCCCGCTGCTGCTGCGCCAGCTCGTGCATCGAGCGGCGCGTCTCGGCGGACCGGATGACCACGAAGTCCCACGGCTGCGAGTGGCCCACGCTGGGCGCCGTGTGCGCGGCCTCCAGGACGCGCAGCAGCACCTCGTGCGGGATGGGGTCGCTGCGGAAACCGTTGCGGATGTCGCGGCGCTCCCGCATCACCCGCAGGACGGCCTCGCGCTCGGCGTCGTCGTAGCCCGGTGCGGGGGGCGCCGCGGGCGCCTCTTCGGGGGCCTGCTCCTGCTGTACGGGCTCAGCCTCGTCGCTCAGGTCCGGGGTCTCGATGACCTCGGGGCCGGCCTCCGGCTCGGGGGCGGGAGTGGGAGCGGGGGCCTCGGGCTGTATCGACTGCTCGGCGAGCGGACCGACCGCCTCCGGCTCGGGGGCGGCTTCCGGCTCGGGGGCCGGTACGGGCTCGGCCGCTGCCTCGGGCTGCGGCTCGGGGGCCGGGGCGGACTCCGCCACAGCGACCGGCTCCGGCTCCGGGGCGGGCTGCGGCTCCGCGACCGGGGCGGACTCCGCCACGGCGACGGGCTCGGGCTCGGGCTCGGGCTCGGCAGCCGGTACGGGCTGCGGCTCGGGGGCCGCCACGGGTTCGGCGACCGCGACGGGCTGCGGCTCCGGGGTCGCCACGGGCTCCGCCGCAGCGAGGGGCTCCGGCTCGGCAGCCGGTACGGGCTCCGGCTCGGGGGCCGCCACGGGTTCGGCCACGGCGACCGGCTCCGGGGCCGGTACGGCCTGCGGCTCGGGGGCCGGTACGGGCTCCGCCACCGCGACCGGCTCCGGCTCCGCAACCGGCACGGGCTGCGGCTCGGGGGCCTGTTCGGGCTCCGCCACGGCCACCGGCTCCGCAGTCGGTACTGGCTCCGTGACCGGCACCGCCGCGGCCTCGGCGACCGGAACCGGCTCGGGCTCCGTGACCGCCACCGGCTCCGTGACCGGCTGCTCGGCGGCCGGCGCCGGGGCCTCCGGCGCGACCGGTTCCGCGACCTGCGCCTCGGGGGCCGGGGTCTCGGCCACCGGGGCCACGGGTGCAGGCTCCTCCGGTGCCACCTGGGCGGGCTCCGCGAAGGGTGCGGGCTGCTCCGGGGCGACCGGGGGCACCGGGGCCCACTGCGGTGCCGTCTGCGGCGGGATCTCGCCGAGCTGGGGGCCCGGGAGGGGCTGGTCCGCCGGCTGCGGGTCGAAGTATTCGGGTTCGGCCGTGGCCGGGCCCGCGTGGCGGGCGGGAGGCGCGCCGGCCGGGCCGCGGTCGGCGAGGGAGCGGACCACTCCGGCCCCCGACGTACCGCCGAAGGACGGCTCGGGCGAGGCCGGGCCCCGGTGCAGCGGACGGCGCACGGGGGGCTGCGCGGCAGGGGCGGGGATGCGGACGGCACCGAGGTCGACGGAGCCGGAGTCGCGGCCTCCGGACTCGTGCGCGCCGGGGCCGGTCTCGGGCAGCGGTGCGGCGGCCTGCTGCATCGCGTACGCCGGGGCCTGCTCCTGGAGCTGGACGGGGCCCTGGGCGTGCGCGGGGTCGGCCGGCTGGGGGTGGAAGTGCGGCTGGTACGCGCCCTGCGCGGCCGGGTCGGCGTAGGGGTCCGCCTGCTGGACCGCCGGCTGGGGTTCGCCCCAGGCGCCCTGGGCGCTCGGCATCAGGAGGAGGTCGTCGTCCTCGGGGGTTTGTGCGGAGGGTTCAAGGTAGGTGTAGGAGTCAGCCGCGGGAACGCCCGGCTGCTCCACCGTGCCCGCGTTCTCCGGCAGTCCCTCGCCCGGGATCCGGCCGGTGTCACTCATGCGTTCCCCTCGCCCATCGTCAGTGCTCCTTCGGCCCTTCGCCCGGGACGCCCGGACACGGCACGCGGTGCTCGTCCGGTGGAACGAGCGGGCGCGCCGCGCGGCACGAATCGGTCGCGGACATCCTGCATTCTCGCGGTCGTTCGCCGCCGCGGCAGCTCATTTCGCCACGGCCCGCTGTGGACTGCGCCACGTTGCGCGTCCCAGGGTGCTGCCGTACCACAACGGGGACCAAAACGGTCCCCTTTTCCGGACATTGACGAACGAAGCGACGAACATCCGGGAGCGGTGCGACGATCGGCCAGCCTACCTCGCACCGCTTGCCGACGGGTCAGGGGGCAAGGTCCGAACGAAGTGCGGAAAGCAGAAAGACGACCGTGCGTTCGCGCTCCGACCAGGCGGCCGTGTCGAGTTCGACGGACTGGAGGAGGGAGCAGCCGACCGTGTAGCCGTTCCCGGACAGCGCGGCACCCAGCGCCTCGGCCTCGTCGCGAGTGGAGGCGTGCGTGACGATGCGTTCCGGGCGGCGGTCCGCGACGGCGGTGGCGACGGGGACACCGCCGCCTCCGATGCGTACGACGTCGGGCTCGGGCAGCCGTTCCAGCACGTGCGGGGCGCGGCCCTCGACGACCTGGAGCTGGACGCCGAAGGCGCGGGCGGCGGCCGCGGTGCGGGCGCAGGCTTCGGAGTCGCTGTCCACGGCGAGGACCGCCGCGCCGAAGCGGGCCGCCTCGACGGCCAGCGCGCCGCTCCCGGAGCCGATGTCCCAGACGAGGTCGCCGGTGCGCGGGCCGAGGTGGGCGAGTTGGGCGGCGCGCAGGACGGGGCCCTCGCCCTCGCCGCTCTCCCCCGCCGGGCGGGCGCCGGGGTCCGGGTAGGCGCCGGCGGGCAGGGCCCACCCCCGTACGCCCTGCGGGTGGGCGGGGTGGCGGCCGGCGATCCAGGCGCCGTCGGCCTGCCGTTCGGGGCCGCCGCCGATGACGATGACGACGTTGGGGTCGCGCCAGACGTGGTCGGCGGCGGTCTCCGAGGTGACGACGGTGACCTGTTCACGGTCGGTGCCCAGTTCCTCGCAGATGACGAACGTGCGGTGGACGCCTTCGAGGAGCAGGGCCAGTTCTGCGGGTCCGGCGCCGGGCGAGGTGAGGACGGCGACCTTGTGGTGGGCACGGCAGACGTTCACGGCACGGCGCAGGGTGCGGGGGTGGGCGACGACCGTCTGGGCGTCCTCCCAGGGCATGCCGGCGCGGGCGAAGGCGGTGGCGACGGAGGAGACGGCCGGGACGACCTCGACCTCCAGGCCGTGCTGCGGGGCGCGCAGGGTGCGGACGACGCCGAAGAAGCCGGGATCGCCGTCGGCGAGGACGACGGCGCTGCCCCGGTGGCCGGCGATGCGGCGGGCGGCGAGGTCGACGGAGCCGAGGCGGATGCGTTCGGCGCCGCGCGGGACCTCCGGCAGCGCGAGGTGGTGGGCGGCTCCGGCGACCAGGGTCGCGGCCGAGAGCGCTGCGCCGGCCGCTCTGGTCAGCGGCGAGCCGTCCCAGCCGATCACTGTGACCCGGTCGGCCATCTTGGTGTCATTCTCCTGGAGTCGTCGCAGGCGGGGCGGGGGTGCCCGGAGGCAGGCAGGGTGAGGTTACCCGGTCCCCGCCGAGGGGGCGTCGGGGCCCCGGCGCCGGTCAGTTCCAGTCGTTGTAGGTGCCGTAGCCGCCGGCGTCGGCGAGCTGTTCGGCGACGCCTTCGAGGTCTTCGGGGAGCAGGCCCCAGACGATGAGGTCGGTGCGGATGTCGGTCCATCCGCCGTCCTCTGTCTGGGAGCGCGCTATGCGGGCGTTGCGCAGGACGCCCTCGCTGATGCAGCCGAGTTTCTGGGCGACCTGCTGGGAGGCGGTGTTGTCGGCGGCGGTGCGCAGTTCGATGCGCTCGAAGCCCTGGTCGCGGAAGAGCCACTGGGCGACGGCCAGCACGGATTCGGTGGCGTAGCCCTCGCCGCGGGCCCAGGGGGCGGTGATGTAGGCGGCCTCGGTGGACAGGGTGCGCCAGTCGGTGTTGCGCAGCCGTACGGAGCCGACGAGGCGCTGGGTGAGGAACTCGGTGACGGCCAGGGCGATCCCGTCGCCCTTGGTGCGGTGTGCGGGAGCGATTCTGCGCACCCAGCGTTCGGCGTCGACC
The DNA here is from genome assembly GCF_055590565.1 of Streptomyces sp. NPDC041814. Classification (NCBI taxonomy): domain Bacteria; kingdom Bacillati; phylum Actinomycetota; class Actinomycetes; order Kitasatosporales; family Streptomycetaceae; genus Streptomyces; species Streptomyces sp. NPDC041814. Next base: position 274,567 of record NZ_JBVJAM010000009.1, on the reverse strand, counting down.
TGGGTGTAGGGGTGGGGGGCGTCGGTCCAGGCGGTGACGAGTTCGTCGTTCATCATCTCGATGTACGCGGGGATGTCCGCCATGTCGAATGGGCGCAGCACCAGCCGGTCCGTGCTGATGGAGATGTCCGGGAAGGTGGAAGTCATGCGCAGCTCCATGCCGAAGACCGTGTAAATGCACAGCATGCAGCATCGCGGGGGGCGCGCGCATGGCCGGGTCGGTACGGCGGAGCCCCGCACCCCCGGGCGGGGTGTGCGGGGCTCCTCGGGCAAGTGCCGCGTACGGGTCAGGACTTGGCGTCACCGAAGGCCGGGACGACCGAGCCCTGGTAGGTGTCCTCGATGAACTTCTTGACCTCGTCGGAGTGGAGGAGCTTCACGAGCTTCTGGACCCGGGGGTCCTTCTCGTCGCCCTTCTTGACGGCGACGATGTTGGCGTACGGGTTGCCGTCGGCCTTCTCCAGGACGAGGGCGTCCTTCGCGGGCTTGAGCTCGGCCTCGATGGCGTAGTTGCCGTTGATGACGGCGGCGTCCACGTCGTTGAGGGCGCGCGGGACCGTGGCGGCCTCCAGCTCCTTGAACTCCAGGCCCTTCTTGTCGGTGATGTCGCTCAGCTTGGCGCTGGTGCCGACGCCGTCCTTGAGGGTGATGAGGTTGTTCTCGGCGAGCAGCTGGAGCGCGCGGCCCTCGTTGGTGGTGTCGTTGGGGACGGCGATGGTCTGGCCGGCCTTGATGCCGTCGAGGCCCTTGACCTTCTTGGAGTACAGGCCGAGGGGTTCGAGGTGGACGGTGCCGACGGAGACCAGGTGGGTGTCGTTCTTCTTGTTGAAGTCGTCCAGGTAGGGCTGGTGCTGGAAGAAGTTGGCGTCGACCTGGCCGGTCTCGGTGGCGGTGTTCGGCAGGACGTAGTCCGTGAACTCCTTGATCTCCAGCTTGAGGCCGGCCTTGTCCGCGAGGTTCTTCTTGACGAAGCCGAGGATGTCGGCGTGCGGCGTCGGGGACGCGGCGACGACGAGGGCCTTGGAGGTGTCGGTGCCGCCGCTCTTGGACGACGGGTCGGAGTCCGTGCCGCAGGCGGTGAGGCCGAGGGCGAGGGCGGTGGTGGCCGCGGCGGCGGCGGTGATCTTGCTGCTGGTACGCACGAAAAGTGCCTCTTTCAGGTGGTGATGGTGGTGCGCCCGGACAAGGAGTGCGGGCTTGATGAGGAAGGGAAGTCTCAGGAGGTGCGGCCGCGGCGGGCCAGCAGGCGGACGGCGAGGTCGCCGATCAGCTGGACGAGGGTCACGATGACGATCAGCAGCGCGACCGTGATCAGCATGAACCGGTTGTCGAAGCGCTGGAATCCGTAGGTGACGGCCTTGGAGCCGAGCCCTTCGCCGCCTACCGCGCCGGCCATCGCCGAGTAGCCGATGAGCACGATGACGGTGGTGGTGATCCCGGAGACCAGGGACGGCAGGGCCTGCGGGAGCAGCACCTTGCGGACGATAGTCGGGATGGACCCGCCCATCGACTGGACGGCCTCCACGAGCCCGTGGTCGACCTCACGCACCGCTGTCTCGACCAGCCGGGCGAAGAAGGGGATGGCGCCGACGGCGAGCGGGACGATCATCGCGGTGGGGCCGATGAAGGTGCCGACGACCCAGGTGGTGAACGGGATCAGGGCGATCAGCAGGATGATGAACGGCAGCGAGCGCCCGATGTTCACGATCACGCCGACGACCTTGTTCACCGGGGTGTTCTGGAGCAGTCCGCCCTTGTCGGTGAGGACGAGCAGGACGCCGAGGGGCAGCCCGACCAGGACGGTGGCGAGGGCGGACCACAGCACCATGTAGAGGGTGTCGACGGTGCCCTGCGAAAGCAGTGGCTGCATTTCGGACCAGGTCACTTCGCCACCTCCTTGGTGAGCGGTGCGGGTACGGGTACGGCGTCTGCGCCGTCGACGAGCTCGGCCTGGAGGCCCTGTTCGCGGAGGAAGCCGATCGGGACGACGTTCTCCTCGAACCGGCCGGGCAGTTCGATGCGCATGCGGCCGATCTGCTTGCCGCCCACGGTGTCCATGGCGGCGCCCAGGATCGAGATGTCGATGTTGTACGTACGGGAGAGCTGCGAGATCACGGGGCGGGCGGCGGCCTCGCCGTGGAAGGTGACGTCCACGACGGTGCGGTCGGCCGCGGAGGCGGTGCCGCCGACGGGGAACAGCTCGTGGGCCAGCTCGGAGCCGGGGGTGGCGAGCAGTTCGCCGACGGTGCCGGACTCGACCAGCCGGCCTCCCCGCATCAGCGCCGCGGAGTCGCAGATGGTCTTGACGACGTCCATCTCGTGCGTGATGAGCAGGACGGTGAGCCCGAGCTGCTGGTTGAGGTCGCGCAGGAGCTGGAGGATGGACCGGGTGGTCTCGGGGTCCAGGGCGGAGGTCGCCTCGTCGGACAGGAGCACCTTGGGGTCACCGGCGAGGGCGCGGGCGATGCCGACGCGCTGCTTCTGGCCGCCGGAGAGCTGGCCCGGGTACGACTTGGCCTTGTCGGCGAGGCCGACCAGGTCGAGGAGTTCGAGGGCCTTGCGGGAGCGTTCGCGGCCGGTGACGCCGAGGATCTCCAGGGGGAGTTCGACGTTGCGCTGCACGGTGCGGGAGGCCAGCAGGTTGAAGTGCTGGAAGACCATGCCGATGCGGCTGCGTGCCTCGCGCAGTTCCTTGCCGGCCCGGCGGCCCCGGCCCGCGAGGGCGGTGAGGTCCTGGCCGGCCACGGTCACGGTGCCGGAGGTGGGGCGTTCCAGGAGGTTGACGCAGCGGATGAGCGAGGACTTGCCGGCGCCGCTGCGGCCGATGACGCCGTACACCTCGCCCTCGCGTACGTGGAGGTCGACGCCGTCCAGGGCGGTGACCTCGCGGTCGCGCGAACGGTAGACCTTCGTGAGGCCCGTCGTGGTGATCACAGGGGTTTCCGTCACTGTCGAGTGCGCGGCGCGGTGTCCGCCGGGCACGGGGCATGCGTCCAGGGATGGTCCGGACGTTTTCGATCGGACGTTCCGAGCGGTTTCCCCGGGCGTCCGGGCGCGGCGGTCACCGCGGGCCGGGGCCTGTGCGGCCGGCCGGGAAGGATCTCGCTTCGGGGCGCGAGGCTCGGTCGTGGGCCCTCAGAAGGCGCGCATTCGACACATACAACGAGCACCGGGCGTCGTGATCGCCTCGGTCGCAAGGATGCGGCTGCTCGTCGTGGTCATGGGCACAAGTAAAACAGACGTGAGTTCGCCGCCGGACCGATTGTCCGGATAGCGGACAGCCGTGGATACGCCGGTGCGACGGTCTCGTATCGGCCGCCGCTTTCCAGCCACACCGCCCTGACCTGCGACGATGCGCTCCTAGCGGGCCCGGCCGAGTCCCTCCCCCGGCACCCCGAAGCGGTGCGCCCTGTGGTCAAGGCCACGATCCCCGGGCGATACCGCCCGGGCCCCGGCGAACCGGGGGCGAGGACGGCGGGCCCGGCGCGCCGTAATACCCTCGGCTCATGCTCGACGCCCTGACGGTCGCGGTCGCCGTGGCCGCCCTCGCCCTCGCCGCCTGGTGCGGATACGCCGCCTACCGGGATCAGCCCACCAAGGACTGGCACTTCATCGGCATGGCCGTCGTCTCGCTGCTGGCCCTGGCGCAGCTCGTGACGGGGATCGTGCAGCTGGCCCGGGGCGAGCGGCCCGAGCAGGGCATGACCATCTTCATCGCGTACCTCGCCGGGGCGTTCCTCGCCGTGCCGGCGGCGGGGTTCCTGTCGCTGAGCGAGCGGACCCGCTGGGGCTCGGTGACGGTGGCGGCGGGCGCGGTGGTCCTGGCCGTCCTCGAAGTACGGCTCTACGACATCTGGGGAAGCTGACCGTGACCGACACCGACACCACGCAGGCGACGGCCGGCGAGAAGCGGCCCTTCGACCTCGGCACCGGTCCCGGCCGGGTCCTCGTCTGGTTCTACGGCGTGTTCACCGTGGCGGCGGCGTCCCGTTCGATCGTCCAGATGATCCTGGACTTCGGCCGCGCGCCCCTCGCCTATGTGCTGTCGGCGGTCGCCGCGCTCGTCTACGGCTTCATCACGTACTCGCTGGTGCGCGGCGGCGAGCGGGCGCGCCGGATGGCGCTGGTGTGCTGCGCCGCCGAGCTGGCCGGGGTGCTGATCGTGGGGACGTGGACGCTGGTGGAGCCGTCGGCGTTCGCCGACGCGACCGTGTGGTCGTACTGCGGCCGGGACTACCTCTTCATTCCGGTGATCCTGCCGGTCACCGGAATGATGTGGCTGCGCCGCGCCCGGACCGCGTAACGGCGGGGGCGCGGCGCTCGAACACGTCCTAGGCGCTGGCCACGTACGCGGTGGGGGCCTGGGCCTCCTTCTCCAGCAGGATCATCATGACCCCGTCGTTGCCCTGGGCGTTGCCCACGGCGGCGTAGCCCGCGCGCTGGTAGAGCCTGAGGTTTCCTTCGCTCCGGTGGCCGGTGTGCAGCCGGAAGCGGGTGGCGGCGCGCTCGTCGGCGAGGCCGGACTCCGCCGCGCGCAGCAGCCGGGCGCCGAGGCCGTGGCCCCGCAGGCGGGGGTGGACGCAGAGCTTGCCGATCTGGCCGGTGCCCTCCTCGTCGGTCGAGCCCCGCACCGAGCCGACGATCTCGTCGCCGAGTCGTGCCACGTAGACCAGGTTCTCCGCGATCTCGGCGCGTACCGAGTCGAGGGTCTGGACGAGCGGGTCGATGCGGTAATTGCCGTACAGCTCCGCCTCGCTCTGGAAACAGAGGTACTGCAGCTTCAGAATCTCTTCGGCGTCCCGCACGTCCGCCGCCGAGATGGTCACGCTCATGCCCATGTGCGCATGCCTCCCGCTCACCTGATCCGCCGGTTGTCTCCCGCTCCTTTCCCACGGTCCAGGAGCGACAACCTCCGCCGCGAGCATTCTGCGCAGACATCCAAGGCATCGGGAACGGATGGGGCCCAAACTCCCCTGTGACATAGCCAACTCCCCTGCGATGTGACGGGAGCGGGGAGCTGACGGGGAGTCGGGCCCGGCGCGCTACTTCTTCGCGCTCTTCGCCGTGAAGTCCGCCGCCGCGAGCAGGGCGGTGTCCGGGTTGTCGGAGAAGATGCCGTCGATCCCGGTCGCGAAGTACGCCGCGAACGCGCCGAACGCGTCCCCGTACGCGTTCGGGTCGCTGCCGCGCCGGAAGTCGGCGGGCAGGAAGGTGTTCTCGTTGCGCATCGTGTACGGGTGGAGGACGAGGCCCTGCGCGTGGGCGTCGCGCACCAGGGTGGTGGGCTCGGTGAGCCGGCCGGCGGCGTCCTTGGGGATGATCAGGTCCAGGGTGGGGCCGATGCCCTGCGCGAAGGAGGCCATCCACTTCAGGCCCGCCGGCTCGACGAGGTCGTCCGTGGTGCGCGGGTCCCCGGACACCACGAAGTCCCAGGGCCGGGTGCCCGCGCCGGAGAGCAGGACGATGCGCGGGGTCGCGACGAGCCGGGCCAGGCGCTGGACGCTGCCGGGCTCGAAGGACTGGAGGATGACCGGGGACTGGGCGCGGTGGCGTCCGTAGCGGCGCAGCAGCTTGGCCAGCGGCTCCTCCAGGCCGAGCCCGAGGCCGCGGAAGTAGGTGGGGTGCTTGGTCTCGACGTACAGCCAGACGGGCTTTCCGCGGCGGCGGCCCTCGCGGTCGGCCCAGCGCAGGACCTCTTCGAAGGTGGGGACCTCCCAGCGGCCGTCGTACAGCGTGTTCTTCTGGCGGTTGGCCGGGATGCGCTCCTTGGCGCGGAGGGTCTTGAGCTCCGCGAGGGTGAAGTCCTCGGTGAACCAGCCGGTGAGGGAGACGCCGTCGACGGTCTTGGTGGTCCGGCGGTTCGCGAACTCGGGGTGCGCGGAGACGTCGGTGGTGGCGGTGATGTCGTTCTCGTGGCGGCAGACGAGGTGGCCGTCGCGGGTGGGGACGAGGTCCTGCTCGATGATGTGCGCGCCCATGTCCAGGGCGAGCTGGTAGGAGCCCAGGGTGTGTTCGGGGCGGTAGCCGCTGGTGCCCCGGTGGCCGATGACCGTCGGGACCGGCAGGTCGAGGCGGTGTCCGCCGTGGCCCCCGTGTCCGCCGTTCCGGTCGGCCGCCTGCGCCGTTGTGGTGACGCCCAGGGCGGCGGTGCCGAGGACGGCTGCCCCCGCCCCGATGACGGTCCGGCGTCCCGGCGCGGCCTGCGCACGCTCTGTCATGAATGCTCCTCGCATGTGATGTACGGCACCTGTCGAGCGAGGATCGAGCGTAGGCAGGGGTACGGTCCTGAGGGCGGCACCTGGACGAACATGGCGCGAACACATGTCAACACGGCGTATCCGGTCCGTGAACCCGATGTGCGATTGGCGGGTACCCGCGAGTATCGTCCTCACCTGCATGGACCTTCACAATCCGTCGCCCCGGCCGGCCCGGCCACTACACCGGAGGAAGCGTTGTCCCGTCTCGCACTCATCAAGGCAGTGCTCGGACCGATCCTGCGCCTGATGTTCCGTCCCCGGATGGAGGGCATCGAGAACATCCCGGGCAGTGGGCCGGTGATCCTGGCGGGCAACCATCTGACGTTCATCGACTCGATGATCATGCCGATCTGCTGCGACCGTCCGGTGTACTTCATCGGCAAGGACGAGTACGTGACGGGCAAGGGGATCAAGGGCCGGCTGATGGCCTGGTTCTTCACGGGCGTCGGCATGATCCCGGTGGACCGGGACGGCGGGCGCGGCGGTGTCGCGGCGCTGATGACGGGACGCCGGATCCTGGAAGAGGGCAAGGCGTTCGCCATCTACCCGGAGGGCACCCGCTCCCCCGACGGCCGGCTCTACCGGGGCCGTACGGGCATCGCGCGGCTGACGCTGATGACGGGCGCGCCGGTGGTGCCCTTCGCGATGATCGGCACGGACAAGCTCCAGCCGGGCGGCTCCGGTCTGCCGCGGCCGGGCAAGGTGACGGTACGTTTCGGTGAGCCGATGGAGTTCTCCCGCTACGAGGGCATGGACCGCGACCGCTACGTGCTGCGCGCGGTGACCGACTCCGTGATGGCCGAGGTGATGCGGCTGTCCGGCCAGGAGTACGTGGACATGTACGCGACCAAGGCGAAGGCCGCCTGATCCGGCGGAACGTACGAGAGGGGCCGCGTCCCCCCGGGCGGGGGGCGGGGGGGCCCGCCGTCGCGGGCGCAAAGGGGACCAACACCCCCACCACAAACAGGCCCCGCCCGCGCGCCCCCGCGGCCCCCCC
>NZ_JBVJAM010000009.1:161332-267304 GCF_055590565.1 Streptomyces sp. NPDC041814 | reverse complement strand
AGGGGGGTGCCGGCCATGTTTTAGGTGCAATTGTACGCCACCAGGCCTCCGGCCCCCTGACCCGGCTCAACGTACGTGGGGCCCCGCTCCCCCCGGCGGGGGGTACGCGGCCCCTCTCGTACGCGTCCTACTCGTGCACGATCCCCTCCTCCAGTTCCTGACCGCGCAGCAGGAACCAGGCGACGACCGCCGTCGCCACGAGGACGACGGACCCGATGACCGAGGCGAGGTGCAGCCCGCCCACGAAGGCGTCCTGGGCGGCGGTGACCATCTCGGCGGCCTCGTGCGGCGGCAGCAGGTGCGAGGACTCCACGGCGCCGCCCAGCGATTCGTGCGCGGCGTCCGAGACGGCGGGCGGGGTGCCGGGCGGGGCGGTGAAGTCCTTGTAGGCGCCGGTGACGATGGAGCCGAGCAGCGCGATGCCCAGCGCCGCGCCCAGTTCGTACGCCGTCTCGGAGACCGCGGAGGCGGCGCCCGCGTGCTCCTTGGGGACGCTGGAGAGGATGACGTCGGACGTCACGGTGAACGCGAAGCCCGCGCCCACGCCGACGATCAGGAGCAGCGCGCCGATGAGCGGGTAGGCCGTGTCCCGGTGGACGGCGGCGACCGCGGCCAGGGCCAGGCCGATCGCGCCAAGCCCGCCGGACACCACGACCCGTACGGTGAACCGCCGGGCGACCGTGCCCGCCAGCAGGCCCGCGGTGACGGCGCCGACGGCGGCGGGCAGTTCGGCGAGCCCGGCCTCCAGCGGTCCGCGGCCCTGGACCAGCTGGAGGAACTGGGACAGGAAGAAGACGATCCCGGACAGGCCGAGGATGGTCAGCAGGTCGGCGAGGACCGCACCGGAGAAGCCGCGGTGATGGAAGAGCCGCATGTCCAGCAGCGGCGCGGTGAGCCGGAACTGACGGCGTACGAACCAGATCAGCGCCAGCAGCCCGGCGACGCCCACCAGGGCGGAGGTCCAGCTCGTGCCGTGCGCGGCCATCTCCTTGATGGCGTAGACGACCCCGATCATGCCGACCAGCGAGAGGCCCACGCTCGGCAGGTCCCACGGCCCGGGTGCCGGGTTCTTCGACTCGGGGATCATCTTGATGCCGACCGCCACGAGCACCGCCATGACGGGCAGGTTGATCAGGAAGACCGAGCCCCACCAGAAGTGTTCGAGGAGGAACCCGCCGACGACGGGCCCGACGGCGGCACCGGCCGAGGCCATCGCGCCCCAGATGCCGATGGCGAGGCTGCGCTCGCGGGGGTCGTGGAAGAGGTTGCGGATCAGGGCGAGGGTGGACGGCATCAGGGTGGCGCCGGCGACGCCGAGCAGGGCCCGGGCCAGGATCATCATCTCGGGCGTTTGCGCGTAGGCGTTGAGCACCGAGACCGCGCCGAACGCGGTGGCACCGCAGAGCAGCAGCTTCTTGCGGCCGATGCGGTCGCCGAGGCTGCCCATGGAGACCAGGAGCCCGGCGATGACGAAGGAGTAGACGTCACCGATCCAGAGGAGCTGGGTGCCGGTCGGCTCCAGGTCCTCGCTGAGGAAGGGGGTCGCCAGGCCGAGCACGGTCGCGTCGACGGCCACGAGCAGCACGGCGAGGACGAGGACGGCCAGCGCGATCCACCGCCCGGGGCGGTACGGATCGACGGGGGGCTCCGGGTGCTCTTCGACGCTGCTCATTGCTCCACGCTCCGGCGTGCGCCGCCGAGCAGCAACTCGGCGATCATGTACGGGAAGTCCCGTGCGGCCACCCGGCCCGCCTGAACGGCCCACGCCCCGCTGCCGATGAGCCCGTACAGCGCCTCGGTCAGCCAGGCCGGGGTCAGGTCGATGCGGAATTCGCCGCGCTCCTGGCCGCGCCGGAAGAACGCGGCGACGCGGGCGTCCAGCCGGTCCCAGCCGGCGTTCTGGCCGTCACCCTCGAAGAGCTGGTTCTCGGTCACGAGGAACGAGAGCAGTCCGGCGCCCGGTTCGACGGCGACGACGAACCGGCGCAGCGCTTCCTCGCTCGTGCCCTCGTCCATCGCGGCGGCGTCGAGTGCGGCCTCGAACTCCCGGATGCCCAGCTCCTCCAGGGCCCTGACCAGGGCGTCCCGTCCCGCGAAGTGCCGGTGCAGGGTGGCGCGCCCGATCCCGGCCGCCTTGGCGACCTCGTCCATGGTGGCGGTGGATTTACGGCTCAGCAGGGCTGCGGCACTGCGCAGCACCTGCTCACGATCAAGAGTCATGGGACAACACTAACCTGAATGAGACAGCATCGTCTCATTCGCCTGCCTGTGCCTCCTCCATCAGCTCCAGGGCAGCGCGGCTCGGTGCCGCCAGTACGCCTCCGGCTCCTCGACCAGGGCCTCCAGCCTGGCCCGCCGTTCCTCGTCGAGGACGGGGACGGCCGCGTGGAGGTTGCCGGAGAGCTGGGCGACGGTGGCCGCGCCGGAGAGCACGACGCCGGCCCACGGCTGGTGGAGCACCAGGGCCAGGGCGACCGCGTCGCTCCCGAGCCCCTCCTCGTCCGCGATCTCCCGCACGACGGCGGGCGCCTGGTCCCCGGCGAGCCGGCCGTTGGCCATGCCCTCCTTGACGATGACCGTGAGCCCGGCGGCGTGCGCCTCGGCGAGCGCGGGCGCCGCCGAGGTCTCCAGGGCGTTGTAGGTGGCCTGGACCGTGCGGAAGAGCGGGGCGCCGTCGACCGTGACGGCGAGGGCGGCAAGGATCGCCTCGGCCTGGGCGGGGCCGCTGGTGGAAATGCCGACACTGACGCCCTGGGAGGCCAGTTCGGCGAGGCGGGCGTGCAGTTCCTTGTCGGCGAGAGCCGGGCTGTCCGGGGTGACCGAGTGGATCTGGTAGAGGTCGAGCCGGTCGCCGAGCAGCGCCGCGGTCTCGGCGCGCTGCCGTTCGAAAGCGGCGAGGCCGTGGTCCTTGACCTCGTGCACGTCCGCGTCGAGGCCCCAGTCGGCGGTGTAGGTGTAGCCCCATTTGCTGCCGATGACGACGTCGTCCGCCTCCGGGTGGGCGGCCAGCCAGCCGGCCAGGAACTCCTCGGCACGCCCGTAGGAGCGGGCGGCGTCGAAGTAGCGGACGCCCTGCGCGTAGGCGGCGTCGAGGAGTTCGTGCGTACGGTCGCGCAGCGCGTCGGGCGAGCGGTCCTGGGGCAGGTCGCGGTCGCGGTGGAGGTTGATGTAGCCGGGCCTGCCGACGGCGGCCAGGCCGAGCCCGATGTGGGCGGTGGGGGTGGTCGCTTCGGACAGTCGGGCGAACGGCATCGCGGGCTCCTCGTCGTCGGGCAGGACGCGCCTACCCTCAACGTAGCCCGCGATGCGTCGACGGCTACTTGCGCGCGTCCGCCCAGGCGTGCTGCGTGGCGAGGTCGGCCTTGACCTCGGCCAGCTGGGTGGCGACGGCCGAGGGGGCGGTTCCGCCGCGCCCGCTGCGGGAGGCGAGCGCACCGGCCACGTTGAGCACGGTGCGGACCTCCGGCGTCAGGTGCTCGGAGATCTTCGCGAACTGCTCGTCCGTCAGCTCGTCCAGCTCGATGCCGTGGTGCTCGCACTCCTTGACGCACTCACCGGCCACCTCGTGGGCGACACGGAACGGCACGCCCTTCTTGACCAGCCACTCCGCGATGTCGGTGGCGAGCGAGAAACCGGCCGGGGCCAGCTCCTCCATGCGCTCCCGGTTCACGGTGAGCGTCGCCATCATGCCGGTGAAGGCGGGGAGCAGGACCTCCAGCTGGTCGCAGGAGTCGAAGACCGGCTCCTTGTCTTCCTGGAGGTCGCGGTTGTACGCGAGCGGCAGGGCCTTCAGCGTGGCCATCAGGCCCGTGAGATTGCCGATGAGCCGCCCCGACTTGCCCCGGGCGAGCTCGGCGATGTCCGGGTTCTTCTTCTGCGGCATGATCGAGGAGCCGGTCGAGAAGGCGTCGTGCAGGGTGACGAAGGAGAACTCCTTCGTGTTCCAGATGATGACCTCCTCGGCGATCCGGGAGAGGTTGACGCCGATCATCGCGGTGACGAACGCGAACTCGGCGACGAAGTCCCGGGACGCAGTGCCGTCGATCGAGTTGCCCACCGAGCCCCGCTCGAAGCCGAGGTCGGCCGCGACCGCCTCCGGGTCGAGTCCCAGCGAGGACCCGGCCAGCGCGCCGGAGCCGTACGGCGAGACGGCGGTCCGCTCGTCCCACTGCCGCAGCCGCTCCGCGTCCCGGGACAGGGACTGCACATGGGCCAGGACGTGGTGGGCGAAGAGCACCGGCTGGGCGTGCTGGAGGTGCGTACGGCCGGGCATGGCGACGTCCGGGTGCGCCTCGGCGAGGCCGACCAGGGCGTCCTGGAGGTCGGCGACCAGGCCGCCGATGATGCGGGCGTGGTCGCGCAGGTACATCCGGAAGAGCGTGGCGATCTGGTCGTTGCGGGACCGGCCCGCGCGGAGCTTGCCGCCGAGGTCGGGGCCCAGCCGCTCCAGCAGGCCGCGCTCCAGGGCGGTGTGGACGTCCTCGTCGGCGATGGTGCCGGTGAAGGAGCCGTCGGCCACGTCCGCTTCGAGCTGGTCGAGCCCGGCGATCATCCGGTTCAGCTCGTCCTGGGTGAGCAGGCCTGCCTTGTTGAGGACACGGGCGTGGGCACGGGATCCGGCGATGTCGTACGGCGCGAGGCGCCAGTCGAATTGGACGGACGCGGAGAGCCGGGCCAGCGCCTCGGCCGGTCCGTCGGCGAAGCGGGCGCCCCAGAGCCGTACGTCGCCGTTGCCGTTGCCGTTGCTCACTACGTGCTCCTCGGAAGTGCCACGATCACTGACAGGCATAACTATGCAGAGCTCTGCATGCTTTGTCAAAGCAGGTGCCGGGGCGGTCGGGCCGCCGGTACGGTCGCCCTCCGGACACCTGGGGGGATCATGGACGACGCCTGGACGGCGGCGCGGCAGCTGGCCGACGGCGCGCCGCTGCGCGAAGCGATCGGCGGGCGGCACTCGGCGGAGCGCTGGGTGGCGCTCGACCTGGCGGTGCGATGGCTCCCGCCGGACGACCTCCCCGTGTACGCGCCCCCGGACGGGCGGTCGCTGCGCTGGGACTGGAACGCACCGCTGCCCACCTTCCGGCGGGCCCGGGCGCGCGCGGCGGAGACGGAACCGGCTACCGCCATCGCCCTGTGCCACCCGGACGGCCGGGTCCGGGAGGCGGCGCTCGACCGGGTGTGCCGATACCCGGGCCTGCTGCCCCTCCTCATCGTGCGGTGCGCGGACTGGGCGGCTCCGGTACGCGACCGGGCCCAGGCCCTGCTGGCATCGGTGGAGGCCACCGCCCTCGTCGCGCAGGCGGAGCTGATCCTGCTCCTCGGCCGCCGCGAGCGGGGCGGGTCCGCCGTGGAACTGCTCGGCCGGGTCCTTCGCGAGGGCCCCGCCGAGGCCCTGCACCCGCTGCTGGAGAGCGCCGACCGGGCGACGCTCCGGTTCGCCCACCGCATCGCCGTCGGGCGCGGACTGCTCCCCCCGCTCCGGCTGGCCCGGATCGCCGCGCGCTCGGGGGACGTCGTCCTCCAGGACCTGTGCGCGGAGGCGGCGATCGCCGCGGTGCGGGAGCGGGAGACCGGCGACGACGTCCTCGGCATCCTGCTGACGGCCCGCTCCGGGCGCGTCCGGGCCGCCGGAGTCACCGCACTGCGGCGCGCCGGGCGGTACGAGGAGGCGCGGGGGTACCTGGCCGACCGTTCGACCACGGTGCGGGCCTGCGCCCGGTATGTGGTGCGCCAGGGAGGGACCGATCCGCTGCCGCTCTACCGGGCGCTGTGCACCGGCGGGTCCGTCGTGCCGGGCGCCGCCGCCGGGCTCGGCGAGTGCGGCGACCGGAAGGCGGACGCGGGCACGCTGTGGGCCCTGGTCCGCCACCAGGACCCGGCCGTGCGCGCCCAGGCGGTGACCGGGCTGCGGGCGCTGGACGCGGTGACACGGGAGGGGCTGACATCCTTGCTCGACGACCCGTCACCTGCCGTTGTCCGGGCGGCCACCGGGGCCCTGCTCCCGCACGCCGCCGAGTTCCCGGTGGCGTGGCTGCGCGAGCGGGACGCCCCGGAGTCGCCCCGTCCGGTGCGGGTTGCGGCGCAACGGCTGCTGCGGGCGGCGGGGTGCTCCCGCCCGCCGGGCTGATCCCGCGTCAGCGGGTGGTCCGTTCCCCGGGCGGCGGAGGAGGACGCGGCCTAGAGTCCGTGGCATGCGAAGACTTGTGACAACCGCCGCCGTCCTGCTCGCCCTCGGCACCGTCGTCGGGGCCGGCCGGCCCCCGCTGGCCACCGCCCCGCTGCCGACCCGGCTCGCCGACACGGGCGGCGGCACCCAGCTGATCACCGCCATGGCGGACTCCACCTCGTCCACCACCGGCACCCTCACCTGGTGGGACCTGCGCGACGGGAAGTGGGTCGCCGCCGGGACCGCCGCCGCCCGGTTCGGCTCGAAGGGCCTCACCGAGGGCAGCACCCGTCAGCAGAGCACGTACACGACGCCGACCGGGCTGTACGACCTGCCGTACGCCTTCGGGGTCAAGGCCGCTCCCGCCGGAACGCGCTACTCGTACCGGCAGGCCACCACCAAGTCCTGGTGGTGCGAGGACAACGAGGCCCGCGACTACAACCGCTGGGTCGAGCCGCTGCCCTCGGACTGCCGGGCCTCGGAGTCCGAGCAGATCACCGCGTACCCCACGCAGTACGCCCGGGCGCTCGTCATCGGCTTCAACTACGACCAGCCGGTGCGCGGCCGGGGCGCCGGGATCTTCCTGCACGTCAACGGGTCCGGCGCGACCGCCGGCTGCGTCTCCGTGCCGGCGGACTCGATGGACCGCATCCTCGCCTGGGCCGACCCGGCGCGCAGCCCGCACATCGCGATCGGCACCGTCGCGGGCGCGACCGCGATCACCAACTACTGACGGCTCCCCGCGAGCGGACGGCCTTGCCGCCCGGCCCCCACTACGACGGCTGAGGGGAGGGCGGCGGGGGCGGTTGTCCGTGATCCACCGCGGATCCGACCGGCCCCCCGGCGAGCGGCGTGGAGTCCAGGTAGCGGATCTCGTAGGCACGCTCGACGAAGCGCCAGCCCTCCGGCATGCGCCGGTAACGGTCGTGGTAGATCGCGTGGTTGAGGTGTGAGGCGCCGTCACGCAGCCGGATGATCTCGGAGAGGCGGGCCCGCCCGGTCGCGGTGTCCCCCGAGACGGTGACGACGCCGGAGTGGGCCGTCTGGACGAATACGTCGAAGCCCGCCTCCCGCCGCCGCCCGAGCTGTCGGATGCCCTCGCGGCCGACGGCCTCGATCCCCGCGTCAGGGATGCGGACGACGCCGTCCGGCACGAAGAGGGAGGCGAGCCGGTCGTGGTCGTTCATCATCGCCGCGTCCGTGAACTCCGCGCGGAGCGCCTCGATCTCGACGCGGTCCCGCCACTCGTCCGCCTCGCCGCCCTCGCTCACGAGACGGCCGCCGACCGCGGTCCGGTCGGCGCGGGTGGCGACGAGGTCGACGACTGTCCCGTCGCGGTGGTGTTCTCCCAGCGTCCTCGCGACCGCGTCCGTCACCGCGGCGACGAGCCGGGCCGTGGTCCGCGGCCCGTCCGTCCGGGTGAACGCGTCCTCCCCGACGGCGAACGTCACGGTCGGCGCCATCTCCTGGCCGGCCACACCGCCGACGGCCCAGCGGCCGACCGCGAGTCCGACGAGTCGCACGACCACGGGGTCGCGGGCCCGCTCCCCGTAGACGGAGGTGACCGCTCCGGTGAGCCGGGCGATGAGGTCGCTCTCGCGGCCGGCGATCTGCGACTCGTAAGCGTGGACGGTGAGATGGGGCATGCTCGTTCGTCTCCTTCTGTACCGGTCGGGGGAGGCGGCTCAGCCGAGGGTGGACGCGCGGGCCCTGCGCAGGGGCTCCAGTGCCGTGGTCCAGCCGACCAAGCGGTCGAGCAGGTCCTCCAGCGAGCGCTTCCGGGACGCCGCCGGCGCGAACACCCTGAAGTCCTCGAAGTCCGTGGCCAGGTGAAGAGAGACCTGGGCCGGTACGTCGGCGAGCCCGAGCAGACCGCACAGCTGCCGCAACTGGGCCGTGGAGCCCGTGCCGCCGGCGACCCCGTAGGCGACGATCCCGGCGGCCTTGTCCGCCCAGCCGGCGTGGACGAAGTCGATGGCGTTCTTGAGCGCGGCGGGCAGCTGGCTGTTGTACTCAGGCGTGACGAACACGAACCCGTCGAACGACTCGACCGTGCGCACCCATGCCTGGGCCCCGGGCCCCCCGGTTCCTCCCATGGCCGGGGGAACGGCCTGGTCGAAGAGGGGCAGGCGGAACTCGGCGAGATCGACGAGCTCGAACGCCGCGTCGGTCCTCCGCGCCGAGACCTCGTGCACCCACCCCGCCACCTGCGGGCCGAGCCGTCCCGGACGGGTGCTGCCGATGACGATGCCGATCCTGGTCATGCCGTGTCCTCCTGTCGCGATTCCTGCGTGGGGCACGGGCAGGCGGTCGCCGCCGTGCCCGTACCCGCACCGACGCGGCAGGGGCCCCGATCGTCAGGAGCCGGGCGGGCCCGGGGTGGCCGCCTGACATCCGCGGGGGCTGGTCCGTCGTCTCCCACGGAGGATGCTCACGTGACGACTGGAAGGCGCTGACCCCATGGAGATCACGGACGGGAACGAGGATGCCCCGGCGGGCCCCGGCGGCGAGCCGCTTCTCTCGGAACGGCGCAACCTCGCGAATCTCGCGTACCGCCTGCTCGGCTCGCTGACGGAGGCGGAGGACGCCGTGCAGGAGGCGTACGCCCGTTGGTTCGCACAGTCCGCGGAGCGCCGGGCCGCTGTCGCGAGACCCGCGGCCTGGCTGACCACCGTGGTGAGCCGCATCTGCATGGACCAGCTCCGTTCGGCGCGGCGGCGCCGGGAGCGGTACGTCGGTGAGTGGATTCCGGAGCCGGTGCCGGCGCGGGCCGAGTGGCCCGGCATGTCCCACGGATCCACGGCGGGGGATCCCGCCGACCACATCACGCTGGACGAGTCCGTCGAGATGGCGTTCCTGGTCGTGCTCGACGCGATGACGCCGGCCGAACGCGTCGCCTTCATGCTGCACGACGTGTTCCGGGTGCCGTTCAACGAGGTCGCGGAGATCGTCGGCCGCACCCCGGGGGCCTGCCGCGAGCTCGCCTCCTCGGGGCGTCGACGGGTGGCTGCCGCCCGCACCGGCGGGGCACGGGCCAGGCAGCGTTCCGTCGTCGTGGGCGAGTTCCGGAAGGCGTGGCAGGCCAAGGACGTGGACGCCCTGGTACGGCTCCTCGACCCGTCGGTCGTCGCGGTCGCCGACGGGGGCGGTCGCGCTACCGCCTCGCCGACGCCGCTCCGGGGCCATCTCCAGGTCGCGGAGTTCCTGGTGCGTCTGGCGGGTCTCGCCGGCCGGCTGGACCTCCGCGAGCGGACCGTGAACGGGCAGCCCGGACTCGTCGCGATGGACGGCGATCAGGTGCTGTCGGTGTACGCGTTCGACATCGAGGAATCCCGCATCCTGCGCCTCTGGGCGATCCGCAACCCGGACAAGCTGCGGCCGTGGAGGTGAGGCTCCCGGCGGCATGGCACCTGACGATCGCCGCTGCGGAAACGTCGAACAACCGCACCGCCGGCGCGCGGTGACCCGACGCCCGGACCGGACGGATCCGGATTCCAGGAAAGGACACACCGATGTCGTTCCACTCCCTCACCCTGCACCTGACCGTGCGCGGCGCACACGAGGCGTCCGCCTGGTACCAACGGGCATTCGGAGCCGAGGAACTCACCCGGCTGGAGGTCCCCGGGGGCCGGCTGATCCACGTCCAGGTCCGAGTCGGGCCGGTCACCCTGATGCTGGCCGACGAGTTCCCCGAGATGGAGTCCTACGGTCCGCAGCACTTCGGCGGCACGTATGGCGCCCTCTATCTGCACGTCGACGCCGTCGATGAGGCCTGGCAACGGACGGTCGACGCCGGGGCCACCGTGATCCGGCCGCTCGGCGACGCCTTCTGGGGCGAGCGGGAAGGCCAGCTGCTCGACCCCTTCGGTCACCGGTGGGGGCTCACTCAACGTCTCCGTGACGTCCCGCTCGCGGAGCTGCAGGAGCTCACGACCGAAGCGTTCGCCGGTCTCACCGCGGACTGAACACCCGCGGGGCACCTTCGCCGGGCCGCCCGGCCCGGCCACCGCACGACATCGGGAGGCCGTCCGGCACATGTCGGACGGCCTCCCGGCGTCCCCGCCCTCACGGGGTCAATACACCTAGCGCTCGTTCTGCGCGAGCCGCAGCAGGTGGTCGGCGAGCGCCTGCCCGCCGGCCGGATCGCGGCTGATCAGCATGAGCGTGTCGTCGCCCGCGATGGTGCCGAGGATGTCGTGCAGTTCGGCCTGGTCGATGGCCGAGGCGAGGAACTGCGCGGCGCCCGGCGGCGTACGCAGCACCACCAGGTTGGCGGAGGCCTCCGCGGAGATCAGCAGCTCGGCGGAGAGCCGGCGCATCCGCTCCTCCTTGGCGGAGCCGCCCAGCGGCGCCTGCGGGGTGCGGAAACCGCCCTCGCTCGGCACCGCGTAGATCAGCTCGCCCCCGGTGTTGCGGATCTTCACCGCGCCCAGCTCGTCCAGGTCCCGGGAGAGCGTCGCCTGAGTGACGCTCAGCCCGTCGTCGCTGAGGAGCTTGGCCAGCTGGCTCTGCGAGCGCACCGGCTGCCGGTTGAGGATGTCCACGATCCGGCGGTGGCGCGCCGTGCGGGTCTGCGGCACCGAAGGCCCGCCGAACTCGGATTCCTGCGCCTCGGTCATCGTCGTCGCCTCATTCTCCGGAGCGCTTCTCTCCGGATCGTCCGTCCCCGTATGCCGCGTCGAGGGCGCCCGGCAGCGCCCGGAGGAACGCGTCCACCTCCGCGTCACCGATGGTCAGCGGCGGCATCAGCCGCAGGACGTCGGGCGCGGGCGCGTTCACCAGGAGGCCGGCACCCTGAGCCGCCTGTTGCGCCTGGGGCGCGAGGGGCTCGGTGAGCACGATACCCAGCAGCAGCCCGGAGCCGCGGACGTGGGAGACCAGGGGGTGCCCCAGCCCTTCCACGCCCTCCCGGATGCGCTCGCCCAGCCGCTTCACCTGGTCGAGGGCGCCGTCGGCGGCGAGGGTGTCCAGGACCGCGAGGCCGGCGGCGCAGGCGACCGGGTTGCCGCCGAACGTCGTGCCGTGGTGGCCGGGAGCGAGCAGGTCGGCCGCCGCCCCGAAGGCGACCGCCGCGCCGATCGGGAGTCCGCCGCCGAGCCCCTTGGCGAGGGTGACGACGTCGGGCTCGACGCCCTGGTGGGCCTGGTGCTCGAACCACGTGCCGCACCGGCCGATGCCGGTCTGGACCTCGTCCAGGACGAGCAGGGTGCCGGTGGCCCGGGTGATCTCCCGGGCGGCCTCCAGATAGCCCTTGGGCGGGACGACGACGCCGTTCTCGCCCTGCATGGGCTCGATGATCACCAGCGCGGTGTCGGTGGTCACGGCGGACCGCAGGGCCTCCACGTCCCCGTACGGCACATGGGTGACGTCGCCGGGGAGCGGGGTGAACGCCTCGCGCTTCTTGGGCTGGCCGGTGAGCGCGAGCGCGCCCATGGTCCGGCCGTGGAAGCCGCCGTCCGTGGCGACCATGTGGGTGCGTCCGGTCAGCCGGCCGATCTTGAAGGCGGCCTCGTTGGCCTCGGCGCCCGAGTTGCAGAAGTAGACCCTGCCGGTGCGGCCGAAGAGCGAGAGGAGCCGTTCGGCGAGCGCGACGGGCGGCTCGGCGATGAACAGGTTGGACACGTGCCCGAGGGTCGAGATCTGGGCGGTGACCGCCGCCACGACGGCCGGGTGGGCGTGGCCCAGGGCGTTGACCGCGATGCCGCCGACGAAGTCGAGGTACTCGGTGCCGTCCGCGTCCCACACGCGCGCGCCCTCGCCGCGCACGAGGGACAGCTTCGGCGTGCCGTAGTTGTCCATCAGTGCGTGCTGCCAGCGCTGCGAAAGCTCGGCGTTGCTCATGACTCCCCCTGTGCGTCGGGCACGACCATCGTGCCGATTCCCTCGTCGGTGAAGATCTCCAGCAGGATCGAGTGCTGGACCCGGCCGTCGATGACGCGGGCGGTCTCCACCCCGTTCCGTACGGCGTGCAGGCAGCCCTGCATCTTGGGCACCATGCCGCTGGACAGGTCGGGCAGCAGCTTCTCCAGCTCGGTGGCGGTGAGCCGGCTGATCACGTCGTCGCTGTTGGGCCAGTCCTCGTACAGGCCCTCGACGTCGGTCAGGACCATCAGCGTCTCGGCGTTCAGCGCGGCGGCGAGTGCGGCGGCCGCGGTGTCGGCGTTGACGTTGTAGACGTGGTTGTCGTCGGCGGACCGGGCGATGGAGGAGATGACCGGGATGCGGCCGTCGTCCAGCAGTGCCTGGATGGCGCCGGTGTCGATGGCGGTGATCTCGCCGACCCGGCCGATGTCGACCAGCTCGCCGTCGATGGTGGGCCGGTGCTGTATGGCGGTGATGGTGTGGGCGTCCTCGCCGGTCATGCCGACGGCGAGCGGCCCGTGCTGGTTGAGCAGGCCGACCAGCTCACGCTGGACCTGGCCCGCGAGCACCATGCGTACGACGTCCATCGCCTCGGGCGTGGTGACGCGCAGGCCCGCCTTGAACTCGCTGACCAGGCCCTGCTTGTCGAGCTGGGCGCTGATCTGGGGGCCGCCGCCGTGCACGACGACGGGCTTGAGTCCGGCGTGGCGCAGGAAGACCACGTCCTGGGCGAAGGCCGCCTTCAGCTCCTCGTCGATCATGGCGTTGCCGCCGAACTTGATGACGACCGTCTTGCCGTTGTGCCGGGTCAGCCAGGGCAGCGCTTCGATGAGGATCTGCGCCTTCGGGAGTGCGGTGTGCTTCCGCGCCGTCGTCATGAGCTGTACGCGCTGTTCTCGTGGACGTAGTCCGCGGTGAGGTCGTTGGCCCAGATGACGGCGGACTCGGTGCCCGCGGCGAGGTCGGCGGTGATCCGGACCTCCCGGAAGCGCATGTCCACCAGGTCGCGGTCCTCGCCGACCGAGCCGCCCCGGCAGACCCAGACGTCGTTGATGGCGACGTTGAGCGCGTCCGGTTCGAAGGCGGCCTTCGTGGTGCCGATGGCGGAGAGCACCCGGCCCCAGTTGGGGTCCTCGCCGTGGATGGCGCACTTGAGCAGGTTGTTGCGGGCGATGGAGCGGCCCACCTCGACGGCGTCGTCCTCGGTCGCGGCGTTGACGACCTCGATCCGGATGTCCTTGGAGGCGCCCTCTGCGTCCCCGATCAGCTGCCGGGCCAGGTCGTCGCAGACGGCCCGGACGGCCTCGGCGAACTCCTTCGGCTCCGGGGCGATCCCGCTGGCGCCGGAGGCGAGCAGCAGCACGGTGTCGTTGGTGGACATGCAGCCGTCGGAGTCGACCCGGTCGAAGGTGGTGCGGGTCGCGTCGCGCAGGGCGGCGTCGAGTCCGGCGGCGTCCACGTCGGCGTCGGTGGTGAGCACGACGAGCATGGTGGCCAGGCCCGGGGCGAGCATGCCGGCGCCCTTGGCCATGCCGCCGACAGTCCAGCCCTCGCCGCCCGCGACGGCGGTCTTGTGCACGGTGTCGGTGGTCTTGATGGCGATGGCGGCCTTCTCGCCGCCGTGCTCGCTGAGGGCCGCCGCGGCCTTCTCGATGCCGGGGAGCAGCTTGTCCATGGGGAGCAGGATGCCGATGAGCCCGGTGGAGGCGACGGCGATCTCGCCCGCGCTGTGGCCCTTCAGGACCTCGGCGGCCTTCTCGGCGGTGGCGTGGGTGTCCTGGAAGCCCTTCGGGCCCGTACAGGCGTTGGCGCCGCCGGAGTTGAGGACGACCGCGGAGACCTCGCCGCCCTTGAGGACCTGCTCCGACCAGAGGACGGGCGCGGCCTTGACGCGGTTGGAGGTGAAGACGCCCGCGGCGGCGCGGCGCGGACCGTTGTTGACCACGAGGGCCAGGTCCGGGTTGCCGTTCTCCTTGATTCCGGCGGCGATGCCCGCCGCCGAGAATCCTTGTGCTGCCGTGACGCTCACGGTGCGACTCCGATCGTGGAAAGACCTGTGTCCTCGGCCAGGCCGAGGGCGATGTTCATGGACTGGAGGGCTCCGCCCGCGGTGCCCTTGGCGAGGTTGTCGATGGCGCTGATCACGATGATCCGCCCGGCCGCCTCGTCGTACGCGACCTGGATCTGCACGGCGTTGGAGCCGTACACGGCGGCGGTGGCGGGCCACTGCCCCTCGGGCAGCAGGTCCACGAACGGCTCGTCCGCGTACGCCTTCTCGTAGGCGGCGCGTACGCTCTCGGCGCTCGCCCCGGGCTTCGCCTTCGCGCTGCACGTGGCGAGGATGCCGCGGGGCATGGGCGCGAGGGTCGGCGTGAACGAGACGGTGACCGGCTCACCGGCGGCGGCGCTGAGGTTCTGGATCATCTCCGGCGTGTGGCGGTGGACGCCGCCGACGCCGTACGGCGACATGTTGCCCATCACCTCGGAGCCCAGCAGGTGCGGCTTGGCCGCCTTGCCGGCGCCGGAGGTCCCGGAAGCGGCGACGATCACGGCCTCGGGCTCGGCGAGCTGTGCCGCGTACGCCGGGTAGAGCGCGAGGGACACGGCGGTCGGGTAGCACCCGGGCACCGCGATCCGCTTGGTCCCGGCGAGGGCGGCGCGGCCGCCGGGCAGCTCGGGCAGGCCGTAGGGCCAGGTGCCGGCGTGCGGCGAGCCGTAGAATTTCTCCCAGTCGGCGGCGTCCCGGAGGCGGAAGTCGGCGCCCATGTCCACCACCAGGACCTCGTCGCCGAGCTGTTCGGCCACGGCGGCGGACTGCCCGTGCGGCAGGGCCAGGAAGACGACGTCGTGCCCGGCGAGCACCTCGGCGGTGGTGGGCTGGAGGATGCGGCCGGCCAGGGGGCGCAGGTGAGGTTGGAGCGCGCCGAGGGGCTGGCCCGCGTTGGAATTGGCGGTGAGTGCGCCGATCTCCACCTCGGGGTGGGCGAGCAGCAGACGGAGCAGTTCTCCGCCCGCGTAACCGCTCGCTCCTGCCACTGCTGCGCGTACCGCCATGGAAAGCCTCCTCATCGATGGCATGACTATACGCAGTGATGCACTTTTATGCAAAGAATTCCTCTGGAGCGGCGCCGCACGCGGGCTCTAGGGTGCCCCCATGGCAACGATCAAGCACTTCCAGGTGACCTTCGACTGTGCGGACCCCGAGCGCGTGGGGCGCTTCTGGTGCGAGGTGCTGGGGTACGTCGCGCCGGAGCCGCCGGAGGGTTTCGACTCCTGGGACGCGTACAACGCCTCACTGCCGGCGGCGGAGCGGAACACGTGGTTCGCGGCCTCCGACCCCACCGGCGCCGGTCCGCGCATGTACTTCCAGAAGGTCCCCGAGGGCAAGGTCGCCAAGAACCGGGTGCACCTCGATGTCCGGGTGGGGACCGGGCTGAGGGGCGAGGAGCGGCTGGCCGTCCTTGAGGCCGAGTGCGCGCGGCTCCTCCCGCTCGGCGCGGTGCGCGGGAAGCTGCTGCTCGCCGACGAGGAGAACGAGTCCTGCCTCAACATGCAGGACGTCGAGGGCAACGAGTTCTGCCTCGACTGACCGAGGGCTCACTCGCGGCGGGCACCCCGGCACGTACGCTCACGCCCATGCCCGCCCCGTCCCCCGCCCCCCGTCTGCACCGCGTCGCCGTCCTCGTGCTCGACGGGGCGAAACCGCTCGACGTGGGCATCCCGGCCCAGGTGTTCACGACCCGGGCGAGCATGCCGTACGAGGTACGGGTGTGCGGGGCGGCCCCGGGGCCGGTGACCGGGGGTGACGGTCTCGCGTACCACGTCACGCACGGGCTCTCCGCGCTGGCCTGGGCGGACATCGTCTTCGTACCGGGATACCGGCAGCCGGACCGGGAGGATCCGCCCCGGGCCGTGATCGAGGCGCTGGTCGCCGCGCACGACCGGGGGGCGCGGCTCGCCGCCATCTCGACCGGGGCGTTCGCGCTCGCCGCGACCGGGCTGCTCGACGGCCGCCGGGCCACCACGCACTGGCACTACACACGGGCGCTCGCCGCGAAGTACCCGCGGGTCCGGGTGGACGAGAACGTGCTGTTTGTGGACGAGGGCAGCGTCCTCACCTCGGCGGGCGCCGCGTCCGGGATCGACCTGTGCCTGCACGTCCTGCGCGGCGATCTGGGCATCGCCGCGTCCAACCACGCGGCGCGGCGGCTCGTCGCGGCTCCGTACCGCAGCGGCGGGCAGGCGCAGTACGTGCCGCGCAGCGTGCCCGAGCCGCTGGGCGAGCGGTTCGCGGCCACCCGTGAATGGGCGCTGCACCGGCTCGGCGAACCCCTCACGCTCGACGCGCTGGCCCGGCACGCGGCGGTGTCGCCCCGCACGTTCTCGCGGCGGTTCGCCGAGGACACCGGGTACACCCCCATGCAGTGGGTGATGCGCGCCCGTATCGACATGGCCCGCGAACTCCTCGAACGCTCGGAGCGGGCCGTCGAGCAGATCGCCGCCGACGTGGGGCTCGGGACCGGCGCGAATCTGCGACTGCACTTCCAGCGCATCCTGGGCACCACGCCGAGCGAGTACCGGCGCACCTTCGCCCGGGGCGAATAGGGCATACCGCCGGGGCGTACCGGGCATACCGCCGCCCGGCGCGGCTGGCGGGATCCTTGCGGACCGTGGCGATCACGCCGCTGTCCGGGGCGTGCGGCGCGCGCGATCGTGGAGGGCGAAGAGAGAAGGGACATCTCACGTGACTCGCATCGCCATCAACGGATTCGGCCGCATCGGACGCAACGTGCTGCGCGCGCTGCTCGAACGCGACAGCGACCTCGACCTGGTCGCCGTCAACGACCTCTCGGAGCCCGCAACGCTCGCCCGGCTGCTGGCGTTCGACACCACCGCGGGCCGGCTGGGCCGCCCGGTCACCGTGGACGGGGACACCCTCGTCGTGGACGGCCGCCGCATCAAGGTGCTCGCCGAGCGGGAGCCCGCACGGCTGCCCTGGGCGGAGCTGGGTGTCGACATCGCCGTGGAGGCCACCGGCCGCTTCACCTCGGCGAAGGCCGCCCGCGCCCACCTCGACGCCGGAGCGAAGCGGGTGCTGGTCGCCGCGCCCTCGGACGGGGCGGACGTGACGCTCGCGTACGGCGTCAACAGCGACGCGTACGACCCCGAGCTGCACACGATCGTGTCGAACGCCTCCTGCACCACCAACGCGCTCGCGCCGCTGGCCAAGGTCCTGGACGACCTCGCCGGCATCGAGCACGGCTTCATGACGACCGTGCACGCCTACACCCAGGAGCAGAACCTCCAGGACGGCCCGCACCGCGACGCCCGCCGCGCCCGCGCGGCCGGCGTCAACATCGTGCCGACCACGACCGGTGCCGCGAAGGCGATCGGGCTCGTGCTGCCCCGGCTCGACGGCAAGCTGTCGGGCGACTCCATCCGGGTGCCGGTCCCGGTCGGTTCCATCGTGGAGCTGAACACCACCGTGGCCCGGGACGTGACGCGCGATCAGGTGCTGGAGGCGTACCGGACCGCGGCCGAGGGCCCGCTGGCGGGCGTACTCGAATACTCCGAGGACCCGCTGGTGTCGGCCGACATCACCGGCAACCCCGCGTCCTCCATCTTCGACTCGGAGCTCACCCGGGTCGACGGGCGCCACATCAAGGTGTCCGCCTGGTACGACAACGAGTGGGGCTTCTCCAACCGGGTGATCGACACGCTCACCCTGCTGGCCGGCCGCTAGGGCGCCTGGCACGGGGGCGGCCACCGGCCGCCCCCGACTGCCTTGGCCACGCGCCGAGTTCACCTTCCGTTCGCCGTGCAACCTTCTCCGCGTCGTACGTGTCTCCTATGCGAGCCCTCACACCTCGTACGCCATTGGCTCCACGTACGCGAGCAAGGAGAATTTTGTGGGCATTCGCACCATGTTGACGGTGGCCGTGTGTGCCGCCACGGCGCTGACCGGCGGTGTGGCCGTCGCAGCGCCCGGGAGAACGGCCGAGGAGAAGACGGCGACCACCACCGTCCGCGAGGACTTCAACGGCGACGGGTACCAGGACGTCGCCGTCGGGTCCCCCCACGCGACGGTGGACGGGCAGCTCTACGCCGGTTACATCACCATCGCCTACGGCTCCGCCCAGGGCCTCAGCCCCGCCCGCACGACGACCATCGACCAGAACACCCCGGGCGTGCCGGGCAAAGCCGGGGAGGGCCACAGCCTCGGCTTCCAGATGTACCCGGCCGACCTGGACCACGACGGGCTGACCGACCTCGCGCTGTACTCCAACGAATCGCTGCCGGAGCTGAACAACTACGGCTCCGTGATCATCCTGTGGGGCCGCACCAGCGGCATGACGGGTGAGGGCTCGGTGCGCATTCCCGGTCCCGAGAGCGGCGAGATGGGAAACAACCTGATCGCCGGCGACTTCAACGGCGACGGCAACGCGGACCTGATGATGGCGCACGGCTCGCAGGACGAGTACTTCGAACAGCGGAGCGTGCTCTACGGGCCGTTCAACCGCTCCGGGGAGCCGTCGCGCGAACAGTTCGTGCCCATGTTTTCGTCGGACAGCCGCATGGGCCAGCCCGCCAAGGGCGACTTCAACGGTGACGGCATCGACGACCTGATCACCTTCTACGGGTGGGAGGGGAACGTCGAGGACACCCGGCTGTGGCTCGGCACCCCTCAGGGCCTGTCCACGACCTACACCCGGCTGCCCAGCGGCCAGGTCCCGGCGGTCGGCGACTTCGACAACGACGGCAAGGACGACCTGGCCCTCCGGCTGGTCCCGAACGGCAACGAGGAGGACTACCCCACCGACCCGGGCACCATCCGCATCCTCTACGGCTCCGCGACCGGTCCGAGCACCACCCGGTCTCGGATCATCACGCAGGACACGGCGGGCGTGCCCGGGGTCAGCGAGAAGGGGGACCAGTTCGGCGCCCGGATGAGCGCGGGCGATGTCAACGGCGACGGCTACGACGACCTGGCGGTGGGCGTGCCGTTCGAGGCCCTGGGGTCGAAGGCGGGCGCGGGCGCGGTGGTCCTGCTGAAGGGCGGGCCCGGTGGGCTGAGCGGCACCGGTGCCAAGTCGTTCCACCAGGACACGGCGGGCATGCCCGGGGTGGCGGAGGCGGGCGACCACTTCGGCGGTTCGGTGCGGCTGCTGGACGTCAACAAGGACGGGAAGGCCGACCTGACGGCCGGCGCCCCCGGCGAGGACCTGGAGGCGGTCGCGGACGGCGGTGCGGTGTGGTCGCTGCGCGGCACCTCGACGGGGCTGACGACGACCGGCGCCCTCGCGTTCAACCCGGTCGACCTGGGGCTCCTTGCGAAGAGGTCCGGGTTCGGCCAGAACCTGGCCGGCGACAACGGACCCAGCCTCAACGGCTGACGTACGCAGGGGCCCCTTCCGCCGTCGCGGAAGGGGCCCCTGCGCATGTGCTCAGGCGTCAGGCGCGCTCCTCGCGCCCCTTCGCCTCGCGCTCGGCGTTCCGCTCCTTGATGCGGATGTTCTCCTTGCGGACGTCCGCCTGGGTGGCGCGCTCCTTCTGCAGCCACTCGGGGTTGTCCTGCTTCAGTGCGTCGATCTCCTCGGTGGTCAGCGCCTCGGTGACCCCGCCGCGGGCCAGGCCCGAGATGGAGACGCCCAGCTTGGAGGCGACGACCGGGCGGGGGTGCGGGCCGTTGTTCCGCAGGTCGCGCAGCCACTGGGGCGGATCGGCCTGGAGGGCCGCCAGCTCGGCGCGCGAGACGACACCCTCCTGGAATTCGGCGGGGGTGGCGTCGAGGTACACACCCAGCTTCTTCGCCGCGGTCGCGGGCTTCATCGTCTGGGCGGTCTGGTGGGACTTCATGAGGTCAAGGGTATCCAGCGCGTGCGGCGCCCTCGACCACGGCCGGTAACCTGGCGGGGTGACAGGCCCCGAAGCAACCCCCTCGTTCCGGCTGGCGTACGTCCCCGGAGTGACCCCCGCCAAATGGGTGCGGATCTGGAACGAGCGCCTGCCGGACATCCCCCTGACCCTCGTCCAGGTCCCCGCGCACGGCGCCCAGGAGCTGCTGCGTGCCGGTGACGCCGACGCGGCGTTCCTCCGGCTGCCGGTGGAGGGCACGGATCTCAGCGCGATCCCGCTGTACACGGAGACCACGGTCGTCGTGGTCCCGAAGGACCACCTGATCGCGGCGGTGGACGAGCTGTCCGTCGCGGAGCTGGCCGACGAGATCGTGCTCCACCCGGTGGACGACGCCCTGCCCTGGGAGCAGCTGCCCGGCCGCCCGGCGCTGGAGCGGCCGGCGACCACGGGGGACGCGATCGAGCTGGTCGCGGCGGGGATCGGGGTCCTCGTGGTCCCCCAGTCGCTGGCCCGGCTGCACCACCGCAAGGACCTGACGTACCGGCCGCTGACGGACGCGCCGGAGTCGCGCGTCGCGCTGGCCTGGCCGCAGGAGAAGACCACCGACCAGGTGGAGGACTTCATCGGCATCGTCCGCGGTCGTACGGTGAACAGCTCGCGCGGCCGGGCCG
Organism: Streptomyces sp. NPDC041814; assembly: GCF_055590565.1. NCBI lineage: Bacteria > Bacillati > Actinomycetota > Actinomycetes > Kitasatosporales > Streptomycetaceae > Streptomyces > Streptomyces sp. NPDC041814. The sequence goes on along the minus strand of NZ_JBVJAM010000009.1, from coordinate 246,748 downwards.
GGGCGGCGCCCGCCGCCCAGCCGAAGGCGAAGGACAAGGCCAAGCCGAAGCGCGCCACCGGTGCGGGGTCGGGGAAGGGCTCCCGGGGCGGCTCGGGGGGCTCCGGTGGCACCAGGGCCGGCAAGGGCGCTCGCGGCGCCGCGGCCAAGCGCGGCAAGCCCCGCCGGAGGCCGTGACCGGGCCGTTGCCGGACGCCCCTGGCGGCGTCGAGGAGGCCGTGGCGGTCCGGCGGGAGCACTGTGTCCGACGGCCCGGGCGTCGGGGCCATTCGGGCGGATGTCAGGATGGTCGTATGACGAGCCAGGTTTTCTTCGACATCACCATCAACGACGAGCCCGCCGGGCGGATCGTGTTCAATCTGTTCGACGACATCGTTCCCAAGACCGCCGAGAACTTCCGCCAGCTGGCGACCGGCCAGAACGGCTTCGGTTACAAGGGCTCCTCCTTCCACCGGGTCATCCCGCAGTTCATGCTCCAGGGCGGCGACTTCACGCGCGGCGACGGCACGGGCGGCAAGAGCATCTACGGCAACAAGTTCGCCGACGAGAACTTCGAGCTGAAGCACACCAAGCCGGGCCTGCTCTCGATGGCCAACGCCGGCCCGAACTCGAACGGCTCGCAGTTCTTCATCACCACGATCGTGACGTCCTGGCTGGACGGCAAGCACGTCGTCTTCGGTGAGGTCGCCGACGAGGACAGCATGGTCCTGGTCAAGCGCATCGAGGGTCTCGGCTCGCAGAGCGGCCGCACCCAGGCGAAGGTCACCATCGCGGACTCCGGCATCCTCTGATCCCGGCCCCCCGGCGCACCGAGCGCGCCGCCCGGCGTTTCCCGCCGGGCGGCGCGTTTCTGCATTCGGAAACGCGTTCACTGTCAACCACCGGTTGACAGTCGCCGACTGTCAACTTACGGTTGACACATGACGAATCCAGTAGTCCCCTCGCAGCCCGTCCGTCTCGACGACCTGATCGCGGCCATCAAGAAGGTGCACTCCGACGCCCTGGACCAGCTTCAGGACGCCGTCATCGCCGCCGACCACCTCGGCGACGTCGCCGACCACCTGATCGGCCACTTCGTGGACCAGGCGCGCCGCTCCGGCGCCTCCTGGACCGACATCGGCAAGAGCATGGGCGTGACCCGGCAGGCCGCCCAGAAGCGCTTCGTCGCCAAGGACCCCGGCGAGGGCTCCACCCTCGACCCGAGCCAGGGCTTCGGCCGCTTCACCCAGCGCGCCAAGAACGTGGTGATGGCGGCCCAGAACGAGGCCCGGGCCGCGGGCAACGCCGAGATCGGCACCGAGCACCTCGTCCTCGGCCTGCTCAGCGAGCCCGAAGCACTCGCGGCCGCGTTCATCAAGGCCCAGGGCGTGGTCCTCGACACCGTCCGGCAGGCGGCCACCGAGGCGCTGCCCACGGCCACCGAGGGCGAGATCCCCGAGCTGATCCCGTACAACGGCGACGCACGCAAGGCGCTGGAGCTCACCTTCCGCGAGGCCCTGCGGATGGGGCACAACTACATCGGCACCGAGCACATCCTGCTCGCTCTGCTGGAGCACGAGGATGGTTCCGGCGTGCTCAGCGGCCTCGGCATCGACAAGGCGGCCGCCGAACGGGACATCGCCGAGGCGCTCGCGATCCTTTCGGCGGGCGAGCAGGCGCCCGGCCGGAAGGAGTGACCTCCGATCGACCGCGCCCCGGTCCCGCCACCGTCGCCGAGGTGGCCGGACCGGGTGCTGCCGCACATCGACACGGAGCACGGCCTCCTACTCCAGGCGCAGGCTCCAGCGGCGTGAGCGGCCGGTGAGCGTGACGGTGGAGAGCGGGCCGACGTCGACGTTCCAGTACGTGGCCGGCGGCGCCTTCAGCGCGTAGACGAGGGCGGCCCGGACCACGGCGGGTTCGGCGACGGCGACGATCGCTCCGTCACAGGCGGGGCGGGTGTCCAGCCAGCCGCCTATCCGCGAGATGAAGGCGAGCAGCGGCTCACCGCCGTGCGGCGCGGAGCGCGGGTCCGCCAGCCAGGCGTCCACGCCGGCCGGTTCCCGGGCGGTGACCTCGGCGAGCGTACGGCCCCGCCAGCGCCCCATGTCGCAGTCGCGCAGGGCGGGCTGCACGAGCGGGTGGAACCCCAGCGCCTCACCGGTCGCACGGCTGCGCGGGGTCGGCGAGCAGTAGCGCAGCTCGGCGGAGCCCAGGGGCGCCAGGGCCGGGGCGGCGAACCGCACCGCGTGCCAGCCGGCCTCGTCGAGCGGCCGGTCGTCATCGAAGCGCTCGCCGAGCAGTGCGGAGCCGCGCGCCGCGGCGAGGAGCGTGACCCGAACACTCATGGCCGCGATCGTGGGGCGGATCGCGGCGCGGGTCAAGGGGTCGTTCGCGCAGACCTACGCCCGGGTAGGTCAGGGGCGAGCGGCCGGGGTGCCTTCCCAGGCCGTGCGCAGTCGGCGCACGCCCTCCGTGATCTCCGGAGGCCCGGCGACCGAGGCGAAGCTCAGGCGGATGTGCGGGGCCGGGGGTTCGGCGGAGAAGTACGGGCGCCCCGGGGCGACGGCCACGCCCGCGCGCAGGGCCGCCTGGACCATCGCGGACTCGTCCGCGCCCGCCTCGGAGCCGGGCAGGGTCAGCCAGAGGTAGCCGCCGCCGGACGGGACGTGCGGCAGGCCGAGGCCCGGCAGGGCCGTCCGCAGCGCCGCCGTCATCGCCGTCCGGCGGGCGCCGAGCTCGGCGGACACCGCGCGCAGATGGCGGGCCCAGGCGGGCGATCCGACCAGTTCGAGCGCGGCCTCCTGGAGCGGCCGGGGAACGAAGAAGCTGTCGACGACCTGGATGGAGCGCAGCCGCTCCAGGGCCGGACCCCGGGCGGCCAGCGCGCCCACCCGCAGGCTGGGCGAGGCGGCCTTGGTGAGCGAGCGGGTGTGGACGACGACGCCGTCCGGGTCGTCGGCGGCGAGCGGCCCCGGCAGCGGGCCCGCGTCGTCGTGCGCCAGGAGGCGGGCGAAGTCGTCCTCGATGACGAAGGCCCCCGCCTCCCGGGCGATCCGGACGACCTCGGGGCGCCGCGCGCGGGAGAGCACCGTGCCCGTCGGGTTCTGGAACAGGGGCTGGCAGACGAAGACGCGGGCTCCGGTCGCCCGGAACGCGGCGGCGAGCAGGTCGGGCCGGACACCCTCGGCGTCCACCGGGACCGGGACCGGCCGCAGCCCGGCCGCGCGGGCGGCCGCCAGCATGCCGGGGTACGTCGGCGACTCCACCAGCACCGGCGCGCCGGGCGGGGCGAGGGCCCGCAGCGCGGTGGCCAGGGCGCTCTGTCCGCCCGCGGTGATCAGCACGTCGGCGGCGCCGAGCGAGGGCCCGATGTCGCGGGCGAACCAGGCGCGCAGCTCGGTCAGCCCGTCGACCGGCGGACGGCTCCACGCTCCCGGGCGGCGGCCGGCCCGGGCCAAGGCGGCGGCCAGGGCCCGTTCGGGCTGGAGCGAGGCGTGCAGATAGCCGCCGTTGAGCTCGATGACCCCGGTCGGCGGCGGGACGAGGCTGACCAGGAGGCCGGACGCGTCGACGCTGCGGGGGACGGCCTCCGGGGAGCCGTCGCCGCTGAGCGAGACCTCCTGCCAGGAGGTGTCACCGGCCGGCGGCGCAGGACGGGCGGCGGGCTCGGCACGATAGGCGCCGGAACCGGGGCGGGTCACGACGAGCCCATCGGCGGCAAGCTGGGCGACGGCCCGCGAGACGGTCACGGGGCTCGCCCGGAAGCGCTCGACCAGGGCCCGGCTGGATGGCAGCTTCTCACCCGGGGAGTAGCGGTCCAGCTCGGATCGCAGGGCTGTCACCAATTCTGCCACACTGCTACGCTCATGCATGAGAGCAGAGAGTAGCGCTACTGCACCGAACACGATAGCGGTCACCGCCGCCGACGGCCGCCCGCACCCGCCCGTCCCGGCTTCCGCCCCGGCCCGTCGGGGCACCCTGCTCGCACTGCTGGGCGTGGTGACGTTCTCGCTGACCTTCCCCTCCACCGCCTGGGGTCTGGAGAGCTTCGGCCCCTGGTCCCTCGTCGCGCTGCGCAGCGTGCTCGCGGCGGTGCTGTCGGGCGGCTTCCTCCTCGCGGCCCGGGTCCGGATACCGGCCCGGGAGCACTGGGCGGGGCTCGCCGTCGTGGCCGGCGGGGTGGTGGTCGGCTTCCCCCTGCTGACGACGCTGGCGCTGCGGACGTCCACCACCTCGCACGCCGCGGTGGTCGTGGGGCTGCTCCCGCTGACCACGGCGGTCTTCGCCTCGCTGCGTACCGGGACGCGCCCGCCCCGCGCCTTCTGGGCGGCGGCGGTGGCCGGGGCGGCCGTGGTGATCGCCTTCACCGCGGCGCAGAGCGGCGGGGCGCTGTCGGCCGGGGACCTCTTCCTGTTCGGCGCGCTGCTGGTGTGCGCGGCCGGGTACACGGAGGGCGGCAGGCTGGCGAAGGTGATGCCGGGCTGGCAGGTGACCGGCTGGGCGCTGATCCTCACGCTGCCGCTCAGCCTCGCGGGCGCCGCCGTCGCGCTGGCGTACGAGCCGGTGCGGCTCGGCGTGCACGGGGTCGTCGGGCTGGTCTGGGTGGCGGCCGGCTCCACGTTCCTCGGGCTGTACGTCTGGTACCGGGGCATGGCGGAGATCGGGGTCGCCCGGGCCAGCCAGCTCCAGCTCGCGCAGCCGCTGCTGACGCTGTTCTGGTCCTTCTTCCTGCTCGGCGAGGAGGTCGCGGCGGCGGCCCCGGTGGCAGCCGTCGCGGTCCTGGTCTGCATCGCGCTCACCCAGCGCGCCACGCGCACCCGGCCCTAGACTGGTCAGCAGTACGGCACGGAACGCCACCCGCGAGGAGGTCACTCCCGATGGAGGCACACAAGGGCGACCGGCTGCTGACGCACGGCAGGACCGTGGGGCAGCAGGACCGGGTCGCGGAGATCGTGGAAGTGCTCGGAGACCGGGGCACTCCCCCGTACCGCGTCCGTTTCGACGACGGACACGAGCATCTGCTCGCACCGGGCCCCGACACCGTCGTGCAGCACACGGGCTGCGCGTCGGGCCGGGACGCGGACATCACGTAGACCGGCGCGGTCCGCGCCCAGGTCAGCGCGGCGGCCTGGTGCGGGTCCGGTAGTGGTCCGCGACCACCCGGTCCATCGCGCCGATCCTGTCCGCCGCCACGCTCTTCGCCGAGAAGTACGCGTGGCCGCGGACCTGGTCGTACCGGGCGGCGAGGCCGATGTGGCGGGACAGCTCCGCCGGGTCCTGCCAGGCGGCGGGCTGGGCCGGGTCGCCGCACTTGTACAGCGCCTCGCCGATGAACAGGTCGACGCCCGTCCCGCGCACCGTGTCGGACCACCACGGCACGAGTTCGGCGTAGTCGGCGGCGCTGTTGCCGATGTGCCAGTACAGCTGCGGGACGACGTAGTCCAGCCAGCCCTTCCTGATCCAGCCGCGCGTGTCCGCGTACAGGTCGTCGTAGGTCTGCACCCCCGCCCCCGTCCGTGAGCCCGCAGGGTCGGTGTCCGCGTTGCGCCAGACGCCGAAGGGGCTGATCCCGAAGCGGACGTCCGGCTTCAGCGCCTTGAGGCGCTCGGACATCTCGCGCACCAGCCGGTCCGTGTTGTCGCGGCGCCAGGCCGCCCGGTCGGGAAAGCCGGCGCCGTACTTCTCGTAGGCGGCGCCGTCCGCGAAGCTCTGGCCGGCCACCGGATACGGGTAGAAATAGTCGTCCCAGTGCACGGCGTCGACGTCGTAGCGGCGGACCGCGTCGAGCATCGCGTCCTGGACGAAGGCCCGGACCTCGGGCAGGCCCGGGTTGTAGTAGAGCTTGCCGCCGTACGGGAGGACCCAGCCGGGATTGCGGCGCGCCGGATGCGCGGCGGTCAGGCGGGACGGGTCGGTGTGGTTGGCGACCCGGTACGGGTTGAACCACGCGTGCAGTTCCAGGCCCCGGTCGTGGGCCTCCCGCACGGCCGTGCCCAGCGGGTCCCAGCCGGGGTCCTTGCCCTGCGTCCCGGTCAGGCACTCGGCCCACGGTTCGTACGCGGAGGGCCACAGCGCGTCGGCGGTCGGGCGGACCTGGAGGATCACCGCGTTGAGGTTCCGCGCCACCGCCCGGTCGAGGAGGGCGGCCAGCTCGTCCCGCTGCGCGGCGGCGGACAGGCCCGGCTTCGACGGCCAGTCCGTGTTGGCGACGGTCGCCACCCATACGCCGCGCAGCTCGCGCCGCACCACGTCGCGTCCGGCGGCCGGACCGGGCAGGGGCCGCGCCCGCCCGGGCCGTGCGACCGCGTCACCGGCCACCGCCGCCGCTCCCGCCACCCCTGCGACCGCCCCGGCCGCACCCGTCACGAACCCTCTCCGGCCCATTCCTCGCATCGCGTCGCACCCGCTCTCTCTCCGTACACGTCGAAGCCCTGCCGTATCCCTGCATTCCGGGCACAGGGAGTGTCCAGGGCCGAGCATGCACGCCCCGGCCTGCTATCCCTGGTAAGGCGCGGAGTAACGTCGGGGAGTCGTGGTGGAGCCCGGAACCAGACGGAAGCCGCCGAACGGGAACAGCGAAAGGCACGAGGTGACGGACTCTATGGCCGACATTGCACGCGTCGGAGTGGTGGGCTGCGGCCAGATGGGCGCGGGCATCGCGGAGGTGTGCGCGCGCAGCGGCCTCGACGTCAAGGTGGCCGAGACGACCGGCGAGGCGCTGGAGATCGGCCGGACCCGGCTCCACAACTCCCTGTCGAAGGCCGCCGAGCGCGGCAAGATCACGGCGGAGGAGCGCGACGAGACCCTGGGCCGGCTCAGCTTCACCACGGACCTCGGCGAGTTCGCCGACCGCGACCTCGTCATCGAGGCCGTCGTGGAGAACGAGCAGGTCAAGACCGAGATCTTCCAGGTGCTCGACCAGGTGGTGACCCGCCCGGACGCGATCCTGGCCTCCAACACCTCCTCGATCCCGCTGGTGAAGCTGGCCGTCGCGACCTCCCGCCCGGACCAGGTCATCGGCATCCACTTCTTCAACCCGGCGCCGGTGCAGAAGCTCGTGGAGCTGATCCCCGCGCTGACCACGTCGGACGAGACGATCAAGCGCTCGGAGGCCGTGGTCCAGGACATTCTGGGCAAGCACCCGATCCGCGCCCAGGACCGCTCCGGCTTCGTCGTCAACGCCCTGCTGATCCCGTACCTCCTCTCGGCGATCCGGATGTTCGAGTCGGGCATCGCCAGCCGCGAGGACATCGACAACGGCATGGAGATGGGCTGCGCCCACCCGATGGGCCCGCTCAAGCTCGCGGACCTCATCGGCCTGGACACGGTCGCCTCGGTCGCCGACTCGATGTACGCCGAGTACAAGGAGCCGCTGTACGCCGCTCCCCCGCTGCTCCAGCGCATGGTCGACGCGGGCCGCCTGGGCCGGAAGTCGGGGTCGGGGTTCTACCCGTACGCGTGACACGTCCCGGCGGGTCCGGCGCCGATACCGCCGGGCCCGTCGACGGCCGCGGCGTACGCCCCGAATCCGGTACCACCCTGGAGCGGGCGGTCCCGTTCATCCGTGGAACGCTCGCTCCAGAGCCTCGCGAAGACCGAGTCGCTGGCCTTCGTGATACTCGCGCGTGAACTCGGCTGCTCCGAGCACTCGGTCGGCGTGCTCGATGCAGCGCTCCCGGTGTGCGGTCAGCAGGGCGAAGCCGAAGAGGCGGGGGGCGCCTGCCGGATGCCAGGCGCTGTCCACCGCACCCAGCAGAACGGCGGCCGCCCGGGAATCACCGCGCAGGGTGAGCACCCAGGCCAGAGTCTCGCCGAGTGCCGCTTCCCCCATGCTCTCCTCGATTTCCCTCATGCTCCGGAGCGCACGGCGGAGGAGCCGCAGGGCGATCTCCGGCCGTTCCGCTTCCCCGTGGTCCACTGCCAGGGCCCACAGCAGGTAGCACCGGTGCCAGGTGTCACCGCGGGCTTCCGACATCTCCAGCGCCTGCTCAAGGAAACGGGTGGAGGTGCTTCGGTCGCCCTGGATCACTGCGGCGAATCCGAGTTGGGCCACGCACTGTGCCTCGGTCAGCAACGAGTCGGAGAAGTGCTCGCCCGCCAGGGCGAGGTGGGCGAATTTCGTCGCGGTCTCCGTGTCTCCGGTGACCAGGGCCACCAGACTGCGCATCTGCAGGAAGGCCGCGGAGACCTGGTCCCGGTCCACGCTTTCCCCCGCGGGCCCGGCGTCGCCGGGCGGCAGGTCCGCCAGCACTCGTTCTCCGCGCCGGAGCACACCCAGGGCACCCCTGTGGTCTCCGTGGAGGAGCAGCAGGAAACAGGCCACCCAGGCCGCTCGGCACCAGGCAACGGTGGCTTCGGCGGACGGAGGGAGGGGGTAGCGCTCAAGGATCTTCCGCATCCACCCCGCTCCCTCCCCCACGTTCGCCGAGGTGAGGCAGTGGAGCCAGAAGCCGAGGGACGCGCGCAGCACGGTCTCCGGGGGCTCGTCGGCCGGCGGCGGCGCGGTGACGATCTGGCGCAGGTTGGCGTGTTCGACGCGTAGGCGACGCAGCCAGCACGCCTCTCGCGATGATCCGTACGCGGCCCCGGCCTGCGCGGCAAGGTGGAGGTACCACCCGCGGTGCCGGCGCTGCGCTTGCTGGGCCCGGCCGCTTTCCGAGAGGCGCTCCTGCCCGTAGGCGCGCACGGTCTCAAGCATGTGAAAGCGGGTCTGGTTGCCCTTGACGACTCGGGTGAGCAGTGACTTGTCCACCAATCCGGCCAGAGCCTCGAAGGCATCGTCCGCGGCAGTCGTCCCTGAAGCATCTCGATCGGATGATCCGCACAGGTGCTCGGCGTCCGTCAGCAGCACCCCACCGGAGCAGAGCGACAGTTGCTGCCAGGCCCTTCGCTCGTCGTCGGTGCACAATTCGTAGCTCCAGTCGAACAGCGCGCGCAGTGCCTGGTGCCGGGGATGTGCGGTGCGCTCGGAGCCACCGGGCCCGAGCAGTCGGAACCGGTGATCGAGGCGCTCCAGTAACTCGTCCGGCGTGAGGGTGCGAAGCCGCCGAGCGGCGATCTCCAGGGCGAGGGGCAGACCGTCCAGCTTCTGGCACACACGGGCGACGACGTGCCCATTCGCTTCGGTGATGCGAAAGCCCGGAGAGGCCGCCTCCGCCCGGTCGGAGAAGAGCACCATGGCAGGCGATGTCGCGAAGTCATGGTCCCCTGCGGGTGCGGCGCCCGGACGGGCCGTCGCCGGCACCTGCAGGTCCAGCGGCTGGACCTGCAGGACGTATTCGGGGCCGATGTCGAGCGGCTGTCGGCTGGTGGCGAGGACGCGCAGTTGCGGCAGTCGCGCGAGCAGGTCGCTCACCGTGCGGGCGCATCCGGTCAGCACGTGCTCGCAGTTGTCGAGGAGCAGCAGGACCTCGCGTCCGCGCAGCGCCTCGGACACCGCGGCGATCGGGTCCTGACCGGAGGCGACCGGAACGCCCACGGCCGAGGCGATCGCCTCGGCGACCGCGTGCTGCTCCACGAGGTCCGCCAGTTCGGCGCCATGCACCCCGTCCGCGAACCGCTCCCGCACCTGACGGACGAGCCGCCCGGCCAGACGGGTCTTGCCCACCCCGCCGACCCCGGCCAGGGTAACCACTCGATACCTGCCCAAAAGATCCTCGGCGGCTGCCAGTTCGGCTTCGCGGCCGACGAAGCTGGTGGACTCCGTTGCGCCGAAACCGTACGGGAGGGCCCTGACGGCCGCCCCGGGCTCCCCCGCCACGCGGATCTCACGTCGCAGACGCTCCCAGCGCCTCGCCCAGTCGCGGGTTTCGCCCCCACAAGCGCTCACGTAGGCGAGTACGACGTCCCGGGTGGGAAGCCGGTGCCCGGCAGCGGCCTGGGACAGCGCGCTGGCGGAGAAATGGGAAGCCCCGGCCATCTCCGAATAGGTGAGTGCCGCACTCTCGCGCAGAGCCCGCAGCCCCAGCGCGAAGCGTTCCAGTGGGCCCGCCTCCGGATCGAGCGGCCGCTCCCGACGCCCCGGCCTGCCTGCCAACTGGTTCTACCTCCGGGTGAGTGGGGTTGATTAGTTGATTATGGCCAAGCCTCCGGAGTGGTGACCAAAGTTCGTCAACCCTGATGCTCGGGGTCCTCATCTCCCACCAGGAAAGCGATCGCTGATGACCCCCGAGACCGTCGTCCTCCTGCAGGGTGGTGCGCTCACCCTGGTCAATCTCATGGCCACCGACGCATGGACCCACGCCCGTGAGAGATTCGCCCGCCTGATCAGCCGCGGCGCCGGTGACGACGAGAGCGTCCTCGAACGCCTGGACACGGCCCGGCGGGAGGTCGTCACCGCACACGCCGAACAGGACGTCGAGACACTGACCGCCGTCGAGGGCGAGTGGCGGCTCGCCCTGCGTCGCGCCCTTGCCGCAGACCCTGAACTGCTCTCCGGGTTGCGTTCGTTCGTCGAGGACTTCGGCGCACCGGCACTCAAGGGTGCCGCGAGCGTGGCATCCGGGACGTTTCACCAATCACCCGTGCAAGGCAGCGGAACGCAGACCATCAACTACGGATCCGGGTCCATCGGCGGACCGGAGCGATGAGCAAGTCGAACGAAACCCCCTCGATCACCGGCACGTTCGGCCATTCGCCGGTGCAGGTGTCAGGCACACAGAACATCACCTACATCGAGCACCGCCCGGCACCGAGCCGGCGTGAGGGCTTCGTGGCTCTGGAAAATGCTCAGTACGAGGCGGCCTTCACCGTATTCAGCGCATTGCTCGTCAAGCAGCCGGACGACGCGGATATACGCCTTGCCCTGGCGCTCTGTCTCCTGCAGGGACGTCATCCCTGCCGTTGTGATGCGCGGACCCTGGAGCAGGTCAACGCCCATCTTCGGGTGGCGCAGCGTCTGGCGCCCCACCTTCCTGGCCCCCGTCTCGCCTTCCTTCTCCTCCGCGACGTCCAGTTGTTCCGCTGGAACACCCAGCGTCGTCGGCCCACGCAGGAGGACCGTCGGCTGCTCCGCCGGATGGAGCGCGAATCGGCGGCGATGCTGCTCACGCATGTGCCCGCCCAGGAGAGCGTTCTGTGGCAGGAGCTGGCCCGGATCGCCGTCGGTGAGAGACCCGGCGCCCCAACTGCCACTGCACCGGGCCGCCGTTCGCCCAGGCCGCCCAGAAAGAGGAATCGCCCATGAGCCAGCCCCGACTGCGCGCGGGATCGGTGCGCAAGTACTTCATCGACTCTCCGGATCCCGAGGCCCTGGTCGCAGCCCAGGGAAGACTGGCCGAGGCCAGTGCCTCACTGACGAAGGCACTCGACAGAACGCATGTAGAGGTCGAGTGCCGCAGGCTTCGTGACCACCGGCTCATCGGTTCGGGCGTGTGCGTGGCCGTACTCCTCCTGTGCGTTCTCAGCACCACGTACTGGCTCGGCTTCTTCTCGGCGATCGGAGCCTTCGTCTTTGCGGTACGAGCCTTCGTCTCGCCGCGTCAGCACGCGGCGAAGGCGGGGGAAGCGATCCGAGGCGCCATCGCCGAGGCCGAGTGGAGAAGGAGCGAAGCCGAGGCAGCCATCCGTGAGTACCAACGCCTGTACGACCTTGCCGAACCCAAGCCCAGCGACGAAGCGATGGACCGGATGCTGGAACAGGACGTCGAGGCGGTACGGGAGCGCGCGATGCGCAGCCTCTCACTGGACTCCGGCGACCTCGTCAGGCCGGCCCGCACCGGAGCGCCCGACGACCTCGACTGGTCGCCCTTCAACTCCAGCGATCCGCAGAAGCCCCTCGTCGTCTACGGTCCGGCCTTCGGCGAGGGCCTGAAGGTCTCGTCGGCCGTCGGCAAGGACGGCCGACGGCGCTACGGCCGCTACTCGGTCATGGTCATCTGCACGACCCGCTACCACATCGCGGTCTACCGCTGCGTCCTCGACTTCTTCACCGGGCAGCTCAACCACGAGAGCACGATGGAAATGCACTACCAGGACGTCGTATCCGTCCGTACGTACTCCGATCCCGATCCCGGCAACCGTATCGAGATCGAAACACGCGAGTCGCAGAAGCACCTTTTCCCCCGGGGGACCGAGCGCTGCTTCGAGCTCATCGTCTCCGGCGGCGTGACGCTCCGCATGGTGACCGGACTGACCCACCGCGAGACCACGGACTTCCGGAATTCCGGCGAGGACGGAGTGGTCTACCAGGGCGAGGACCCCGACTTCCAGGCGGTTGCGGATGCCGTCCGCATGATGCTCCGGGAGAAGAAGGGCGGCGTGGGCCCCTCGCTCCTCGGCTGACACGCGACATCGGCGCACGAAAGCAGCACTCGAATCGCCAGGGACCCAGGAGGAATGCGCGCATGCCAAGGAAACCTCGCCCACTGGACGAGCTGGATGTCCAATGGGCGGTGGAAAGTGCCCTCAAAGAACACGAAAGACGAAAGTCTGGGATCAGGCAGCCGGCGAGCAGTGGCGGCCCGGGCGCTGTCGCAGTCGGCGCAATGATCATTGGCGCGATGGTCGCACTCTTCTTCGTGGTTTCCATGGCCAAGTTCGGACTCCCCTCGTTCTCCCCTCAGGCATCGAGCGGCGAACCATCGCCGCGAGCCGTAGAAATCACCTACGTCTCGGACGAGAAGACCGGGCTCGACCTTCCGATTCCGGACACCTGGAAAAAAGCTGAGTCCGACGGAGACGCACTCGAATGGGTCACCGAAACCGAGTACAACTGCAACGGGTTCATTTGCCCCACGGGGAGCATCCGGACCATGACGGCACCGGATCGAGGTCCCCTTTCGGAGGTGGCACGGAAGACTATCCGGTCACGCCTCCATGAGGATTTCCCGGCGGGACAGTACGAGGAGATCGCAGCAGGATCGGCGAAGGTGGCAAAAAGGAACGCGTTCTTCGTCAAGGGGGAAGTCGAGTACGGCACCCGGAACCAGCTCATCGGGGTCCTCGCCTTCCCGGGCCCCGGCGGAAGCGTCGGCGTACTCGAAATGGGAATGTCCGAGGAGTATGGACCCACCAGGTCGGACTTCATGGATCGGATCCTCTCGAACACGTGCGACGTCTCGCAGAAATGCACATGGCCGCCGAAGTAGACCCACCGTTTCCCGTGCGTGCGGGGACCGCGGAGGCCCCCGCACGCACGGGGCGCGGCTCACCCCAGCCGTAAGTGGTGCAGCATCAGCAGGGCCGCCGCCATGCCCGCTGCCGGGACCTCGCCGTGGGCTATCAGGTCCGGGATCAGCTTCAGGGGGATCCACTCGCGGCGTGAGGATTCGAAGGCGTCGTGCGGCTCGCCCGTCCAGTGCGCCTCCTCGCCCCAGTAGAAGTGGTGCCGGGCGTCGGTGAGGCCGTTGGACGGTTCCACGGTCAGAAGGGGGTGGAGGGGGCCGGGGCGCCAGCCGGTCTCCTCCTCCATTTCGCGGGCCGCCGCCTCCGGCAGGGACTCGCCGTTCTCGACCACGCCCGCCGCCAGCTCCCAGCCCCAGCTGTCGGTGATGAAGCGGTGGCGCCAGAGCAGCAGCACCTCGTTCGCCGCGTTGACTACGGTGGCCGCCGCCACCGGGCGCAGCCGGATCACGAAGTGGTCGAGACGGCCGCCGTCGGGGAGCTCGACATCGGCCAGGTTGACCCGGAACCAAGGGTTCTCGTACACGGGTTGCTCGTTCAGGTTCGTCCACTGCACGGTTCTGCCGCCTTTCGATCGCTGGTGGCGGTATCGCAGCAGACTTCGGCTCACAGCGGTACGCGGAGCGCCCCCTCCACACGTTCGGCGGCCCGTTCCGCGTCGGCGCTCCCGCTCGTGGCCAGGTCCGCCCGGACCGCCCGCAGCCGGTCGCGCAGCCGCTGCGACTCCATGCCCCGGGCCAGGTCCGCCATCTCGACCGCCGTGGCCGCCGCCCGGTCCGCCTCGCCCCGGCGCAGCTCGACCGTGGTGAGCATGGCCAGGCGGTGGACCCGGCCCCTGTCGTGCGCGGGCGTCCGGACCGCCGCCACCGCGTGCTCCCGGGCCGCCGGCAGGTCCCCGAGGCCCAGCAGCGCCTCCGCCACCTGGACATCGACCAGCCCCGGCTGCACGTAGCCGGTCTCGTCCGGTTCCCGGCCCGGCCGGATGCGGGCGGCCTCGGACTCGGCGCGGCGGATGCAGGCCAGCACGCTGCTCCGGTCCCCGAGCCGGGCGTACGCCTTGGCCTGCATCGCGTGCAGGTCGGCGGCGAGCGCGGGCGTGATCTCGCTCCCGGCCGCGCGCAGGGCCGCCTCGGCGAAGGCCACTGACTGGCGGAACTCGGCGAGGAAGAGGGACTGGTTGACCAGCAGCGCGATCACATATCCGCCGAGCGCCCGGTCCCCGCTCGCCTTGGCCAGTCGCAGCGCCTGGTGGAAGTAGCGCTGGGCCAGGCCGTGCGCGTCGGAGTCGTAGGCGCAGATGCCCGCGACGGCCACCAGCGCGCCCGTCGCACGGTGCAGCTGACGGCCCGTCGCATCGCTGTAGCCGCCGCGCAGCAGCGGTGCGGCCCCGGCGTTGAGGAAGCCGACGACGCGCGCCCGCGTCGCGATCCCGCCCGCCTTTCGGTACATCAGTTCGTAGTGGTCACGGGCGGCCCGCAGGGTTGCCAGGTCGGCCGCACCGACCCCGGACGGCCCGGCCCGCGACACATCGGCGTCCTCCGGCGGGTTCTCCCACTCCCAGACGGGCATCACGGCGCCGGTCCCGCTGACGGCCGGGGCGGCGACTACGTGCGGGCGCTGCTGGGCGTCGCAGCGCCACACCGCGGTGGCCCGTTCCACGAAGCCGGTGAGCGAGGAGCCCTGGACGGGCGAGTGGCCTCCGTCAGGGGCCGCCATGCCGATGTCGTCCAGCGACACGGCCCGGTGCAGGCGGTTTCCCAGCACCTCGCAGATCAGGTCGGGCACCTGGCCGCGCGGGCGCTGGCCCTTCAGCCAGCGGGCGACGGCGGTGTGTTCGTACCGCAGTCCGAGACCTCGCGCACGGCCGGCCCGGTTCACATGGGCGGCCAGTCCCGCCCGGGAGACGCCGGCCTCCTCGATCAGGGCCTCCAGCGCGGTGTTGGGCTCCCTTGGCCCCATGTCCCCCTCCGGTGGTTCGGCACGCCATGACGTGTCGCCCCAGTGGAGCACGATTCACACGGGGTGTGAACGGAATGCCCGAACCGTCCCGCCGCGCACGCTGCCGCGCCGGGCACGGGCTCGCTTGAATGATTCCCCTCGCAGGGCGCGGACGGGCCGTCTGCTCCCCCTCGTACAGCAGGGCGGCCCGCATCCGCGCAGTCCACTCCGCCGGCCTGCCCGACACTCCACGGCGGGGACGGACGGCGAGCACACAGGAGGGGCGCATCCGGTGGCCGGATGCGCCCCTCCTCCGTACAGCGGGGTGGTCCTACGCTCCGCGCAGCACCGCGCCCGTACGCTCGGCGGCCAGGGCCACCGCCGCGTCGCGCGCGGCGCTCGCCTCGTCGACCGTCAGGGTGCGGTCGGCGGCGCGGAAGCGCAGCGCGTACGCCAGGGACTTGCTTCCCTCGCCGATCTGCTCGCCCGTGAACACGTCGAACAGGCGCAGCGACTCCAGGAGTTCGCCCGCGCCCTCGCGGAGCGCGCGCTCCACGTCGGCGGCGGGCACGTCCTGGCCGACGACCAGCGCGACGTCCTGGGTCGCCACCGGGAAGGTGGAGATCCGCGGGGCCCGCAGGACGCCGTCGACGGCCTGCTCCAGGATGTCGAGGTCGACCTCCATGGCGCAGGTGCGCTCGGGCAGGTGGAGCTCCTTGATGACGCGCGGGTGCAGCTCGCCCGCGTGCCCGAACAGGGTCTCCTCGCCGGCCACGGTCACGTACAGCGCGGCGCAGCGGCCCGGGTGCCAGGGGGCGTGCCGGTCGGCGCGGACGGTGACCTCGACCCCCGCCTCGCGGGCGAGGGTACGCGCGGCCTCGACGGAGTCCGCCCAGTCGGCCGGGCGGCCCGCGCCCCACCAGCCGGCCTGCTCGCGGGCGCCCGCGAGGACGACGGCGGCGCGGCGCGGCTGGTGCGGCAGCGCGGCGTTGAGCGACGCGATGTCCTGCTCCGACGGGCGCCGGTCGACGGGCAGCCGGACGGGCTTGGTCTCGTCGCCGGTCGGCCTGAAGACGAGGCCGGTCTCGAAGAGCGCGAGGTCGTGGCTGCCGCGTCCGTCGTTGCGCCGCAGTGCGCCGAGGAGGCCCGGCAGCAGCGTGGTGCGCAGCGAGGGCTCCTCGTCGGAGAGCGGGTTGACGAGCTTGACGGTGCGGCGGCGGGCGTCGTCCGCCTCCAGACCGAGCTGGTCGAGGACCGCCTCGCCGATGAACGGGTAGTTGAGCGCCTCGACGTAGCCCGCGCCCGCGAGGGCCCGGCCGACGCGGCGGTGCAGCCGCTGGCGCTCGGTGAGGCCGCGGCCGGAGGGCGGCGTCGGGAGGGTGGAGGGCAGGTTCTCGTAGCCCTCCAGCCGGATGACCTCTTCGGCCAGGTCGTTCGGCTCGGTGAGGTCGGGGCGCCAGGACGGCGTGGTGACCAGCAGCTCGTCCTGCCCGTAGACGTCGCAGCCGACTTCCTGGAGGCGGCGGACGACGGTCTCGCGGCCGTAGGCGACACCGGCGACCTTGTCGGGATGGTCGGCCGGCATGGTGATGGTGCGGGGCGCGGACGGGGCGGTGACCTCGGTGACGCCCGCCTCGGCGGTGCCGCCGGCGAGGAGGACCAGCAGGTCGACGGTGCGCTGCGCGGCAGCGGCGGCGGCCTGCGGGTCGACGCCGCGCTCGAAGCGCTTGGACGCCTCGGACGGCAGCTTGTGGCGGCGCGCGGTGCGGGCGATCGAGATCGCGTCGAAGTGCGCGGCCTCGATGACGACCTCGGCGGTGTGCGCGCCCTCGGCGGCGTCGGCGATCTCCGTGTCGGCGCCGCCCATGACGCCCGCGAGGCCGATGGGGCCGCGGTTGTCGGTGATGACGAGGTCGCCGGAGTCCAGCACGCGGACCGCACCGTCGAGCGTGGTGAGCTTCTCGCCCTGCTCGGCGCGGCGGACGCCGATCGGTCCGTCGATGCGGGTCCGGTCGTAGGCGTGCAGCGGCTGGCCGAGTTCGAGCATCACGTAGTTGGTGATGTCGACGGCGAGCGAGATCGGCCGCATGCCCGCCTTCTGCAGCCGGCGCTGCATCCAGATCGGGGTGCGGGCCTCCGGCTGGAGTCCGGTGACGGTGCGCGCGGTGAAGCGGGAGCAGCCGACCGGGTCGGAGACCTTGACCGGGTAGCCGTACGCGTTGGGCGCGGGCACGTCCAGGAGCGCCGGGTCGCGCAGCGGCAGGCCGTAGGCGATGGCGGCCTCGCGGGCGACGCCGCGCATGGACAGGCAGTAGCCGCGGTCGGGCGTGACGGCGATGTCCAGGACCTCGTCGCGGAGCTCCAGGAGCTCGATCGCGTCGGTGCCCACCTCGTACTCGGGCGGGAGCACGATGATGCCGTGGGTGCCGTCGTCGCCCATGCCGAGCTCGTCGGCGGAGCAGATCATGCCGTGCGACGTCTTGCCGTACGTCTTGCGGGCGGCGATCGCGAAGTCGCCGGGGAGCACGGCGCCGGGCAGGACCACGACGACCTTGTCGCCGACGGCGAAGTTACGGGCACCGCAGACGATCTCCTGCGGCTCACCGGTGCCGTTGGCGGTGCCGACGTCGACCGTGCAGAAGCGGATCGGCTTCTTGAAGCCCTCCAGCTCCTCGATGGTCAGCACCTGTCCGACCACCAGCGGGCCGGTGAGGCCGGCGCCGGTCTGCTCGACCGTCTCGACCTCCAGGCCGACGGCGACCAGCTTGGCCTGCACGTCACGGCCGGTCTCGGTGGCCGGCAGGTCGACGTATTCCCGCAGCCAGGAAAGCGGGACGCGCATCAGATCTCCATCCCGAAGGGCCGGGTGAACCGGACGTCACCTTCGACCATGTCTCGCATGTCTTCGACGTTGTGGCGGAACATCAGCATCCGTTCGATGCCGAACCCGAAGGCGAATCCGCTGTACTTCCGGGGGTCGACGCCGCAGGCCGTGAGCACCTTGGGGTTGACCATGCCGCAGCCGCCGAGCTCGATCCAGCCCTCGCTGCCGCAGGTGCGGCAGGGGCGGTCCGGGTTGCCGACGGAGGCGCCGCGGCAGACGTAGCAGACCATGTCCATCTCGGCGGACGGCTCGGTGAACGGGAAGAAGTTCGGCCGCAGCCGGGTCTTCATGTCCGGGCCGAAGAGCGCCTGGACCATGTGGTCGAGGGTGCCCTTCAGGTCGGCCATGGTCAGGCCCTCGTCCACGGCGAGCAGCTCGATCTGGTGGAAGACCGGGGTGTGCGTGGCGTCGAGCTCGTCGGTGCGGTAGACGCGGCCGGGGCAGACGACGTAGACGGGGGGCTCGCGGTCGAGCAGGGTGCGGGCCTGGACCGGGGAGGTGTGCGTACGCAGCACAACGCCGGACTCGTCGTTCTTCGCGCCGTCGGGGCCCTGGACGAAGAAGGTGTCCTGCATCTGCCGGGCCGGGTGGTCGGGCACGAAGTTGAGGGCGTCGAAGTTGAACCACTCGGCCTCGGCCTCGGGACCCTCGGCGATCTCGTAGCCCATGGCCACGAAGACGTCGGCGACGCGCTCCATGAAGGTCGTCAGCGGGTGGCGGGCGCCGGCCGGGGTGCGGTCGTAGGGCAGGGTGACGTCCACCGCCTCCTCGACCAGGACGCGGGCGTCACGCTCGGCCTCCAGCTCCGCCTGGCGGGCCGCGAGGGCGCGGCCCACGGCGGCACGGGCCTGGCCGACGCGCTTGCCGGCCTCGGCCTTGGCCTGCGGGGGCAGTGCGCCGATCTCGCGGTTGGCGAGCGACAGGGGCGAGGTGCCACCGGTGTGCGCCGTCTTCGCCTGGGCGAGCGCTTCGAGGTCACCCGCGGCGGCGAAGGCGGCGAGCGCCTCGTCCCGGATGCGCT
Organism: Streptomyces sp. NPDC041814; assembly: GCF_055590565.1. Classification (NCBI taxonomy): domain Bacteria; kingdom Bacillati; phylum Actinomycetota; class Actinomycetes; order Kitasatosporales; family Streptomycetaceae; genus Streptomyces; species Streptomyces sp. NPDC041814. Next base: position 227,802 of record NZ_JBVJAM010000009.1, on the reverse strand, counting down.
CGATCTCTTCCGGTTTCAGTGCCTCGACCTCGACTGGGTCGTACGACTTGTTCGGTGCCGACATCTCTTCCCGTACTTCCGATTGGCTGAGTGCTGCGCTTACCGGGGGATACTCCCGGACCCCCGTGACCTCGCTCGAAGACCGGAGGACGCAAAGGTGCCAAGGGTCGAGTCTAAGGGTCGCGGGGCGGGTGGGGCGCCCGTGGGCCGCTCGGGGCCTTAACTGAGATAGGCCGGCGTGCTCACGGGCAGCATAAATCGGAACTCCGCGCCGCCTCCGGGGCCGCGGCCGACCGTGATGGTGCCGCCGTGGGCCTCGACGATGCCCTTGACGATGTAGAGGCCCAGGCCCGTGCCCCCGCGCTTGCTGCCCCGCCAGAAGCGGGTGAAGACGCGGCTCATCGACTCCTCGGGGATGCCGGGACCTTCGTCGCTCACGGTGACGGCCGCTCCCCTCTCGTCGCTCTTCGCCGGTGCGGGTGCCACATCGATGGTGACAGTTCCCTCGCCGTGGCGCACCGCGTTTTCCAGCAGGTTGCCGAGCACCTGGTCGACCTTGTCCGGGTCGGCCCACACCGCGGGCAGCGGCTGCAGGGTGCGGACGAGGAAGCGGCCGGGGTCCTGGCCCGCCGCGGTGTGGGCCTGGACGTGGCGCTCGACGGCGGCGGACAGGTCGACGGGCTGGCGGCGCAGCTCCAGGCGGCCGGAGTCGATCCGGGAGATGTCCAAGAGCTCGGTGATGAGGCGGGTGACCCGGTTGGCGTCCGCGTACACCGTCTCCAGCATCAGGCGCTTCTGGTCGTCGGTGAACCGCTCCCACTTGGCCAGGAGCGTCGCCGTGAAGCCCTTGACCGAGGTCAGCGGCGAGCGCAGTTCGTGGGCGACGGTCGCGATGAGTTCGGCGTTGCTGCGCTCGGTGCGGCGGCGGGCCTCCGTGCCGCGCAGGCTGACGACCAGGCGGCGGACGGGTCCGGTGGGGGTCTCGCGCACATAGCGGGCGGAGACCAGGACCTCGCGCCCGCCGGGCAGCAGCAGGTTGCGCTCGGGCTGGCCGGTCCGGGTGGCGAGGCCGCCGTAGGGGTCGGTCAGCTCCCACCAGCGGCGGCCCTTGAGGTCCTCCAGCGGCAGCACCTGCTCCACCGGGCGGCCGAGGGCGGCGGACTCCGGCACGTCGGTAATGCGGACGGCGGCGGCGTTGAAGCAGACGATCCGGCCCGACCCGTCCGCGACGACGAGCCCGTCGGGCAGGTCGTCGGGGTCCAGCCCGAGGCCGCCCGCCGCGGCGTCCGCGACGGCGGGGCCGTCCGGTCCACCGGCGGCGCGCACGACGGCCGCGTGTGCCGCGCGCGGTCCGCTCATGCCGACAGCCATTGCCGTACCCCACCTCTCGAACCGGTGCAGTGGGTCCCCGAGTCCGTCACCCTACTAGTCGTCGGTGACGGAGCGACACCCTGTGGCGGCTCTCCGTCGAAGCGGGGGCGCCCGGCGGGGTCAGCCGGTGGCGCGGCGGGGGCGCTGGGCGCGCGCGGAGGCGTACAGGCAGACGGCTGCGGCGGTCGCGAGGTTGAGGCTCTCCGCCTTGCCGTGGATCGGCACCCGCACCACGGCGTCGGCCAGGGCGCGGGTCTCCTCCGGCAGGCCCCATGCCTCGTTGCCGAAGACCCAGGCGGTGGGTCCGCCCATGGTGCCGGCGTCCAGCTCGTCGTCCAGGTCGTCCGCGCCCGCGCCGTCGGCGGCCAGGATCCGGACGCCCGCCTCGCGCAGTCCGCGTACGGCCTGTTCGACGGGGACGCCCACGGCGACGGGCAGGTGGAAGAGCGAACCGACCGAGGCGCGCACCGACTTGGGGTTGTACAGGTCGACGGAGGCGTCGGTCAGGACGACCGCGTCGGCACCCGCCGCGTCGGCGCAGCGCAGCACCGTGCCGGCGTTGCCGGGGTCGCGGACGTGGGCCAGGACGGCGACCAGCCTGGGCCGGGCCGCGAGGATCGCGTCGAAGGGCGAGTCGAGGAAGCGGCAGACCCCGATGAGGCCCTGCGGCGTCACGGTCTGGGAAACGTCGGCCAGCACGTCGGCGCCGGCGAGGTGGACGCGGGCGCCGGCCGCGTGGGCGGCGTCGATGATGGCGGCGTAGCGGTCGGCGGCCTCGACGGTGGCGAAGAGCTCGACCAGGGTGGGTTCGCCGTCGTCGCCCCGGTGCTCGGCGGCCTCGCGCACGGCCTGCGGCCCCTCGGCGATGAACCTGCGCTCCTTGCCGCGGAAGTTGCGCCTGGCCAGCCGCCGGGCGGCGGCGACCCGCGGCGAACGCGGGGAGATCAGTTCGGGGATGCCCATGATCGGCGGCGAGCCTCTCTGCGTACGAAGGTGCGGGTCGTGACAGGTGGAGACGGGGGTGCAACGCACCGGACCCGCAGACGGCGAGCGCCTGCGGGTCCGGCTCAAACCAGGAAGTGCGGCCTGGGTCAGGCGGCCTTCGGGGCGTTGACGTCGCTCGGGAGGGCCTTCTGCGCGGCCTCGACGAGGGCGGCGAACGCGTTGGCGTCGTTGACCGCGAGCTCGGCCAGGATCTTGCGGTCCACCTCGATGTTGGCGGCCTTCAGACCCTGGATGAGGCGGTTGTACGTCATGCCGTTCTGGCGGGCAGCCGCGTTGATGCGCTGGATCCAGAGCTGACGGAAGTCGCCCTTGCGCTTCTTGCGGTCGTTGTAGTTGTAGACCAGGGAGTGGGTGACCTGCTCCTTGGCCTTGCGGTACAGGCGCGAACGCTGACCGCGGTAACCGCTGGCCTGCTCGAGGATCGCCCGGCGCTTCTTGTGGGCGTTTACTGCCCGCTTGACGCGTGCCACTTGTTAACTCCTTGTAGCGGGGCCGTGGTCGTACTCACACGGCCCGGAAACGAATTGGTCCCGGTCGGATCGAGGGCGCGTCCCCGGGCTCACCGGGGACTACGGCCTCACTTGCCGAGAAGCTTCTTGATCTTCTTGGCGTCGGCCGGAGCCACGACGACCGTGCCGGTCAGCGAGCGGGTCTTCTTGGACGACTTGTGCTCGAGCAGGTGGCGCTTGCCGGCCCTCTCGCGCAGCACCTTGCCGGAGCCGGTGATCTTGAAGCGCTTGCTGGCACCGCTGTGCGTCTTGTTCTTCGGCATCGCGCCGTTCTCTCCTCGTCAGTGGCGCCCCTCTCGGTGCGGGCACCGGACTGCAGGGGCGTCAGATCTTGATGGGGGTTCCGGGGGGACCCGGGGGTGCCTGGGTGGCACCCCCTGCGGTCACGCCTCGGAAGGTGTCTCTGCCTCGGCCTCGGGCGCCGCCTCGGCCGGAGCCTCGGGGGCCTTCTCCGCGGACTCGGCGCCGGAGTTGTTCCCCTGACGCTCCGCCTTGCGGGCGGCCTGGGCCTCGCGGGCCTCGGCCATGGCTTCGGTCTTCTTCTTGTGCGGGCCCAGAACCATGATCATGTTCCGGCCGTCCTGCTTCGGGTTGGACTCGATGAAGCCGAGTTCCTCCACGTCCGAAGCGAGCCGCTGGAGCAGTCGGAAGCCCAGCTCGGGGCGGGACTGCTCACGACCGCGGAACATGATCGTGATCTTGACCTTGTCGCCCTGCTTGAGGAACCGGACGACGTGACCCTTCTTGGTGTCATAGTCGTGCGGGTCGATCTTCGGCCGGAGCTTCATCTCCTTGATGACCGTGTGCGCCTGGTTCTTGCGCGCCTCACGGGCCTTCATGGCCGACTCGTACTTGAACTTCCCGTAGTCCATGAGCTTGCACACGGGCGGACGGGCGGTTGCCGCCACCTCGACCAGGTCGAGGTCGTACTCCTGTGCGAGTTCCAGGGCCTTGGCAAGCGGCACAATTCCGACCTGCTCGCCGCTGGGACCGACAAGTCGCACCTCGGGCACGCGAATCCGGTCGTTGATGCGGGGCTCGGCGCTGATGGATCCTCCTCGGTAGCACCACGCGACCGCCTGGCGGACAGCCGCGTAACGTCTGTTTCAGACAGACCAACCGCATCGGAGCAACAAAAATGCCCCGGACGGGACACAGGCGGGGCTCCTGGAAAACCGGAACACCGCCACGGTGAACCGCGGGGCGCATCGGGCGGTTCCATCGTCCGTACGGAACGATGGGGACCGCCTGACCGGTGACCCGCCACCCTGAGGGTGGCCAGGTGGGAGAACGGAGCCTCCACTTGTGGGCCGGGCACATAGCTGTCCGACCGGTCGTTACACAAGGTTAGCATCTCGCCGAGTGGTGCGCTAACCACGTGTCTCATCGGCTCCCGCAGAACGGGGGCCGATGCCGTGGGCCTATCGTAAGGCGCATGAGTGACGCGACCCCCAGCAGTGATTCCCCCGGCTTCGACGAGATGGCCCGCGACATCGCGGAGGTACCCGCCGTCGAGGTGATCGTGACGGTCGCCGTCAACCTGATGAGCGCCGCCGCCGTGAAGCTCGGCCTGACCGAGGACGGCGACGCGCACAAGGACCTGGACGAGGCCCGCAAGCTGGTCCACGCACTGGCCGGCCTGCTGGACGCGAGCACCACCGAGATCAGCTCCTTCCACGCCGCCCCGCTGCGCGACGGCCTGAAGTCCCTCCAGCTGGCCTTCCGCGAGGCATCCGTCGTCCCGGACGAGCCGGGCCACGGCCCGGGCGAGAAGTACACCGGCCCGGTCTTCGGCTGAGCCGCCGCCCCGTTCCCGTACGTGCACGAGCCCCCGCCGGTCCTCCCGGCGGGGGCTCTTCGCTGCGCGGGCGCGGATCAGACCTCCGCGGCCGTCTCCCCGCCGCGCATGGAGGGGTGGGTCAGCCGGTGGGCGAGCGCCGCGAGGATGCCGCCGGCCAGGGGGGCCACGATAAAGAGCCACAGCTGGGAGAGGGCCGCACCGCCCGCGAACAGGGCCGGGCCGAGGCTCCGCGCCGGGTTGACCGAGGTGCCGGTGAGCGGGATGCCGACCAGGTGGATCACCGCGAGGGAGATGCCGATGGGCAGCCCGTCGAAGCCGACGACCGCGACCTTGTGGGTCACCGCGAGGACCACGAAGACCAGCAGGAAGGTGAGCACCACCTCGGCGAGGAAGGCGCCGCCGATGTTGATGTGCACGTCGGAGCGGTCGCCGTAGCCGTTGCTGCCGAAGTGCCCGCTCGTCTTCACTCCAGGCACCTGCTTGGCCAGCAGGAACAGCAGCGCCGCACCCGCGATGCCGCCGACGAACTGGGCGATCCAGTACGTCACGGCCGTGCGCACGTCGATCCGCCGGGCGGTCAGCATGCCCAGCGTGACCGCCGGGTTGATGTGACAGCCGGAGACCGGGCCGAGGGCGTAGGCGAGTGCGAGCAGCACGAAGCCGAAGGACAGGGCGATGCCCACGATCCCGATGAACTCGGTGCACAGCACCGCCGAGCCGACGCCGAAGAAGACCAGCAGCAGGGTGCCGAGGAACTCCGACACGGCTGTCCGCGTCTGCATACAACCACCTCGCGAAGATCGTCCCGTTTCTTCGCAATTCTCCGACGAGGTGCGGCTCCGCGCGCGGTGAGCCGTACGGGCGCTCAGCGCGTGAACAGCGGCTCACCCGGCGTATGCGCCCCGGCCGGGAGCAGTGCGAGGTCCAGGCCCCGGACCAGCCGCGCGCGCAGGACCTCGTCGGCCGCGAGCGCACGGGCCACCCGGCCCGCCGCCTCGGCCGGGTCGGCCTCAGGGGCGAGGACCAGGGCGAGGGTGCCGTCGGCGCTGCCGGGGCCGAGGTGGGCGCGGAGCACGGCGGGCTCGGCGGCGACCGCGGCGCGGACGGCGGCGGTGACCGCGGGGTCGTCCAGCGGATCCGCGCTGGTACGGCCCTCGGCGAGGGCGCGCAGAGCGGCCCCGGTCAGCTCGAAGGCCACCGGCCCCGCGAGGTCGAGCACCACCGTGTCCGCCTTCTCGTGCGCGGCGGCCTGCAGCGCCTGGTGCAGGGGGACGGCGACGGGGCGGGCCTGCGGATCCCAGCGGGCCAGTGACGCGGTGGAGGTGAAGGCGGGCAGGGCGCGGCGGTCACCGGCCTGCAGGGTGGGCACCGCCATGTCGCTCGTCTTCTCGCGCCGGAGCCCCCGCTCGTCCTCCTCCACCTCGCCGAGCACGGCCACGACGGGGACCAGGAGCCGGGCGCCCTTCAGCGCTTCGAGGACCGGCGCGACCGCGGTCCGGTCCGCGGCCCAGGCGGCGAGCGCCGAGGCCAGGGCGGGGTCGGCGGTGCCGTCGTCGTCGGAGAAACCGGGGTCCGGGATGTTCTTCTGCGCCACAGGGCGAGCGTAGTGCCTGGCCGGTGGCGCCCGGTCAGCGGTTCCGGGTGAACGGGGACCGGCCGCGCCACAGCAGCACGCCCGCCGCCAGCAGGAGCACGCCGAGGCCCCCGGCCGCCGGGGCGAGCCATCCGGCAGGTCCGTCTTCCTCGGGCTCGGGCGTGGGCCCGGCGCCGAAGTACCGCTTGCGGTAGCCCGCCGGGGCGGAGCCGCCGCGCGCGTCGGCGGAGCGCAGGCCGTCGCCCGCCTCGATGGCCGCCGCCGGGTCGACGATCCCGTGGCCGCGTGCGTCGTCGCGGCCGCCTGCGGGGGCGTCGCGCGCGGTGTCGGTGAGCAGCTTCCTGATCTGCGCGGGTGTGAGCCCGGGGTGCGCGGACTTCACGAGGGCCACCGCGCCGGAGACGAACGCGGCGGCGGCGGACGTGCCCCACTCCACGTAGTACTTGTGGTCGGGCGCCGGTACGACGATGTCGTCGCCGGGGGCGCTCACGGTGGCGTACCAGCGGCGGGTGGAGAACGAGGCGTGGGTGCCGTACCGGTCCACGGCCGCGACGGCGATCACCCCGGGGTAGGCGGCGGGGTACGAGATGTGGTCGCCCTTCTCGCCTCCGTTGCCGGCCGAGGCGACGACGACGGCGCCCTTCTTCAGCGCGTACTGGACGGCGGCGTCCTCGCCGGGCTCGGGGTGCGCGGACTCGCTGTCGTCGCCGAGGGAGAGGTTGATGACGTCGGCGCCGTGGTCGGCGGCCCAGCGGATGCCGTCGGCGAGGGCGGTGCCCCGGGTCCTGCGGGCCTCGGCGCGGTCCGGGTCGCTCGCTTCGAGGATGACGCGGACCGGGAGGATCCTGGCCTCGGGCGCGATGCCGAGGACGCCGTCGGCGCGTCCGCTGCCGTGGCCCCGGCCCGCGATGATCCCGGCCATGGCGGTGCCGTGCCTGGCCCATGCCTTGTCGCCGCGCCCGGCGCCGAAGCCGATGAGGTCCTTGCCGGGCAGGACCTGGCCAGTGAGGTCGGGCAGGCTGCCGTCGACGCCGGTGTCGACCACGGCGACGGTGACGCCCTTGCCGCGCGTGGTCTCCCAGGCCCGGTCGGTGTGCAGTGCGGCCAGGCCCCACTGCTGGGCCCGGATGGTGTCGGCCCCGGCGGGGGTCGCGGGGAGCAGGACGAGGGCGGTGGCCGCGCAGAGGGCGGCCAGGGGGTGTTTCATCGCGGCTGCTCCGTGAGGTCGGCCACGTGGGTGCGCAGCGCGCGCTCGACTCCGTCGGACAGGCCCTTGGCCTCGTGGCCGAGTCCGGCCTGCGCGGCGGGGGTCGTGGCGCCGTTGGCCATGGCCCGGTCGGCGGGCTGGGGCGGGGTGCTCACCCGTCCGTCGGCGAATCCGGTCACGGCGAAGGCGACGACCGGGATCTCGGTCAGTACGTGGACGGACCAGCTGGCGCGCTGCCGGGCGCCGAAGGAGGCGGCGGGGCTGTCCTTCACGGGGTAGGTGCGGGGCAGCAGGTCCGTGCGGCGGTCGAGGTGCTGGTCGGCGAACCGGGCTCCGAGGGCCCGCATCGCGTCGGTGTCGGCCTCGGTGAAGGCGAGCCCGACGGTGGTGACGCTGCTGGCGGTCGCGTCGGCGTAGGTGGCGCGCAGCACGTGGGCGCAGCCGACCGTGCGCAGCGTCTTGGCGAGCAGCGGGTCGAGGGTGTCGGCGCAGCCGCTGTCGGGGGCCACGGCGAGCCTGGTCCAGACCCGGTCGGCGCCGCCGGGCCCGGTGCCGTCGCCCTTAAGGGTGCGGGGGAAGAGGGTGTCCACGGGGATGCTGTGCCAGGCTTCCCGGCCCACGGTGTAGGCGCTGCGGGCGGCGGGGTCGTCGTCGGGCCCGTCGGCGAGCCGGCTGCCGGCGGCGGCCCCGATGATCAGTCCGAGCCCCAGGACTCCGCAGACTCCGGCGGCCACGGCGCGGCGGGGTCGGGCCGGTGGACCGGGGGGCGGCCGGTCGGCGGGGGGCGGTGCGGGTTCGTACGCCGGTGCGGCGGGGTGGGGCGGTGTCGTCGGGCGGGGCGGGACGGGGGCGCGCCGTGCTTCGGTGCTCATCCGCCCCCCTGGTCCGTTCCGTACCGCGCGTCCCTCCGCCCGCGTGGGCGGGACCCCGTTCGCCGCGTGGGCGTCACTCTACGGGCTGGGGTGACCCGGGCGGGAGCGGGCGGTCCGCGCACCGGCGGATCTGCACGGATCTTCCCCCTACCCAGCGGTAGAACCGTCTGGCAAGCTGCGGCCATGACTGCCCGAGCCACTGACCGGGCCCGTTACGACCGGGCCACCGCCCATCTCGACGCTCCGCTGGCCGTCGTGGATCTGGAAGCGTTCGACGCCAACGCGGACGATCTCGTCCGCCGGGCGGCGGGCAAGCCGGTCCGGGTGGCGAGCAAGTCGGTACGCTGCCGGGCCCTGCTGGAGCGGGTGCTGGCGCGGCCCGGGTTCGCCGGGATCATGTCGTTCACGCTCGCCGAGTCGCTGTGGCTGGCCCGCGCCGGGTTCGACGACGTGCTGCTGGCGTACCCCTCCGCCGACCGCCCGGCCTACGCGGAACTGGCCGCCGATCCGAAGCTGGCCGCCGCCGTCACGGTGATGGTGGACGACCACGCCCAGCTGGACCTGATCGACGCGGCGCGGGCGGGCGGCACCCAGGAGATCCGGGTCTGCCTGGAGCTGGACACCTCGCTGCGGATGCTCGGCGGCCGGGTCCGGATCGGGGCCCTGCGCTCGCCGCTGCGCTCCCCCGCCCAGCTGGCCGACCTGGCCAGGTCGGTGGTGCGGCGCCCCGGTTTCCGGCTGACCGGGCTGATGGCGTACGAGGGGCACATCGCGGGCGTCGGGGACTCGGTGGCGGGGCGTCCGCTGCGGTCCCGGGCGGTCCGGCTGATGCAGGCCACGGCCCGCAAGGAGCTGGCGGCCCGGCGGGCCGAGGTGGTGCGGGCGGTCCGGGCGGTGGCGCCGGACCTGGAGTTCGTGAACGGCGGCGGCACGGGCAGCGTGCAGCACACGGCGGCGGAGGCCGCGGTGACGGAGATCGCCGCCGGTTCGGGGCTGTACGTGCCGCGCCTGTTCGACAACTACACCTCGTTCACGGCCCGCCCGGCGGCCCTGTTCGCGCAGCCCGTGGTCCGGCGGCCGGGTGTCGGCGTGGTGACGGTGCTCGGCGGCGGCTATCCGGCGTCGGGCGCGGCCGGGGCGGACCGGCTGCCGGTCCCGTATCTCCCGGAGGGGCTGCGCTACGACCCGCAGGAGGGCCCCGGCGAGGTGCAGACCCCGCTGCTGGGCGCACCGGCCGATGACCTGCTGATCGGTGACAAGGTGTGGTTCCGGCACGCGAAGGCCGGTGAGCTGTGCGAGCGGTTCGACGCGCTGCACCTGATCGAGGGCGACCGGGTGACGGCGACGGTTCCGACGTACCGGGGTGAGGGCCGTACGTTCCTCTAGGGCGTGTGTTCGACGGAGCTGCCGACGCCGCCGTCCGTGGCCGTGCCTCCGATGGGGCGGATGCCCTTCGTGAGGGTGTCCATGAGGGCCAGGGGCGGCCCGTCGGGTCCCGCGTCGAAGGCGTACCGGACGATGACGGGTGACTCGCTGCCGACAGGTGACGGGAAGGCGAGCGACTGCACGTAGCCGCCGGGGCCCTCGGCGGTGGTGACCTTCCAGCGGATGTAGTAACCGGTGCGGCCGGCGACGGTGACCTCGCCCGCGGCGGTCTGCCGGTGCGCGGTGATGCCGCCGTGGGTGCGCCGTCCGACGAGGTCCTCCTCGTAGGCGCGGTCGGCGGCCTCGGCGATGTCCTCCTTGGCGAGGGCCTCGGGTGTGGTGGCGTCGGTGCCGCCAGGGGTCCGGGTGGTGACGGTGCCGGGGTAGCAGTACGAGGAGGACGCGCCGGGGCAGTCGTACGAGTCCTTGGTGCGCATCGTGAGGAGCTGGCCCGAGGTCCGCTCCGGCCGCTCCCAGCCGTCCGGGATGGGCAGCGTGATGCCGTTGAGCTGGTCGGTGAGCACGTTCGCGTCCTCGTGCGCGGGGGTGCCGTCCGGTGAGGGGTCGTCGGCGCCGGGTATGCCGTCGGTGCCGGTCCGGGCGGGCGACTGCGAGGCGTGGGCGGACGGGTCGTTCCGGGTGAGGACGACGGCCCCGGTCACGACGGCGCCGACGACGACCGCCCCGGCCGCCACGAGCGCGACGGCCCGGGCGCTGCCGCCGCCGCTCCGCGTAGCCGGGCCGGGGGCCTGGACCGGGACCGGAGCCCGGACCGGCATCGGCGCGGGGACGGGCGCGGCCGGCGCCCGGGTGTGCGCGGTCCACGCCGTCCCGTCCCACCAGCGCTCGGTGCCGGGCGCGGAGGTGTCCGGGTACCAGCCGGGCGGCGTCGGGTAGCTCATCGCTCCACTCTAGAGAGCGGTCTACAGCGGTGTGACATAGGCGCCGGAGATGCCGCCGTCCACCAGGAAGTCGGTGGCGTTGACGAACGAGGAGTCGTCGCTCGCCAGGAAGGCGACGGCGGCCGCGATCTCGGTGGCCTCGGCGAACCGGCCGAGCGGGATGTGCACCAGCCGCCGGGCCGCCCGCTCCGGGTCCTTGGCGAACAGCTCCCGGAGCAGCGGGGTGTTGACCGGTCCCGGGCAGAGCGCGTTGACGCGGATGCCCTCGCGGGCGAACTGGACGCCCAGTTCGCGGGTCATCGCCAGCACCCCGCCCTTGGACGCGGTGTACGAGATCTGCGACGTGGCCGCGCCCATCCGGGCCACGAAGGAGGCGGTGTTGATGATGGAGCCCCTGCCCTGGCGGCGCATATAGGGCAGGGCGGCCTTGCAGCAGAGGTAGACGGAGGTGAGGTTGACGTCCTGGACGCGTTTCCACGCCTCCAGCTCCGTCGTGAGGATGGAGTCGTCGTCGGGCGGTGAGATGCCCGCGTTGTTGAACGCGATGTCGACGGAGCCGTAGGTGTCGTCGGCCGTACGGAACAGTTCGGTGACCTGTCCGGGGTCGGTCACGTCGACGCGTACGAAGGTGCCGCCGACCGCTTCGGCCGCGGCCTCGCCGGCCTTCGCGTCGATGTCGCCGCAGACGACGTGCGCCCCTTCGGAGGCGAGCCGGTGGGCGGTGGCCAGGCCGATGCCGCTCCCGGCGCCGGTGATGACGGCGGTGCGGCCGACGAGGCGGCGGCAGATGATCTCGGAGTCCGTGGTCATGGGTGCTTCATGCCTCCGTGCTCAGGAAGACGTTCTTGGTCTCGGTGAAGGCGGTGAGGGCGTCGGGCCCCAGCTCGCGCCCGACGCCGGACTGTTTGAACCCGCCGAACGGGGTCCAGTAGCGCACCGCCGAGTGCGAGTTGACGGAGAGGTTGCCCGCCCGGACGGCCCGGGACACGCGCAGGGCGCGCCCCACGTCACGGGTCCAGAGCGAGCCGGCGAGGCCGTAGTCGGTGGCGTTGGCGAGCCGCACGGCGTCCGCCTCGTCCTCGAAGGGCAGCACGACGGCGACGGGCCCGAAGACCTCCTCGGTGGCGACGGGCGCGTCCGCCGGGACGCCGGTGAGCACGGTCGGCGGGAACCAGAACCCGGGCCCGTCGGGCGCGCTCCCCCGGATCGCGGCGGCCCCCTCGGGGACGTAACCGCGTACGCGTTCGAGCTGGGTACGGGAGATGAGCGGGCCCATCCGGGTCTTCTCGTCGGCGGGGTCGCCGACGGTGTACGCGGCGAGGGCCGGGGCGAGGTGTTCCAGGAAGCGGTCGTACGCGGAGCGCTGGACGAGGATGCGGGTGCGGGCGCAGCAGTCCTGGCCGGCGTTGTCCAGGAAGGAGTCGGGCGCGGCGGCCGCGGCGGCCTCGATGTCGGCGTCGGCGAAGACGATGTTGGGGCTCTTGCCGCCGAGTTCCAGGGTGACGCGCTTGAGGCGGTCGGCGCACTTGGCCATGATCCGCTTGCCGGTGCGGGTGGAGCCGGTGAACACGATCTTGGCGACGTCCGGGTGTTCGACGAGGGCGTTGCCGGCCTCGTCCCCCGCGCCGGGCAGGACCTGGAAGAGGTGGTCGGGCAGGCCCGCCTCCAGGGCGATCTCCGCGAGGCGGAGGGCGGTGAGCGGGGTGGTCTCGGCGGGTTTCAGGATCACCGCGTTCCCGGCGGCGAGGGCGGGGGCGGTGCCCCAGGCCGCGATGGGCATCGGGAAGTTCCAGGGGGCGATGACGCCGACGACGCCCAGGGGTTCGAGGATCGTGAGGTCGATGCCGCCGGGGACGGGGATCTGCCGTCCGGTGAGCCGTTCCACTCCCCCGGCCGCGTAGTCGAGCAGGTCGCGGACGTTGCCCGCCTCCCAGCGGGCGTTGCCGAGGGTGTGGCCGGCCTCCCGGACCTCCAGCCGGGCCAGTTCCTCGGTGCGGGCGTCGACGGCCGCGGCGAACCGGCGCAGCAGCCGGGCCCGGTCGGAGGGGGCGAGCGCGGCCCAGGTGCGCTGGGCGGCGGTGGCCCGGACGACGGCGGTGTGGACGGCCGGGGCCGGGGTGGCGGGGACGGTGGCGACGACCTCTTCGGTCGCCGGGTTCAGGACGTGGTGCTCGTGAATCACATGGTCCTCACAGGCGTTCGAAGGAGCGGCGCAGTTCCCAGTCGGTCACGGCCGCGTCGAAGGCGTCGAGTTCGACGCGGGCCATGGTGCGGTAGTGGGCCACGACGTCCTCGCCGAACGCCTCGCGGGCGATCCCGCTCTCCTCCCAGAGCGCGGCGGCCTCGCGCAGGGTGGCCGGGACGTGGTCGTACGCGGCGGTGTAGGCGTTGCCCTCGCAGGGTTCGGGGAGTCCGAGCTCGTGCTCGATGCCGTACAGGCCGGCGGCGACGAGGCCGGCGACGGCCAGATACGGGTTGACGTCGCCGCCGGGGAGCCGGTTCTCGAAGCGCAGCGAGGCGCCGTGGCCGACGACGCGCAGGGCGCAGGTGCGGTTGTCGTGGCCCCAGGCGACGGCGGTCGGGGCGAAGGAGCCGGGGCGCAGCCGCTTGTACGAGTTGATGTTCGGCGCGAAGAGGAGGGAGAGGTCGCGCAGGGCGGCGAGCTGGCCAGCCAGGAAGTGCCGCATCACGGGTGACATGGCGCCGTCCGGACCGGCCATGACGGAGCGTCCGGGGTCGGTGGTGGAGCGCAGCGAGAGGTGGATGTGGCAGGAGTTGCCCTCGCGTTCGTTGAACTTGGCCATGAAGGTGAGTGCCATGCCCTCCTGGGCTGCGATCTCCTTGGCGCCGGTCTTGTAGACGGCGTGCTGGTCGCAGGTGACCAGGGCCTCGTCGTAGCGGAACACGATCTCGTGCTGGCCCGGGTTGCACTCGCCCTTGGCGGACTCGACGGCGAGGCCCGCGCCCGCCATCTCGTTGCGGATGCGGCGCAGCAGGGGTTCGACGCGGCCGGTCCCGAGGACGGAGTAGTCGACGTTGTACTGGTTGACCGGGGTCAGCTCGCGGTAGCCCCGGTCCCACGCCTGCTCGTAGGTGTCCTTGAAGACGATGAACTCCAGCTCGGTGCCGACGTGGGCGGTGTAGCCGTGGTCGGCGAGGCGTTCGAGCTGGCGGCGCAGGATCTGCCGGGGCGCGGCGGTGACGGGCGCGCCGTCGGCCCAGGCGAGGTCGGCGAGGACCAGGGCGGTGCCGTCGTGCCAGGGCACCCGGCGCAGGGTGGCGAGGTCGGGGCGCATGGCGAAGTCGCCGTAGCCGTTGTCCCAGGAGGACATGGCGTAGCCGTCGACGGTGTTCATGTCGGTGTCGACGGCGAGGAGGTAGGCGCAGCCCTCGGTGCCGTGGCGGACGACCTCGTCGAGGAAGAAGGGGGCGGCGAAGCGTTTGCCCTGGAGCCGCCCCTGCATGTCGGGAAAGGCCAGGACGACGGTGTCGATCTCCCCGCTGTGCACGAGGCGGCGCAGGTCTCCGAGGGCGAGCGGGGGTGTTCGGTCGGACACGGATGGGTCCTCTCCTCGCGGGCCGGGCAGGCGCGTCCCAATCTATGAGCAGGGCGGTGGTTGTGGGTACGGTGCCGGGGTGTTCCGCGCGCCGTACGAGGGAGGGCACCGGTGAACCGTCCGCTGGTCGGGATCAGCACCTACCTGGTGGATTCGGCGCGCTGGGGCGTATGGGACCTGCCGGCGGCGCTGCTGCCCTCCGGGTACGCCCGGATGGTGCGGGAGGCGGGCGGCCTGGCCGTGCTGCTGCCGCCGGACGCGCCCGAGGCCGCGGCGGAGGCCGTGGCCAGGCTGGACGCGGTCGTGGTGGCGGGCGGTCCCGATGTGGACCCGGCGCGGTACGGTGCGGGGCGCGATCCGCGGACCGGGCCGCCGGCGCCGGAGCGGGACTCCTGGGAGGCGGCGCTGATCGGCGCGGCCCTGGAGTCGGGGACGCCGTTGCTCGGGGTGTGCCGCGGGATGCAGCTGCTGAACGTGGTGTGCGGGGGCACCCTGACCCAGCATCTGGACGGCCACGTAGGCGCGGTGGGCGTGTTCGGTGCGCACCCGGTGACGCCGGTCCCGGGCACCCTCTACGCGTCGCTGGCGCCGGAGGTGTGCGCCGTCCCCACGTACCACCACCAGGCCGTGGACCGGATCGGCAACGGCCTGGTGGCGTCGGCGCACGCGGCGGACGGCACCGTGGAGGCGGTCGAACTCCCCGGCGGCCACTGGGTCCTGGGGGTGCAGTGGCATCCGGAGATGGGCGAGGACTTCCGCGTGGTGCGGGGGCTGGTGGAGGCGGTAGGGGCCTGAGCCCCCGGCCTCAGAGCCTTTGGCGCAGCCAGGTCAGAGCGGCGGTGCCCTGGGCGGCCTGGAAGGCCCGGAGCGTCGGCAGGCCGGGCGGGTCGGGGCGCAGCGCGTGCTCCGCGAAGTACCCGGCGACGGCGGCGAGTACGGCGGTGACGGCGTCGGGGTCGGCGTCCCGGCCGAGCGGGTGGGCGGTGAACAGGGCCTCGGGGTCCGGGCCGCGCCCTCCGGTGGCGTACCCCTGCGCCGCCACGCACGGGAGCATCACCAGCAGGTCGAACCAGGGCGCGGCGCGCACCGCGTGCGGCCAGTCCACGAAGACGGCCCGGTCCCCGGTGAGCAGGATGTTGTCGGCGCGCAGGTCGCTGTGGGCGAGGGTGTCCCCGGCGGCGGCCTCGGGCCAGCGGGCCTCCAGCTCCGCGAGGGCGGCGAGATGGCCGGCGGCCCAGGGGTCGAGGCGGGCGTCGCCACCGGCGGCGTGCAGGGTGCGCCAGCCGTCGAACATCGAGGACTTGCCCCAGGCGGCCGAGGCCACGTCGTCCGGGGCCGGGGTGAGGACGCGGGAGAGGTCGCCGACGGCCGTCAGGACCCGGTGCAGTTCGGCCCGGTCCCAGGGCACCCGGGGCTGGTGGCCGTCGATGTCCTCCAGCACGAGGGCGACGCAGGTGCCGTCGTCGTAGGAGCCGAGCAGCCGGGGCACGGGCGCGTCCGCCGGCAGCGACGCCGTGACACGGGCCTCGGCGCGGTGCATGTCGGGGCTGTCCGGGTTCACCTCGGCGCTCACCGCCTTGACGAAGGCCCAGCCGCCGTTCGCGAGCCGGACCCGGGCGGCGACTCCGGGCGAGAAGCCGCCGTTCTGGGTGCGGGCCTCGGTGACCGGTGCACCGAGGATGTCCTCGACGGCCGCGCGCACGGCGGCGGGCAGGGCGGACCAGGGGTGGCGGACGCCCTGCGCGGGCGGCGCGGTGGCGGTCATCGGCGTGCCTCCCCCGGTCCGGTCCAGGTGAGAGGCATCGGCCCGGTGGGGTCTCCGTAACCCAGCGAGCGGTACAGGCCCGCGCCCTCGGGTGTCGCGGTCAGGTTGATCCGGGAGCACCCGGCCTCGACCAGGTGGTCGTGGACGGCCCGGAAGGTCAGGCGGGCGTAGCCCTTCCGCCGGTGGTCCGGGTCGGTGGCGACCGAGGCGATGTGCCCGACGTACGGGGCGCGGCCCGGCCGGGGCAGGGACCGCGTGTACTGGCCCACCGAGCTGGACAGCAGCCGGTCCCCCGCATCGATCACATAGGCGACGAAGTGCGGGTCGGTGCCGAGCCGTTCGCGGAAGTGCGCCTCGCACACCGGGGTCCAGTCGGGCTCCGGAACGAGGCCCATGGAGGCGAACATGACCAGGCGCAGCCGGGTGACCTCGGCGGCGTCGTCCGCGCCGGCCCGTCGCAGGTGCGGCGGTGTGCTCATGGGGCGTCCTTTCGGTGGGTGCCGTGCCCCGACAGGGTGTCGTGCCCGGCCCGGCACGTCGCCCCCTTTTTTTTCAGGGCTGGCCCTGTCAGACCAGGAGTCCGACGCCGGTCAGCAGCATCACAGCGGAGGTCGCGGCGTGGACTCCGTACGCGGTCGCCTTCGGCCCGCCGCTGCGCAGCACGACCAGCGCGTCCCCGGCGGGTATCAGGCCGAACACCAGGAGGTACCAACCGAGGAGCGACGAGCTCGCGACGGCCATCAGCACGAAGAGGAAAACACCGGGCCCGATCTCCCGCAGCCCCTTCACGCGCAGCCAGGACTGAAATCCGAGGTCCTCGACCGGTGCGCCGGGAATGCCGAATCCGACGGCGTCCCGCGGTCTGACGAAGGCGTTCGCGCCCATGAGGATGAGTCCCGCGCCGAGGAGACCGGCAACGACGGTGGCAAGCGTGGTGAGCATCGGCTGTCCTTGTCGTAAGAGAGTGTCGTGGTCGTCGGGTACGTGTGACGTGGCGTCAGGGGACGAGGACGATCCGCCCTCGGACGCCGCCCTCCGCCATCGTTCGGTAGGCGTCGGCAGCCTTGTCGAGCGGCACGACGGTGTGGACGCGCGTCGGCAGCTGCCCCGCCGCCACCCGTTCCAGCAGACCGGCGAGCAGCGGGCCGTCGGGGCGGGCGAAGATCACCTCGACGGTGATGCCGCGTTCCTCGGGGAGCCTGGCAGCGGGCTGCACGCCCACGAAGCGGCCGCCGTCGCGCACCGCCCCGAGGGCCGGCTCCTGGAGGGCTCCGGCGTCGAGGACGGCGTCCCACCCCCGGCCGGGTTCGGTGGTGAAGCCGACGTGCAGGCCGCGGACGAACGGCTCGTCGACCGCCCGCGCCAGTCCGGTCACCTGCCAGCCGCGTTCCTGGGCGAGCACGGCGGCGTACGCGCCCACTGCACCGGCCGCACCGGTCACCAGCAGCCGCCGGGCGTCGCTCGGCGCCTCGCCGACGAGGTGAACCGCCTGGGCGGCGGCGGTGGCGTTGAGCGGCACCGTGGCCGCCGCGACGAGGTCGACTCCGTCCGGTACAGCGGCGACGTCTGCGGCGGGGACGACAAGGTGCTCGGCATGGGAGCCGTGGTCGCGGTCGAAACCGTCGAGGAAGCCGGCGACCCGGCTGCCGGCCCGCAGCTCGACGTCCGGCCCGGCGGCCTCTACGGTGCCGGCGAAGTCCCAGCCGAGACCTGTCCAGTCGGGCTGGTGGACCATGCCCAGCCGGTGGAAGACGCCTGAGGCCACGCCCAGGTCGACCGGGTTGACGGCCGCAGCGGCGATTCTCACGCGGATCTCCCCGGCCCTCGGCTCGGCCACCGGCGCCTCGACGGTCTCGATGGACGCGGGACCGGACGGAACACGAACCACGACTCGCCGCGAGTTCAGCTGATTCATCGTCAACTCCTCATTGCTGCAGGGTTCATATGGGGTCTTGCTATCCCTGCTCCGGGAAACCAGCATGGAAGAACCCGGTTACCACTGGGAAGTAGGCACCTTGAAGTAAGTAAGTCACCGAACCGAGGAGATGACTGCCCCATGGCGACCAGCACCGCGTCCGAGCGACGAGCCGAGGCCAAGCGGGAGTACGACGCGTTTCTCGCGCTCTGTCCCAGCCGCCGGCTCCTGGAGCGGATTTCCGACAAGTGGGTCGCCCTCGTGCTCGCCGCGCTCGGCGGGGACGGCCCGCGCCCCGGGAAGACCACCGTCGAAGAGGCGCGGCCCCTGCGCTTCTCGGAGTTGTCGCGCCTGATCTCGGGCGTGAGCCAGAAGATGCTGACGCAGACGCTGCGCTCGCTGGAGCGTGACGGCATGGTGACCAGGACGGTGACCGCCACCGTGCCGGTGACCGTCAGCTATGAGCTGACCGGCCTCGGCCGCTCGCTCCAGTCCGTCATGCAGGACATCAAGAAGTGGGCGGAGAGCAACATGGAGGAGGTCCTGAGCCACCGCGACGCCTACGACGCCCGGCCCGGGGCTACCGCTTAGGGCGCTTCCCCGGAAGGCTCGGACCGGGTCAGTGCGAGCAGGTCGCGGGCCGGGCCGGTCGGGCGGTGGCCCGAGGGCCAGACGGCGCGCAGCTGGCGGCGCAGCCGGGCCCCGGCGATCGGGACCTTGACCAGGCGGCGGGCGGACAGCTCCTCGCCGAGCGCGAGCTCGCTCAGGACGCAGGGACCGGCGCCGCTCTCCGCCGCGCCCTTGACCGCGGTCGTCGAGGAGAGTTCCAGCAGCGGCGGGGCCAGGGGGCCGTGGACGGCCAGCGCGGCGTCCAGGACCTGGCGGGTGCCTGAGCCGTGCTCGCGGAGGATCAGCGGGGTGGCGGCCAGTTCGCCCGGGGTCAGCGGGGTGCGGCGGCGGGCCCACGGATGGGCGGGGGCGACCACGACGACGAGGCGGTCGTGGGCGATGACCGTGCCGTCGAGCCCGGCCGGGACGGACAGGCCCTCCACGAAGCCCAGGTCCGCCTCGCCGCCCAGCAGCCGCTCGGCGACGACCGCGGAGTTCCCGGCGAGCAGCGAGACGGCGGTGCCGGGGCGTTCGGCGCGCAGGGCGATGAGCCAGCCGGGGAGCAGGTATTCGGCGATGGTCATGGAGGCGGCGACCCGCAGCCGGGAGTCGCGGCGGTCGCGCAGCGCCTGGGCGCCCGCGTCGAACACCTCGGCGGCCTCCACGACCCGGCGCGCCCAGTCGGTGACCAGGGCGCCCGCGTCGGTGAGCCGGGAGCCACGGGGCGAGCGGTCGAGGAGGGCGAGGCCGAGCTGCCGTTCCATCGAGCGGACCCGGCTGCTGGCGGCGGGCTGGGTGATGCCGACGTCCCGGGCAGCCCGGCCGAGGCTGCCGTGCCGGGCGACGGCGAGGAGAAGTTCCAGCGCGCCCAGGTCGGGCACCCGGTGGGACAGGGGGGCGGGCGGTTCGCTGGGCATAAGCCCAGTTTATGACCTCATAGGGCCGTGCTCCCTGGTGGGGTACTCCCGCGCCGCAGAAGATCGTGGCATGGCCATCTATCTGCGGACCCGCACCTCTCCCCCGTACTCCGGCACCCTCCGGGGGCCCGCGCTGCGGCACTTCGGCCCCAACTGGTACGCCACGGTGATGGGCACCGCGATCGTCGCGAGCGCCGGTGCGGCGCTTCCCGTGCACGTGCCCGGGCTGCGCGGCGCGTGCATCGTGGTGTGGCTGTTCTCGGCGCTGCTGCTCGTCGCCGTGCTGGCCGCCCGCGCCGGGCACTGGGCGGCCCACCGCGACCAGGCGCGCGCCCATCTCGCGGACCAGGCCGTCGCCCCGTTCTACGGCTGTCTCTCGATGGCGCTGCTGGCCGTCGGGGGCTCCGGCATGACCGTGGGCAGGGACCTCGTCGGGCACCGGGCGGCGCTCGCGCTGGACGTGGTGCTGTACACGGCGGGCACGGTGACCGGTCTGGTCGCGGCCGTGGCGGTCCCGTATCTCATGATCGTGCGCCACCGGCCGGAGCCGGGCACCGCGTCCCCGGTGTGGCTGCTGCCGGTGGTGGCGCCGATGGTGTCGGCCGCGCTCGGCCCGCTGCTCGTGGCGGAGCTGCCCCCGGGCCAGGGGCGCGAGGCGCTGCTGCTGGGCTGCTATGCGATGTTCGGGCTGAGCCTGCTGGCGACGCTGGCCATGCTCCCGCTGGTCTTCGGCCGCCTGGTGCACGGGGGCCCGCTGCCGCTCGCCCTGACGCCCACCCTGTTCCTGGTGCTCGGCCCGCTGGGCCAGTCGACCACCGCGGTGAACGCGCTGGCCGATGTGGCGCCGGGTGCGATCGGAAGCCCGTACGCCTCGGCGCTGCGGGCCTTCGCGGTGCTGTACGGGGTGCCGGTGATGGGCTTCGCCCTGATGTGGCTGGCCCTGGCCGTGGCGCTGGTGGTGCGGGCGGCTCGGGGCGGGATGACGTTCTCGATGACCTGGTGGGGCTTCACGTTCCCCGTCGGCACCTGTGTGACGGGCGCGGCGGGCCTGGCCCGGCACACCGGCCTGACCGCGTTCACCTGGCTGGCCGTCGCGCTGTACGTGCTGCTGGTGTCGGCGTGGGCCGTGGCCGGGGCGCGTACGGTGCGCGGGCTGCTCAGCGGGGCGCTGCTCTCGGCGCCGCAGCGGCCCGCCCCGGTGGCGGCCCGTACCGCCTGAGCACGCTTTCGACGGCCCCCGGACGCCCTCAGCGCCGGGGGTCGGACGTCGCGTCGATGTGTTCGGCGACCGCGACGCACAGCAGCCGGGTGCCGGGGAGGGTGGCCCGCCAGCGGTGGCGGACCCCGCCGGACAGGAAGAGCGTGTCGCCCTGGACCAGCCGGTAGGCCCGGCCCTCGGCCTCCACTTCGGCGGCACCCTCGGCGACGTACAGGAGCTCGTCGTTGCGGTGCTGGAACTCGCGCCCGAGGTCGAGCTCCCCGGTGAATTCCAGGGCGCTGAGCTGGTGGCGTCCGCGGACCACCCGGTGCACCCCGTCCTCGTGGGCGGCGCGCACGACGTCGACAGCGCGCGCGGAGTCCGCGGCGGCGCGCAGCCGGGCCGTGGTGGTCTCCAGCGCCTCGGCGACCCGGTCGAGCGACCGGGCGCTGGGTCTCGCACGCTCGTTCTCGATCTGGCTGAGGAACGGTACGGAGAGGCCGCTGCGCGACGCGACGGCGGCCAGGGTGAGTCCCAGGGCCCTGCGCTGTCGGCGGACGGCGGCGCCCACTCGGAGTGTTTCCTTCTCGTCCATGTCCGGCTCCCTCCCGAAACGCCATCCTTCCGGTTGTGGGCCCGTCGCGCACACTGTTACGCCAGGACGGCCCGGAAAGTGAGCACACCGGAACGCGGAAGGGGTGGGCCGCGCCGTCGGCGCGACCCACCCCTTCACGGGCTGCGGCCCTGGTGAGGGCCGGTGACGGCTCCTACTGGGGGGCCATCTTGTCCGCGATGCCCGGGTTCTTCTCCAGCCAGGCCTTCACGGCGTCCTCTTCGTGCCCTGTACCGAGCTTCTGGATCTGGTTCTCCAGGCCGGCGAGCTGCTCCTCGCTCAGCTTGAAGTCCTTGAACCACTTCGTCAGCTGCGGGTAGTTCTCCGGGAACTCCTTGGAGGCGATGGTGTGCAGCCGGTCGCCCTCACCGAACGCCTTCTTCGGGTCCTTGAGCTTGGTCATCCCGTACTCGCTGTACGCCCAGTGCGGGGTCCACAGCAGAACGGCGATGGGCTCCTTCTTGGCGTACGCGCGCTTCAGCTCGGCGAGCATGCCGGGCGTCGAGGAGTCGACCACCTTGTACTCGTCGTCCAGGCCGTAGGCCGGGAGCACGTTCTTCTTCAGGTTCTCCATCGTGGCGGTGCCGGGCTCGATGCCCACGATGCGGCCCTTGAACTTCGAGCTCTTGCCCTTGAGGTCGGCCAGGGACTTCACGTCCTTGACGTAGTCGGGCACCGCGACCTCGATGGAGGTGGGGCCGTACCAGGAGCCGATGTCCGTCAGCTTGGAGCCGTACTTGTCCCAGTAGTTCTTCTGGGTGAAGGGGAGCCAGCCGTCGAACTGCACGTCGATCTGGCCGCGCGACATCGCGGTGTACATCGGACCGACCTCGAACTGCTTGAGGTTGATCTTGTAGCCGCGCTCCTCCAGGACGGCCTTCCACAGGTACGTGGCGGCGATGTCCTCCTCCCAGGGGAACCAGGCCATCTCGACCGGGCGGTCGCGCTCGTCCTTGCCGTTCGCGCCCTTGGCCGGGGCGGACTTCTCGACCGGGGTCCACTTGTCGGCGACGTCCGGGTTGGCCTTCAGCCAGGTGCGGACCGCCTCCTGCTCCTTGCCGGAGCCGCTCTTCTGGATCTGGGCCTCAAGGCTGGTGAGCTGGTCCTCGCTCATCTTGAAGTCCTTGAGCCACTTGCCGACCTCGGGGTTGTCCCCGGCGAAGCCCTTGCGGGTCAGCGTGTGGATGCCGTCGCCCTTGCCCCAGAGGTTCTTGGGGTCCTTGAGCTTGGTCAGCTCGAACTGGTTGTACGCCCAGTGCGGCGACCACAGCGGGACGACGATCGGTTCCTTCTTGGCGTACGCGCGCTTCAGCTCGGCCAGCATGGACGGCGTGGAGCCGTCGACGACCTTGTACTCCTTGTCCAGGCCGTAGCCCGGCAGGATCTTGTCCTTGAGCAGGCCCATCTCACCGGCGCTGGGCTCGATGCCGACGATCCGGCCCTTGAAGTCGGACGCCTTGCCCTTGAGGTCGGTCAGGGACTTCACGTCCTTGACGTACGTGGGAACGGCCAGCTCCAGCGAGGTGGGGCCGTACCAGGAGCCCATGTCCTCCAGGCGGTCCTTGTACTTCTTCCAGTACGAGGCGTGGGTGACCGGCAGCCAGGAGTCGGTCTCGAAGTCGATCTGACCGCTCGCCATGCCGGTGTAGAGCGCGCCGGCCTCGTACTGCTTGACGTCGACCTCGAAGCCGCGCCGCTCCAGCAGCTCCTTCCACAGGAAGGTGGAGGCGATGCCCTCGTCCCACGGGATGTAGCCCATGCTGATCTTCTTGCCGGCGCCGATGTTCTTCGTGTCGGAGGCCGCGACGGCCTCGTCGTCGGAGGAGCCGAAGATCCCCATGCCGCCGGCGACGAGCGCCAGGGCGACGACGCCCGCGACGGCGACGACGGGCTGCGGGCGGTGGTGCCAGATCTTCAGGCCGCCGGCCATCGACTGGGCCTTGGCGAGCGCGCGGCGGGCGAGCGGGGAGACCTCGCGGCCCAGGGCGCTGGTCATCCGGTCCAGGTACATGGCCAGGATGACGATCGAGACACCGGCCTCGAAGCCCAGGCCGACGTCGACGTTGCCGATGGCCCGGTAGACGGAGCCGCCGAGGCCGCCGCCGCCGACCATGCCGGCGATGACCACCATGGACAGGCCCAGCATGATGACCTGGTTGATGCCCGCCATGATCGTGGGCAGCGCCAGCGGCAGCTGGACGCGCAGCAGGGTGTTGCGGGAGGTCGTGCCGAACGCCTCGGCCGCCTCGACCAGCTCGCCGTCGACCTGGCGGATGCCGAGTTCGGTCATCCGGACGCCCGGGGGCAGCGCGAAGATGATGGTGGCGATGATGCCGGGAACGACACCGACACCGAAGAAGATGACGCCGGGGATCAGGTAGACCATGGCGGGCATGGTCTGCATGAAGTCCAGGACCGGCCGGGTCACCGCGCTCACCGTCTTGGACCGGGAGGCCCAGATGCCGAGCGGCACGGCCAGCACCAGCGTCACGATCGTCGCGACGAGCACCAGGGTGAGCGTGTCCATCGCCTCGTCCCACAATTCGACCGAGTCGATGAGGGCGAAGCCGACGAAGGCGAGAACACCGGCGAGCAGACCGCGCAGCCACCAGGCGATGACGGCGACGATGCCCGCGAAGAGCAGGGGTGCCGGAGCGGAGAGCACGGCGGCGATGCCGTCGAACATGCCGCTCACGACGGAGCTGATGAAGTCGAAGAGCCAGGAGAGGTGGTTCTGGAGCCAGTCGACCGCGGAGTCGACCCAGTCGCCGAGATGGAGCCTAAACACCGGCCACCTTCTTCAGCGAGGTCGCGGCGTCCTGGGGAGCCTGGGCAGGGGTCATCGGCTCACCGAGCACGGCGAGCAGCCGCTCGCGGGGCACGACGCCGACGAGCTTGCCCTTGTCGTCGGTCACGGCGACCGCGACCCGGCTCTGCGAGCAGGGCGTGAACAGCTCGATGATCGGCGTGGACTCGGTGACGGTGGCAGGGGTCGCCCGGAGCACGTCGTCGGTGTTCCGGATCTCCTTGCCCTGGTCGCAGACGGTGCCGATGACCGTGTCCGTCTCGGCCATGATCGCGCCGGCGGTCAGCACCCGGGCACGGTCCACGTCCTGGGTGAAGGAGGCGACGTAGTCGTTGGCCGGGGTGACGAGGATGTCCTCGGCGGTGCCGAGCTGGACTATCTCGCCGTCGCGCATCACGGCGATGCGGTCGCCGAGGCGCATGGCCTCGTTGAGGTCGTGGGTGATGAAGACGATGGTCTTCTTCAGCCGCTTCTGGAGCTCCAGGAGCTGGTCCTGCATGTCCCGGCGGATCAGCGGGTCGAGCGCGCTGAAGGATTCGTCCATCAGGAGCAGGTCGGCGTCGGTGGCGAGCGCGCGGGCGAGGCCCACGCGCTGCTGCATGCCGCCGGACAGCTCGTCGGGCCAGGACTTCTCCCAGCCGGCCAGGCCGGTCAGCTCCAGGGCATCGGTGGCGCGGCGGTTCCGCTCGGCGCGCGGGACGCCCTGCACCTCCAGGCCGTACGCGGCGTTCTCCAGGACGCTCCGGTGGGGGAAGAGCGCGAAGTGCTGGAACACCATGCTGATCTTGGTGGAGCGCACGTGGCGGAGCTCGGCGGGGCTCAGGGCGGTCAGGTCCTGGCCGTCGAAGAGCACCTGGCCGGAGGTGGGCTCCAGCAGGCCGTTGAGCATCCGCAGGAGCGTGGACTTGCCCGAGCCGGACAGCCCCATCACGACGAAGATCTGGCCCGGTTCGACGGTGAACGAGGCGTCGATCACCGCTGCGGTGGTTCCGTCGGCGCGCAGCGCGTCGCGGCCTGTGCCGTTCCGCAGCATCTGCACGGCTTGATCGGGTCGTCTGCCGAACACTTTGTACAAGTGCTCGGCTTGCAGCCTGGACACATACACCTCACGCGTTGAACCGAGAACGGTCTGCCTCCCCCGCCGGCAGACCGTGGAGCGGCGCGGCTTCTGTCCGCATGGCACATGCACTAGTTGAAAATGCGACGTGGGCCGCTCCGATGGCGCGCCTGCCCCCACTTACCCGGACCAAACACAAGAGTGACCTGGATCATATAAAACACCCTGGTTTTCCGGGAACCGCGTCCGCGGCGGCCGCTGTCGGTGCCGTGCGGCATCATCGGCGTGTGACGCGACGCCTGATGCTCCTCGACACCGCTTCCCTCTACTTCCGCGCCTACTTCGGCGTGCCCGACTCGGTGCGCGCGCCCGACGGCACCCCGGTCAACGCCGTGCGCGGCCTGCTGGACTTCATCGGCCGCCTGGTGCAGGACCACCGGCCGGACGACCTCGTCGCGTGCTGGGACGCGGACTGGCGGCCGCAGTGGCGCGTCGACCTCATCCCGACGTACAAGGCGCACCGGGTGGCCGTCGAGACCGGGGCGGGCGTGCCCGACGAGGAGGAGACGCCGGACACCCTGGCCCCGCAGGTCCCGGTCATCGCCGACGTGCTGGACGCGCTGGGCATCGCCCGGGTCGGCGCCGAGGGGTACGAGGCGGACGACGTGATCGGCACGCTGACCGGACGGGCGGCCGGACCGGTCGACATCGTCACCGGCGACCGGGACCTCTACCAGCTGGTGGACGACGCCCGCGGGGTGCGGGTGCTCTACCCGCTGAAGGGGGTCGGCACCCTCCAGGTGACGGACGAGGCGTGGCTGCGCGAGAAGTACGGGGTGGACGGCCCCGGGTACGTGGACCTGGCGCTGCTGCGCGGTGACCCGAGCGACGGACTGCCGGGCGTGCCCGGGATCGGCGAGAAGACCGCGGCAAAGCTGCTGGACGCCTTCGGCGATCTGGCCGGGATCATGGCGGCGGTGGACGATCCGTCGGCGAAGCTGACGCCCTCGCAGCGCAGGCGGCTCGACGAGGCCCGCGCCTACGTGGCCGTCGCACCGAAGGTGGTGCGGGTCGCCGGTGACGTACCACTGCCCGGCTTCGACCCTGCGCTGCCCGCCGCTCCGCGCGACCCGGCCGCCCTCGACGCGCTCGCGACCCGGTGGGGGCTGGGCGGAGCCCTCCAGCGCCTCCACTCCGCACTGCGACCCTGAGGTGTTAGGTTAGGTGACCCTAAGACCGATGTCCGCATCGGGGGCATCGGTTGGCGGTTTTCCAATTCCGGCAGCAGGGAGCAGACCTCGTGGCAGATCGACCGGAGCGGCGGGCACCGCAGGCTCAGGGGGCGCAGGTCCTGCGCACCGAGCAGATCACCCCGCACATGATCCGGGTGGTGCTCGGCGGCGACGGTCTCGCCGAGTTCGCACTCGCGGGCTTCACCGACCATTACGTCAAGCTGTGCTTCGCCCCGGAGGGCGCGGACTACACCCACCCCTTCGACGTGGCCCGCATCCGCGAGGAGTACCCCCGCGAGCTGTGGCCCACCACCCGTACCTACACGGTGCGTTCCTGGGACCCGGCCGCCCGGGAGCTGACGATCGACTTCGTGGTGCACGGCGACGAGGGCCTCGCCGGACCCTGGGCGGCGCGCGCGGTCCCGGGCGACCAGGTGACGTTCCTGGGCCCCGGCGGGGGTTACGCCCCCGACGCCTCGGCGGACTGGCACCTGCTGGCGGGCGACGAGAGCGCGCTGCCGGCCGTCGCCGCCGCGCTGGAGCAGATGCCGGCGGGCGCGGTGGTGCACGCGTACGTCGAGGTGGCGGACGCTGCGGAGGAGCAGAAGATCGCCACACCGGACGGCGTGTCGGTCACCTGGCTGCACCGGGCCGGGCGCCCGTTCGGCGAGGCGCTCACCGAGGCGGTGCGGAAGCTGGAGTTCCCGTCCGGCCGGGTCCAGGCGTTCGTGCACGGTGAGGCGGGCTTCGTCAAGGAGATCCGCCGCCACCTGCGCCTTGAGCGCGAGATCCCCGCCTCGCAGCTGTCGATCTCCGGCTACTGGCGGCTCGGCCACGACGACGAGGCGTGGCGCTCCGTCAAGCGCCAGTGGAACGAGCAGGTGGAGCGCGAGCAGGAGAGCGCGGCCTGACCTTCGTACGGCGTGGCTGTGCCCCGGTCCGGTGGACCGGGGCACAGCGTTGTCCGGCGGGTCAGACCGACTTCTGGTACGAGCGGAACGTGCGGGTCGACAGTGCCACGGCGGCCACGGCGAGCAGCAGCAGCCCGCCGCACCGGGTGACGACCAGTTGCCAGTCGGGATCAGCACCCAGCGCGGAACGTCCGGCCACCATGGCCCAGTTGGCCGGATTGAAGGCGGCGATGTCCCGCATCCAGCCGGGCATCTGGCTCGCGGCCATGAAGGACGTGGACAGGAAGGTGAGCGGCATCAGCAGGAAGGTGTTGATACCGATGATCGACTCCCGCTCCCGCACGATCATGCCCACGGCGTTCGAGAGCGCCCCGAAGACGGTGCCGAGCAGCACCGAGGCGGCGACCAGGATCAGCAGCCCGGCGGCCCCGCCCGGATAGCCGGCCCCGGCCGCCCAGCCGAGCAGCAGGATGATGACGGACTGGGCGGTGTTGGCGATGCCGTTCTGCACGACATTGGCGTTCATCAGGGCGTTCCGGCTGACCGGCGTGGTCAGGAAGCGGTTGAGCGTGCCGCGCTCGATCTCCTCCAGGGTGCCCATCCCGGCCCACATGCTCGACCCGAGGGCGCTCATCACGACGATGCCGGGGACGAGGTAGTCCAGGTAGGAGGTGGTGCCGAAGCCGCCGAGCTCGACCACCTTCCGGAACAGGTTGCCGAAGAGGAAGAGCCAGATCACCGGCTGGATGAGGGCCATCGCGAGGAACACGGGCTGCCGGAGGATCGCCATCAGCTGGCGCTGCGTCATGTACCAGGTGTGGACGAGGACCTGACCGCTCATCGGGCACCTCCCGCGAGGGCGGGCTCGGAGGCGGTCGCCGCGACCTCGGACTCCGCGTCCTGGAATCGGCGGCCGGCGTACCGCAGATAGACGTCGTCCAGCGAGGGGCGGGCGACGGTGGCCGCCGCGACGGCGGCCCCGGCCTGTTCGAGCGCGGCCAGCAGCACGGGCACCGCCGCCGCGCCGTCCTCGGCCCGGACACTGACCCGGCGCCCCTCGGCCACCGCCTCGTGGACCCCGGGCAGCCCGGTGAGCGCGGTGACGGCCTCGGGACCGGCGTCCGCGCGCAGCTCCACATGGACGGCGTCGCCGCGCAGCTCGCCCTTGAGCTCGTCGGGGGTGCCCTCGACCACGACCCGGCCGCGGTCGACTATCGCGATGCGTTCCGCGAGGCGGTCCGCCTCCTCCAGGTAGTGGGTGGTCAGGACGATGGTCAGGCCCTCGTCGCCGGCCAGCCGGGATATCTCGTCCCACATCGCCGTACGGGCCTCCGGGTCGAGCCCGGTCGTCGGCTCGTCCAGGAACAGCACCTCGGGACGGTGCATCAGCCCGAGCGCCACGTCCAGGCGGCGCAGCATGCCGCCCGAGTACCCCTTGACCAGGCGCTTCCCGGCGTCCGCGAGGGAGAACCGCTCCAGCAGCTCATCGGCGCGGCGCTGCACGGCCGCGCGCCGCATCCCGTACAGCCGGCCCTGGAGGAGCAGGTTCTCGCGGCCGGTGGCGACCGGGTCGGCGCCGGACTTCTGGGCGACGACACCGATCGCGCGGCGCACCCGGTCCGGGTGGGCGAGGACGTCGTGCCCGGCGACGGAGGCGGTCCCGGAGTCGGGGCGGGCGAGGGTGGTGAGGATCTTGACGGTGGTGGACTTCCCTGCGCCGTTGGGCCCGAGGAGCCCGAAGACGGTGCCCGCGGTGACGGTGAGGTCCATGCCGCGCAGCGCGGTGACGCCTCCCGGATAGGTCTTGACGATGTGTCGCGCCTCGACAGCGGGCGCACGGGTGCTCATGACGGAGCTCTCCTCTGGTCGGCCGGGCGTCCGGTTCGGCGGACGCCGTCGGGCCGGTCCGTGTGAGGAGTGCCGGGCTATCCTGGGTGTGCCGCACCTCGATCGCCCGGGCCGCCTCCACGGTGGTCCGGCTTTGGGGTTCGAGACCCCGGCGCGGACCGCTGCAACGGACCCGCCGGGGTCTTCTTCTGCTTACTCCCGGTCTTCGAGGTCCTGCCAGTCCTGCGGGACCTCGCCGGTCTCGTGGAACGACTTCCACTCCTCGATGCCGCTGATGGTGGCCTCGCCGATCTCCTTGCGGAAGGTACGGATCCATTCCAGCTGCGCCTCCAGCATGTGGAGCTGGTACTCCGTCTCCACGACGAAGACGCGGGGCACCGAGTCCCCGAGCTGGGCGAGCACCCCGCGCAGCGCCGCGGCCCGCACGGTCTGCGCCTGCTCGCGGTCCACGAGGAGCTCGCCCACCTCCTCCGGGGGCAGCGCGGGAAGCAGGGCCAGGGCCGTGTCGAAGACCGGATACTCCTCGGCCGGCACCGCGATCAGGTCGGACAGCCAGTGCAGCATCTCGGCGCGCCCGGCCTCGGTGAGGCCGTACAGCGTGCGCTCCGGGCGGTTGCCCTGGCGTTGTACGCCCGCCACCTCGACGTACCCGTGCTTCTCCAGGTTCTGGACGACGGTGTAGAGCGAGCCGAAGTTGATCTTCACACTGTGCTGCTTGCCGCGCCTGCGGAGGGTCTGGGCGATCTCGTACGGATGCATGCACCGCTCGGCGAGCAGCACCATCACCGTGAGCGCCAGCGGATTGCTGAGCTTGCGCCTCTTGGCCACGGCCCCCCACCTCCGGACTTTCCCTCGCCCCCGAATACTCGTGGCCGAACATAGCTCGATTTCCGAAGACGCGTCAACCACGATGTATCGCGTTTCCGGGCCGGTCCTGCGCGAGGTCGTGGAAGGATCCCCGGATTCCGGCCAATCCGCCGGGGCACCGGCTCCGAATCACCTCCGGAGAGCGATGACCACCGAAGGGAACCCGGCGTGAAAGAAGCCGTGTACATCAGCGGAACGGCCTCGGCGGGGCCCGACCTCCAGGAGCTCATGGGCCAGGTCGCCCGGGGCGACCAGGAGGCGTTCGCCAAGGTCTACGACGCGGTGAGCGGGCCGGTGCTCGGGCTCGTCCGCGCGGTGCTGCGCGACCCCGCCCAGTCGGAGGAGGTCGTCCAGGAGGTCCTGGTGGAGGTGTGGCGCACCGCGTCCCGTTTCCAGGCCGCCCGGGGCAGCGCCATGAACTGGGTGCTGACCCTCGCCCACCGCCGCGCCGTCGACCGGGTGCGCTCGGCACAGGCGTCCGCCGCCCGCGAGCACAAGGCCGCCCTCCTCGACCGCACCCCCGCCTTCGACGAGGTCACCGAACAGGTCGAGACCCGGCTCGAACGGGAACAGGTGCGCCGCTGCATGCGGACGCTCTCCGAACTCCAGCGGGAGTCCGTCACCCTGGCGTACTACCGGGGCCTCACCTATCGCGAGGTGGCCGAACTGCTCGCGGTGCCGCTCGGCACGATCAAGACTCGACTGCGCGACGGGCTGATCCGGATGCGCGACTGCCTCGGGGTGGCCTCATGACCGACGCCGGACTCCACACACTGACGGGCGCCTACGCCCTGCACGCCCTGCCGGACAACGAACGCCAGGACTTCGAACGGCACCTGGGCGACTGCGAAGCCTGCTCCACCGAGGTGCGCGAACTCTCCGAGACCGCGACCCGCCTCGGCCTCGCCGTCGCCGCACCGGCCCCCCGTGAGCTGCGGGAGCGGGTGCTCCGGGAGATCACGACCGTACGCCAGGAACCGCCCGCCCTGCCCCGCCGCGAGCGCTCCACGGGCCGGTGGCGCGGCGGGGCCCGGTGGTCCCGGTTCGCCCTGGCCGCGTGCCTCGCCGCGGTGGCGGGCTTCGGCGGGATCGCCGTGTGGCAGCACCAGGAGGCGCGGGACGCGCAGCGGCAGGCGGACGCGGCCCGGCTGCGCGCCGAGCAGCTGGCCCGGGTCCTCGCCGCGCCCGACGCGAAGACCGCTTCCGGCAAGCTGGACGACGGGGCGCAGGGCACGGTGGTGGTCTCGCGGAGCGAGGACCGGGCGGTGTTCCTCGCCTCCGGGCTGCCCGAGGCTCCCAGCGGGAAGGTCTACCAGCTGTGGTTCGCCGACGGCGACACGATGCGCCCGGCGGGCCTGCTGCACGCCTCGGGCCCGTCCTCGACCACGTACACGACGCTTCTCGACGGCCCGGTCGACGGGGCCACGGGCATGGGCATCACCGTGGAACCGGCGGGCGGTTCGGCGCGGCCGACCTCGGACCCGGTGGCGCTGATGGAGCTGCCCGCGTGAGCGGCGGCCGGCCCGGGGCTCCCCGGACCGGCCCGCTTCGGCTCCGGCGCGTATGCCTCTCCGGAAGTGACGCGTTGCCGGTGGCTCGGCGGAACGGCGTCATCCGGCCGTCACTCGATCAGGTGACAGACCAATCCGGCGGGGGCCCGGCACCGAATTCCCGGCGTGAGTGAAAAGCGGAACGATCCGGAGACCGGGGCCACCGAGCCCCGGCGGTCCCGCGTGCTGCGGGCGGCCTGCGCCGCGCTCAGCGGTGTGATCGCCGGGTTCAGCGCGCTGGCCGTCGCCGAGCTCGCGGCGGCGCTGGTGCGGCCCGAGGCGGGTCCGGTGACGGCGGTGGGCGGTGCGGTGATCGACCGCACTCCCCCGGCGCTGAAGGACTTCGCCGTACGGAACTTCGGGACCGACGACAAGCTGGTCCTGGAGCTCGGGATCCTGACGATCCTGGCGCTGTTCGCCGTGGCGGTCGGGCTGCTGACGCTCCGCCACCGGATCGCCGGCTCGGCGGCCGTACTGGTCTTCGGCGCGGTCGGGGCGGTGGCGGCGGTCGGACGGCCCGAGGGCCAGGCCCTGGACGCGCTGCCGTCGGTGGTGGGTGCGCTGGCGGGTGCGGGGGTGCTGTATCTGCTGTCCGGGCGGCTGGTCCCGGTCCGCCCGGCCGGAGAGCGGGCCACCGGGGGCTTCGACCGGCGTGGGTTCGTCGTCGCGGCGGGTGTCGCGGCGGCGGCCTCCGCCGGGGCGGGGCTGCTGGGGCGACGGCGCACCTCGGCCGTGCGGGCCGATGCCGCGGCGTCCCGCCGCGATCTGAAGCTCCCCGCGCCCGCCTCACCCGCCCCCGCCGTGCCGTCCGGCGCGGAGCTGGCGATCCGGGGGCTGAGCCCGTTCGTCACGCCCAACAAGGACTTCTACCGCGTCGACACGGCCCTGGTCGTGCCGAGGGTGGACGCCGGGGCGTGGCGGCTGCGGATCCACGGGAAGGGCGTGCCCCGTCCGGTGACGCTCACCTTCGAGGATCTGGTGCGCCGGGAGGCCGTGGAGCGCGACATCACGCTGACCTGCGTCTCGAACGAGGTGGGCGGGCCGTACGTCGGCAACGCCCGGTGGCTCGGTGTGCGCCTGGCCGACCTGCTGCGCGAGGCGGGGGTGCGCCCACCCTCCGAGGGCGGACCGGCCGACCAGCTCGTGGCGCGTTCGGTGGACGGCATGACGATCGGCACCCCGGTCGAGGACGTCATGGACGGTCGCGACGCCCTGCTCGCCTTCGGCATGAACGGGGAGCCGCTGCCCTTCGAGCACGGTTTCCCGGTCCGGATGGTCGTCCCCGGCCTGTACGGATACGTGTCGGCCTGCAAATGGATCAAGGACATCGAGCTGACCACCTTCGACGCGTACGACGCGTACTGGGTGAAGCGGTCCTGGTCCCGGCGGGCACCCGTCAAGACCCAGGCCCGCATCGACACCCCGCGCCCGTTCGCCTCCCCCAAGGCGGGCACGGTGGCGGTCGCCGGGGTGGCCTGGGCCCAGCACCGCGGGATCACCCGGGTCGAGGTCCGGGTGGACGGCGGCCCGTGGCACCCGGCGCGACTCGCCGCGGGCGCCGGCCGGGACATCTGGCGCCAGTGGGTGTGGGAGTGGCCGGCCACCCGGGGCAGCCACACCCTGGAGGTCCGCGCGACCGACGGGACCGGCGCCACCCAGACCGCCCGGCGCACCGGCACCGTGCCGGACGGCGCCACCGGCCGGCAC
This sequence comes from Streptomyces sp. NPDC041814, assembly GCF_055590565.1. Lineage (NCBI taxonomy): Bacteria > Bacillati > Actinomycetota > Actinomycetes > Kitasatosporales > Streptomycetaceae > Streptomyces > Streptomyces sp. NPDC041814. The sequence continues at coordinate 194,564 of NZ_JBVJAM010000009.1, read as the reverse complement.
ACGGTGGTGGTCAACGTGTCCTGAACACGCGGTCCCGCCGCCTCCCCCGACCTGGGCGCCGTCGGTCCGGGCCGCACACACCCCAGCCCAATTACCCTACGCAGTCAATCAGTTACCCAAACAGGAGAACATCATGAAGGTCATCCACGCCCGCCGCGCCGCCGTCGCGCTGTCCGCCGCGCTCCTCCTGCCGCTGGCCCTGACGGCCTGCTCCGACGACTCCAAGGACAGCGCGGCCGGACCGGCCGCCGGCTCCGCCAAGGCCCCGGCCTCGCCGTCCGCCGAGAAGTCCATGGACCCGGACAAGCCCTTCGGCCCGGCCTGCGCCTCGGTCCCGAAGAGCGGCGCCGGGTCCTTCACCGGCATGGCGAAGGACCCCGTCGCCACGGCCGCGTCGAACAACCCGGCCCTGTCCACCCTGGTCACCGCGGTCAAGAAGGCCGGCCTGGTGGACACGCTCAACAACGCGCAGAACATCACCGTGTTCGCCCCGACCAACGACGCCTTCGCCAAGGTCCCGAAGGCCGACCTGGACAAGCTGCTGGCCGACAAGGACGCACTCACCAAGGTCCTCACCTACCACGTGGTGGGCCAGAAGCTGACGCCGGAGCAGCTGGAGAAGGGCTCCTTCGAGACCCTGGAGAAGGGCGAGCTGACGACCTCCGGTTCGGACATGACGTACACCGTGAACGACTCGTCGAAGGTCGTCTGCGGCAACGTCCCCACGGCCAACGCCACGGTCTACATCGTGGACACGGTCCTGATGCCGCCCGCCGCCTGATCGCGTTCCTCGCGGTGGGCCCGGCGGCCCACCGCGAGGGCCGGTGCGGATCGCACGGAATCCGGTCGCCGCAAACCTACACATAAGCAACGGATAAGCGCAGAATGGGCAGTGCGGGCCACTTCCCGCGCGTGGCGGTGACCGGGTCCGCATGATCCGAAGGGGACGAAACTCATGTCAAACGTCTCGCACGTCGGCCACGACATGGCCGGACACCCCGATGTATCGGAAATGAGCGACCGCTATGCCCGCGTGATGGGCGGCCGCGACGTCGCGCTCGTGGACGCGCCGGTCTTTCTGGTCGGTCTCTACTGCGCCGTCTCCCCGTGGGTGCTGCACTTCACCACGTCGCAGTCCGCTCTGGTGACGCACAACCTGGTCATGGGCATCGCGATCGCCCTCCTCGGCCTCGGGTTCACCGCGATGCCGCAGCGGATGTACGGCCTGAGCTGGGCCATCTGCGCCATGGGTGCGTGGATGATCATCTCGCCCTGGGTGGTGGGCAGCAGTCCGGACACCGGCGTCATCCTCAACAACGTCATCATCGGCGGACTGACCGCCCTGCTCGGACTGGTCTGCGCGGGCGCGTCGATGAAAATGAGCCGGGGCGGCCGGTCCTAGAAAGGGAGCCGCACAGAAGCCGACCGGACCGCGCGCCCGGCCGGCTTCCGCGTGTCTCAGCCCAGCGAGCTGTACGCGACCACGCCCCGCAGCACCTCGTCGACCGCCTTCCGGGCGTTCCGTGCCACCGTGCTGTTCTCGCGCGGCGCGGCGGCGGCCACCTGGCCCAGCACGTCGATGACCTGCTTGCACCAGCGCACGAAGTCGCCCGCCGGCATGTCCGCCTCGCGCAGCACCTCGTCCAGCGAGCGGCCCGACGCCCACATGTACACCGCCCAGGCGAAACCGAGGTCGGGCTCGCGCTGGCCGACCCCCTCCGCCTGGTTGATCTTGAAGTCCTCCTCCAGGGAGTCGAGCCGCCCCCAGATGCGGACCATCTCGCCCAACGCGGTCCTCGCGGGGCCCGACGGCAGCTTCGGCGCCACCGCGTCGTCGGCCTGCCGCGCCTCGTACACCAGGGCGGAGACGCACGCCGCGAGCTCCGCCGCGTTCAGCCCCTCCCAGACACCGGCGCGCAGGCACTCGCTCGCCAGCAGGTCCAGCTCGCCGTAGAGCCGGGCCAGCCGCTTCCCGTGCTCGGTGACCTCGCTGCCCCGCAGGTAGTCCAGCTCGGTGAGCAGGGCGACGATCCGGTCGAAGGTGCGGGCGATGGTGTTGGTGCGCCCCTCGATGCGGCGCTCCAGCTGCCGGGTGTCGCGCTGGAGCCGGTGGTAGCGCTCGGCCCAGCGGGCGTGGTCCTCGCGCTCGTCGCACCCGTGGCAGGGGTGGGCGCGCAGCTCGGCCCGCAGCCGCGCGATCTCGCGGTCGTCGGCGGCGGGGGCACGCCCCCGGCGGTGCCGGTCCGGGACGATGTGCCCGGCCTTGGTCCGCAGCGCGGAGGCCAGGTCCCGGCGCGACTGCGGCGAGCGCGCGTTGAAGGACTTCGGCACCCGCATCCGCTCCACGGCCTCCACCGGCACCGGGAAGTCGATCGCGGCGAGCCGCTTCACCTGCCGCTCGGCGGTGAGGACCAGCGGGCGGGGCCCGTCGTGGTACTCCATGCCGCGGTGCCCGTGCCCGTTGGTGCGGCCGGCCGGAAGCCCGGGGTCGAGGACGAGCGCGAGGCCGGCGAACTTGCCGGTCGGCACATGGATGACATCGCCGGGCTTCAGCTTCTCCAGCGACGCCGCCGCGGCGGCCCGCCGCTGCGTCGCGCCCTGCTTGGCCAGCTCCGTCTCCCGGTCCTTGAGGTCGCGGCGCAGCCGCGCGTACTCCTCGAAGTCACCGAGATGGCAGGTCATGCCCTCGCGGTAGCCCTCCAGACCTTCCTCGTTGCGCTGGACCTGGCGGGAGATCCCGACGACCGAGCGGTCTGCCTGGAACTGCGCGAAAGAGGTCTCCAGGAGCTCGCGCGAGCGGTGCCGCCCGAACTGCTGGACCAGGTTCACGGCCATGTTGTACGAGGGGCGGAAGCTGGAGCGCAGCGGATACGTGCGGGTGCCGGCCAGTCCGGCGAGGGCGCCCGGGTCCATGCCGCGCTGCCAGAGCACCACGGCGTGGCCCTCGACGTCGATCCCGCGCCGTCCGGCACGGCCGGTGAGCTGGGTGTACTCACCGGGGGTGATGTCGGCGTGCTGCTCGCCGTTCCACTTGACGAGCTTCTCCAGGACCACCGAGCGCGCGGGCATGTTGATGCCGAGCGCCAGCGTCTCCGTCGCGAAGACGGCCTTGACGAGGCCCCGGACGAACAGCTCCTCGACGATCTCCTTGAACCTCGGGAGCATCCCGGCGTGGTGCGCGGCGATACCCCGCTCAAGGCCCTCCAGCCACTCGTAGTAGCCCAGGACGTGCAGGTCCTCGGACGGGATGGACGCCGTCCGCTCCTCCACGATCTCCCGGACCAGTCGGCGCTTGTCGTCGTCGTTGAGCCGGAGCCCGGCGTGCAGGCACTGCTGGACGGCGGCCTCGCAGGCGGCCCGGCTGAAGATGAACGTGATCGCGGGGAGCAGCCCCTCGGCGTCCAGCCGGTCGATCACCTCGGGGCGCGAGGGCGTCCAGATCCGGCTGCGCTGGCGGCGCTCGCGCTCGCGGTCGGCCTCGCGGACCATCTTGCCCCGGCGGCGCTCGCGCGGGTTGTACCCGCGCTGGTTCTCCATGCGGGCGAGGCGGACGAGGTCGGGGTTGACCTCACGGCGGCCGGTGCCGCGTCCGCCGTGGTCGCTCTCCTCCTCGAAGAGGTCGTACATCCGGCGCCCGGCCAGCACGTGCTGCCAGAGCGGGACGGGCCGCTGCTCGGAGACGATCACCTCGGTGTCGCCGCGCACGGTGTCCAGCCAGTCGCCGAACTCCTCCGCGTTGGACACGGTCGCCGACAGGGAGACCAGGGTGACCGACTCGGGGAGGTGGATGATCACCTCTTCCCAGACGGCGCCCCGGAATCGGTCGGAGAGGTAGTGCACCTCGTCCATGACCACGTATCCGAGGCCGTTCAGCGCCTGGGAGCCCGCGTACAGCATGTTCCGCAGGACCTCGGTGGTCATGACGACGACCGGGGCGTCCGCGTTGACGCTGTTGTCACCGGTGAGCAGGCCGACCTTGTCGGAGCCGTAGCGCCGGACCAGATCGGCGAACTTCTGGTTCGACAGGGCCTTGATCGGCGTGGTGTAGAAACATTTGCGGCCCTGCTCCAGGGCGAGGTGCACGGCGAATTCGCCCACGATCGTCTTGCCCGAGCCGGTGGGGGCGGCGACGAGCACGCCCTTCCCGGCCTCCAGCGCCTTGCACGCCTCGATCTGATACGGGTCGAGACCGAAGTCGTACATCTCGCGGAACGGCCCGAGGGCGGTCGCCTGCTCGGCCGCCCGGAGCCGGGAAGCCTGGTAGCGCTCAGCTGGTGAGAGGTCCTCTGTCATCTTGTTGTCGAGCCTACCCGCCACCTCTGACAGTGACGCGATCTTTAATCGCCCATGACAGAGGCCGGGGAGGCCCCCAGCAGGCGTACCGCCTTCGGCACGCACGTGGCGGTCACCGGGAGCGCGCCGAGCGGTTCGCCGTCCGCGTACGCGGTGACGCCGACGGCTTCGAGGGTGACCGATGAGGCCCGGTGCACGGTGACGACGGGGTGGCTGAGGTGCGTCCCCTTGTACACCCGGGGGAAGACCTTGAGCAGGGTCGTACGGCTGCACTCGCCGACCACCGTGATGTCGAAGAGCCCGTCGCTCATGTCCGCGTCCGCGCAGATGCGCATGCCGCCGCCGTACGAGGTGCCGTTGCCGACCGCGACGAGCGTGGCCCGGATCTCGCGCGCGGGCCCGCCGTCGAGCGTCATGCGGTACGTGACCGGCTTGAAGGCGGCCAGCTCGGCGAGGATCGCCAGGTCGTACTTGAAGCGGCCGCCCACCCAGCGCATCCGGTTGCCCCGGTCGTTGACCCGGGAGTCGAAGCCGGAGGCGAGTACGGAGCCGAACCAGCGTTCCCCGACCCGGCCGAGGTCGGTCTCGCGCACCGGTGCCCGGCCCTTGAGCGCGTCGGCGGCGAGCCGGCCCGCCGCCTCCGGGTCGCGTATCGGCAGGCCCAGGGCGCGCGCGAAGTCGTTGCCGGTCCCCACCGCCACCACGCCGAGCGGGGTGAGCGTCCCGGCGACCGCCTGGAGGGCGAGGGAGACGAGCCCGTCCCCGCCGACGGCTATGAGCGCGCCCGTCCCCTCGGCGACCGCTTCCCGCGCCCGGCGCAGCGCGTCACCGGCGTCCTCGCCGAGGATCGTGCGCACGGAGAAACCGGCCTCCCGCAACGCGGAAGCGGCCGGCTGCGCGGCTCGCGCGCCCCGGCCGCGTCCCGCGGTGGGATTGACGAAGAGGGTGATCTCGCTGGTCACCCGGGGACCCTACAAGGTCAGGTGATGTCGTCGTAACCGTCGCGCGCGGAGGACCGTCCGCCATCGGCCTGACCGGGGAGCGTGGGCGACGCCGAGACGTGCTCCATGTCGCCGATGTCCTCGGGGGTGAGGTCGAGCTCCGATGCCTCGTCGTCATCGAGGTCGGCGTCGGGGTTGTTCCGCTTCCGGCGCCGGTCGTTGGCCATGCAGATGCCGAGCGCGAGGAAGTACAGCACCACGATGGGCGCGGCCAGTGTGATCATCGTGAGCGGGTCGCCGGTGGGGGTCGCCACCGCGGCGAAGATCGTGATGCCCATGACCATCCAGCGCCACCAGGAGCCGAGCCGCTTGGCCGTGAGCACCCCGGTGAAGTTCAGCAGGATGAGCAGAAGCGGCAGCTCGAAGGCGAGGCCGAACACGACCACCATGCGCGTGATGATGTTGAGGTAGTCGTCGATGGGCAGCAGGGGCTTCGTGTTGTCCGGGGTGAATTCCTGCAGCACGGACACGGTCTGGGGCATCAGGAGGTAGGCGAGAGCGGCGCCCACCAGGAAGAGCGGGACACCGACGCCGACGAAGCCGAGCGCGTACCGCTTCTCGTGCTTGTGCAGACCGGGGGCGAGGAAGGCCCACAGCTGGTAGAGCCAGACCGGGGTGGAGAACACCACGCCGGCCATGAGGGAGACCTTGAGGGCGATGGAGAAGGGCGCGACAATACCCTGCACCGTCATCTCGGCACACGGGTTGCCGTTGGCCTGCTTGCTCTCACCGTGGGCGCAACCGACGGACTCCAGGACCGGGCGGATCAGGAAGTTGATCAGGTCCTTGTAGAAGAAGGCCGTGACCACCGTGATCACGAGAATCCCCACAACGGCGATCAACAGTCGGTTACGCAACTCTCGCAGGTGATCAGCGAGAGGCATCCGCCCCTCGCTGTCCTTCTCCTGCTTGCGGGCAGACTTGAGCAACCCACTTCCCTCGTCTCGTGCGGCGGCTGACGGAAGAGTCCGTCAGCGCGGTCAGCTCTGGGTGGTGGGCTTCGGTTCGCTCACCGGGCGGGAGCTCGTGACGTCACCGGGCGCGGCCTGGATCGTACGGGCGGCGGCCTGCGGGGCGTCGGCGGGGGCGTCCGTGGTGGCGGTGGCCGTCGGCTCGTCGTCCTTCTTCATGGCCTTGGCCTCGCTCTTGAGGATGCGGGCCGACTTGCCGAGCGAACGGGCCATGTCGGGAAGCTTCTTGGCGCCGAACAACAGCAGGATGACAGCGATGATCAGTACGATCTCGAGAGGCTTCAGATTGCCCATGATGTGCTTCCTTCTAGCTGAGGCGGCTGGAGGTGGGCTCGCTGCCCTTGAGTGGCGGATACACATCCGACCATTCGCCGGCAGCGATCGTAACCCGCGGGAGTAAACGCGAGGCAATGCCCGTGCATACTTTCGATAGCGGCCCGCACCTCCCTGCCTGGGCCGTCCTGCAGCAGCGTACCTCCCGGGCTCCCGAAACAGGAGGCCGCGTCTACGGGGCCTCAAGGGCCTCAGGGCAGGGTCCGGCCCGTGGCGGCGAGCCGTTCGGCAGCTCGCTCCAGGTCGTCGGCCGCGCGGTTGATGCGCTCCGTGGTACGGGTCACCTGGTGGCCGAGGCGCTGGGCCTCGACGAACACCCTGATGGCCAGCGTGCCGAGCACGGCGATTCCGAGGAATCCCAGGGCGATGGCGAGCATGGGCCAGAACATGCGCGAGGAACCTTTCAGGAGCCGGTGTGCAGACGCAGCGTGCGGACGCCGCCGTCGGTCAGAAGCTCCACTATCCGCTCCCCCGCCGGCTTACGGACACACGCGGCGCAGTCGGGGCAGGTGAAGGAGTAGAACGTGGTGCGGCTGGTCGCGCCGATCACCAGCCGGAACTCCGCCGCCGCCAGCTCGAACCGCGCGCGGCAGTCCGGGCAGGCGGCCTTGAAGCGCGCCGACTCCGGCACCGCCACGGTGGATACGGCGGCGCGGCCCGGCAGCGCGGACAGGTGGCCCATGTCTACCGCCGCCCCCTCAGGCCGTGCCGTCGTACGCGGCGAGCGCCGCCCGCGCCGCACTCCGCGCGCTTCCGGCCAGCTCCGGGGGCGAGACGATGCGCCCCTCCCGGCCGAGCCGCAGCGCGAGCCGGCGCAGGGAGGCCGGGTCCGGGGTGCGCAGGGTGATCCGCAGACCGCCGTCGGGCCGTTCCTCCGCCCGGTCGTGCGGGTAGTACTCGGCGACCCAGCGCCCGCCCGGGCCGACCTCGATCACGACTTCCGGGTCCTCGGCGGCCGGCTGGACCAGGCCCTCGGACAGGTCCCGCAGCTCCAGCTCCGGCGGGGCGGCGGGCTCGTCGAGCAGCCTGATCTCGGCGACCCGGTCGAGGCGGAAGGTGCGCCGGTCCTCGGAGGAGCGGCACCACGCCTCCATATAGGTGTGCCCGACGGCGAACAGCCGGATCGGGTCGACCTCGCGTTCGGTGAGCTCGTCGCGGGCGGGCGAGTAGTAGCGCAGCCAGAGCCGGCGCCGCTCCGAGATCGCCCGGTCCACCTCGGCGAAGACACCGCCCTCGGACTCGAAGGTGACCGAGAGCCGGGAACTGGCGGCGCCCACCTCTCCGGCGGCGGTCTCCAGCTTGGCGGTGGCCCGCAGCAGCGCCTGCCGGTCGCTCTCGCGCAGCCCGGGCAGGGTCGCCACGGCGCGGGCGGCGACCAGCAGGGCCGTCGCCTCGTCGGCGGCGAGCCGCAGCGGTTCGGCGACGTCGTCCGCGTTGTGCCACCAGATGCGGTCGCCGTCGGTGTCGATGTCGAGCAGGTCGCCGCCCCGGAAGCTGGTGCCGCACATGGGCAGCACGTCCAGGTCGGAGATCAGCTCGTCCTCGGTGATCCCGAAGGCCCGGGCGACGTCCTGGACGTGGGCGCCGGGGCGCTCGCGCAGGTACGTCACCAGGGAGAGCATCCGGCGCGTCTGGTCGATGGCGTTCGTGGCCATGGAATACGGTCCCCTCAGTCCTTGGCCACGGCGCGCAGCCGGTCCACCACGTCGGCCCGCAGGTCCTCGGGTCCGGTGACGACGACGTCGGGCCCGAACTCCACGAGCCAGGCGTCCAGGCCGTGTCCGTACGGGATCTCCAACTCGTCCCACCCGTTCCCGAGTTCCCGGACCGACAGGGCGCGGGCGCGCAGCGGGTAGCCGGAGTCGGTGCGGAGCCTGATCAGGGCGGTCCGGGTGGCCGTCTCCCCGGCCCAGCTCTCCACGGTCTCCCGGACGGTGACCACGTCGGGCACCTCGGCGGTGAAGGCGCCGGCCCGGGAGCGCACCTTGCCGGTGATCCGGGAGAGCCGGAAGACGCGCTCGGCGGCGCGCTCCCGGTCCCAGCCGGCGAGATACCAGTGGCCGCGCCAGCATTCCAGGGTCCATGGCTCGACCTGGCGCTGCTCGGGCTGGGCGGCGTTGGCCTTGCGGTAGTCGAAGGTCACCGGGCGGCGGTCGCGGCAGGCCAGCATCAGGGGTTCGAAGGCGGCCTCGTGGACCGGGATGCGGGGTTCCAGGGCGCTGTGCACCTCGTAGGCGTCCTCGGTCTCGGGCATCCCGGCCGCCCGCAGCTTCTGCAGGGCCCCGCTGGCCGCCCCGGCGAGGCGGGCCTGCTGCCAGACCTTGGCGGCCAGGCCGAGCGCGGCGGCCTCCTCGGCGTCCAGCGTGATCGGGGGCAGCCGGTTGCTGTCCCGGCGGGCGAGGTAGCCGGTGTCGCCGTCCAGGTTCTCCACGGTCTCGATGACCAGGCCGAGCTCGCGCAGGTCGTCCTTGTCGCGCTCGAACATCCGGTTGAAGGCGTCGTCGGAAGCCGCTTCGAGGTAGGCCTCGATGGAGCCTCGCAGCTCGCGCTTGCTGAGGGGGCGCCGGGTCCCCAGCAGACACAGCGCCAGGTTCATCAGCCGCTCGGCCTTGGCAATCGCCATCGACGCCCTTTCCCTTGTGCTCTACGACGCTCGACCGTACCGCCCCGGGGTGTCCGGACAAAAGCGAGGGCCCGCACCTCGCGGGTGCGGGCCCTGCCGGTACTGCGCGGGATCAGACGGCGACCAGGTCGCAGACGAAGATCAGCGTCTCGCCCGGGGCGATCGTGCCACCGCCGGCGCCGCGCTCGCCGTAGGCGAGGTGCGCGGGGATGGTCAGCTGGCGCCGGCCGCCGACCTTCATGCCCTGCACGCCCTTGTCCCAGCCCTCGATGACCTGGCCGGCACCGAGCTGGAACTGCAGCGGCTTGCCGCGGTTCCACGAGGCGTCGAACTCCTCGCCGGTGGAGAAGGCGACACCCACGTAGTGGACGGAGACGTACTGGCCGGGCTTGGCCTCCTCGCCCTCGCCCTCCCAGATTTCCTTGATCTCCAGATCGGCCGGCGGCTCGCCACCCGGGAAGTCGACCTCGGGCTTCTCGATGCTCACTGACTTTCTCCTCTTACAGATGAACTGGGCAACCGGGACAGTCTTACATCTTCGCCAGGAGGTCCACGGCGAAGACCAGCGTGGAGTTGGCGGGCACGCCCGACTGCTCCTTGTCACCGAGGCCCTGGTCCGGCGGCACGACCAGCAGCACCCGGCTGCCGATCTTCTTGCCGACCAGGCCGTCCTTCAGGCCCTTGAGGGTGACCTGCGCCAGCGGGAAGGTCTGCGTCTTGCCCGTGGTGTACGTGTTGTCGAACTCCTTGCCGTCCTTCCAGAGCTTGGCCACGTAGTTCACGACGACCGAGTCGGTCTCCTTGACCACGTCGCCCTTGGACTCCAGCACGTAGTTGGAGACCAGCTTCTTCGGCGGGGCGACCTTGCTCGGGATGGTCAGGCTCGGCGCCTTGCCGTCGGTGTTGGTGCCCACCTTCGGCAGGTCCACGTTGTCCTGGGCGACGGCGGTGCCCTTGGCCGAGGCCGGGATCTGCTTCGCCTTCAGGATGTCCACGACGAAGACCAGGGTCGCGTTCGGCTTGATGTCGCCCTGGCCCTGGGCCCCGTAACCGAGCTCCGGCGGGATGACGAGCTGGACCCTGCTGCCGACCTTCTGGCCGACCAGGCCCTTGTCCCAGCCCTGGATGACCATGCCCGCGCCGAGCGTCAGATCGAACGGCTGCTTGCGGTCGAAGCTGTTGTCGAACGGCTTGGTCGAGTCGTAGGACTGGCCGAGGTAGTTGACCTGGGTCACGTCGCCGTTCTTCAGCTTCGCGCCGTCGCCCTCGCTGATGACCTTGGTCTTCAGCTCCTTGGGCGGCGTACCCGTGCCCTTGGCCAGGGTGGGCTTCTCGCCGAACTTCGCGCCCGCGGTGATGGCGGGGAAGCCTCCCTTGGAAGGGGCGGACGCGGAGGCGGAAGCGGAGTCGGAGCCCTTGTCGTCGCTGCCGCAGGCCGCTGACGACAACAGCAGCAGGGGGACGACGAGAAGGCCGGCAAGTCGGCGCACTGGTTCCTCAGATCTCAGACGGCATATGTGGGGGACACGCCCCAGGGGGTTCCGGGACCCCGCCACTCTAGGCCGTGCGAAGGGCCCCGTACGAGGAACGTACGGGGCCCGAGTCGCGCCGGCGCCGGAGCGTATCCTGCGCCTCACATACCCGCGATCAGCTTCTCCACCCTGTCGTCCACCGACCGGAACGGGTCCTTGCACAGCACCGTGCGCTGCGCCTGGTCGTTGAGCTTGAGGTGGACCCAGTCGACGGTGAAGTCCCGCCGCTGCTCCTGGGCCCGCCGGATGAAGTCCCCGCGCAGCCGCGCCCTGGTCGTCTGCGGGGGCACCGACTTGCCCTCGAAGATCTTCAGGTCGTTGCAGATGCGGGCGGCCTGCCCCTTGCGCTCCAGCAGGTAGTACAGGCCCCGCCGGCGGTGGATGTCGTGGTAGGCGAGGTCTATCTGCGCGACCCGCGGATTCGACATGGTCATGTTGTGCTTGGCGCGGTACCGCTCGATGAGCTTGTACTTCATGACCCAGTCGATCTCGGTGTCGATCCGGTCGAGGTCCTCGGCCTCGATCGCGTCGAGTGTGCGGCCCCACAGTTCGAGGACGCGCTCCACGTTCCCGGTGCGGATGCCGCGGCGGTCCACGAAGTCCACGGCCTTCTCGTAGTACTCGCGCTGCACCTCTATGGCCGACGCCTCCCGGCCGCTGGCGAGGCGGACCTTGCGCTGACCGGTGGTGTCGTGGCTGACCTCGCGGATCGCCCGGATCGGATTCTCCAGGGTCAGGTCGCGCATCACGGTGCCCGCCTCGATCATGCGGAGCACCAGGTCGGTCGCGCCGACCTTGAGCAGCATGGTCGTCTCGGACATGTTGGAGTCGCCGACGATGACGTGGAGGCGGCGGTAGCGCTCCGCGTCCGCGTGCGGCTCGTCGCGGGTGTTGATGATCGGGCGGGAGCGCGTCGTCGCGGAGCTGACACCCTCCCAGATGTGCTCGGCACGCTGGCTGACGCAGTAGACCGCGCCCCGGGGGGTCTGGAGCACCTTGCCGGCGCCGCAGATCAGCTGCCTGGTGACGAGGAAGGGAATGAGGATGTCCGCGAGGCGGGAGAATTCCCCGTGCCGGGCCACGAGGTAGTTCTCGTGGCAGCCGTAGGAGTTTCCCGCGGAGTCGGTGTTGTTCTTGAAGAGATAGACGTCGCCGGCGATTCCCTCCTCGTGCAGGCGGCGTTCGGCGTCGACGAGCAGGCCCTCGAGAATGCGCTCGCCGGACTTGTCGTGGGTGACCAGCTCGGTCAGGTTGTCGCATTCGGGGGTTGCATATTCCGGATGCGATCCCACGTCGAGGTAGAGGCGGGCGCCGTTCCGCAGAAAGACATTGCTGCTGCGGCCCCATGACACAACACGGCGGAAGAGGTAGCGCGCCACTTCATCAGGAGACAGTCGGCGCTGTCCCCTGAACGTGCACGTGACGCCGTACTCGTTCTCCAGCCCGAAAATGCGGCGGTCCATGACTGAACATTACGCCTGATGGCCCGAGCTGAAACCGGGTTCGGCAGCACCGTTTCGATCATTTTCCGATCCTCGCACCGCTACGGCGGTACGGGCGGGAGCCGTGAGCACCGATCCGGTGGCCAGCAGAACCAGCAGCGCCGCCACTCCACCGGCCCCCGCGACCGCGAAGCTCCACGCCGTCCCGCCCAGTTCGACGGCCGGACCGGCCACCGCCGTGCCCGCGGCCGCGCCCACCCCGAAGGTCGTCACGAGCCACGAGAACGCCTCCGTCACCGTCCCGCGCGGCGCGTGCCGGTCGACCACGATGAACGAGCACGCGACGGCCGGCGCGAGGAACACCCCGGAGACGGCCGCCAGCACGGTCATCGCGACCGGTCCCGGCGTCAGCGCCAGCGGCAGATAGCCCAGCGCGAGCAGCCCCACGATGCCCCGCAGCCGTCGCTCCGGCGCCCCCGCCCACTGCCGCGCCCCGTACACCGCCCCGCCGATCAGGGCCCCGAGGCCGAGCGCGGCCATCAGCCAGCCGTACACCGACTCCCGGCCCCGGTCGTCGGCGTACGCCATCGCGGCCACGGTGATCGAGCCCAGCGCCAGGCCCACGAAGAAGAACGAGCCGAGCAGCGCCAGCAGCCCGGGCGAGCGCAGCGCGCCCAGCCAGTGCGCCTCGCGCGGGGCGGAGCGCCAGGTCCGCGAGGGCTGCGAGAGCACCACCGACAGCGCGCCGAGCACCCCGATCGCGTTGATGACCAGCAGCGCCGTGGCGGGCGACCAGAGGGCGGTCAGGAGCGTCACGAGCAGCGGTCCCGCGGTGAACATGACCTCCTGCGCGACGGCGTCCATGGCGTAGGCCCGGTGCACCCGGTCCTCACCGTCCAGCACGCTCGGCCACAGCGCCCGCAGGCCGCCCTCCAGCGGGGGCGTGAAGAGACCGGCCACGGCCACCGCCGTGTAGGCGAGCACCGGCGAGCCGGTGCCTGCCACGGCGAGGAGGGCCATGCCGAGTGCGGAGACGACCGCGGCGGGCAGCTGGACGCGCGGCTGCCCGTACAGGTCCACCGCACGGCCGAGCAACGGCTGTCCGACCGCCGTGGCCAGCCCGTACACCGCCGCGAGCGCGCCCGCGAGGCTGTAGCTGCCGCCCTCGGCCCGGACGAACAGCACGATCGCGATGCTCGCCGTGCCGTTCGGCAGCCGTCCCACCAGAGTGCCCGTCAGCAGCCTGGCGGCGTGCCGCGCCCGGAGGATGTCCAGATATCCCGCGGCCATGTCCCGCCCCTCTCCCCCGGGTGCCTGTGCGGGCCTGCGAGGTTTTACGTATAACTTCGGAGTTCATACGTACCATGAGCCCGTCCGCAGGTCCACCTGACGGGCCTGAACCGACCGGCCCGGAGGCCCGCGTGACCAGCCCCGCACCACCCGGCCCGCCCCGGCCCACCAGCCGCGACGTTGCCCGCGCCGCCGGCGTCTCGCAGGCCACGGTCTCGTTGGTGCTCGGCGACAAATGGCGGGGCCGGGTCTCCGAGTCCACGGCGGGCCGGGTGCGCGACGCCGCCCGCGGTCTGGGCTACCGGCCGAATCTCGCCGCCCGCAATCTGCGCCTGGGCCGCACCCGGACAGCGCTCCTGGTCGTCCCGGCCCTGACCAACGAGTTCTTCGCCCGGGTGTACACCGGGGCCGCCGCGGTCGCCGCCGAGCACGGCTTCGGGGTCGTCCTCTACCCCTCCCCCGACGGCACCGGACCCGCCCGCGACCCCTTCCCGTCGGCCCGGGCCGCGCTGGACGGGGTCATCGCCTCCTCCATGGCCGCCGACGCGCTCGACGCCCTGCACGGGGCGGACGTCCCCCTCGTGATGCTGGACAGCGACCCCTCGGCGCCCGGGCCCGCCGCCCGGGTCAACCTGGACATCGCCGACGGGATGCGCCAGGTGGCCCGCCATCTGCTCGCCCTCGGCCACCGGCGCTTCCTCCACCTCGCCTCGGCCGTCGACACCTGGACCTTCGCCTGCCGGGCGGACGCCCTGCACGAGGAGCTGCGCCGGACCCCCGGCACCGAGGTCCGCACGGTGGCCGCCGCGCTGGACGTGCGTGCGGGGCGGGACGCGGCGGAACGCGCGCTCGGGGAGCCGGGGCCCCGGCCGACCGCGATCGTCTGCGACGACGACATCCTGGCGGCGGGCGCGTGCAAGGCGGCCCGGCGGTTCGGGCTGCGGGTGCCGGACGACGTCTCGGTCACCGGCTTCGACGACCTGGCCCTGGCCACCGCGGTGGAGCCGGAGCTGACCACGGTCCGGCTGCCCGCCGTGCAGGTCGGCGAGCGCGGGATGGCCGCCCTGCTGGCGGTTCTGGACGGGCGCGCCGCCGAGCCGGGCAGCCTGCCGGTGCGGCTGGTGGTCCGGGGCTCCACCGCCCCGCCGCCCGCATGACGGAGCCCCGGCTCGCCTGACGGGCGGGCCGGGGCTCGGCGGGCGGGAAGCCGTTACTCCACGTCGCCGCCGGAATCCGTCGTATCGGTGCTCTTCGGGTCCGTCGTGGCCGTCGGGCTGTCCGTGGACTCGCCGTCCTCCGCGTCGGACGGGGCGTCGGTCGGGGTGGACGCGGCGGCTTCGGCTTCGAGGAGCCGGGCCAGCTGCCGGCCGACGATCCGCTTGAACTTGCGCTGCTGCGGCCGCGTGCGGTCCAGGACCGCGACCTCCAGGCGGTCGGCGGGGATCTCCCGCTCGTTGCCGTTGGCCTCGCGGGAGAGCGCCTGCACCGCCAGCTTCAGCGCCTCGGCGAGGGACATCCCGTCGCGGTGGCGCTGGTCCAGGAAGGTGCTGATCTGCTCCGCGTTGCCGCCGACCGCGACCGAGCCGTGCTCGTCCACGATCGAACCGTCGTGCGGCAGCCGGTAGATCTGGTCGCCCTCGGGCTCGGCGCCCACCTCGGCGACCACGAGCTCCACCTCGTAGGGCTTCTCGGCCGCGCTGGAGAAAATGGTGCCGAGCGTCTGGGCGTAGACGTTCGCCAGGCCACGGGCCGTCACATCGTCGCGGTCATAGGTGTAACCGCGCAGATCCGCATAACGGACTCCGCCGATGCGGAGGTTCTCGTACTCGTTGTACTTGCCGGCGGCGGCGAAACCGATCCGGTCATAGATCTCGCTGAACTTGTGCAGCGCACGGGACGGGTTCTCGCCGACGAAAACAATTCCGTCGGCGTACTGCAGCACAACCAGGCTGCGACCGCGGGCGATGCCCTTCCGGGCGTATTCCGCCCGGTCGGCCATGGCCTGCTGAGGTGAGACATAGAACGGCGTCGACACCGGCTATCCGTCCCTTTCTGTCAGTGGCGGGAGCATCGAAGAAGGCTGGATACGAACGCGTGCTCAGAGCAGCGCGGCGCGCGGGCCGTCGGGCTGTTCCAGGCGGCGTTCCAGAATCGAGCGGGCGATCCCGGCGGATTCCGCGTCGGTCAGCTTCCGGAAGCCCTCGTCCGTGATGACGGTGACGATCGGATAGATACGGCGGCCCACGTCCGGGCCGCCCGTCGCCGAGTCGTCGTCCGCCGCGTCGTACAGCGCCTGCACGACCAGCGTGAGCGTCTCCTCCTCCGTGAGGTCCTCGCGGTAGAGCTTCTTCATCGAGCCCCGGGCGAAGATCGAGCCGGAACCGGTGGACGCGTAGCCGACGTGCTCCTCGGAGCGTCCGCCGGTGACGTCGTAGCTGAAGATGCGGCCGCGCTCGCGGTCGATGTCGTAACCGGCGAAGAGCGGGACGACGGCGAGGCCCTGCATGGCCATCGCCAGATTGCTCCGGATCATCGTGGAGAGCCGGTTGGCCTTGCCCTCCAGGGAGAGCTGGGCGCCTTCCACCTTCTCGAAGTGCTCCAGCTCCAGTTGGAAGAGCTTGACCATCTCCACGGCGAGACCCGCCGTGCCGGCGATGCCCACCGCCGAGTACTCGTCGGCCGGGAAGACCTTCTCGATGTCGCGCTGCGCGATCATGTTGCCCATGGTCGCCCGCCGGTCACCGGCGAGGACGACGCCGCCGGGGAAGGCCGCGGCCACGATCGTCGTGCCGTGGGGCGCCTCCACGGCGCCCTTCAGGGGCGGTGTCTGGCGGTTGCCCGGCAGCATGTCCGGAGCCTGGTCGGACAGGAAGTCCATGAAGGACGACGAACCCGGCGTCAGGAAGGCAGCTGGTAGACGCCCGGTGCTACGAGTGTTGGCTTCCACGCGTTTCCCTCCAGGTATGCGATGGCCCTGCGCCGTATTGCAGTTGAAGCACATTACGCCCCGGACCCTACCCGCCCGGCGGCGGTGATCCACATAGAAGCCGCGGGCAATCGGACGGGGAGCGCGGTCGATGCCCGCGGTGTGCGGCACGGGCGGTCCGCCCGTGCCGCACACCCGGCGCCGGTCTCCGGCGCGGGGCCGGTTACTCGCCGCCCTTTTGCACGAATGACCTGACGAAGTCCTCGGCATTCGATTCGAGTACGTCGTCGATCTCGTCCAGGACGTCGTCCACGTCGTCGCTCAGCTTCTCCTGGCGTTCCTTGAGGTCCTCGGAAGCCTGCGCGTCCTGCGCCTGCTCCTCGACCTCCTCCGTGGAGCGCGTCGCCTTCTGCTGTCCGCCGCCGGTGTCCTTGGTCGCCATCTAGCTCACCCCGCTCGGTTCGAAGCACTTGATCAGACCCTACCCATGGGGTCCGACATTGGCCCGGTACTTGTCTCAACGTCCGGAGGTCATCGGAATGATTCCCAGCCGGGAGCCCTTTCAGGCGCCTTCAGCGGCCCGAGAGGACCTCGACCAGCTCCTGGGCCGTACGGCACCGGTCCAGGAGGGACTTCACGTGCTCCCGGGTGCCCCGCAGCGGCTCCATCGTGGGCACCCGCTGGAGGGAGTCCTGGCCCGGCAGGTCGAAGATCACCGAGTCCCAGGAGGCCGCGGCCACGTCGTCCGCGTACTGTTCGAGGCAGCGGCCGCGGAAGTACGCCCTGGTGTCCTCGGGCGGCGCCGTACGGGCCCGCTCGACGTCCCGCTCGTCTAGGAGGCGCTTCATCCGGCCGCGGGCCACCAGACGGTTGTACAGCCCCTTGTCCTGCCGTACGTCCGCGTACTGGAGGTCCACCAGATGCAGCCGGGCGGCGTCCCAGTCCAGGCCGTCGCGGCGCCGGTAGCCGTCCATGAGCTGCCGCTTCGCCACCCAGTCCAGCTCACCGGCCAGACTCATCGGGTCGTTCTCCAGCCGGTTGAGGGTGTCCTCCCAGCGGCTCAGGACGTCCTTGGTCTGCTCGTCGGCGTCCGCCCCGTACCGTTCCTCGACGTATTTGCGGCCCAGCTCGAAGTACTCCATCTGGAGCTGCACCGCGGTGAGTGTCCGGCCGCTGCGCAGCGTGATCAGCTGCTGGAGCCCGGGGTCGTGGGAGACCTGGTGCAGGGTGCGCACCGGCTGGTCGACGGCCAGGTCGACGTTGATGAAGCCGTCCTCGATCATGGCCAGGACGAGCGAGGTGGTGCCCAGCTTCAGATACGTCGAGATCTCGGAGAGGTTCGCGTCGCCGATGATCACATGGAGCCTGCGGTACTTCTCGGCGTCCGAGTGCGGCTCGTCGCGGGTGTTGATGATGGGCCGCTTGAGCGTGGTCTCCAGGCCGACCTCGACCTCGAAGTAGTCGGCGCGCTGGCTGATCTGGAAGCCGTGCTCGCCGCCGTCCTGGCCGATCCCGACCCGTCCGGCGCCGGTGACCACCTGCCGCGAGACGAAGAACGGCGTCAGGTGCCGCACGATGTCCGAGAACGGGGTCTCCCGCTTCATCAGGTAGTTCTCGTGCGTCCCGTAGGAGGCGCCCTTGTTGTCGGTGTTGTTCTTGTAGAGGTGGATCGGCTGGGCGCCCGGGAGCAGCGCCGCACGCTCGGCCGCCTCGGCCATGATCCGCTCGCCGGCCTTGTCCCACAGGACCGCGTCCCTGGGGTTGGTGATCTCCGGGGAGCTGTACTCGGGGTGCGCGTGGTCGACGTAGAGCCGGGCCCCGTTGGTGAGGATGACATTGGCCAGGCCGATGTCCTCGTCCGTGAGCTGGCTGGAGTCGGCGGTCTCGCGGGCGAGGTCGAAGCCTCGCGCGTCCCGCAGCGGATTCTCCTCCTCGAAGTCCCAGCGGGCGCGGCGCGCCCGGTGCATCGCCGCCGCGTAGGCGTTGACGATCTGGGACGAGGTGAGCATGGCATTGGCGTTGGGGTGTCCGGGGACGGAGATCCCGTACTCCGTCTCGATGCCCATTACTCGCCGTACGGTCATGCGGCCCTCCTTGCCCGGCGGCGCTCCCTTCCGGGGGCGGCGCTCAAGTACCGCTGCTTGTCGGTGCGTGCGCGGTCGGCCCGTCCCGCGCTGCGTGACGGGCGGTACGCCTGAGCCTAGAACGCCCGCGTGCCGGTGGGGAGATCAATTGCGTCGTCATTGCCGCGGTGTCGCCGCGACTGGCCGGAAAGCAACCGGCTGCGGATGCCCGGGCGGGCATCCGCAGCCGGTACGGCCTTCTACAGGTACTGACCGGTGTTGGCCACCGTGTCGATGGAGCGGCCGGTGTCCGCGCCCTGCTTTCCGGTGACGAGGGTGCGGATGAAGACGATCCGCTCGCCCTTCTTGCCGGAGATACGGGCCCAGTCGTCCGGGTTGGTGGTGTTCGGCAGGTCCTCGTTCTCCTTGAACTCGTCCACGCAAGCCTGGAGGAGGTGGGAGACGCGCAGGCCCTTCTGGCCGTGGTCGAGGAAGGCCTTGATGGCCATCTTCTTGGCCCGGTCCACGATGTTCTGGATCATCGCGCCGGAGTTGAAGTCCTTGAAGTACAGGACTTCCTTGTCGCCGTTGGCGTACGTGACCTCCAGGAAGCGGTTCTCCTCGGACTCGGTGTACATCCGCTCGACGACCGACTGGATCATGGCGTGCGCCGCGGCTTCCTTGGAGCCCGTGTGCTCGGCCAGGTCGTCCGCGTGCAACGGCAGCGAAGGCGTGAGGTACTTCGCGAAGATGTCCTTCGCCGCCTCCGCGTCGGGGCGCTCGATCTTGATCTTGACGTCGAGCCGGCCCGGGCGCAGGATCGCCGGGTCGATCATGTCCTCGCGGTTGGAGGCGCCGATGACGATGACGTTCTCCAGGCCCTCCACGCCGTCGATCTCGGCGAGCAGCTGCGGGACGATGGTGTTCTCCACGTCCGAGCTGACGCCCGATCCACGGGTGCGGAAGAGCGACTCCATCTCGTCGAAGAAGACGATGACGGGGGTGCCCTCGCTCGCCTTCTCGCGGGCACGCTGGAAGACCAGGCGGATGTGGCGCTCGGTCTCGCCGACGTACTTGTTGAGGAGCTCGGGGCCCTTGATGTTGAGGAAGTAGCTCTTTCCGGCGGGCTGTCCGGTGACTTCGGCGACCTTCTTCGCCAGGGAGTTGGCGACGGCCTTGGCGATGAGCGTCTTGCCGCAGCCGGGCGGGCCGTAGAGCAGGATGCCCTTCGGCGGGCGGAGCTCGTGCTCCTTGAAGAGGTCGGGGTGGAGATAG
The DNA here is from genome assembly GCF_055590565.1 of Streptomyces sp. NPDC041814. NCBI lineage: Bacteria > Bacillati > Actinomycetota > Actinomycetes > Kitasatosporales > Streptomycetaceae > Streptomyces > Streptomyces sp. NPDC041814. Next base: position 174,815 of record NZ_JBVJAM010000009.1, on the reverse strand, counting down.
GGAAGCTCGACCGCGTCGCGGATCAGCTCGATCTGGTCGCCCAGGCCGCCGATCTTGTCGTAGTCGATGTCCGGTACTTCTTCGAGGACGAGTTCTTCGACCTCGCTCTTGGGCACGACCTCGTAGACGTACCCGGACCGGGGTTCGAGCAGCAGGGCGTCGCCGGGGCGGATGGTGATGTCCAGCAGCGGCTCGGCGAGCCTCACCACCCTTTCCTCGTCGGTGTGCCCGATGACCAGGGCGCGCTCGCCGTCCTCAAGGATCTCCTTGAGGGTGACGATGTCCCCGGCACGCTCGAATTCCATGGCGTCGACCACGTTGAGCGCTTCGTTGAGCATGACCTCCTGGCCACGCCTGAGGTCTTCGAGTTCGACGCTGGGGCTGACGTTCACCCGGAGCTTGCGGCCCCCGGTGAAGATGTCGCAGGTGCCGTCCTCGTTCGCCTGCAGGAACACCCCGAAGCCGGCCGGCGGCTGTGCGAGCCGGTCGACCTCCTCCTTGAGGGCCACGATCTGGTCGCGGGCCTCGCGGAGTGTGCTGGCGAGCCGCTCGTTCTGGGCGGACACGCCTGCGAGGTTGGTCTGCAACTCGACGATCCGCTCTTCGAGAATCCTCGTATGGCGCGGAGAGTCGGCGAGCTTACGTCGCAGGACGGCGATTTCCTGCTCGAGATAGGCGACCTGGCCGGCTGGGTCTTCGGACCCCCGCCCGGGCCGGATGCCGCGGTTGATGTCGTCGTCGTGGGCTGCCACGGTCCTCACCTCCTCCAAGGGGAGCTGGACGCTTCCTGACCCTACCTGCGTGGGTGGTGATTGAAACCCCTAGATCACAAAGACTGTGAGGTGTGTCCGATCTTCACCCTTGCGCTCTCCCCCGTCCCAAGGGGATACCCGCCCTTCAACATCGGAAAGCGGCCGGTTGTATCGTCAAAGCGTTCAACACCCGTCAGGGCTGGCTCTTTCCCGGTCCGGCTACGCAGGAAACGGCAGGCGACATGACCGTGCGGCAGGACGCTCCCACCGGTGGCGAGGCGCAGGACCTGGAGGTGTGGATCGACCAGGACCTGTGCACGGGGGACGGCATCTGCGTGCAGTACGCGCCCGAGGTGTTCGAGCTGGACATCGACGGTCTGGCGTACGTGAAGAGCGAGGACGACGAGCTGCTCCAGGACAAGGGCGCGACCACACCGGTGCCGCTGCCGCTGCTCCAGGACGTCGTGGATTCGGCCAAGGAGTGCCCGGGCGACTGCATTCATGTGCGTCGCGTTTCGGACAGGGTCGAGGTCTACGGGCCCGAGGCGGCCTGACCGTCAGGCGCCGGAGCGGGAGGCTCCGGCCTTTTCGCTGTCACGGAGAAACGCCCCGTTCTTCCACCGCCACGTGACCTTCTCCTGCTCGTCGGGGCAGCACGACGGCACCGACGACGAGGAGTAGCCGAGGAGCGTGGCGGAGATGACGCCGTCGCGGACCGTGAAGTCGCCGATGGTCAGCTGCTGGGTGGGGTCCACCAGGGTCGCGACGATCCGGGGTGCGGCCCCGCCCGCCTGCGTGAGGACGTAGACGCCGCTGGGCGGCGTGCCCGATCCGGCCGCGCAGTGGACCACCGCGACGGTCTCCGGCCTGCTGTCGCCGTCGAGGTCGCCGGGGGCCTGCTTGGCGACGGTGTTGCCGACGTTGCCGCAGTCCAGGGGGAAGTCCGCCTTGGCCGGGTCGGGAGCGACGGCCGCTTCCTCGTGCTGCTGCTGGGCCGCGGTGCGGTGCCGGGTGGAGGCCGAGGCGCTGTTGTCCGGCTGGAGCAGACCGGCTGCCGCGACGACGGCGGCCATGGCCGCCGCGGTGGCGAGCCAGTGCATGGGCCTGCTGTCGGTGTGCGCGAGGTCCGGGAGCGCGGAGGTCTGCACGCGGGCTGTCTCCTGTGGTTCCTGTGGTGCGACCGTCGGCGTCGGCGGTACGGGGGTGGCCAGCATCGTGCCACACCTCACACGGCAGCGGAACGGTGGGGTGGGCAAGGATGACGCGCCGCATACGGAGAGGGCGCCGCCGCCGGGCCCCGGGTCGGTCCGGGAACTCGGCGGCGGCGCCGGTACGTTGCCGCGAGGTCAGTCGCGGGAGGGGCCGCTCCGGCCGCCCGGGCCGTCGTAGTCCTCGCCGTAGGCGCCCTTGGAGGGGCGGCGGCGACGGGCCGGGGCCTCGACGCCGTCGGCGAGCCGGCGGGCGGTGACGAGGAAGCCGGTGTGCCCGATCATGCGGTGGTCCGGGCGCACGGCCAGGCCCTCCACGTGCCAGTTGCGGATCATCGACTCCCAGGGCTGCGGCTCGGCGAAGCAGCCGATCTCACGGATGGACTCGACCGTCCGGGAGAGCTGGGTGGTGGTGGCGACGTACGCGCAGAGGATGCCGCCGGGGACGAGCGCCTTGGAGACGACGTCCAGGCATTCCCAGGGCGCCAGCATGTCCAGCACGACGCGGTCCACGTCGGTGTCCGTGAGGTTGTCCTGGAGGTCGCCGACCGTGAGCTGCCAGGCCGGGTGCGGGCTGCCGAAGTAGCGCTCGACGTTCTGCTGGGCGATCTCGGCGAAGTCCTCGCGGCGCTCGTAGGAGTGCAGCATGCCCTGTTCGCCGATGGCGCGGAGCAGGAAGGTGGAGAGCGCGCCCGAGCCGACGCCCGCCTCCACGACGCGTGCGCCGGGGAAGATGTCGCCGAAGGCGAGGATCTGGCCCGCGTCCTTCGGGTAGACCACGGCGGCGCCGCGGGGCATGGACAGGACGTAGTCGGGGAGCAGGGGGCGCAGCGCGAGGTAGGCGACGTTTCCCGTGGTACGGACCACACTGCCCTCGGGGGCACCGATCAGCTCGTCGTGCGGGAAAGAACCCTTGTGGGTGTGGAAGTTCTTTCCGGCTTCGAGCGTGAAGGTGTGGTGGCGTCCCTTGGGATCGGTGAGCTGGACCTGGTCCCCGACCTTGAAGGGCCCGCGTCGGCGGGCGGCACCGGTCGGTTCAGACATGTGACCAGCGTACCGGTGTTTCGGGGGCCGCCGACCCGCCGCCCGTACGGATGTACGGGTGTGCCGGCGGGCGTCAGGCGGCGGGGCGGGCCATGGCGGCGACGAAGGCGCGCTCGACGTCGGCGGTGGACAGGACGCCGTAGATCTCGCCGGTCTCCTCCACCACGAGGTACTCGGTGGCGGGAGTGGCCTTGAGGCGGTCCAGGAGCGCTTCGCCGGCGAGTTCGGCGGGGACCCGCATGCCGTCGGTGAGGTCCTGGGCGAGGCCGCTGACGGCGACCCAGGGGCGGCGGTGCTCGGGGACGGCGACGATGGCCGTCTCCCGGACGAGGGCCTTGGGCTCCCCGGTGCCGTCCACGACGACGAGGGCGCGGGCACCGGCCTCGTTGGCCCGGCGCAGCGCCTCGGAGAGCGGGGTCGCGGCCTCGACGGGGACGGCGCGGCGGGTGAGGCTGCGGGCGCGCAGTTCTGGCAGGTGCTCGCGGAGCCGGGCCATGCGCAGGCTGTTGCCGGCGCCGGTCCAGATGATGGCGGCGAGGATCGCGGCGAGCAGGGCGTCGGTGAGGGTGTCCATGCCGCTGATCTCGCTCGCGTCGTTGCCCAGGGAACCGCTGCGGGTGAGGAGCGGGAGGCCGACGAGGGTGCCGACGGCGAGGGCGCGGCCGACCCAGGCGGCCGCGACGGTGCCGCTCATCGGCTTGCCGGTGATCTTCCAGACGACGGCCCTGAGCATGCGGCCGCCGTCGAGCGGGAGGCCGGGCAGCAGGTTGAAGGCGGCGACGATGAGGTTGGAGATCATCAGGCCGCCGAGCAGGACGGCGGGGACGGTGCCGCGTTCCACGAAGCGCAGGGGCACGTAGAAGAGCCCGCCCAGGACGAGGGAGAGCAGCGGGCCGACGAAGGCGAGGACGAATTCGCGGCCGGGCGTCTCGGACTCCTTCTCGATCTCCGAGACGCCGCCGAAGAACTGGAGCTGGATACGCCGGACGGGGAGCTTGTAGCGCAGGGCGGCGATGGTGTGGGCGAGCTCGTGGACGAGGACGGAGGCGTAGAACGCGATCGCGAAGAAGAGCGCGACGAGGTACCGGGCGGCGCCGAGGTCGGGCAGCACCCGGTCGAGCTGGCCGCCGAAGACCCAGGTGATCAGGGCCGCCACCAGGAACCAGCTGGGCGCGACGTAGACGGGCACGCCGAAGGGGCGGCCCATGAGGATGCCGCCTCCGGGCTCGTCCCGGCGCGGGGGCGCGTCCTTGCGGGGGCCGCCGCCGGGGCCGGGGCCCGTCGGGCCGGGCTGCGGCCGCGGGCCGTCGCCGCTCTCGTCCACGAGGTCCCTTCGGTTCGGTGCCTTTCGGCACGATGATGCGGTGTTCGGGGGTCTGTGGTCGATGGTATGCCGATTGGTGTCAGTGGCGGGTCGTAGGGTCTTTGCATGACCTCCGTTCCGCCGCCGTCCCAGCCGGTGCCGCAGCCACCCTCCTCGCTCTCCCCCTCGCGGGCGAGCGATTTCATGCAGTGCCCCCTGCTGTACCGCTTCCGTGTCATCGACAAGCTGCCGCAGAAGCCCAGCGAGGCGGCTACCCGGGGGACGCTGGTCCATGCGGTGCTTGAGCGGCTGTTCGACAACCCGGCGGTGGAGCGCACGCCCGGCAGGGCGACGGCGCTGATCCCGGGTCAGTGGGACCGGCTGCTGGAGTCGAAGCCCGAGCTGGGGGAGCTCTTCGCGGAGGATCCGGGGGGCGAGCGGCTGGCGCGGTGGCTGGGGCAGGCGGAGCAGCTGGTGGAGCGCTGGTTCTCGCTGGAGGACCCGACGCGGCTGGAGCCGGCGGAGCGCGAGCTGTTCGTGGAGACGGAGCTGGAGTCGGGGCTGCGGCTGCGCGGGGTGATCGACCGGATCGACGTGGCGCCGACGGGCGAGGTCCGGATCGTGGACTACAAGACGGGGAAGGCGCCGCGTCCGGAGTACGCGGAGGGGGCGCTGTTCCAGATGAAGTTCTACGCCCTGGTGATCTGGCGGCTGAAGGGTGTCGTGCCGCGCCGGCTCCAGCTGGTCTACCTGGGCAGCGGTGACGTGCTGACGTACGACCCGGTGGTGGCGGACCTGGAGCGGGTGGAGCGCAAGCTGCTGGCGCTGTGGGAGGCGATCTCGCTGGCGACGCGGACGGGTGAGTGGCGGCCGCGTCCGACGAAGCTGTGCGGCTGGTGCGACCACCAGGCGCTCTGTCCGGAATTCGGCGGGACTCCCCCGGTGTATCCGCTGTCGGTCCGCCCGGCCGGTCCGGCGGAGGATGACCAGGGCAGAATGGAGCCGGTCCGGGCCGAGGCCGGCCGGCCTGTGGCCCTCGACGGGCATTGAGGAGATCTGGTGGCTATCCGCGTCCTTCTGGTCGATGACCAACCGCTGCTGCGCACGGGCTTCCGGATGATTCTGGAGGCCGAGGGCGATCTGGCGGTGGTGGGTGAGGCCGGTGACGGCCTCCAGGCGCTCGACCAGGTGCGCGCGCTCCAGCCCGATGTGGTGCTGATGGACATCCGGATGCCGCGGATGGACGGGGTCGAGGCGACCCGGCAGATCACCGGTCCGGGCCGGGACGGTCCGGCGAAGGTGCTGGTGCTGACCACGTTCGACCTGGACGAGTACGTGGTGGAGGCGCTGCGGGCCGGGGCCAGCGGCTTCCTGCTGAAGGACGCCCCGGCCGATGAGCTGGTGCAGGCGATCCGGGTGGTGGCGGGCGGTGAGGCGATGCTCGCCCCGAGCGTGACGCGCCGGCTGCTCGACAAGTACGCGGATCATCTGCCGTCGGGCGAGGAGCCCGTGCCGGACACGCTGCACACGCTGACGGACCGGGAGGTCGAGGTGCTGAAGCTGGTGGCGCGCGGCCTGTCGAACGCGGAGATCGCCGCCGACCTGTTCGTCAGCGAGACGACGGTGAAGACCCATGTGGGCCATGTGCTGACGAAGCTGGGCCTGCGCGACCGGGTCCAGGCCGCGGTCTACGCGTACGAGAGCGGCCTGGTGCGCCCCGGCGCGCAGTGACCCCGGGGCGCGGTGGGCGCCAGGGCGTGTTGCGGAAGTAGCGCCGTCCGCCCGCCGGACGGGCGGGACTTTCGAACCACGCCCTAGTCGGTGCCCCGTCCCAGTTCCCACAGGTGGAGGTCGGCACCGGAGTCGACCGCCCACTCGACGCCGCTCAGGTCCTCGCGGGAGGCGACGTACTGCTTGCCCTGCCAGAGCGGGAGGACGGGCACGTCCCGGGCGACGATGTCCTGGAGCCGTTCGAAGGCGGGCGCGGCGGCGCCCCGGTCGGCCTGTCGGCGGGAGTGCGCGATGAGGTCCCGGGCCTCGGTGGAGGTGTACGGCGAGCCGAGGAAGTTGTCCGGGCCGAGGAAGGGCGCCGTGTAGTTGTCGGGGTCCGGGAAGTCGGGGAACCAGCCCATGCCGTAGGCGGCGTAGTCGCCGCGGAGTTCGGCGGGGCGGTAGCGGCTCCAGGGGGTGCCCTGGACGGTGATGTCGAAGAGCCCGGTGTCGTTGAGCTGCTTCTTCAGCGCCTGGAACTCGGTGGCGGTGTCCCGGCCGTAGTGGTCGTCGGTGTAGTGCAGCGTGAACCGCACCGGGGTGTGGACCTTCGCCTTCCTGAGGAGGGCGGCGGCCTTGGCGGCGCTGGGTTCGCCGTAGGTGCTGTAGAACGCGTTGTCGTGGGCGGTGATCCCGCTCGGGATGAGTGAGTACAGCGGTTCGACCGTGGCGCCGTAGACCTCGCTCGCGATCCTGCCCCGGTCGACCACCTGGGCGACGGCCTGGCGGACGGCCTTGTTCCGGAGGACGGTTTCCTCGGTGTCGAAGCCGAGGTAGCTGATGGCGAGTCCGGGCATCTCGCTGAGCCTGACCCCGTTCTCGGGCTTGGCCAGCATGCGCTGAGCCTGCTCGGTGGAGAGGGTGCGGGCCATCATGTCGATCTTCTCGCCGTCGAACGCCTTGCCCATGGCGGTGGCGTCGGGAAAGAGATCGAGTTCGACGGACCCGCTCCGCACCTCGTAACTCCCCCGGTAATGGGGATTCCTGGTGAAGGAGATTTTCACGAGCCGCCCGGATTTCACTTCCGGTTTCATGGTGTACGGCCCCGAGCCATCCACCTGGAATCCGCTGCGGGCGGAATTCGCCGGGTACTCATCGTGCGGGACGATTCCGGCGGGCGGCGTGGCGAGCTTGTACGGGAAGGTGGCGTCGGGGGTCTTGAGGTGGAAGACGACCTCGCGGGTGCCGGAGGTCTCGACGGTGTCGATGTTGTCGAGGAGGGCGGCGGGCCCGTTCGCGGACTTGATCCGCCGCACCCGGTCGAGGGAGTACTTGACGTCGTCGGCGGTGACCGGGGTGCCGTCGGCGAAGGTGAGCCCGGCACGCAGCCGGCAGCGGTAGCTCTCGCTCTCGCGGTCCGTGAATCCGCAGCTCTCGGCCGCTTCGGGGACCGGGAGCCCGCCGCCGCGCGGGGTGGCCATGAGGGTCTGCACGGTCTGCCGCAGGACGTTCCAGACGCCCGCCTCGTAGCCGACGGCCGGGTCGAGCGGGGAGGGGGCTCCGGCGGATGCGGCGATCCGGTCCGTGGTGCCGACGACGATGGCGCCGGTGCCGCTCCCCGTGATGCCGCCTCCCGCCGTGCCGCACCCGGCGAGCACGGGCGCCAGGACGGCCGCGGCGGCCGGCAGCACCAGGGTCTTGCGTTTCATGATGGGCCGTTCTCCCTCATCGGTTCAGGGAGAAATACATTAACGGGCGCGTTCCGGAATGCCGGACGGGGGGCGTGCGAAGAATTCTTTCGCACGGCCACCGCGAGAGCTTTTCTGTTCATTCACAGAAATACTCTCGGTGCCCGCACCGACGCATTCAGTTGATGAGGCCCCGGAGGAATGTGAGATTCACTTCTTCCAGCGATCGCACGACCACCCGGCCTTCGGCGGGCGCGATCGGGGAGACCGAGGGCACGGCGACCACTCGGCAGCCGGCGGCCTCGGCGGCGGCCACCCCGGTCGCGGTGTCCTCGATGACGGCGCACAGCCGGGGGTCGGCCCCGAAGCCGTGCGCGGCGGTGAGGTACGGCTCGGGGTGCGGCTTGGTGCGGGTGACCTCGTCGCCGGCGACGGTGAGCGCGAAGTGGTGGTGGCCCACCGAGTCCAGGACCCGGTCGATGATGCGGCGGTGCGAGGCGGAGACGAGGGCGGTGGGGATCTCGTGGCGGCGCAGTTCGGCGAGGAGGCGGGCGGCGCCGGGCATCAGTGGGACCCCGTTGCCGATGCGCTTCTCGAACCGGTCGTTGAGCAGTACGGCGGCCTCTTCGAGGGTGATGTCGGCGCCGGTCGCCTCGATGAGGTAGCCGGTGCTGCGCGACATCGGCCCGCCGACGACCACGTCCCGCCACGCCTCGTCCAGCCGGTGGCCGAGGCCGGCGAAGACCTCGACCTCGACCTCCCACCAGAAGCCCTCGGTGTCGACCAGGGTGCCGTCCATGTCGAGAAAGACGGCCTGGAGGGCAGCGCCTTCCGCCGTGCGGGTCAGGGACGCGGGAACCGTGCTGGTCATCCGGCACACCTTCCATGAGGGACGAGAAGGCCGGCCACCCGTCCCGGAGGATGGGCGACCGGCCTGCGCTGGACCGACCAGTGTACGACGTGATCCGCTACGACGCGTCGAACGGCGTCTTACCGCGCGTTGAAGTACTTCGCCTCCGGGTGGTGGATGACGATCGCGTCGGTCGACTGCTCGGGGTGCAGCTGGAACTCCTCGGAGAGGCTGACGCCGATCCGCTCCGGCTGCAGCAGGTCCGCGATCTTGGCGCGGTCCTCCAGGTCCGGGCAGGCGCCGTAGCCGAGCGAGAAGCGCGCGCCCCGGTACTTCAGGGCGAACATGTCCTCGACCTCCGCCGGGTCCTCCCCCGCGAAGCCGAGCTCCGAGCGGACCCGGGCGTGCCAGTACTCGGCCAGGGCCTCGGCGAGCTGGACGGAGAGGCCGTGCAGCTCCAGGTAGTCGCGGTAGGCGTTGGCCTCGAAGAGCTTGGCGGTCTCGCCGCCGATTCTGGAGCCGACGGTGACGACCTGGAGGCCGACGACGTCCGTCTCGCCGGACTCCTCGGGCCGGAAGAAGTCCGCCAGGCAGAGGCGCCGGCCGCGGCGCTGGCGCGGGAAGGTGAAGCGGGTGCGCTCGGAGCCGTCCTCGTGGAGCAGGATCAGGTCGTCGCCCTTGGAGACGCAGGGGTAGTAGCCGTAGACGACGGCCGCTTCGAGCAGGTTGTCCGTCTGGAGCCGGTCGAGGAGGCCGCGCAGCCGCGGGCGTCCCTCGCTCTCGGCGAGCTCCTCGTACGTGGGTCCGTCACCGGCCCTGGCCTGCTTGAGGCCCCACTGCCCCTTGAACAGGGCGCCCTCGTCCAGCCAGGAGGCGTACTCCTTGAGCTGGATGCCCTTGATGACCCGGCTGCCCCAGAACGGCGGGGTGGGGACCGGGTTGGTGACGGAGACGTCGGAGCGGACGCCCTCCTCCGGCTCGTTCACCTCCAGGACGGCGGTGTCGCGCTTGGGGACGCGGCGCTGCTTCAGCTCGGGCAGTGCGGCGCCGGGGACGCCGCGCTTGACGGCGATGAGGGCGTCCATCAGGCGCAGGCCCTCGAAGGCGTCGCGCGCGTAGCGCACCTCGCCCTCGTAGATCTCGTGGAGGTCCTGCTCGACGTAGGCGCGGGTCAGCGCGGCGCCGCCGAGGATGACCGGGTAGTCGGCGGCCAGCTTGCGCTGGTTCAGCTCCTCCAGGTTCTCCTTCATGATCACCGTGGACTTGACGAGGAGGCCGGACATCCCGATGACGTCCGCCTTGTGCTCCTCGGCGGCCTCCAGGATCGCGGAGACGGGCTGCTTGATGCCGATGTTGACGACGTTGAACCCGTTGTTGGAGAGGATGATGTCGACCAGGTTCTTGCCGATGTCGTGGACGTCGCCGCGGACGGTGGCCAGCACGATGGTGCCCTTGCCCTCGGCGTCCGACTTCTCCATGTGCGGTTCCAGGTAGGCGACCGCGCTCTTCATGACCTCGGCGGACTGGAGGACGAACGGCAGCTGCATCTGCCCGGAGCCGAACAGCTCGCCGACGACCTTCATGCCCTCCAGGAGGGTGTTGTTGACGATGTCGAGCGCCGGAGTGTCCTTCAGCGCCTCGGCGAGGTCGTCCTCCAGGCCGTTCTTCTCGCCGTCGATGATGCGGCGCTGAAGCCGCTCGTCCAGCGGGAGGGCGGCCAGTTCCTCGGCCTTGCCCTCCTTCATCGACTTCATGTTGACGCCCTCGAACAGCTCCATGAGCTTCTGGAGGGGGTCGTAGCCCTCGGCGCGGCGGTCGTAGATCAGGTCGAGGGCGACCTCGACCTGCTCCTCCTCAAGCCGGGCGATCGGCAGGATCTTCGACGCGTGCACGATCGCGGAATCCAGGCCCGCCTTCACGCACTCGTCCAGGAAGACCGAGTTCAGCACGACACGCGCGGCCGGATTCAGGCCGAAGGAGATGTTCGACAGACCCAGCGTCGTCTGCACGTCCGGGTGACGCTTCTTCAGCTCCCGGATCGCCTCGATGGTGGCGACCCCGTCCTTGCGGGACTCCTCCTGACCGGTGCAGATCGTGAAGGTCAGGGTGTCGATGAGGATGTCCGACTCCTGGATGCCCCAGGTGCCGGTCAGATCCTCGATCAGCCGCTCCGCGACGGCGACCTTGTGCTCGACGGTGCGGGCCTGACCCTCCTCGTCGATCGTCAGCGCGATCAACGCGGCACCGTGCTCGGCCGCCAGCTGCGTCACCTTCGCGAAACGCGACTCGGGACCGTCGCCGTCCTCGTAGTTCACCGAGTTCAGGACCGCGCGGCCGCCCAGCTTCTCCAGGCCCGCCCGGAGCACGGGCAGTTCCGTGGAGTCCAGGACGATCGGCAGGGTGGAGGCGGTGGCGAACCGGCCGGCCAGCTCCTCCATGTCGGCGACGCCGTCGCGGCCGACGTAGTCGACGCACAGGTCGAGCATGTGCGCGCCCTCGCGGATCTGGTCGCGGGCCATCTCGACGCAGTCGTCCCAACGGCCTTCGAGCATGGCCTCACGGAACTTCTTCGACCCGTTGGCGTTCGTACGCTCACCGATCGCCAGGTACGCCGTGTCCTGGCGGAACGGGATGGTCTGGTAGAGCGACGCGGCGCCGGGTTCGGGGCGCGGTTCGCGGGCGCCCGGGACCGTGCCGCGGACGCGCTCGACCACCTGGCGCAGGTGCTCCGGGGTCGTACCGCAGCAGCCGCCGACCAGCGAGAGGCCGTACTCCTGGACGAAGGTCTCCTGCGCGTCGGCCAGACCCTCGGCGTCGAGCGGGAAGTGCGCGCCGTCCTTGGTGAGGACCGGCAGTCCGGCGTTGGGCATGCAGAGCAACGGGATGCGGGAGTGCCGGGTGAGGTAGCGCAGGTGCTCGCTCATCTCGGCCGGGCCGGTCGAGCAGTTCAGGCCGATCATGTCGATGCCGAGGGGTTCCAGGGCGGTCAGGGCCGCGCCGATCTCGGAGCCCAGCAGCATGGTGCCGGTCGTCTCGAAGGCCAGGGAGCACAGCAGCGGGAGGTCGCTGCCCAGGGCGTCGAGGGCGCGGCGGGCGCCGAGGACGGCGGCCTTGGTCTGGAGGAGGTCCTGCGTCGTCTCGACGATCAGCGCGTCCGCGCCGCCTGCGATCAGGCCCTCGGCGTTCGCCTGGAAGCCGTCGCGGACGGTGGCGTACGCGATGTGGCCGAGGGTCGGCAGCTTGGTGCCGGGGCCCATGGAGCCGAGGACCCACCGCTGCTCACCGGAAGAGGCGGTGTACTCGTCGGCGACCTCGCGGGCGATGCGCGCCCCGGCCTCGGACAGCTCGTGGACCCGCTCGGGAATGTCGTACTCGCCGAGCGCCGCCGTGTTGGCCCCGAAGGTGTTCGTCTCGACGCAGTCCACGCCGACGGCGAAGTACGCCTCGTGCACGGAGCGCACGATGTCGGGCCGGGTGAGGTTGAGGATCTCGTTGCAGCCTTCGAGGTTCTCGAAGTCCGCGAGCGTGGGGTCCTGGGCCTGGAGCATGGTGCCCATCGCGCCGTCGGCCACCACCACGCGGGTGGCGAGTGCCTCACGGAGGGCTGCGGATCGGTTCCGGCTGTCGGCGGAAGGGGTCGGCGACGAGGCCATGGATGTACTCCCTGGGATGCGACGGCTGTCGGCTTTGCGTCTTCGGCGGAAGGCGCACCCGGCCAGGGTAGCCGGGCGGCGACCTGGGCCGTCACTCTGTCCCACGAGCCGGACGGCATCCTGATGACGGGGGTTCCGGTGTCGCGGGGTGCTGCGGACTTCTACCGTGACCGAGCGCAGGTCGGCATCGACCGATAGTGTTCAGCATTGTCGAACAAGGTGGAGGAGTACGGCGCGATGGCCAAGAACATCCAGTCGCTGGAGCGGGCGGCCGCGATGCTGCGCCTGCTGGCAGGCGGCGAGCGGCGGCTCGGGCTGTCGGACATCGCCTCCTCACTGGGCCTGGCCAAGGGCACCGCGCACGGCATCCTGCGCACCCTCCAGCACGAGGGCTTCGTGGAGCAGGACGCCGCCTCCGGCCGCTACCAGCTGGGCGCGGAGCTGTTGCGCCTGGGCAACAGCTATCTCGACGTGCACGAGCTGCGGGCCCGGGCCCTGGTATGGACGGACGACCTGGCCCGGTCCAGCGGCGAGAGCGTCCACCTGGGCGTGCTGCACCAGCAGGGCGTCCTCATCGTCCACCACGTCTTCCGGCCCGACGACAGCCGGCAGGTGCTTGAGGTGGGCGCCATGCAGCCGCTGCACTCCACGGCCCTCGGCAAGGTGCTGGCCGCGTACGACCCGGTGGCACACACCGAGGCCATGGAGGCCGAGCGCCGGCTGTTCACGCCCCGGACGGTGACCGGCGCCGAGGAGTTCGAGTCGGTGCTCGACGTCGTGCGGGCCCGGGGCTGGGGGTCGGACGTGGAGGAGACCTGGGAGGGCGTGGCCGCGGTGGCCGCGCCGATCCACGACCGGCGCCGGATGCCGGTGGGAGCCATAGCCGTCACCGGCGCGGTGGAGCGCGTCTGCAAGGACGGCGAGCTGCGCCCGGAGCTGGTCGCGGCGGTCCGCGACTGCGCCCGCGCGGTCTCGCGGGACCTGGGCGCCCGCCGCTTCTGAGCCTGCCGGTACCGGGCCGGCTCCCCTCGTAACGATCGATTCGTACGTCACATCCCTTGACGCTGCCTTCGCCCGGGAGAAACACTGCCGTTCACCGGTCGGCATTGTCGAACACCTAACGGATATTCGCGTTAGGGTGTGACGGTGCTGGGGGGTGGGTTTGGGGCCCCCCCCGGGGGGGGGGGGGGGGGCGGCCGCCCCCCCCCCCCCCCGCCCCCCCCCAACATACCCGGGGAGGCCCCCGCCGGCGGACGGGTCGGGCCGGCAGGGGCC
>NZ_JBVJAM010000009.1:0-161322 GCF_055590565.1 Streptomyces sp. NPDC041814 | reverse complement strand
GGGACTAACCCGCCCTTCACCCGGCGGCCATGTCACCAAACACAATGTTTTAGGCTGTGTGGGTTTGCGGTGGGGGGGGGGTCCCGGCCCCGACCACGGCCTGGGCCGTGGTCGGCAAGACACCCCCCAGGGGCCGGCCAAGCCCTCACACGAGGGCGCGGACCACCGGTGGGACCCGGGGTTCGGCTTCCTGGACGAAGGACAAAGGAGTCGCGGGTGTCCAGCTCCGACATCTTCATCGGCGAGACCATCGGTACCGCCGTGCTCATCCTGCTCGGCGGCGGTGTCTGTGCCGCCGTCACGCTCAAGCACTCGAAGGCGCAGAACGCCGGCTGGGTCGCCATCACCTTCGGGTGGGGCTTCGCGGTACTGACCGGCGCGTATCTCGCCGGCGGCGTGTCGGGGGCTCATCTCAACCCGGCCGTCACCATCGGCCTGGCCATCGAGGGCGGCACCGAGTGGAGCGACGTACCGCTCTACCTCGCCTCCGAACTGCTCGGCGCGATGATCGGCGCGGTGCTGGTCTGGCTCACCTACTACGGGCAGTTCCGGGCGCATCTGACCGACCCGGAGATCCTGCGCGCCCATTCGGGTGAGGAGGGCATGGTCGACCAGGCCGCGGCCCCCGAGGCGGGACCGGTCCTCGGCGTCTTCTCGACGGGCCCCGAGATCCGGAACGCGGTGCAGAACGTCCTCACCGAGGTCATCGCCACGGTCGTGCTGGTCCTGGCCATCCTCACCCAGGGCCTCAACGCCGACGGCAACGGGCTCGGCACGCTGGGCGCGCTGATCACCGCCCTGGTCGTCGTCGGCATCGGCCTGTCGCTCGGCGGGCCGACGGGCTACGCGATCAACCCGGTCCGCGACCTCGGTCCGCGTATCGTGCACGCGCTGCTTCCGCTGCCGAACAAGGGCGGCTCCGACTGGGGCTACGCATGGGTCCCCGTCGTCGGCCCGCTGATCGGCGGCGCACTCGCGGGCGGCCTCTACAACCTCGCGTTCGCCTAGGCCGTGTCCGCCCTCACACCACACCGCACAGACCTCCGGGAGCACACCGTGACCGACGCACACACCACCGGCAGCCACGGCGCCGGGCCGTTCATCGCGGCCATCGACCAAGGCACGACCTCCAGCCGCTGCATCGTCTTCGACAAGGACGGGCGGATCGTCTCCGTCGACCAGAAGGAGCACGAGCAGATCTTTCCCAAGCCCGGCTGGGTCGAACACGACGCGGCCGAAATCTGGGCGAACGTCCAGGAAGTCGTCGCCGGGGCGATCTCCAAGGCGGGCATCACCGCCGCCGACGTCAAGGCGATCGGCATCACCAACCAGCGCGAGACGACCCTGCTGTGGGACAAGAACACCGGTGAGCCCGTCCACAACGCCATCGTCTGGCAGGACACCCGTACGGACGCGCTCTGCAAGGAGCTCGGGCGCAACGTCGGCCCGGACCGCTTCCGCCGCGAGACCGGGCTGCCGCTCTCCTCGTACTTCGCCGGGCCCAAGGCGCGCTGGCTGCTCGACCACGTCGAGGGGCTGCGCGAGCGGGCCGAGCGCGGCGACATCCTCTTCGGCACGATGGACTCCTGGGTCATCTGGAACCTGACCGGCGGCACCGACGGCGGCGTCCACGTCACCGACGTCACCAACGCCTCGCGGACCCTCCTGATGAACCTGCACACCATGCAGTGGGACGAGAAGATCTGTTCGTCCATCGGCGTGCCCATGGCCGTGCTGCCCGAGATCCGGTCCTCCTCCGAGGTCTACGGCACCACCAAGGGCGGCGTGCTCGACGGGGTGCCGGTGGCCTCCGCGCTGGGCGACCAGCAGGCGGCGCTGTTCGGCCAGACCTGCTTCTCCGAGGGCGAGGCCAAGTCCACGTACGGCACCGGCACCTTCATGCTGATCAACACCGGCGACACGCCCGTCAACTCCTACAACGGGCTGCTGACGACCGTCGGTTACCGGATCGGCGACCAGAAGGCGGTGTACGCCCTGGAGGGGTCGATCGCCGTCACCGGTTCGCTGGTCCAGTGGATGCGCGACCAGATGGGGCTGATCCAGTCCGCCGCCGAGATCGAGACCCTGGCCTCCTCGGTGGAGGACAACGGCGGCGCGTACTTCGTGCCCGCGTTCTCCGGCCTCTTCGCCCCGTACTGGCGCCCCGACGCACGCGGTGTCATCGCCGGTCTCACCCGCTACGTCACCAAGGCGCACATCGCCCGTGCCGTGCTTGAGGCCACCGCCTGGCAGACGCGTGAGATCAGCGACGCCATGACCAAGGACTCCGGCGTCGAGCTGACCGCGCTGAAGGTCGACGGCGGCATGACCTCCAACAACCTGCTGATGCAGACGCTCGCCGACTTCCTGGACGCGCCCGTGGTGCGGCCGATGGTCGCCGAGACCACCTGCCTCGGCGCCGCCTACGCCGCCGGCCTGGCCGTCGGCTTCTGGCCGGACACCGACGCGCTGCGCGCCAACTGGCGCCGCGCCGCCGAGTGGACCCCCCGCATGGACGCGGACACCCGCGCCCGCGAGTACAAGAGCTGGCTCAAGGCCGTGGAACGCACCATGGGCTGGCTGGACGACGAGGAGTAGAGAACATGACCACCCTGCAGAGCGTCCCCGCACTCGGGACGCGTCCGGCCTCCGGCTCACTTCCGAGCCGTGCCGAGACCCGGGAGCAGCTCTCCAAGGCGACGTACGACCTCCTGGTGATCGGCGGCGGCATCCTGGGCATCTCCACCGCCTGGCACGCCGCGCAGTCCGGACTGCGGGTGGCCCTGGTGGACGCCGGCGACTTCGCCGGCGCCACCTCCTCCGCCTCCTCCAAGCTGCTGCACGGCGGTCTGCGCTACCTCCAGACCGGTGCGGTGAAGCTGGTGGCGGAGAACCACTTCGAGCGCCGTGCGGTCTCCCGCCAGGTCGCCCCGCACCTGGCCAACCCGCTCACCTTCTACCTGCCGGTCTACAAGGGCGGGCCGCACGGCGCGGCGAAGCTCGGCGCGGGTGTCTTCGCCTACTCGGCGCTGTCCGCCTTCGGCGACGGTGTCGGCCATGTGATCAGCCCGGCGCGGGCGGCGCGCGATGTGCCGGAGCTGCGTACCGAGAACCTGCGGGCGGTCGCGGTCTACGGCGACGACCAGATGAACGACGCGCGGATGGCGCTGATGACGGTGCGCGCGGCCGTGGACGCGGGCGCGGTGGTCCTCAACCACGCGGCGGTGACCGGGCTGCGGTTCACCCGGGGCCGGGTGACGGGCGCGGAGCTGCGGGACTCCATGGACGGTACGGAGTTCGGGGTGACCGCCCGGCTGGTGCTGAACGCGACCGGGCCGTGGGTGGACCACCTGCGGAAGATGGAGGACCCGAACGCGGCGCCCTCCATACGCCTGTCCAAGGGCGCCCACCTGGTGCTGAAGCGGACCCGGCCGTGGAAGGCCGCGCTGGCCACGCCGATCGACAAGTACCGCATCACGTTCGCCCTGCCCTGGGAGGACATGCTGCTGCTGGGCACGACGGACGAGGAGTACGAGGGCGACCCGGCGGATGTCGCGGTGACCGAGAAGGACACCGCGCAGATCCTGGACGAGGCCGCGTTCTCGGTACGCGACCAGCAGCTCTCCCGGGACCTGATCACGTACTCCTTCGCCGGTCTGCGGGTGCTGCCCGGCGGGCCCGGCGACACCTCGAAGGCCAAGCGCGAGACGGTCGTGACGGAGGGCCGGGGCGGGATGCTGTCGGTGGCCGGCGGCAAGTGGACGACCTTCCGCCACATCGGCCGTACGGTGATGAACAAGCTCGCCGCGCTGCCCGGGCACCCGCTGGCGGAGGACATGGAACCGATGTCCCGGCTGCCCAGGAAGCTGCCGCTGCCCGGGATCGCCAGCCCGAACGCGGTGGCGCACCGGCTGCTGGTTGACGGCGGGACGCCCGGTCCCCGGATGGCCGCCGACACCGCACGCCATCTGGCCACGCACTACGGTTCGCTGGCCTTCGACATCGCGCGGATGGCCAACGAGGACCCGGCGCTGGCCGAGCGGATCCACCCGGACGCGCCGGAGGTCTGGGCGCAGGTCGCCTACGCCCGGGACCACGAGTGGGCCGAGACGGCGGACGACGTGCTGCGGCGGCGGACGACGCTGACGATCCGGGGCCTGGCGACCGACGAGGTGCGGGCCGGGGTGGAGAAGGTGCTCGGCGAGCGGCGGGGCTGAGCGCGGACGGGCCGGGCGGCCGGCGGACCGCGAGGCGGTCCGACGGTCGTACCGGCCTTCGTCGTGGCCGCATAATAGGGGCGATACATCGGATGTCTGGAGGTCGCCCATGGCTGTCACCGACGAGGCCATCGAGAAGATCAAGGGAATGATCGTCTCGGGTGCGCTACGGCCCGGCGATCGTCTCCCCAAGGAGAGCGAACTCGCCTCGGAGCTGGGGCTTTCCCGCAACTCGCTGCGGGAGGCGGTGCGCGCCCTGTCGCTGATCCGCATTCTCGACGTCCGCCAGGGCGACGGCACGTACGTGACGAGCCTGGACCCCCAGCTGCTGCTCGAAGCGCTGAGCTTCGTCGTGGACTTCCACCGGGACGACACCGTGCTGGAGTTCCTGGCGGTGCGCCGGATCCTGGAGCCCGCCGCGACCGCGATGGCGGCGGGCCGGATCGGCGAGGAGGAGCTGGACGCGCTGAGCGCGCAGCTCGACGCGCTGGGCGAACATCCGTCGGTGGAGGAGCTGGTCGCCTGTGACCTGGACTTCCACCGGGGCATCGTCCAGGCGTCCGGGAACTCGGTGCTCTGCTCGCTGCTGGACGGGCTCTCGGGGCCGACGACGCGGGCGCGGGTATGGCGTGGGCTGACGCAGGAGGACGCGGTGAGCCGGACGCTGCATGAGCACCGGGCGATTCTGGGGGCGCTGCGGGACCGGGACGCGGAGGCTGCGCGGGCGTGGGCCACGGTGCATGTGGCGAGTGTGGAGCAGTGGCTGCGGTCTACGTTGTGACCGCTTCGGGGCTCTGCCCCGGACCCCGCTCCTCAAACGCCGGAGGGGCTTGAAAGACGCCGGACGGGCCGAAGAAGCCCGTCCGGCGCTTGAGGACCAAAGGGTTCAGTCCTGCTTCTCGCCGCTCGCGAAGCGGGAGATGACCAGGGCGACGATGATGATCGCGCCGTTCAGGAACTGGTTCCAGAGGGCCGGGACGCCGCCCAGGGTCATGACGTTGACGACGAGTTGGAGCGTCAGTACGCCGGTGAGGGCGCCGAAGAGCGTGCCGCGGCCGCCCTTGAGGCTGATGCCGCCGATCACCGCGGCGGCGAACACCTGGAAGATCCAGCCGTCGCCCTGGGTGGCCGCGACCGCACCGTAGTGGCCGGTGTAGAGGATGCCGGCGAAGGCCGCGAGCAGGCCGCCGATGGCGAGGACGGTCCAGGTGACGCGGTCGACGCGGATGCCGGCCGCGCGGGCCGCTTCCGGGTTGCCGCCGATCGCGTACAGCGCGCGTCCGTGGCGCAGCCAGGCGAGCGCCGCGCCGCCGGCCGCGAAGAGGACCAGGCAGATCCAGACGGCGGCCGGGACCCCGAACCACTCGCTCTTGCCGAGGTAGCGGAAGGACTCCGGCACATCGGTGATGGACTTGCCCTCGGTGATGCCGATGTGGAGGCCGCGCAGCATCGTGAGCATGCCGAGCGTGGCGATGAAGCCGTTGACCCGGAGCTTCAGCATCAGGAAGCCGTTCACGGCGCCGACCGCCAGCCCGACCAGCAGGCAGAGCGGGATCGCGGACCAGGAGGGGAGCACCCCGAGGCCGGCGAAGCGGCCGCCGTCCGGGGGCAGCACCAGCCACATGGCGACGACCGGCGCGATGCCGATCGTGGACTCAAGCGAGAGGTCCATCCGGCCGCAGATGAGGATCAGCGCCTGGCCGAGGACGAGCAGGCTCAGCTCGGAGGACTGCTGGACGACGCTGATCAGGTTGTCGGAGGTCAGGAAGACCGGCGAGACGATGAAGCCGATCAGCATCAGCACCAGGATCACCGGCACCAGCGAGAAGTCGCTCCACCGGATCAGCTTGAGCCTGCTCAGCGGGGTGTCCCCGGCCGGGGAGCCCTTCACCTTCAGCGCCGTGTCGACGTCCTCGGCCGCGGACGGCCGTACCGTGCCGGTCATTCCCTCTCCCCCACACCTTCCATGGCGGCGACGAGCTCCCCGTCGGTCCACCCGCTGTCGAACGTTGCGACGACCCGCCCGTGGAAGAGGGCGAGAACCCGGTCGCAGACCCGCAGGTCGTCCAGTTCGTCCGAGACGACGACGGCCGCGTTGCCCGCGTCGGCGACCCGGCGTACGACTCCGAGGAGCGCGTCCTTCGACTTGACGTCCACGCCCGCCGTGGGCCGGACCGCCACGAGCACGCTGGGGTCGCGGGCCAGCGCGCGGGCGACGACGACCTTCTGCTGGTTGCCGCCGGAGAGCCCGGAGACGGGCTGCTCGGGGCCCTGGGTCTTGATGTCCAGCGAGTCGATCATGGACCGGGCGAACTGCCTGGTGCGGGAGGGCAGCACGGTCCCCCAGGGGCCGAGCTGGTCGGCGACCGTCAGCGTGGCGTTCTCCGCGACGCTGCGCTCCGGGACGAGGCCCTGGTCGTGCCGGTCCTCCGGGATGTAGCCGATCCCGGCGGCCAGCGCGTCCGGCACGCTGCCCGCCCGTACGGCCCTGCCCCGCACCCGGACCGTGCCGCCGCCCGCCCTGCGCATGCCGGCCAGCACCTCGCCGACGGCGGTGTTGCCGCTGGCGGCGGCGCCCGCCAGGCCCAGCACCTCGCCGGGGCGCACCTGGAGGTCGAGGGGCTCGAACCGGCCCGCGAGGCTCAGCCGTTCGGTGCTCAGGACGGGTTCCGCGGAGGGGTCGGGCGCCGTGTCACCGGCCGCGTGCCAGGCGGTGGCACCGGCCGCCCGCTCGCCGGTCATGGCGGCGACCAGGTCCTCCTTGCCGACCTCGGCGACGGGCGCGGTCAGGACGTGGCGGGCGTCGCGGTAGACGGTGACCGCGGTGCACAGCTCGTACACCTCCTGGAGGTGGTGCGAGATGAAGAGGAACGCCACGCCCTGGGCCTGGAGTTCGCGGAGCTTGGCGAAGAGCCGCGCGATGCCCCGGGCGTCGAGCTGGGCGGTCGGCTCGTCCAGGACGATGAGCCGGGCGCCGAAGGACAGGGCGCGGGCGATCTCCACGAACTGCCGCTGCTCGACCGCGAGATCGCGCGCCCTGGTGTCCGGGTCGACCTCGACGCCGTACGCGGCGAGCAGCCGTTCGGCCCGCTTGCGCAGCCTGCCCCAGCTGATCCAGCGGGCGTTCTCCTCGAACCGGTTGAGGAAGAGGTTCTCGGCGACGGTGAGGTCGGGGACGACCATGGACTTCTGGTAGACGCAGGCGACCCTGGACTGCCAGGCCGTGGTGTCCCCGAAGGCGGGGGCGGGCTCGCCGCCGAAGGTGACGGTGCCGGCGTCCGCCTTGTGGAGGCCGGTGAGGACGCCGACCAGCGTCGATTTGCCGGCGCCGTTGCGGCCGACGAGCGCGTGGGACTCGCCGGGCCGCACGGTCAGCTTCACGCCGTCGAGCGCCACGGTCGGCCCGAAGCGCTTGACGACGCCTTCCGCCTGTACGGCGGGTGGTGGTGCGGCCTGGTGCATGGCTACTTCTTCTCCAGCTGGTTGGCCCACAGCTTCGGGTCGTCCACGTTCTCCTTGGTCACCAGGGGCGCGGGGAGCTGGTCCTCGTAGCCGTTGGGGATCTTGATGATCGTGGAGTCGTGGTCGGTGGGGCCCTCCTTGAAGGTCTTGCCGTCGAGGGCCGCCTTCGCGTAGTACAGCGCGTACTTCGCGTACAGGTCGGCGGGCTGCGAGATGGTGGCGTCGATCTTCCCGGCCCGGATGGCGTCGAACTCCTCCGGGATGCCGTCGTTGGAGATGATGGTGATGTGGCCCTCCGTACCGGCGGGCTTGAGCAGTTTCTTCTGCTCCAGGAGCGCCAGGGTGGGCTGCAGGAAGACGCCGCCGGCCTGCATGTAGATGCCGTTGATGTCGGGGTGGGCGGCCAGCGTGGACTGGAGCTTCGCGGAGGCGACGTCGCCCTTCCAGTCGGTGGCCAGCTCGAACACCTCGATGCCCGGGTAGTCCTTGTCCATGCACGCCTTGAACGCCTCGGAGCGGTCGCGGCCGTTGATGGAGGACAGGTCGCCCTGGAACTCGGCCACCTTGCCCTTGCCCTTCAGCTGCTCCCCGAGGTACTTGCAGGCGTTGGTGCCGTACGCCTTGTTGTCGGCGCGCACCACCATGTAGATGTCGCCCTTGTCCGGGCGGGTGTCGACGCTGACGACGGGGATCTTCTTCTCGTTGAGCGTGTTGAGCGATTCGGCTATCGCACCGGTGTCCTGCGGGGCCATCACGACGGCCTTGGCGCCCTGGTCGGTGAAGGTCTGGACGTTGGCGACGAGCTTGCCGATGTCGTTCTGCGAGTTGGTCAGCGGGAGCGCGGAGACCTCGCCGGCCTTGACGCCCTTCTTGATGTAGTTCTGGTACGAGTTCCAGAAGTCGCTGTCGCTGCGCGGCAGGTCGATGCCGACCTTGCCGCTGCCCGCGCCGCCGTCCGACGATTCGCGGTTGCAGCCCGCGAGGGCGGTGACGGCCAGCAGTACGGCACAGGCTGCCGCACTCGTCGTACGCACTCTCATTGGTGTCCCGTTCCTGTGTGGGGTCGCGGCTCGGACCCGGGTGGGCGTGGCGAAGGTGCGGGTTCAGCTGCCGGCGGGGCGCAGGCGCAGGCCCTGCATCCCGCCGTCGACGGCCAGGGCCGCGCCCGTCACGGAAGCCGCGGCGGGGCTCGCGAGGTAGACGATCGCGGCGGCCACCTCGTCGGCGGAGACCAGCCGGCCCAGCGGCTGCCGGGCGTTCAGCGCGGCGCGTTCGGCGACCGGGTCCTCCGCCTGGTCGAGGAGGCGGCCGACCCACGGCGTGTCGGCGGTGCCGGGGTTGACGCAGTTGACGCGGACGCCCTCACGGACGTGGTCGGCGGCCATGGCGAGGGTGAGCGCGAGGACGGCGCCCTTGCTCGCGCTGTACAGGGCGCGCTGGGGCAGCCCGGCGGTCGCGGCGATGGAACAGGTGTGCGTGATGGATACGGCTCCGGGGCGCTCGGCAGTCGCGCGGCGCAGGTGCGGCAGGGCGTGCCGGGCGGCGCGGACCATGCCGAGGACGTTGATGTCGAGGACCCGGGCCCACTCGGCGTCGTCGTTGTCCGTGACGGTGCCGATGGCGCCGATGCCCGCGTTGGACACGAGGGTGTGCAGGGAGCCCATGGCGGCGGCTGCCCGGTCCACCCCGGCACGCACGGCGGCGTCGTCGGTGACGTCGGCCTCGACGGCGAGGGCACCCCGGGGCGCTCCGGAGGTGTCGCGGTCGAGGACGGCGACCTGGGCTCCGCGCTCCAGGAGCAGGGTGGTGACGGCGGCCCCGATACCGGAGGCGCCGCCGGTCACCAGGGCGTTCATCCCCTCGAAGTCGCGTGTGCCGGTCATCGGCTCTCCTCCTTGTCGTGGCGCCGGGCCTGCCAGACGGGGCCCTGCGGGTAGCGGTGTGCGGCGATGGACTCGGGGCGCATCCTGGCCGAGAAGCCGGGGGCCTCCGGGGCGGTGTAGCGGCCGTTCTGGATGACGGTGGGGTCGGTGAAGTGCTCGTGGAGGTGGTCGACGTACTCGATCACCCGGTCCTCGCGGGTGCCGGAGACGGCCACGTAGTCGAACATCGAGAGGTGCTGGACGAGTTCGCAGAGCCCGACGCCGCCCGCGTGCGGGCAGACCGGGACGCCGTACTTGGCGGCGAGCAGCAGGATCGCCAGGTTCTCGTTGACACCGGCGACGCGTGCGGCGTCGATCTGGACGAAGTCGACGGCCCCGGCCTGGAGGAGCTGCTTGAACACGACCCGGTTGGCGACGTGTTCGCCGGTGGCGACCTTGACCGGCTGTCCGGCGCGGACGGCGGCGTGGCCGAGTACGTCGTCGGGGCTGGTGGGCTCCTCGATCCAGTGCGGGTCGTACGGGGCGAGCGCGGTCATCCAGGCGACGGCGTCGGCGACGTCCCAGCGCTGGTTGGCGTCCACGGCGATCCGGACGCCGGGTCCGACGGCCTCACGGGCGAGCGCCATGCGGCGGACGTCGTCCTCGACCCGGCCGCCGACCTTGAGCTTGATCTGGGTGAAGCCGTCGGCGACGGCCTGTTTGGCGAGCCGGACCAGCTTGTCGTCGGAGTAGCCGAGCCAGCCGGGCGAGGTGGTGTACGCGGGGTAGCCCTCGGCGCGCAGCCGGGCGGCGCGTTCGGCGCGCCCCGGTTCGGCGGCGCGCAGGATGGCCAGCGCCTCGTCGGGGGTGAGGGCGTCGGTGAGGTAGCGGAAGTCCACGAGGGAGACCAGCTCCTCCGGGGTCATCCCGGCCAGGAACTGCCAGACGGGTCTGCCCGCCAGCTTGGCCGCCAGGTCCCAGGCGGCGTTGACCACCGCCCCGGCCGCCATGTGCATCACGCCCTTCTCGGGGCCCAGCCAGCGGAGCTGCGAGTCGTGCGTGAGGTCCCGGTACAGGGCGCCGAGCGCGTCCGCCGTCCGGGGCACGGGGCGCCCGGTCAGATAGGGGCGCAGTGCCTCGATCGCGGCGGCCATGATCTCGTTGCCGCGGCCGATGGTGAAGCAGAAGCCATGGCCCTCGACGGGCTCGCCGTCCGCGTCGGCGGCGTCGGTGCGCAGGACGACGTAGGCGGCCGAGTAGTCGGGGTCGGGGTTCATGGCGTCCGAGCCGTCCAGTTGCTCCGAGGTCGGAAAACGGATGTCGTGGACCTCGAAATCCGTGACGGTCTGACTCATGCGCGCCCCCCGGGGAAATAACATCGGACCTCTGTTCCGGTCATCCGATGTATAGCCGCCTCTGAGGGCGCAAGTCCAGAGAGAAGCGTGAATTTCCACTGACAGCTCGGATGTATCCGGGGTGCGCTGCCGCTTCGGGCGGCCGCCCGGTCGTACACGGGGGCTGCGGTCCGGGAGGCCGCAGGCCGTAAGGTTGGTCCGTACGCAAGGGAACTTCGGAAGGAGGCTGGGGTGATCGAGCTCGAGGGCGTGCCCGAGCTGATCGACCCGGTCATGGTGGCCGCGTTCGAGGGGTGGAACGACGCCGGTGACGCCGCCTCCACAGCGGTCGCGCATCTGGACCGGGAGTGGAAGGGCGAGGTGTTCGCGGCGCTGGACGCCGAGGACTACTACGACTTCCAGGTCAACCGCCCGACGGTGTGGCTGGACAACGGGGTACGCAAGATCACCTGGCCGACGACCCGGCTCTCCGTGGTCCGCGTCGGCGGGGACAAGCCGCGCGATCTCGTGCTGGTCCGGGGCATCGAACCGTCCATGCGCTGGCGTTCGTTCTGCAACGAACTCCTGGGCTTCGCGCACGAACTGGGCGTCGAGATGGTGGTGGTGCTCGGTGCGCTGCTCGGCGACACCCCGCACACCCGCCCGGTCCCGGTCAGCGGGGTGACGTCCGACCCGGACCTGGCCCGCACCATGGACCTGGAGGAGACCAGGTACGAGGGCCCGACCGGCATCGTCGGCATCCTGCAGGAAGCGTGCACGCATGCCGGGGTGCCCGCGGTGAGCCTGTGGGCGGCGGTGCCGCACTACGTGTCGCAGCCGCCCAACCCCAAGGCGACGCTGGCCCTGCTGAACCGCCTGGAGGACCTGCTCGGGCTGCGCATCCCGCTCGGCGAACTGCCGGAGGACGCGCGCGCCTGGCAGCTCGGGGTCGACCAACTGGCCGCCGAGGACACCGAGGTGGCCGAGTACGTGCAGACCCTTGAGGAGGCGCGGGACACCGCCGAGCTGCCCGAGGCGAGCGGCGAAGCCATCGCCCGCGAGTTCGAGCGCTATCTGCGGCGCCGCGAACCGGGCTCCGGACAGCCGCCCGGCGGCCACGCCACGGAGAGCGGCGACGCGACGTACCTCCGGGACACGTCGAGCGGCCGGACGAGACCGCCCAAGCCGGGGCCCGGCCAGCCGGGCGGTCCGGCCCAACCGGAGGGGCCTGGCCGACCGGGCCGTCCGGGGGCGGGCCGGCCACCTGCCGACGGGCCGGGCGACCCGGCCTCGGACGCGGACGGCGGCCCGGCCGGGGCGCACGACGACGAGCCGGACAGTGACGGCCCGGACGGCGGCGGGTCCGACGGCCCCCCGTCGCAGGACTGAGCGCGGCACGGAGCCGGGCGGGTGCGAACCCGCCCGGCTCCTGTGCTGGGTGACCGCCACTCAGGAGCAGCTGAAGCGCGCCGCGCCCCAGTCGCCGTGGTCGCCGGTCTTGGACCCGTTGGTGTCCGTGACCTTCAGGCGCACGTGCCGTGCCCCGTCGAGCGCCACATCGACCGGTACGGTCTCCGACGCCCCGGTCACCTTCGGCGAGGTCCACAGCACCTTGCCGTCCGCCTCGACGGAGAACGCGACTTCGCCGTACCCGTTGATCTCGTCGTCGATGCCGGCGTCCGCGGTGAAGCGGGAGCACTGCCCGCCGAGGTAGACCTCGATGTCGGAGTCGGCGTGGGTGCCGATCCCCTTCTCGTACGTCTTCCCGGCCAGCGTGAGCGGGTGTCCGTCGGCCGCGCCCGACTCGCCGTTGCTGCGGTCGCGTTCGGGGGGCCCGTAGCCGTTGACCGCGGTCAGCCACTCCATGTCGCTCGCCCAGGTCTCGCCGGTGGGCGGCGCCGGCATGACGGAGACCGCGAGCCGCCCGGCGGCGGTGCGGGACTCGCCCGCCGACCGGTAGCGGGTGAGGGCGGTCAGCCGCGCCTCCCCCGCCTTCGCGTCCTTCGCCGGGGTGACCCGGATCTCGACGCGGCGGGTGGTGCCCGCCGGTATCCGCTGCACGGGCGCGGCGGGGGCAGCCTGCCAGTCCTCGGGGACGTCGAGCGTGACGGACGCGTCCGTGACGTCCGCCCGGCCCGCCGTCACGTCGACGGCGACGGTGCTCGGGGCGCCCGCGCCGGCCTCCTGGCCGCGCGGGGCGGCGACGGAGGCCGTGGCGGCGGCGTCCCGGCCGCCGACCGCACTGGCGTTCTTCAGCTTCACGGAGAACGCGCGGTCCGTGGGCAGCGGTGCGGTCTTGATCTTCACCACGCCACCCCGGTCGTCCCGGTCGTAGAACCAGCCCTGCTCCGCCTTCGCGTACGCGGCGGCCGAGGTGAGCCGGATCAGCTTGCCGCCCAGCTGGACCGCGCTCGGCTCGGAGCCGGTGTGCACGGTGAACTCGTACGGGCGGCTGCTCCGCTTGCCCTTGTACGTGCCCTTGCTCGCGCCGATGTCCACGGTCACGTCGCCCGGGCCCTGGGAGGGCGCGCGGACGTCGGCGGTCTGCGTGGCGTAGGCGCCGTCGCGGTGCTCGCGGGTCACGCCGTCGTCCTCGTACAGCGTGAACGAGGAGCGGCCCTGCGGGTAGATGTCCCAGGCCAGCGGGGAGTCGGCGGTGCGGTCGGTGTACGAGCGGATGCCCGGCCACATCGGTACGCTCGCCCCGCCCTTCACGAACAGCGGCAGGGTGTCCAGCGGGGCGCTGTAGTCGTCGAGGGTGACGGGGCCCTGGTAGGTGCGCCCGGTCCAGTAGTCGGTCCAGGTGCCCTTCGGCAGGTAGATGCCGTCGCGCTCGGTGCTGTCCTCGTAGACCGGGGCGACGAGGAAGTCCTCGCCCGACAGGAACTCGTACTTCGCGGCGTCGGTCGCGGCCTTCGGGTCGTCCGGGTACTCCAGGACCAGCGGGCGGACCATACCGACGCCGGTCTCGGTCGCCTCGTGGGCGTAGGAGTACTGGTAGGGCAGCAGCGACTCCTTGAGCTTGAGGTAGTCGCGGTTGACGGAGGTGTAGGGCTCGCCGTAGCGGAAGGGCTGCTTGTCGCTGGCCGCCCAGCCGTCCATGGTCATCGTGGTCCCCAGGAACATCTTCCACTGGAGATCACGGGTGTACGTCTTGGCGCTGCCGCCGAAGATGCCGTCCACGTCGCCCGTGGTGTAGGCGAGGCCGGACATCGTGGCGCCCGCGTAGGTCGGGATCTGCCAGCGGATGTAGTCCCAGGTGCCGTACTGGTCGCCGGACCACTGGACCCCGCAGCGCTGCGCGCCGGACCAGCTCTCGGGGGCGTACGTGAAGCCGCGCGCGTCACTGTTGGCCTCGATGCCCGCGTAGGCGTCCTTGCAGCCGTCCAGGGCGAACTTGTAGCCGGGGCCGACCCAGGCGACGTCCAGCTTCGCGACGCGCTGCCCGGCCTTCACCTGGTCCGCGAGACCGTCGATGCCGTCCTCGGTCCACAGGCCGAGCTCCATGCCGCGGTCCTTGAGGCCCTTCGCCGTCTCGGCGAGGTCCTCGTAGCCGCAGCCGTAGCCGTCGTTGACCAGCATCCAGCCGTTGGGCATGTCGTTGTCGACATAGCCGTCGGCGACCTTCAGGGCGTCCAGGGTCCGGCGCTCGCCTCGGTTCGCGTTGTGCAGGTAGCAGTCGGAGTCGCCCATCTCCAGGCCGTAGACGGGCGGCAGGAACGGCTTGCCGGTGAGCTGCGTGTACTGGCCGATGACGTCCTTGGCGCTGTCACCGGCGAAGTAGTACGCGTCGAAGCGCCGCTCCTTCTCGCTGGTGGTCACCGGGTCGTTGAAGGCGTAGGTGCCGGGCGCGAAGGTGTTGCGGAAGACGCCGTAGCCCGCCGAGGAGAGGTAGAACGGCACCGAGTTGGGGTGGCCGCCGTCGTCCCAGTTGTAGTCGACGCCGACCTCGACGGTCTTGCCCCGGTGCGAGGTGTTGCCCCGCCCGTTCTGCATGCCGGCGCCGTAGAACTGCTCGTCGGCGCCCCGGGCGAGGGTCTGGGTGGTCTGCTCGGCATCCCAGCTCAGCCCCTTCGCCTCGGACCAGACCCGGCTGCCGTCGGCCCGGTACAGGGCGAACCGCAAAGGCGACTTGTAGACACGGAGGGTGACGCTCCGGGTGGACAGCTCGTAGCGGTCGCCGCGCTCCTTCCAGCGGGTGCGGGGCGGGGTGCCCTGCGGAAGCACGATGGCGTCGCCGGCCGGGTCCTCGAAGGTGCCGTCGGGGGCGAGTTCGATGCGGAAGGTCTCCTCGGAGACGAAGCTGACCCGTGCCTGGGCCGCCCCCGCCGTCAGGCGGTACACGGCCCCGTCGGCCTTGAAGCCGGTGAGATCGCCGACCGTCGTGCCGGCGGGCTCCGCCGCGTCGTCGGCGCGGGCGGCACCCGGTCCGGTGAGTACGGCGAGGAGCCCCAGCAGCGCTGCAACTACCGCCGATCTGATGCGCGTTGATGATTGCATAGAGCGCTTTTAGCGCAGCACCGAGCATTTGACCATGGACAAAACGGAACCGGCCCCGAACTTCATGAAGAAGTCCGGGGCCGGTGAAGTCGGCTGCTACGACGGAGAGTTACGGGAAGGAGCTACAGGGCCACGCCGAGAAGGGCGTCCACGGTACGGGAGACGAGGCCGGGTGCCCCCTCGTCCGTACCGCCCTCGGCGGTCTGCCGCTCGGCCCAGCGGTCGACGGCGGCCAGCGCGGCCGGGGCGTCCAGGTCGTCGGCGAGAGCCGCGCGGACCTCCTCGACCAGGGCGTCCGCGGACACCCCGTCGGGGCGGGAGACGGCGGCGCGCCAGCGGCCGAGCCGGGCCACGGCGTCGGCGAGCACCTGGTCGGTCCACTCCCAGTCGGAGCGGTAGTGGTGGGCGAGCAGGGCCAGCCGGATCGCGGCCGGGTCGACACCCTCGCGGCGGAGCGCGGAGACGAAGACGAGGTTGCCCTTGGACTTGGACATCTTCTCGCCGTCCAGAGCGACCATGCCGGCGTGCACGTACGCCTGGGCGAAGGGGTGCTCGCCGGTGAGCACCTGGGCGTGCGAGGCGCCCATCTCGTGGTGCGGGAAGGCGAGGTCGGAGCCGCCGCCCTGGACGTCGAAGCCCATGCCCAGGTGGTCCAGGGCGATGGCCACGCACTCGATGTGCCAGCCGGGACGCCCGGCGCCGAGGGAGCCGCCGTCCCAGCTGGGCTCGCCCTCACGGGCGGCCATCCAGAGCATGGGGTCGAGCGGGTTCTTCTTGCCGGGGCGCTCCGGGTCGCCGCCGCGTTCGGCGGAGAGCAGGCGCATGGCCTCGGCGTCGAGGTTCGACACCTCGCCGAAGTGCGGGTCGGTGTCGACGGAGAAGTAGATGTCGCCGTCGAGCTCGTAGGCGGCGCCCGCGTCGCGGAGCCGTTCCACGAGCGGCACGATGCCGGGTATCGCCTCGACGGCCCCGATGTAGTGGCGGGGCGGGAGCATGCGGAGCGCGGTCATGTCCTCGCGGAACAGAGCCGTCTCGCGCTCCGCGAGCTCGGTCCAGTCCTGTCCGTCGCGCACGGCCCGCTCCAGCAGCGGGTCGTCCACGTCCGTCACGTTCTGGACGTAGTGAACCTGCCGCTTGGTGTCGAGCCACACGCGTTGGACGAGGTCGAACGCGTTGTAGGTCGCCGCATGACCCATGTGGGTCGCGTCGTACGGCGTGATGCCGCAGACATAGATGCGGGCGACGGGACCGGGGTCAAGGGTGATCCGTCCGCCGGTCGCGGTGTCGTGGATCCGAAGGTCGCGGCCCTTGCCGGGCAGGGCGGGGACCTCAGAAGCGGGCCAGGCATGCATGCCACGAGCGTAACCGGATGCGGCTTCCGGATACGAACCGGAGGGGTGATCCTGACCGAAGAGGCACTCTTGCGCCGCCGCGCCCGGCGTGCATCGGGGCGGACGGCCGTCAGACCGGCGGCCAGGGGATGGCGGGCCATTCACCGCTGGGCTCCCGGTGCAGCCCGGTCGTCCGCAGTCCGGCCACGCGGGCCCGCAGGGCCTCGATCTCGGCCGCCGTGATGAGTTCGGCCAGCCGGGTGAGCAGCGGAGCCCCGGGCTCCAGGTCGGCGGCCAGTCGGTCCAGCACCTCGACCGCCTCGGGGGTCAGGGGTTCGCCCGCCCAGCCCCAGAGCAGGGTGCGCAGCTTGTCGTCGGCGTTGAAGGTCACCCCGTGGTCGATGCCGTAGAGCCGGCCGCCGGGCGCGGGCAGCAGGTGGCCGCCCTTGCGGTCGCCGTTGTTGATGACGGCGTCCAGGACGGCGAGCCGCCGCAGCCGGGGGTCGTCCGCGTGCACGAGCAGCGCGGTCCGCCCCTCCCCCACCTCGGCGAACGCGACGGCCTTCCAGCCCTCGCCGGGCTCCTCGTCCTCGACCAGCGCGAGCAGCCCCGGCTCGTCCTCGCCCGGCTCCTCGGCCTCGATCCAGAGCTGGCACATGCCCTGGCCGTACGGCCCGTCCCGCAGCACGGTCGGCGGGATCAGGCCCCAGCCCATGGCCTCGGAGACCTCGTAGGCGGCCACCTCGCGCTGGGCGAGGGTGCCGTCGGGGAAGTCCCAGAGCGGCTGCTCGCCGGCCACGGGCTTGTACACGCAGTACGCCTCCTCGCCCTCGTGGGCGACGGAGCAGTAGAGCACCGCGTTGGACGCGCCGCGGACCTGCCCGAGGACGGTCAGCGCGCCCTCGGCCAGCAGGGCGGCCTGCTCGGCGTCGGTCAGGCGCCCCGGCGGTATCCGTTCTGGCGCGGGCATACGTGTCCTTCCGGGTCGAGCGGCAGGCTGCACAGCGGACAGGGCGGGCGGCCGGCGTTCACCACGTCCAGGGCACGCTTGGCGAAGGCGCGGGCCTGGGCGCCGGTGAGCCGGACGCGGAGCATCGGCGGGCCGTTCTCCTCGTCCTGGAGCAGCCGCTCCTCGGCCTCGGCCAGGTCCTCGACGGAGTCGGCGTCCAGCTCGACCAGGGCCTGCGCCTCGACGATCATGCGCTGCTCCTCGCCGTCCCAGGCGAGCGCCATGGTGCCGACGCGGAACTCCTCCTCGACGGGGACGTCGAGCGGCGCGGTGTCCGTGACGTCCATCGGGGCGACGGCGGGCACCGGGGAGTTCCCGCCGGTGCGGCGTACGACCTCGTCCAGCAGTTCGTCCACGCGCTCGGCGAGCGCGGCGACCTGGGTCTTCTCCAGGGCCACGCTGGTGACACGTCCGCCTGAGGATGCCTGCAGGAAGAACGTACGGCGTCCAGGCAGCCCGACCGTGCCGGCCACGAAGCGGTCCGGGGGGTCGTAGAGGAACACCTGACGGGACACGTCCTGTCTCCCTTGAGAGTCGACGGGCAGATGGGGTGGGCCGGAGCCTCGGAAAGCGTTCTACGGCGCGTCCACCCTACTGCGCGCGGCGATCACGGCGCCCCAGCGCCGCCCCCTACCGCCGCGTCCCCGGCGGCCCCGGCGTCCGGGCCCGGTTCGCGGGGCGCGAGTCCGGCGAGGTCGCCGGTGTCGCCGAGGCGCACCAGATAGGGGCGGAGCCTCGTGTAGCGGATCGCGGTGACCGAGCACGGGTCGGCGTGGACGCGCTGGAAGAGGTCGAGGTGCATCCCGAGCGCGTCGGCGACCAGGGACTTGATGATGTCGCCGTGCGAGCACATGACGTACGCGGCGTTCTCGCCGTGCTCCGCCTCGATCCGCGCGTTCCACTCCCGTACGGCGTCGACGGCGCGGGCCTGCATCGCGCGCATCGACTCGCCGCCGGGGAAGGCGGCGGCGGAGGGGTGCTGCTGGACCACGGTCATCAGCGGTTCGTCGCTGAGTTCGGCGAGCTTGCGGCCCGACCAGTCGCCGTAGTCGCACTCACTGATCCGGTCCTCGACGTGCAGCGGCAGGTCCGGGCGGGCGGCCAGCAGCGGTTCCAGGGTCTCCCGGCAGCGTTGCAGGGGGCTGCTGACGGCGGCGGCGAGGGGCAGCGTGGCCAGCCGTCCGGGCAGTGCGGCGGCCTGAGCGGTGCCGCGCTCGTCGAGGGCGACGCCGGGGGTCCGGCCCGCGAGTACCCCGGCCGTGTTGGCGGTCGAGCGTCCGTGGCGTACGAGGATCAGGGTGGGCATGCGGTCCAGCCTACGGGCGCGGCCCGGATTCCCGGCGGGGCCAAAGGTGCATACCGGGCCCGGGGCAGGGAAGAATGCGCGCCGTGATTGTCGACTGCGCCATCTATCGCGACGGACGCCGGACCGAGGGCCCCGCCGACTTCTCCGACGCGCTCGCCGAGGCGCGGGAGTCCGGCGACGCGTTCCTCTGGATCGGCCTGCACGAACCGACGGAGAAGGAGTTCGACCTCGTCAGCAACGAGTTCGGGCTGCATCCGCTGGCCGTGGAGGACGCCCTCTCCGCCCACCAGCGGCCGAAGCTGGAGGTGTACGACGACTCGCTGTTCGCGGTGATCAAACCGGTCCTGTACGACCACGACAGCGACACGGTCACCACGCACGAGCTGATGGTGTTCATGGGCGACTCGTTCGTCGTGACCGTGCGGCACGGCGAGGGCGCGCCGCTCGCGGCCGTACGCCGCCGCCTGGAGGCCGATCCGGAGGTGCTGAAGCACGGGCCGACGGCGGTCCTGTACGCGGTGAGCGACGCCATCGTGGACCACTACATAGACGTGGCGGGTGAGCTCCAGGTCGACCTGGAGGAGCTGGAGACACAGGTCTTCGCGCCGAGCGGTACGGACGACTCCAAGAACACCGCGGCGCGCATCTACACCTTCAAGCGCCAGGTGCTGGAGTTCCGCCGGGCGACCGTCCCGCTGTCCGGGCCGATGGCCCGGCTGGCGGGCGCCGGGGTGCCGTTCGTGCAGGAGCACGCGCAGCCGTTCTTCCGGGACGTCCAGGACCATCTGACCCGGGCCAACGAGCAGGTGGAGGGCCTGGACCGGCTGCTGTCCGACATCCTGTCCGCGCATCTCGCGCAGATGGGGGTGCGACAGAACGACGACATGCGCAAGATCTCCGCCTGGGCGGCGATGGCCGCGGTGCCGACGATGGTCGCGGGGATCTACGGGATGAACTTCGAGCACATGCCGGAGCTGCGGTGGGTCGGCTCCTACCCGCTGGTGCTGCTGCTGATGGCGGGCGCGGTCGTGGGCCTGTACCGCCAGTTCAAGCGGCGCGGCTGGCTCTGACGGGCCGCCGCACGGCTCAGGCGTACTCGGGCGCGGGCGTCGCGGGTCCGCCGAGGGCGTCGCGCCGGGCGGGCGGTGCCAGGCTGACCATGCGCCGCCAGCCGCCGAGGCGTTCGTAGGCGTACATGGCGTGGATGCCCGCGGCGAGCACGGCGGCCTTCGCGCGGGACCAGCCGAGCACCCGGCCCATGTGGTCCATGACGGCGAGGCTGACGTCCCGGTAGACCCGGATCTCGGCGAGCGCGCACTCGCGCAGGATGCGCTGGATGGTGCGGCCGTGCCCGGCCCGCGCGAAGCGCAGCAGTTCCTCGTGGCAGTACGCGAGGTGGTTGTCCTCGTCGTTGGAGATCATCCGGACCGCGCGGCCGAGCTCGGGGTGGTCCGCGAAGTGCTTGTTCAGCAGCCGCATCTGCTCGGACGCGCGCTGCTCGGTGACCCGGCTGTGGGCGAGATACGTGATGATGTCGCGTTCGGTCAGCGGCTCGTCGCGGCCCAGCTGCTCGTGGGCGAGTCCGATGCCGTGGCGCTCCAGGAGCATCGTGTAGTCGGTGTCCGGGGGGACGGGTCCGGGGGCCAGGCCACGCTTCTTGAGCAGGGCGTTGAAGATCCTGCCGTGCTTGTCCTCGTCGGCGCCGTGCCGGGCGATCTTGGGGGCCAGCGGGCGCTGGCTCGCGGGGACGAGGGCCGCGATCCGGCCGTTCTCCCAGCCGCCCTGCGACTCGCCGCTGGCCGCGATGGAGCAGAACAGCCGGAACGAGTCGTCGTTGTCGAGGATCTCCTGGAACAGGTTCTTTGCCGAGAGCATCACTGCCACCTCCGTGCCGGCGTCGCCGAGCGCCAGTCAAATGCGCCGGGCCGGGGCGGGCAACAGGAGGGGGCGGCGGCTGGTCCGAACGGGGGGCGGCGGACCCGTCCCGGGCGAACCGTTTTTGCGTACCCCCGTAACCCCGCCGGGCCACCCGCGTTGTTCCCCATGACGGCCGTGGCGGGGAGGACCCCCGAGCCCCCACCACGGCCGCAGAGCCTCTTCCGGTTATGCGAGCCCGGCCCGCTCCAGCGCGTCGGTACCGGCCCGGAGCGCGGCGATCCGCTCGTCCAGGGTGAAGCCGGCGGGCGCCAGGGTCAGGGTCGTGACCCCCACCTCCGCGTACGCCTGCATGCGCTCGGCGATCCGGTCCACGGACCCGAGCAGCGTGGTCTGGTCGATCAGCTGGTGCGGCACGGCGGCCGCCGCGCCGCTCTTGTCGCCGGAGAGGTACTTCTCCTGGATCTCGGCGGCCTCCTTCTCGTACCCCATGCGCTGCGCCAGCCGGTTGTAGAAGTTCTGCTTGGCGCTGCCCATGCCGCCGACGTACAGCGCGGTGTAGGGGCGGAACATGTCCGCGAGGCCGGGGATGTCGTCGCCGACGGCGAGCGGCACGGTCGGGCAGACGTCGAAGCCCTCCATCGTCTTCCCGGCCTTCTCCCGGCCGGCCCGCAGATGGCTGACCGCGGTCTCCTCCAGGTGCTCGGCCGAGGGGAAGATCAGCAGGGCGCCGTCGGCGATCTCGCCGGTCTGCTCCAGGTTCTTCGGGCCGATCGCGGCGATGTAGAGCGGGATGTGCTCGCGCTGCGGGTGCACGGTCAGCTTGAGCGGCTTGCCGGGGCCGTCCGGCAGCGGGAGCGTCCAGTGCTCCCCCTCGTACGAAAGGCGCTCGCGGGTCATCGCCTTGCGGACGATGTCCACGTACTCCCGGGTGCGGGCCAGCGGCTTGTCGAACTTGACGCCGTACCAGCCCTCGGAGACCTGCGGGCCCGAAACACCGAGGCCGAGCCGGAAGCGGCCGCCGGACAGGGAGTCGAGCGTGGCCGCGGTCATGGCCGTCATCGCGGGCTGGCGCGCCGGGACCTGGAGGATGGCGGAGCCGACGTCGATGGACTCCGTCTGCGCGGCCACCCAGGCCAGTACGGTCGGCGCGTCGGAGCCGTACGCCTCGGCCGCCCAGCAGACGTCGTAGCCGAGCCGGTCGGCCTCCTGCGCGACGGCGAGGTTGTCGCCGTCCATCCCCGCGCCCCAGTAGCCGAGATTGATGCCGAGCCGCATAGCCGAACCCCTTACCGATCAGTAACGTCCCTGAGTTCCGGACTCTAGCGCGCGGGGTGTCGATCCGGCAGGGGGCCGCCCCACGCCGGTTGTAATCTCAGCGCCCATGGAGCAGAGGCATCTGGGCCGCACCGGCCTTCGTGTG
The DNA here is from genome assembly GCF_055590565.1 of Streptomyces sp. NPDC041814. NCBI lineage: Bacteria > Bacillati > Actinomycetota > Actinomycetes > Kitasatosporales > Streptomycetaceae > Streptomyces > Streptomyces sp. NPDC041814. The sequence continues at coordinate 139,003 of NZ_JBVJAM010000009.1, read as the reverse complement.
TCCAGGATCGGGCTCGGCACCCTCACCTGGGGCCGGGACACCGACGAGCACGACGCTGCCGAGCAGCTGAAGGTGTTCTGGGAGGCGGGCGGCACGCTGGTCGACACGGCCGATGTGTACGGGGGCGGCGAGGCCGAGTATCTGCTCGGGCGGCTCGTGGACGGCCTGGTGCCCCGGCGCGATCTGGTCATCGCGACCAAGGCGGGCAGCGTCGCCGACCCGTACCGCAGGGTCGACGCCTCGCGGGGGCACCTGCTGGCGGCCCTCGACGCCTCGCTGAGCCGGCTCGGCACGGATCACGTGGACCTGTGGCAGCTCCACGCGTTCGACCCGGAGACCCCGCTGGAGGAGACGCTCCAGGCGCTGGACCTCGCGGTGTCCTCCGGGCGCGCCCGCTATGCCGGGGTGGCCGGTTTCTGCGGCTGGCAGCTCGCGAAGGCGGCGACCTGGCAGCTCGCCGCGCCCGGGACGCGGACCCGGCTCGCCGCGACGCAGATGGAGTACTCGCTGCTCCAGCGCGGCGTGGAACGCGAGGTGCTGCCCGCCGCGCTGGACCTCGGCGTCGGGCTGCTGCCCTCGTCGCCGCTGGGCCGGGGCGTGCTGACCGGCAAGTACCGCACGGGTACCCCGGCCGACTCGCGCGGCGCGTCCGAGCTGCTGGCCCCCTTCGTGGAGCCGTATCTGGACGAGGCGGCGGGCCGCATCGTGGACGCGGTGGCGACCGCCGCCGACGGGCTCGCCACCACGCCCGCGCAGGTCGCCCTGGCCTGGGTGCGGGACCGGCCCGGCGTCGCGGCCCCGATCGTCGGCGCGCGCAACGCGCAGCAGCTGACGGAGGCGTTGTCAGTGGAGACGCTTAGTCTTCCTGACGAGATCTGCCAGGCGCTGGACGATGTGTCGGCGCCCGTGCACCGCTATCCCGATCAGGACTGGAGCACGCTGTGACCGCGCTACCCCGGGGCGAATCCCCCGGCGCCGACACCACCGAGGACGACACCGCCGCCGTCCCGGGCGATCCGGGCCCTGCCGGTGCCGCCGACGCGGCGAGCGAGGACGCCGGAACCGGTGCCGACGGCACCCCCGCGGTCTCCGAGGCCGAGGCCGAGATCGCCGCTCAGCGGGAGTTGCGCGAGCGGATCGAGAAGCGGAAGGCCGAGAAGGACGGGCCCGTCGAGGCCGGCGGGAAGCTGAGCGGCACCGCGGCGGATCTGCTGGCGGCCGTCCGGGCCGTGGAGAACGGCCAGAAGCCCGCCACGGCGTTCTACGACTCGCCCGCACCGGCTCCCGCCCGCCGGGCCGCCCCCGCCCCGGCTCCGGTACGGGCACGGGCCCCGGAGCCCGCCCCCGCGCCCCGGGCCGCCCCGCCCGAGAGCGTCGCCGCCGTGACGGAGGTGCTGTCCGCCGGCGGGGCCCCCGCCGCCCTGGGCCGGTCCGCCGCAGCGCTGCTCGGGGACCGGGCCGCCGAGATCCTGCGCGAGGACCCCTGGCAGCTGCTGGGCCTGCCCGGCGTCGGCCCCGATCAGGCGGACGGCTTCGCCCGGGCGCTGCTCGGCGCGGCCTGCGGGCCCGACGACGAGCGCCGCACCGCCGCCCTGACCGGCTGGATCCTGGAGCAGGCCGCGCTCCGGGGCCACACCGCGCTGGACGCGGACCGGGTGCGCGAGGCGCTGGCGGGCCGGGGCGTGAGCGACCCCGCGGCGGCCGTGCGGCATGCCGTCGCCGAAGGTGTCGTGCTGGTCTTCCAGGACGGCCCGGAGGAGGACGCCCAGGAAGCCGGGGAAGCGGAGGAAGCCGCCCAGGACGCCGAGGGGGCCGAGGCCGCCGCGCCGGGCCCCGTGCTCCTCGGCCTCGACCGGTACGCCCTGGCGGAGGAGAGCCTGGCCGACGGGCTGGCCCGGCTGGTCAACGGCGGCGACCAGGACGCGGACTGGTCGGAGGCGGCCGCCACCGCGCCAACCCCGTCGGCCGCCGAGCTGATCCGCGCGGCCGCCGCCCACGGCCTCGTCGCGCACACGGGCGGCGAGGCGGCCCGGGCCGAGCCGGCCGCCCTGATCACCGCCGCCCGGGGGCTCGGCCTGCGCGCCCTGGGCGCCGCGCACAGCGTGGACGGCCGCCGACGGCTCGCCGAGGACACCGGTGCCCCGGAGACGGCCGTCACGCTCGCCGGGCTGCTGGCGGGCTCCGAGGGGCCGGGGCGGGACGAGGAGGGGGCACTCGCGCTCGACCTGCTCGTCGTGCTGGACGCACCCCAGCTGGACGTGGAGACCGGCGCGATGCTGGTGGAGTCCCTGGCCGACGGGGTCCGCCTGGTCCTCAGCGGCGACCCGGGCGTGCTGGGCTCGGCGGGCGCCGGGCAGGTGTTCGCCGATGTGCTGGCCGCCCGCGCCTGCCCCCGCGTCGCCTCCCGCACCCCGGACCCGGGCCCGGTCGGCGAGCTGGTCTCGGGCATCGGCATCGGCGAGCTGAACGAGGTGGCGGCGCCGGGCAAGGAGGTCGTCATCGTCCCGGTCCGGGACGCGGGCGAGGCGGTCCACCGCACGGTGCAGCTCGTCGCCGACTCGGTGCCGCGCGCCATCGGAGTGCCGTCCGAGGACACCCAGGTCATCACGGTGGGCCATGGCGGCGCCGCGGGCACCCGGGCGCTGAACGAGGCCCTGAAGCAGCGGCTCAACCCGGGCCCCGGCCGCTTCGGCGGGTTCGACCCGGGCGATCGGGTCGCCCATGTCCCGGCGCCGGGGCGGACGGTGCCCGGCGTGGTCGTGTCGGCGGACGCGGAGGGGCTGCACTTGGACTGTGCGGGTACGCCTGTCGTCGTACCGCAGGAGCGGGTGGCCGATTCCGTGCGCCACGCGTGGGCGCTCAGTGCCCACCAGGCGGCCGGGATGCGGTGGCCCGCGGCCGTCGTGGTGCTGCCCGGCGACGCCGCGCGCGGGCTGAGCCGGCCGTGGGTCTACACCGCGTTCGGCCGGGGCGAGCGCCACCTGTCCGTGGTGCACGGCGTCGACCAGGCGCTGCCGCGCGCGGTGGCCGAGGTGCCCGCCCAGGAGCGCAGCACGCGCCTGCGGGCCCTGCTGGAGGCGTCCCAGGAGGCCCAGGAGCCCTCGGCGGAGCAGTGAGATGCCGGAGGGCCCCCACGTACGCCTGGCGCGTCCGTGAGGGCCTCCGGGCCTTCGGTGGGGTGCCGGTCAGCCGGCGGGGTGCCCCGGGCCCTCCGCGTCGTCATCGAGGTCGTCGTCGTCGAAGACCGCGCTGACGTCGAAGCGGCAGACCACCAGCTGGGGGTCGGCGTCGTCGAACGGGGCGGCCAGCCACTCCCCCGGTTCGGGGAGTTCCTCCGCCGCCGCGACCCAGAGCGTGGAGTCGCCCTCCTCCAGGCCGAACTCCGTGTGCCGGGAGGCGATTTCGTCGGCCTCGTACTCCCCGAAGAGCACCCCGAGGGCCGCGTGCACGCTGGTGCCGACGACCGCCGCCCCGGCGTCCTCCCGCTCGTCCGGGTCGGCGTCGGCGAGGCGCTGGGCCTGGGCCAGCAGCCGCTGGGGTTCCACCACCGCGTAGTCGCGGCGGATCAGCACGCTGAGCGCGTGCGGCTCGTCGGGTCCGTTGTAGGGCGGAAGGGCGTCCTGCTCCCCCGGGATCTCGAACGGGGTGACCTCGTCGTGGCGGTCGTAGAGGAGTTCGTCGTAGACCTCGGCGGCGGCGGCCAGTGCGTTGAACGCGTCGTAGACAGCGGGATCATCGTCCCCCGACCGGCGTTCGACCGCCGCGAGGTGGTGGTCGATCGCGGCTTTGACCGCATCGGCGGCGGCGCGTACCTCGGCAGCGGTGGGCTGCGCAGCATCAGACATGGGGCAGACGCTATCCGTACCGGGCCCTTGCCCGCACAATGGATTCGATGCCGGAATACGAATTTGTCGATGTGTACGTGCCACGCGGGGTGTCCCGGAAGGACACCGCCCGCCTGTTGACCGACCATGCCGAGTACGGGCACTGGGAGCTGGACCGTCTGACGCTGCGCCGGGACGGCAGCCGCCGCGTGCGGCTGCGCCGCCGGATCATCCGTCAGCTACGGGCCACGTGGTGAGCCCGAAGGCCCGGCCACAGACCGTCCGACCACGCGAAACGGGCCCCGCGATCCGCGGGGCCCGTTTCTTCTGCGCGTGCTCGCCGGTGCGGCGCTGCCGTCAGGCGGCGGCCTTCGCGCGGCGGTAGAGCACCGTGCCCGCGCCGGCCAGCAGCAGGCCCGCGCTCGCCGGGATGAGCAGGTCGAGCCCGCCCGCTCCGGTGTGGGCCAGCTGCGGCGCCTCCGGCACGGTCTGCGGCTCCGGCGTGTTCGGAGTCGGCTTCTCCGGCGTCGGCGGCGTGATGTGGCGCACCGGGGGTTCGGGAACGTCGACCGGCGGCGTGCTCTCGTTCTCGCACGTGTTGCCGATCGCCGGGTTCAGCAGTCCGACGACGTCGATGCTGTTGCCGCAGACGTTCACCGGGATGTCGATGGGTGCCTGGATCTGGTTGCCCGAGAGCAGACCGGGCGATCCGTGCGTGGATCCCTGCGCGGTGGCTCCGCCGCCGTTGCCGCCGCGGACGGCCCGGTGCTTGCCGGTGCCCGAGTTCGTCCCCCGCGTGTGGTCGTCGGAGGCCCGGTTGCCGGCGTGGTTGCCGGAGGCGGCGCCGGACCGGCCGGCGGTCGCGCCGTCCGAACCGTTTCCGCAGGCGTTTCCGGCGGCCGGGTTGAGCAGTCCGACGACGCTCACGGAGTTTCCGCAGACGTTCACCGGCACGCTGACCGGGATCTGCACCGAATTCCCTGAAACCACCCCCGGGGAATTCGAAGCGCCGCCGACCGCTCCCGCGTCGGCGTGCGCGTAGCCGCCGCCGAGGGCGAGAACGCCACCCGCGGCCGCCATGGTGATCAGGCCGTTTCGCGTGACCTGTCGCATAGGTGTTTCCTGCCTTCTACCTTCCGGAGTACCCCCGGACTACCGTGCGGAGGCAAAGGACCCGACGGCCCCGGAGCGCGTGGAGTGCGGTCCGGGGCCGAGCGGGCTCAAACCCTTACGGGTTGACGCGCAACGTCAGTCGTTGACGCAGACGTTGCCGAAGGCCGGGTTCAGCAGCCCGATCACGTTGATCGTGTTGCCGCACACGTTCACGGGAACGTGGACGGGAACCTGGATGACGTTGCCCGAGATGACGCCGGGGCTGCCGATGGCGGCACCCTGGGCACCCGAGTCGGCGACGGCCATGCCGGCGCCGGCGAGCACCAGGCCACCGGTGGCAGCCGCGGCGGCGACGATCTTCTTGATCATGATTCCTCCTAGTTGGCAAAGCGCGGTCCCAGCCGCGGACCGCACCCCCTGTAACGAGGAGGAGGTAGCGGGGCTACGAGGCAAACGCCCCATTCACTCGTTCCGGTTAGAGGCGTACACCCTGGCGATTTACGCTCTCCCGGGTCAGCTGTGGTCGATGAAACGGTCCAGAACACGGGCACCGAACTTCAGCCCCTCGACCGGGACGCGCTCGTCCACGCCGTGGAACATGCCCGCGAAGTCGAGCTCCGGCGGGAGCTTGAGCGGGGCGAAGCCGAAGCAGCGGATGCCCAGGTCGTCGAAGGACTTGGCGTCCGTGCCGCCGGAGAGCATGTAAGGAACGGCACGGGCGATCGGGTCCTCGGCCTTCAGGGCCGTCTGCATGGCGTCCACGAGGGCGCCGTCGAAGTCGGTCTCCAGCGCCTTGTCGCCGTGCACGTCCTCACGACGGACGCGCGGGCCCAGGATGCGGTCGAGGTCGGCCAGGAACTCCTCCTCGTAGCCCGGCAGGAAGCGTCCGTCGACGTGGGCGGTGGCCTGTCCGGGGATGACGTTGACCTTGTAGCCGGCGCCGAGCATGGTCGGGGCGGCGGAGTTGCGCAGGGTGGCGCCGACCATCTTGGCGATGCCGCCCAGCTTGGCGAGGGTGGCTTCCATGTCCTCCGGGTCCAGCGGGGTGCCGAGCGCGTCCGACAGCTCGTCCAGGAACGACCGCACGGTTTTGGTCACCCGCACCGGCCAGGTGTGCCGTCCGAGCCGGCCGACCGCCTCGCACAGCTCGGTGATCGCGTTGTCGTCGTTGGTCATGGAGCCGTGGCCCGCCGTGCCGTCGACGGTCAGGCGCATCCAGTGCATGCCCTTCTGGGCCGTCTCCACGAGGTAGAGCCGCAGGTTCTCGTTGACGGTGAACGAGAAGCCGCCGACCTCGCCGATCGCCTCGCTGACGCCCTCGAACAGGCCGGGGTGCTTGTCCACGAGGTAGCGGGCCCCGTACGTACCGCCCGCCTCCTCGTCCGCGAGGAAGGCGAGCACGATGTCGCGCGGGGGCTTGCGGCCGCTGCGCATGCGCTCGCGCACCACCGCCAGCGTCATCGCGTCCATGTCCTTCATGTCGACCGCGCCCCGGCCCCACACGCAGCCGTCCGCGATCTCGCCGGAGAACGGGTGGTGCGTCCAGTCGTGCGCGTTGGCCGGGACGACGTCGGTGTGGCCGTGGATCAGCAGCGCCGGGCGGGACGGGTCCTCGCCCTCGATGCGCGCCACGGTGGAGGCGCGGCCCTTGTGGGACTCGAAGATCTTCGGTTCGAGCCCGACCTCGGCCAGCTTCTCGGCCACGTACTCGGCGGCCGCCCGCTCGCCGGGCCCGGAGTGGTCGCCGTAGTTGCTGGTGTCGATCCGGATCAGGTCACGACAGAGGTCCACGACCTCGTTCTCGGCGGTCTCGCCCGAGCCGCTCCGGGCCGCATTGCTCTCGCTCACGCTGGTTCCTTCCCTGTCGCTGTGGTGCTCCCTCCCATCCTCCCGCGCCGGGCCCGCGCGCCCAAGGCCCCCACGGCCCCGGGCGTGATCGAGCACCCTCCAATGTTTGCTATGGTTTTCCACGTCGGAACGGGCGAGGCCCGCGAGACAGACACCTTGTCCGGGTGGCGGAATGGCAGACGCGCTAGCTTGAGGTGCTAGTGCCCTTTATCGGGCGTGGGGGTTCAAGTCCCCCCTCGGACACCAGCCACAGGCCCGCGATTCCTCAGGAATCGCGGGCCTGTGTCGTTGTGCGGGCGCCTTCCGTGCGGCCGGCCAGGCCGTACCAGAACGCGGCCTCCTCGTGGGCGCCCTCCGCGTCCGCCACGTCGCCCAGCAGCGCGAGCAGCGCGGGCGGGAGCGGGTGCGGGGCGGGCGGGAGCGGGTGCGGGGCGGCCGGGGCGGGCAGGGTGAGCGTCGGGCGGTCGTGGCCCGGGGGCGGGGTGTCGTCGTCCATGGCCGTCTCCTCGTCCGGGGCCCCGTCTTCGAGGGCGTCGTCCACCAGGGGCCGGTAGATCTCCAGGGCGCGCTCCCGTCGTCCCGCGCTGAGCAGCAGTTCCGCGTACGTCTGGCGGGCGCCGGTCTCCGTGTCGACGTCGCCCTCGGCGCACTCGATGGCCGCTTCCAGCCAGGGGTACGCCTCCTCCGGACGGTTGTCCGCCGCCAGCACCCGGCCGAGCAGCAGCAGGGCCTGGGGGCGGTGCTCGGTGTCGTCGGAGCGGGCCAGCGGCAGCAGGACCTCCTCGGCCTCGGGGAGCAGGCCCAGGCGGAAGAGGGTGCTGCCGAGGTAGCGGCGGGCGAGCGGTTCGGTCTCCGGGTCGCCCGCGGCGAGGGCGTCCGTCAGGAGTTCGCGGGCCCGGTCCAGGTCGTTGACCGAGCGCCGGACGACGCCGAGGAGGGCGCCGATGCGGGGCGCGGTGTCCGGGCCGGCCAGCTCCAGGGCCGCTTCGAGCAGTTCGCCCGCCGTCTGGACCTCGCCGGTCTCCAGCAGGTATTCGCCGGCGCCGAGGTAGCCCGCGACGATGGCCTCCGCGTCGCCGGAGTCCTCCACCCTGACCAGGAGCGCCTGCGCGGCGTCCGGGTCGCGGTGCAGCAGCCGGACCGCGAGCCAGGCCCGGGCGACCTCGGTGACCTGGGAGGGTTCGCCGTCGACCACCGTGCGCACCAGGGCCTCGGCGGCCTCGTCCTCGCCGTCGGCGGCCAGGCACTTGGCGAGGTGGAAGCGGGCGAACTGGGAGGCGGCGCCCACGTCGGCGTCGGCGGCGGCGCGCAGCTGCTCGCGGCCCTCCTCCGGGCGGTCGTTGCCGAGGTGGACCACGCCGAGGACGCCGCGGGCCCATGCCTCGGCGCCCGGGTCGTCCGAGGCGGCGACCACCAGAAGGAGCCGTTCGGCCTCCTCGAAGTCGCCGTGGTCGGCGAGCATGACGGCCAGGTCCATGCGGGCGATCAGCGACCACTGGGCGTGGCCGGTGCCGATGGCGAGGCGGTAGAAGTGCTCGGCCTCCTCGAAGCGGCCCTCGCGCACGAAGAGGTCGCCGAGGAGGTCGGCCGCGCGGGGCCCCTGGTGGGGGTGGCCGGACGCGATGACCTCGGTGAGGAGTTCCGCGGCCGCCTCCGCGCTGTCGCCGTCGCCCCGGGCCGCCTGGAGCAGGGCGAGTTCGATCCGGACGACCTGGGCCCAGTCGCGGTGTCCGGAGGCGACCGCGAGGCCGTACGCCTGCTCGGCCTCCTCGATGCGGCCCTCCCGGACGAGGAGGTCGCCGAGCGCGGCGGCGGCGAGCGGGGAGAGGCCGGGGTGGCGGGCCTCGATGACGGTGTCGAGCAGCCCGGCGGGCCGGTCCAGGCCCTCACCGCTCCCGGCGAGCATCAGGGCCAGCTCGACCCGGGCCATGCCGCCCCACTCCGGGTGGCCGGTGGCGATGGCCCGCTCGAAGAACTCCTCGGCGGAGATCAGGTCGCCGTCGTTCGCGTACCACTCGGCGAGGCCGCAGAGCGCGCGCGGGCCCTGGGCCGGGTGGCCGGACGCGGCGGCCTCGCGGAGCAGGTCCATCCCCTGCTCGATGAGCCCGCGCGGGCGCAGGGACACGGCGAGCAGGATCTTGGCGTACGGGATGAGGAGCGGGTTGCCCGAGGCGATCAGGGCCCGCAGGACCTCTCCCGCCTCCTCGTTGCGTCCCCGGACGATCAGCAGCTCGCCGAGGCCCACCTGCGCCCGGGGCACGGCGTGGACGCGTCCGCCGGCCAGCGCGGAGCGCAGCAGTTCCTCGGCGCGGTCGACGTCGCCCTGGCTGACCAGCAGGGAGCCGAGGCTGGCCTGGGCGACCGAGGCGACCTGGCCCGCCATGGACTCGCCGACCGCGCGGGAGAGCGACCAGGGCTGCTCGACGGGTTCGGTCCGCCCGGCCGGGGCTCCGCCGGCCCGCATGGTGCCCTTGCCCTGGCCGCTGCCGGGGCGCTGTCCCGTACGCGCTCCGGCGGCGTCGCCGTCGGAGCCGCTGAGGACGCTCACCAGGCGGGCCTGGGCAAGCGGGGCGGCCTCGGTGTCGCCCGCCGCGACGATCGCCTCCAGCATGCGTTCGGCGCGGTCCTCCTCGCCGTCCGCGAAGAGCAGGGTGGCCAGGCCGACCTGGGCGACCTGGGAGAGCTGCGGGTCCCGGGCGGCGACGGCGCTCTCCAGGAGCCCGCGTGAGCGGTCGCGGTCCCCGTACATCATGAGCAGTTCGGCCAGGACGGTCTGGGCGAGCGGGACGACGCTGTCCACGGCGGATTCCGCGGCGCGTTCCAGGAGCCGGGCGGCCGCGTCGAAGTCGGCGAGGTAGAGGTGCATCTCGCCGAGCATGAGCGCGGCCCAGGCGGCGCTGTCGCGGTCGTCGGTGCCGTCCGCGATGCGTTCCAGGAGCCGTTCGGCGATCGCGGCCTCGCCCCGGACGAGCGCGGTGTAGGCGCTGGGGAGGAGTGCGGCGGCGGGGCGGCGGTCGGCGAGGTATTGCCAGGCGAACCACGGGACCGGGGCGGACGGGTCGTCGTCGCGGCTGTCGAGGTACTCCGACAGGTACGGCGTGCCGGTGTAGCCGCCGGGTCCGGGGGCGCGGTGGACGAGTGCGATCGTGCCCGCCACCGGTTCGCGGGCCCAGGCCAGGGCGGTGCGGAACGTGGTGTCGTCGGGGTCGAGCGCGGGGTGGTGCTCGGCGAGGTAGCCGGCGAAGAGCTCGCGCAGGACGGCGTCCGGGACCGGGTCGGTGACGCCCATGCGCATCCAGTCGGCGGCGGCCCTGGCGAGGGCCCAGCCGGCCGGGCAGCTCTCGGCCCCGTCGGTGTAGCGGCGTTCCAGGCTGGGGGCGGCGACCATGAGTTCGCCGATGCCCCGGGCCGCGAAGTCCTCGCCCGGGTACATCGCGCGGGCCGCCTCGGCGTCCTGGGGGCCGAGCAGGGTGGGCAGTTCGACGGTGCTCGCCTTGTCGATGACGGTGCGGGCGATGCGGCCGACGTCGTTCTCCATGGCGGTCAGCGCGGCCCGCTGCTTGGCGGGGATGGTCGCGACGATCGTCACGGCGGGCCGCCTGCGGGCCAGCCGGTCCAGGATCTGGAGGTCGAGGCCGCCGGGGTGGAGGTAGCGGTGCAGGTCGTCGAGCCAGAGCACCACACGGTCGGAGCCGGTGGGCAGGCTGAGCCGGCTGAGGTCGTCCAGCGTCCGGCGGGCCGAGTCGCCGGGGCGCGGCACCACGAGCCGGGCGTCCGGCACGGCCCGGACCAGCGCCTCGTACAGGGTGCGGGACTTGCCCGCCTTGGAGCGCCCGGCGAGCAGCACGAACCGGCGGGTGGTGAGGAGTCCGGCGAGCCGGTCGTCCTGGGGGCTGCGCCGGACGTAGGGGGCGCGGGCTGAGCCGCCCCGGTCCGGGTCGCTGTACTTGGAGCGGCAGACGCCGATGTCGTACGGGTCCACCTCGTCCACCCTCGGGATGCGGCCGTCCTCGGTGAGCGGGGTCCAGAGCAGGGCCTCAAGGCGGTCGCGCACCTCGGTCGTCGTCATGTCGCGGACGAGGGGGCCGAGTCCGGGCCAGTAGCGGGCCAGGGCCTCCGCCTTGATCGCGTAGGCGGTGCGCCGGTCGACGGAGGTCACGGAGTCGCGGGCGACGAGCATGCCGACGACGCCCTGGCGGTCGACGTCCCAGACGGGGCCGCCCGAGAACCCCTTCTCCAGGCCCCAGCCGGTGTGCGGGCCCGCCTCCACCTGGATCCACTCGGTCCCGGCGTGGCCGATGATCTCGCCGCGGACCGGGACGCCCCGGCGCTTGTGCTCCTCGGGGTAGCCGTAGGCGCGGAAGCGGTGGTCCCATGTGCCGGGGTCGGTGGTGCGCAGCGGGGCGGGCAGGGCCTCGGGGGGTGCGGGGGCGGCGAGTTCGAGGACGGCGACGTCGCCCGTGCCGTCGCCGGTGTCCGGGTGCCAGCCGCCGGGGACGACCGTCGCGGGCAGGGGGTCGTGCGGGGCGGCGTGCTGGAACTTCACGTGGACGGGCCGGGCGGGCGGCTCGGGGGCGCGTCCCGGGCCCACGACGTGGGCGCAGGTCACGATGTGGCGCGGGGTGACGAGGAATCCGGCGCCCACCGGGTCGCCGTGCTCGGTCCTGCGCACGCTGACCAGCCAGGGCGGGCGTTCCCAGTCCGGCGCCACCGGGTGTCAGTCCGCCTGGGGGCGGTTCCAGGAGACCTTGACCGCGAAGTGCCCCTCGATCGCGGTCTTGGCGATCACCACGCCGGACTCGGCGTTGAACTTCATGCCGAACTCGATCTCGTACGCGTCGGGGCCGAGCGCCCGCACGGACTCCATCACGGAGCGGAGCGCGGGGCGGGTCTGGGCGAGGGCGTCCTCCAGCCGCCGGCCGGCGCGCACGACCTCGCCGGAGTCGCGCGAGATGCGTTCGAGTCCGGGGGCGTCGTCGGGTACCTCGACCTGGAGCGAGGCGCCGTCCGGCCCCTCGAAGGACACCACTTCCGGCATGAAGTCCCCCTGCTTTCGGGTGGGTTGTGGGGCGATCGTATCGGCCGGGACGGGCCCCGCGCGGGGGTTTCGGGTGATGTGATGATGGTGCGGATGTGCACCCGGGGGACGGAGAGGGTCGTGTACGAGGCCACGGAGGAGATCACCGCCGCGCTGTCGGGTGCCGGGGCGGACGAGCCGGAGGCCGAGGTGGCGCTGCGCGTCCTCGGCCTGGCGTTCCGGTGGGCGGGGGCGGCGCTGGGCCGGGTCGACGGCGGTGAGAGCGGTACGCCGGCCCTCTCGGCGCTGTTCGCGCTGGAGGACGCGCTCGTGGAGTCCGGGGCGCTGGCCGGTGCGCTTCCGGGGCTGCTGGAGGCGGCGATGCCGGGCGAGGCGTTCGGCGGCGGTACGGAGGAGCTGATGCGGCGGCTCGCCGCCGTACGCGAACGGGTCCGGGAGGAGCGGGAGCGGACCGACCTCGCGCACGCCGCGCTGGAGAAGCTGGCGGCCGCCGAGGAGGCGCTGCGGGACCGGCTCGCCGAGCACGAGGCGCTGCGCCGCCAGGTGGACGAGCTGCGCAGGCTGGAGCGGCTGGTGCTCGCCCTGGACGCGCTCCAGGAGCAGCAGGAGGTCATCGCGGAGCGGCTGGCCGCGTTGCGCGGGCGGGACGCGGGGGTCGAGGGGACGCTGCGCACCAGCAGCGACGCGCTGGTCCGGCTCTCGGAGGACCGGCTCGCGGCCCTGGCCCCGCGCACCCGTGAGGTCCTGGAGCGGGCCGAGGCGGCGCAGCGCGCGCTGGCCGAGGAGGAGCGGGTGCACGGCGACGCGGCGGCCGACCTGGCGGAGCGGCAGGCCCGTCTTGAGCGCATCCGCGAGGCGCAGGGCGACCGGGTCGCCTCGCTGCGGCGGTACGCGGCGGTCGACCGCGACCTGGCGGGCGCGCTGGCGGCGCCCGGCGGCGCGCCGGAGGGCGTGGTGGCGCCGGAGCACCGGGTGACGCTGGCCGAGGTGGCCGCGGCGACGGAGGAGATGGAGCGGCGGCTGGGCGCGGCGGACGAGGCGCTGGGCCGCGTCCTGGCGGAGCGGGACGCCCGGGACCGGGGCGGGAAGTCGGTGGTGCACCGGACGCCGTGAGGGAGGCCCGCCCTCCTCACAACGGCGCAGCCGGTACGTCCTGCGGCAGGAACTGGGTGAAGGCCCCGGGCTCGGAGCCCTCGCCGGCCCGGGCGAAGCGGGCGGCCAGGCGGGATTCCATGAGTTCCAGGAGCTTGCGGACCGTACGCGCGTTGCCGAAGCCCGCCGGGTCGGCGCGGCGGGTCGCGGCCAGCCACTCCCCCGCGTGGCGGGGCACCTCGGGGTGCAGGGTGTAGCCCTCGGCCGCGGCCATCCGGCGCAGGATCTCCAGAAGGTCGTCCGGGCCGTAGTGCGGGAAGGGGACGCGCTCGGTGAAGCGGGACGGCAGGCCGGAGTTGGCGTTGAGGAAGGTGTCCATCTCGCGGGGGTAGCCGGCGACGATCACGGAGAGGCGGCCGCGCCACTGCTCCATCTCCAGGACCAGGGTGTCGATCGCCTCCTGCCCGTAGCCGCCGCGCACGTCGTGGGCCAGGCTGTACGCCTCGTCGATGAACAGCACCCCGTCCAGGGCGTCCTGCACGGCCTGGCGGACCAGCCGGGCGGTCTCGCCGAGGTAGGCGCCGACCAGGGTGGCCCGGCTCGCCTGCACCACGTGCCCCTTGCGCAGCAGGCCGAGGTCGCGGAAGAGGGTGCCGACGAGCCGGGCGACGGAGGTCTTCCCGGTCCCGGGCGGCCCGGTGAACACCAGGTGCGGGGGTGTCAGCTCGCCGGTGCCGTGGGCCTGGCGCAGTCGCTGCCGGTTGGCGAGGCCGGTCAGCACCTCGCGGACCGGGCCCAGTCCCACGTACGAGTCCAGCTCGGCGAGGAGCCGCGCGGGATCGGGCGCGGGGCGTTGCAGGTAGTCCCGGTAGCGCTCGGGGAGGTCGTCGGGGACGACGGGTTCCTCCACCCGGCTGCGGACCCGGTGGGACCAGCGGGTGAAGACGGCGTCGGCGAGGGTGCGCATCTCGCGGGCGTTGCCGAAGGACTCGTCGCGGGTGCGGTGCATCTCGGTGACGATCCGCAGGATCCGGGACTCCGTCTCGGGGGACGGCCGCGCCCCGCGCTCGCGGAGCCTGCCGAGGGCGATGGCGTGCAGCGCGGTCGGCGGGTAGTCGGGGAAGCGCAGGATGTTGTCCTCGGCGACCCTGCTCCGCAGGCCGGGGTTGGCCTCCAGGAACTCGGTCATCTTGTCCGGGTATCCGGCGACGATCAGGACCAGCCGGCCGCGGTCGTTCTCCATGCGGGTGAGGAGGGTCTGGATGGCCTCGTTGCCGAATCCGTCGCGCTGGTCGCTCAGTCCGTACGCCTCGTCGATGAACAGCACCCCGTCCAGGGCCCGGTCGACGGTGGCGTCGGTGAGCCCGGCCGTCTGGCCGATGTAGCCGGAGACCAGGTCGCTCATCTTCGCCTCGACCAGATGGCCCCGCTCCAGGAGTCCGAGGTCGCGGTAGATCTCGCCGACGAGCCGGGCCACCGTGGTCTTGCCGGTGCCCGGGTTGCCGGTGAACGCGAGGTGCAGGGAGGGCGGTTCGAAGACACCGGCCCGGCCGCCCGCGCGCAGCGCCTCCGCCGTCTCGACCTCGGCCCGCAGCTGCTCGAAGCGGTCCCGCACCACGTCGAGCCCCGGCATGGCCGCCAGCCGGTCCCAGGGGCTGCGGGGGTCGGCCGGCGCGGCCCCGGGGAAGGAGTCGCGCACGGCCGCCGGGCCGAGTACGGCGCCCGGGGTGCCGGCCAGCTGTTCCAGCCACGCCTGCCAGGCGCGTGCGGTGCGGGGGTGGCTGCCCATGGCCTTGACGACGGCGTCCAGTTCCCGCCAGTCCCCGACGCGCAGTCCGGTGCGCAGCCGTACGGCATGGATGAGGCGTTCGACCTCGGCGGCGGGCGGGTGGCCGATCCTGGCGGTGCCGGGGCGGCCCGGGGCGGCGGCCTGCTGCCGGGTCAGGGCTTCCAGGACCGGGTAGGCGTGGCAGGACTCCACGAACCGCGCCACCTCGTCCAGGCCGGACCGGCGGAAGACCATCAGCCACAGGTTGCCGTTGCCGTGGTCGTCGGTCCAGGCGTCCATGGCGCCGGCCAGTTCGCGCTGGGCGCGGTAGTGGAGCAGGGTGCCCTCGGCGTGCGCGAAGACGACGGCCGTACGGTGTTGGCTCTGCGTCAGGTAGCGCTTCAGGGTCATCACGGCGAACGGGTCGCTGACCCCGGGAGCGGGGGCGGGCGCGGGCAGCGGCGTGCTGTCCTCGCGGGGCGCGGGGACAGGAGCGCGGCCGGTGACCCGGAGGCTGCCCATCGGCCCGCGCATGCCCGGCGTACGCATGACGGGGAGCCCCGTGCGGGGGCCGGGCGCGCGGGCGCCGGGGCGGGACAGGTCGCGCGACGCGGTGTCCCGGAAGTAGACGGGGTGGTCGGTGGAGCTGAAGACGATGCGCTCGTAGCCCTCGGCCCGCAGCAGCCGCCACAGCGCCTCCTCCAGCCGGCAGACCTGGTGGGCGGTGTCCACGAAGACGTCGCCGGCGCCCGGGCCGTAGAGGATGGTGAACGGTTCGCCGCCGCGCAGGGCCGCGGGGTCGAGGCGTTCGACGACCGGCGCCGCGGCGGGCCGGGGCGGTTTGTTCAACCGGCTCATCCGCCGCTCCCCGTCCCCCTCCGCCGGGTCTGCTCCCCGCGCTGCCGGTGGCCCTCGATGTCCAGGAAGGCGCGGTCGGGGGTGCCGGGTTCGGCCTCGGGGGCGGCCGGGGCGGCCCGGCCGTCCGCGGCGAGGGCCTGGCGGACGGCCTCGGCGCGGTCGCGCAGCTGGTCCTCGGAGGTGGTGTCGTAGTCGTAGGAGAGGACCCGGACGACCTGTTCGCCGGAGTCGGGGGCGGCCTGGGAGATGTCGAGGACGATCTCGTTGCCGTTCTCGTGGCGCAGCTTGGCGTAGTACGAGCCGCGGGGGTCGGCGTTCTCGTACTCGCCGTCCACGAAGTCGTAGTAGGCGAGCCGGCTCAGGCTGTGGGCCACGGTGTCGGCCAGGTTCACCCGGAGCTGCGAGGCGAGGTGGCGCATGGTCGCGCGGCCCACGGTGTCGCCGAGCTCGTCCTCCAGGCGGGGTGCCTCGCGGTCGCGCAGGCCGAGGAGTTCGTCGGTGCCCGTGGCGTCGTCGCGGGCGCGGGCCAGGGTCTCGGCCGCCTCGGTGCGCAGCCGGTCCCAGTCGCCCTCCGACCAGTAGTCGACGTCCACGGTGTAGTCCGGCAGGACCGCCCCGTCGGGTCCGGTGACGGGTTGTTCGCGGCAGCCCTCGATCGCTCCGGCCACGGTGGCCAGGGCGTCGATGGCCGCCATCTGGGCGGTGCAGCGCTCCAGTTCGCGCTGTTCGGTGTCGGCGCGCAGCTCGCTCAGGGAGTGGCAGGTCTCCTGGACGAGGGCGAGGGCGGCGTCGAACCTGCCCTCGGCGGCGTTCTGTTCGGCGGTGGCGAGCCGGCCGGTGAGGCGGTCCAGCTCGCCGGGTGCGTAGCGCTCGTGGAGCCCGGCCTCGGTGAGGTCGGCGGCCAGGGCGCGGGCGTCGGCGAGCCAGCTGCGTACGGTACGGGCCGCGCGGGTGCGGTCCTCGGTGAGTTCGCCGATCTCCTGGGCCAGCCGGGCGGTCTCGGCGCGGCGTTCGGCGCGTTCCTCGGCGATGGCCCGGCGGGTCCGTTCCTGCTGTTCGGCGAGACGCTGGCGGGTCTCCTCGCGGATCTGCCCCGCGGAGGCGGCGAGCGCCCCGCGCACCTCTGCGGCCTGGTCGCGGAGCCGGCGCGCGGTGTCGGCCTCCAGGCGGCGGGTCTGCTCGCTGAGGCCCTGGACGACCGCTTCGTGGCGCTCCCGGCGTTCCTCGACGCGCGCGAAGACCCGGTCCAGATCCTCGCCGGTCTTCCGGCGGACCTCCTCGATGAGGTCGGGGATGTTGCGCTGGACGTCCTTGAGCTGCTGGGCCTTGCGCTGGATGCGGTACCACTCGGACTCGTCGACCTGGATGCGCTTCCTACCGCTCATCGTGTTCCTGTCCTCTCACGGGGGTCGTGGTGCGGGTGCGGACCGCGTCGACCGCGAGGTCGAAGGCGTCGAGCAGGCCGGGCGGCGGTACGCCGATGAGCAGGGCCTCCGGGCCGTTGACGGCGATCTCGGCGGACCGGGTGCGGTGCTCGAAGTCGTAACCCGTGTCCGCGAGGCGTCCGGTGAGGTGGTGGACGCGCTGGTTGGTGCTGCCGCGCAGACCGCGTCCGTCGTCGAGGGCGGCCACGTACACGCCGTCGACCAGGACGTCCACCTCGGCCAGGAGCGCGGCGACGCCGGGGCCGGGCGGCCGGGCGCGGAGCCGTTCGAGCCGGTGTCCGGTGAAGCAGATCAGCGTCACGTCGCGGATCTCCCGGGCGAGCCGGGCCACTTCGGCGAGGCCGGCCGCCTGGGCCATGGGCTCGCCGCCGGAGAAGGTCAGTCCGGTCACCCGGGCGTCGGCCAGCAGTTCCCCGGCCAGCTCCGCCGGTGCGGCCTGCCGGGCGGGCCGGAAGGGGATCCAGTCGGGGGCCATGCAGCCGGCGCAGCTGAACGGGCAGCCCTGGACCCAGAGCGCGGAGCGCACGCCGGGCCCGAGCGCCTCGGTGCCGACGCGCGTGGCGGCCACGTTGAGGCGGGGGCCGGTCATCCGGGCCATCCGGGGGCGGGGGCGTGGCCGGGCGCTTCCAGGTAGGTGAAGGAGACCCCGCTGACGACGACTTCGGCGCCGGGCGCGCAGACCGCGCCGCTCTCGCGGGCGGCGGTGCCGTCGGGCGAGAACCGGATGCGCAGATCGGTGCGGGGGCCCTCGCGGGTGGATCTGCGCCTGCCGTGCACGGTGCCCCGGCCGCCGGCGGAGGCGGGGCGCAGCGTCATCCGGCGGCCGCGCAGTTCGATGCGCTCGGGCAGCGGCCCGCCGAAGGGGGTGGCCAGCAGGAGCACGCCCCGCAGCGGTGGCCGGTTGACGCGCCGCCAGCCCAGCCATCCGGCGAGGACGAGGACGACGAGCCCGGCGGCCAGGGCGGGCAGGAACGCGGTGGAGCCGACGTCGGCCCGCAGCGGCAGGTCCGTGCGCGGGAGGCGTATCGCCGTCGGGGTCCTGAGCTGGATGTCGGGGGCGAGGGGCCGCTGCCAGGTGGAGGTGACCTTGCCCGCCAGGTGGAAGGTGGCGCGGGCGTTCTCGGTGTGGCGGTAGGGCAGGGCGCCGCCGGAGAGCCGGCCGCGCAGCCGGAGGGTGTACGTCTTCGACTCGCCCGGTTCCAGGGTGAGCCGGGCGGGCAGTCCGCCGACGGCCAGGCCCGGGCCGGTGACGGAGGCGCGCAGCCCGGTGACGGTCAGGGGGACGTGGGTGGTGGCCGAGCGCAGGGTGAGCTTCTTGGTGGCGGAGCCGTCGCCGAGGTCGAGCGCGTCGCCGTCCTGCCAGGTGGCGGTGACGCCCTTGCCGGTGTCGGGGGCGAGGAGGCGCGCGGCCTTGCGGGCCCGGGTGCGGTCGCCGGCCCGGGCCAGGTAGGCGCCGAGGTCCTGGATGCCGTCCGGGCGCAGGACGGTGGTGTCGGGGACGACGTTCGCGAGGAGGCCGGCGCCGGTCGCGCCGCCGCCGAGGGGGATGGCGTATCCGGCGAGTTCGGTGCGTCCGGCGACTCCCTTCGCCCGCTTCGCGAGGGCGTCCCAGGCGGGGCCGGACGCCTTGGGGTAGCGGGAGTGTGCGGCGGGGCGGTGCTCGCCGTCGGTGAGCAGGACGACCGAGGCCACCGGGGACGCGTCGTCGCGGGCCACCTCCTTCAGGGCGGCGTCCAGTGCGGCACCGATGTCGGTGTCGCCGTCCTTGGTGGGCGCGCCCGGGAGCGAGGCGATGATCTTCGAGGTGTCGCCGGCCGGGCCGACGTACCGCGCCTCGGTGCGGGAGTCGAACGTGAAGAGCGCGACGTGGTCCTCGCGGGTGAGCCCGTCCAGGAAGGGGCGCAGCGTCGCGCGGACGGTGTCGTACCGGCCCTCCTTGGCCATGGAGCCGGAGGTGTCCACGAGGATCGCGTAGTCGGCCGGTTCCCGGTCCAGTTCGAGTGCCCGGTATATCCCGGCGCGGGTGGGGTCCGGGGCGGCGGGGGCGGCCTCGGCGGCGGCCGGGAGCGCGGCGAGGAGCGCGGCGGTGAGCAGCGCGGCGCAGCGCCGGAGCGAGCGCGCGGGGGCGGTGTGGTTCACGGGCCCACTTCCTTGGTGTCGGTGCCGATGTCGGCCGGCAGGGTGCCCAGCGGGAACGCTCCGGGCGGTCCGGCGCCGAGGGGGTGCAGGACCAGCGCCGCGGTCCCGTCGACGGCGAGCCGGACGCCCACGTGGAAGCGGTCCGTCTCGCCGCCGCCGGGCAGGGTGAGGGGGCCGAGCGGTGCCCCGGCGCCGCTCGCGGGGTCGGTGACCCGCACCCGCACCGGGCGGCCCGGCGCGGTGCGGACTCCGACGCGCCGCCCGTCGGCCTCGGCGTAGACGGGCGGTCCGCCGGGTTCGAGCGTCCCGGCGGCGCTGATCAGCAGCTCCCGGGCCGTGGGCCGGCCGGCCTCGGTGCGGTGGGCACCGATCCACAGCTCGTACGGGTAGCGGTCGGCCGGGTCGACGCGGCCGGCGGCGACGAGGGCGGCGCCGAGGACCGCCGCGTGGGCCGGGTCGGTGCCGTCCGGGAGTGCGGTGAGCGGGTGGCCGGCGGCGTCCAGGCGCGTCCGCAGGGGGCCGAAGCGGGCGACGCCGCCGGTCGGGGCGAGCTGGGCGGTCCGGCCCGGGCCGCCCAGCGCCTCGGCGAGCGCCCGGTCCAGGCCGTCGGTGAGCAGCGGCAGCGCGGCGCGGACGGTGTGGGCGGTGACGGGGCGGCCCGCGACGTGGTGGACGGCGGTGGTCTCGTAGCGTGCGGGGTCGCGGTCGGCCCGGTCCAGGACGAGGGCGAGGCGGCGGCCGGCGCCCGGCTCGGCCCTGACCGCGGCCAGGGCGCGGCGGGTGTCGTCGTCGGGGGTGAGCCCGGACCGGGTGAGGAGGGCCGCGTCGAAGGCCGCGCCGTAGCCGTCGTCGGGGGCGTGCCGGGCGGCGGCGACGACGGCCACCGCGCCGGGGGTCACGGTGCACACGGACACCTCGGCGGCCGCCGCGCCGAGGTCGCACACCGCGTACCGGCCGGGCGTGAGGGGGCCGGTGTGCCGGAGCAGCGCGAGCACCGCGTGCGGGGTGGCGAGGGTGCGTACGTCGGGGGCCGGTCCCCGGGTGTGCGGAATCGTGAGGGCGTCGGCGGCGCGGCGCGCGTGACCGGCCCGGTCGTGCTGCGGGACGACGACGAGCAGCCGGGCCGGGGCGTCGTGGTGCCGGAGGTAGGCGTCGTAAGCGGCGCGCAGGGCGGCGGCCCGGTCGCCGCGCGCCGCCTCGGGCACGGGCAGGCCCTCGCCGGGCACCGCGCCCGGCAGGTCGACCGGTTCGGGGCCGCCGCCGGGTGCGACGCGGGCGAGGCGGGCGTACCGCGATCCGGCGTCGATCGCGAGTGCCGTCATCCGTCCCCCCGTTTCTTGAACCGGAACCCCCACCGGGGTGAGCGCTCCTCCTCGTACGAGGAGGCGGGCGGGTAGGCGGGGTGGCCGTCGGGGGTCCGGGGCGGGGCACCCTGGTGGCCGCCGGGGACCGGGGCCTGCGGCGGGGCGGCCGAGGGCGGGGCCGTGGGCGGGAAGGGGCGGTGGTGGTAGGGGCCGGGGGGCTGGGCGGTGCGCGCGGGGGCGGTGAGGGCGCCGATGATCCTGCGGTGGCGCACCTCCTCGTGGTTGCTGTAGCGGACGAGCCGGGCGCACAGTTCGCCGTAGCGGGCGTCGCGGCCCAGTGCCTCGTACACGGCGAGGCCGATGCCGGGCTGCCGCCGGTCGAGTTCCGTGGTGAGCGCGTATCCGAAGGCGGAGCCGCGGTCCCCGATGAGGTGGGCGATCTCGTCCAGCAGGCGGCCGGTGACCGACCGGTGCGGGCAGCCGCTGATGATGATCCCGGCCAGTTCGTCCAGCTCCACCTGGGCGTTGACGGCCAGCCGGAGCCGCCGGACCGCCCGGAGCCAGCCGAGCCCGGAGCGTTCCAGGCCCTCGACGAGCTCGGTGGGGAGGTCGAGGTCGAGCCAGTGGGCGTAGTCCGCGGCCATCAGCCGCCGGGCCAGGCCCTCGCCCACGGTGGTTTCGATGCTGGGCCGCTGTCTCATCCACCGGGTGAGGACGGGCCAGCCGTGCACGGGGTCCGGCCGGTCCCCGAGGAGGGCCGCGATGACGTCGTCGCGCAGCGCGGGGTCGCCGTCGGTGCGGGCGACGAGCGTGTCGGCGTACCGTTCGAGGGCGGGGGGCCCGTCGGTGATGCCGCGCAGCCGGGGCAGGCCGCCCTCCGGGCGGAAGCCGGGGTCCGCCGCCCGGCCGGTGAGCCGGAGCAGGTCCGCGTCGGCGGCGGCGCCCGGCGGCAGCCCCGGCGCTCCGGGGCGGGCCAGGTCGTCGAGGAGCGCGAGGAGTTCGGCCTGCCGCCCGGCGCGCAGGACTCCCCGCAGGACGGGCCAGAGCGGGCCGATGACACCCGGCTGCCCGTGGTCGCGGGCGGTCTCCAGGGCGATG
Organism: Streptomyces sp. NPDC041814; assembly: GCF_055590565.1. Taxonomy (NCBI): domain Bacteria; kingdom Bacillati; phylum Actinomycetota; class Actinomycetes; order Kitasatosporales; family Streptomycetaceae; genus Streptomyces; species Streptomyces sp. NPDC041814. The sequence continues at coordinate 117,476 of NZ_JBVJAM010000009.1, read as the reverse complement.
CGCCAGGCTTCCTCGTTGTCCCCGACGAACGCGGTGGCGTCGGCCTCGGTCGCGCCGCCGCCCGCGTGGTGGCCGGTGAGCGCGCCGGCGAAGCGCAGCCAGCCGGGGACCGGTCCCGTGCCGGGGGCGGCGGCGAGGGTCAGCAGCCGGTCCAGGGGACGCAGATCGCGGGCGTGGTTGGTGAACAGGCCGCGCACCCAGGCGAGTCCGGCCTCCGGTGCGGCCAGCAGGACCTGGTCGGTGGCCTCGGTGGCGTAGCCGTACTCCCGTTCCACCATGTAGGCGAGCTGTCCGGCCCAGACGGGGTCGTAGCCGGGGGCGGTCGCCAGCGCGGTGAAGAGGCGGCCGAACGCGCCGGGGCGGCTGCTCCCTTCCAGGGAGTGCGTGAGGCTCAGGTACTTCCTGGCCAGGGCGAAGGTCTCCTTGGACGCCGGCTGCGCGAGGACGTCGGCGGCGAGCAGGTCCGGGACCCGCGGGGTCCAGTGCCGGGCCAGGAGCGCGGAGGCGGCTCCGTCGTCGGGGCGCACGGCGGTGCGGGCGAGGAAGGAGACCAGCTCCCGCTGCCATCGCTCGTCCAGGGTGTCCAGGGTGTGCAGGGCGAGCAGCCGCCCCACCTCCTCGGTCTGGCCCCTGCCCTGCCGGACGGCTTCGAGGACGGAGTCGAGGAGGTCCAGTTCGCGCAGGACGCGGACGGCGTCGGCGCCTTCGCGCAGCGGGAGGGGGGTGGTGGCGGCGAGGAGGTGGGCGACGACGTCGGCGGTGGACTCCCGCTTGGCGCGTACCCGGGAGAGCTCGGCGAGGTAGGCGCGGGCGGTGTCGCCGCCCGGGGACGGGGCCCGGCCGGTGGCGAGCGGGATCTCCAGCTGCCCGCTGCGCGCGGACCCGGCGAACACCAGCCGCAGCGCGTGCTCGGTCTTCCCGGCCCAGGTGGCGCCGCTGAGCCAGGTGCGGCAGCCGTACGGCAGCAGGGCGCAGACCGCGTCCAGGACCCGGACCCGCTCGTCGATGCCGGGGAGGGCGGAGCCGCGCGGGGCGGTGAGGACGAGGTGCCGGCCGTCGAGGAGGAGGGCCGCCGTTCCGGCGACCCAGTCGAAGCCCAGGCGGTCGATGGTGTCGGCGAGTTCGGTGGCGGGGGTGCGCTCGGCGTGCAGGACGACTTCCGCGCCGGGCGGGGTCTCGGTGCGGGCGGCGGCCCGGTCGAGGGAGGTCCAGGTCAGCCCGGCCCGGGCGGCCGGACGCCATTCGGTGAGCAGTAGCCGCCAGGTGTAACTGGGCGTGCCGGTGCCGTCCTTGGAGCCGTCCCAGGTGGTGTCGACCACCGCGCAGACCGGCCGGTCCTCGCCGTCGGCGGTGCTGAGGAAGACCCGCCAGGGCAGTTCGCCGTCCGGGTCGCGGCCGTCCGGGGTGCCGGTGGTGGCGGTCCACAGATAGCGCTGGGCCCGGTCCCCGGGGAGGCTGCCGTCCAGCACCTCGTATCCCATGGAGCGGCCCGCCCGCTTGCCGAGGACGGCCCAGTCGGCGGGCAGCGGGACCGCGCCCGGGCCCTCGTTCACCGCTGCCACAGCTTCGAGCCGCCGGACCGGATGCGCTTTTCGAGGTCGATCAGCGGTTCCAGCACGTTGATGGGCACGGGAGAGGTGCAGATGCGCGGGGTGCCGTCCACGACCTCGACGTTCAGGTAGTTGCGGTAGTCGAAGATGTTCTGCGGGTTGAGCCGGAAGCCGATGGCGGAGGTCGCGTAGTACGAGATGCGCGACGGGTGGAAGAAGTTGGACAGGCCGTCGCGCACCAGCCGGGCGCTGGCGCCGCGCACGTCGTCGCACATCCACTGGAAGAAGCGGGCCGCCTGCTCGTCGGGGACGCGCGGCAGCCGGTTGCCCTCCAGGCTCTGCGTCACCCAGCCCGCCTCCACGGCCGGGCGGAACACCTCGGGGTCGTCGAACTTGGTGATGCAGACCGAGACGTGGTGGGGCAGCCGGTTGCGGTGGAGCTTCCCGGCGTCCCGGACCCGGGCGTTGAGCTCGGTGAGCATCGAGTAGAGGAAGTTGAGCCCCTCCCCGGCCCGCTGGCTGTCGAGCAGCGGGTCGAAGAGGTAGATCAGCCCCTGGGAGCGGGCCAGCTGGTCGAGGACCCGGGGCCGCAGGGCGTTGGCCTCGTCGCCCCGGTACGCCTCGCCGGTGACGTCCTGGACCTCCAGGATGAAGCCGGTCTCCCTGTTCCTCCGGAACGGTCCGGCGGCCTGCTGGTCGCCCTGGAAGGACCAGGAGAGGGGCTGGAGGCCCACGGTCGCGTCCGGGAACCGGCGCTGGATCGCCAGCTGGGTGACGCCGTCGTTGAGGAACTCGATGGACTCGGGGTTCATCCCGCCGATGACCCAGTTGGAGCGGCTGTGGCGCTGCTGCTGCATCGCCGCGATGGCCATCGACGCGAGGTAGGTCGTCTTGCCGGAGCGGGGCGCCCCCCACAGCCCGATGCGGACGCGGTCGGCTGCCGGGTTCTCCACACCGGTGGGGGCGACCGGGATCGGCAGGGGTTCGAGATGCCCGTCGACGGAGGGGTACGAGGACGGCTCCGGCCCGTACGCGGGGGTGCCGGGCTGCGGCGGCAGGCTGTTCCAGGGGGCGGTCGTGGCGTCGGGATCGGAGGACGAGGCGGTGTGACCCGGCGGTTCGGAGCGCCCCACCGCGTCCTCGGGGGGCTCGTTGGGGTCGTAGTAGGGATCGGTCATGTGTCTCTCCTCGTACCGGAGCGGTCGGTCACAGCAGCGGGGTCGCGAGGGCCAGGGGGCAGGGCAGGCCGTCCCACCGCCAGGGAGGGGCGAGGGCGTCGGCCACGTCGTCCGCCGTGTCGGCGCCGGGGCGGAAGGAGCCCCCGGCGCCGAGCGCGTCCCAGGCGTAAGCGGTGTGGTGTACCGCGCCCTTCGGGCCGCCGTCCGGGTCCGCGCGGGCGAGGACCCGGACGCCTCGGGCGCGCAGGGCGTCGAGTTCGGCGCGCCAGTCGGCGCCGAGGGGGCAGGCGGGCACCACCTCGTGCTGTTCGGGCAGTCCGGGCGGGCGGCGGCCGACGACGAGCAGGACGCGCTGGGTGTCCGGGGCGCGCGCGGTGCGGGGCCGGGCCCGGACGAGCCGGCCCACCTCCTTGAGGGCGTCCTCCAGCGAGGAAGCGGTGTCCTGTTCGCGCCGCGCGGGCCGCCATCCGGTCAGCGCGGCGAGGGCGGCCCGGGCGGGCCCGGCCGGGACGCGCAGCAGGAGCAGGGGGCGGGGGCCGTAGCGGTTCTCGTGGACCGCGTGGTCGTAGTGGCCGACGACGCCGACGCGCAGGCCGGGCCCGTGCCGCCGGGCCAGGGTGGCGATGACGTCCCGGGCGAAGCCGAGCCGCTCGCCGGTCTCGCCCGCGTCGGCACCGCTCATGTCGACGGTGAGGAACACGTCGAGGGCGGGCGGGTGGATGACCCGCCGGGGCAGGCTGCCCACCAGGGCGGGGATGTCGGGCAGCTCGCCCCGGCCCTCGGCGGGCGAGCCGCCCTCGTGCGCGGTGACCTCACCGGGGCCGTGCAGGACGAACGCGAGGCGCGCCGGTGCGAAGGCGGCGAGCGCGGTCCGCCGCGCGGAGAGGGTCACCGCCCCGCTGCCGTCGGCCCCCGGGGTGCCGGCGAGTACGGGAAGCAGCACCGGGGCGCGGGCGGCGAGTCCGCCGTAGACGGTGATCTCGGCGGTGGCGGTCTCGCCGCGCCGCAGCCGCGAGCCGGCCGGGAAGAGGACCTGGGTGTGGGCGTGCACCTCACCGGTGCGGCGGTCCACCCGGGCGAGGAGCAGGGAGTGGTCGACGGCCAGCGGTGCGGTCCGCAGCGCCGCGCGCACCGCGTCGGCGGTGTCGGTGCCGGAGGCGGCTTCGCCGGGCCCGGGGCCGATCTCGGCGCTCGGCCGGTGTACGGCTCGCAGCAGGCCGGCGGCCCGGTCGAGGAGGACCCAGCCGGTGCGGCGGCCGAGGACCACGAGCGTGCGGGCCCGGGAGAGCGCGGGGTGGGTGCGCAGCCACCGGGTGAGCGCCGCGTCGAACTCCGCGCGGTCCAGGGGCTCCTGGGTGCCGATGCCTCCGGCGAGGCGGAAGCGGCGCGGTTCGGCTTCGCCGTCGAGCAGGGGCAGGAGCGAGGCCCAGTCGGTGCTTCCGGCGTCGGTCTGGCGGGGTATGCCGCTGCGGTCGGCTGCGGCCCGGATCACGTGCAGGCGGTCGGGCGTGAATTCGGCGAACACGACGTCGGGGATGCGTCCGGCGACCAGGTCGGTGAGGATCTGCTGCCAGCGGGCGGAGTCGTGCGGCGGTAAGGAGCCCTCCGGCACGGGCGGCGGTGCGGGCTCCGCCGGTCCGGCCCTGAGCAGTGGCGCGAGCCGCCGTAAGCCCTCCGCACCGTCCGTCGAGAGCGTCGCGGCCCGTAAGTCCCAGGCGTGCTGGGCGCTGTGCAGCGCGGTCCGGGCGGCCTCGGTGTCCTCGTCGGTCAGGGCGCCGAGGACCGGGTCGTCCCACATGCGCCAGGAACACCCGGCGCAGTCCTGGCCGCCCGTGTCCGGTGTCGCGCACACGGGACACACCGCACCGGTTCCCCTCGCCACACCCCGGCTCCCCTCGTAGCCCGTCGCTCACCTCCGCGCACGGTCACTGACCACAAGCGCTCGGCTCCGGGGCGTCATGGTGACACAACGGCGGGTGCGAAGGTCAGGGTTCGGACGGATGGACCCGATCATCTCGCCGAACGCCCCATGGTGAACCGGTTCTTCGCTCATTAGCGTGATCGCGGAGGGTCCCGCCGACCGAGGAGACGCATGCGCCGCACCGACACCGACTCGCTCACCTGGTACGAGAGTCCGTCCCCCGGCACGGGCTGTCTGCCGCCGCGTTCCTGGTACGCGGAGTCCGACGCCCGGCGGCTGTCGCTGAACGGCCGCTGGGCCTTCCGCCTCTCGCCGCGCGCGGACAGTGCCGACACCTCGTTCGTACGGCCGGAATTCGACGCCGCGGACTGGGCGACGGTGGCCGTACCGGGGCACTGGGTGCTCCAGGGTGCGGGCGGGGCGCCCGCGTACACCAATGTCGTCTATCCCTTCCCGGTCGATCCGCCGAGGGTGCCGTCGGAAAATCCGACCGGCGACCATCTGCGGGTCTTCGGGCTGCCCGGCGACTGGCCGGGCGGGGGCGGGAGCGTGCTGCGGTTCGACGGGGTGGAGTCGGCCGCCCGGGTGTGGCTGAACGGGGTGGAGCTGGGCGACTTCAAGGGCTCGCGGCTGCCGCACGAGTTCGCCGTGGGCGAGCTGCTGCGGCCGGGGGCCAACGTCCTCGCGGTACGGGTGCACGCCTGGTCGTCCGGAAGCTATCTGGAGGACCAGGACCAGTGGTGGCTGCCCGGGATCTTCCGGGACGTGACGCTGCTGCACCGCCCGGCGGGGGCGCCCGGCGACTTCTTCGTGCACGCCGGTTACGACCACCGCACCGGCGCGGGGACCCTGCGCGTGGAGTGCGAGGGCGTGGAGGGGCGGGTCCTGGTCCCCGGGCTCGGGCTGGACATCGCGGCGGGCGAGACGGTGACGCTGCCGGTCGAGCCGTGGACCGCCGAGACGCCCCGGCTGTACGACGGGGAGCTGGTGACGCCCGGCGAGCGCGTCCCGCTGCGCTTCGGCTTCCGGACGGTCGCCGTGGCGGACGGCGTCCTCACGGTCAACGGCCGGCGGGTGCTGTTCCGGGGCGTGAACCGGCACGAGTTCCATCCCGGGACGGGCCGGACGGTCGACGCGGAGACCATGCGGCGCGACCTGGTCCTGATGAAGCGGCACAACGTCAACGCCGTACGCACCAGCCACTATCCGCCGCACCCCGCCTTCCTGGACCTCTGCGACGAGCTGGGCCTCTGGGTGATCGACGAATGCGACCTGGAGACCCACGGCTTCGGGGAGGTGGGCTGGCGGAACAACCCGGTGGACGACGAGCGCTGGACGCCCGCGCTGCTCGACCGGGCGGCCCGGATGGTCGAGCGGGACAAGAACCACCCCTCGGTGATCGTCTGGTCGCTGGGAAACGAGTGCGGCACGGGCGCCGGTCTGGGCGCGATGGCCCGGTGGATGCGGGAGCGCGACCCGGACCGCCCGCTGCACTACGAGGGCGACCCGTCGTGCGCGGACGTCGACCTGTACTCGCGGATGTACGCGTCGCACGCCGAGGTGGAGCTCATCGGACGGCGTGCCGAGGAGCCGCTGACGGATCCGGAGCTGGACGCGCGGCGCCGCGCGATGCCGTTCGTGCTGTGCGAGTACGGGCACGCCATGGGCAACGGGCCGGGCGGACTGAGCGAGTACCAGCGCCTGTTCGAGCGGTACGAGCGCTGCCAGGGCGGCTTCGTCTGGGAGTGGATCGACCACGGCATCGCCCACCCGGAGCTGGGCTTCGCGTACGGGGGCGACTTCGGCGAGGAACTGCACGACGGGAACTTCGTGTGCGACGGGCTGCTCTTCCCGGACCGCACCCCGTCCCCGGGCCTCGCCGAGTACAAGAAGGTCGTCGAGCCGGTGCGCATCGCCCCGGGCGCCGCCCCCGGCACGTTCACCGTCACCAACGGCTACGACTTCACCGGGCTCGACCACCTGGAGTTCCGCTGGTCGCACGAGGCGGACGGCGTCCTCGTCGCCTCCGGGACCGTCGCCGTGCCCCCGCTCGCTCCCGGCGCCTCGGCCGACGTGACGCCCGACGCACCGCCCGGCGACGGCCTGTGGACGCTGCGGGCGGTCCTCGCCGGGGCGACCGACTGGGCCGGACGCGGTCACCTGGTCGCCTGGGGCCAGAGCGAGTCGGGCACCCCGGCCGCCCCTCCCCCGGCCACCGGGGCGCGCCCGCGCGTCTCCGGCTCGACGGTCTCGCTCGGCCCCGGCACCTTCGACGCGGCGACCGGGGCGCTCCTGCGCGTCGGGGACGTCCCGGTGGAGGGGCTGCGCCTCGACGTGTGGCGGGCGCCGACCGACAACGACAACGGGGCGGCGTGGCAGCCGGACGAGCGGTACGGGCGGCTCTGGCGGGAGGGGGGCCTGCACCGGATGCGCCACCGTCTGGACGCGGTGGAGGCGGGCACGGACGCGCTGACCGTGCGCACCCGGGTGGCCCCGGCCGGGCGGGACGTGGGGCTGCGGACCGTGTACCGGTGGACGGCCGCCGGGGACCGGCTCGGTCTGACGGTGTCGGTGGCGCCGGAGGGCGACTGGCGGGTGCCGCTGCCCCGGCTCGGTGTGCGGTTCGCGCTGCCCTCCGCGTACGACGCGGTGCGGTGGTTCGGCGGCGGTCCCGGCGAGGCGTATCCGGACACCCGGGCGGCCGCGATGCTGGGGCAGTGGGCCAGAGGCGTGGACGAGCTCCAGACCCCGTACGTCCGCCCGCAGGAGAACGGGGCGCGGGCCGGGGTGCGCTGGGTGGAGCTGGCCGCGGCGGACGGCGGCGGGCTGCGCGCGGAGGGCGGGGCGCCGTTCTCGTTCACGGCGCGGCGCTGGACGGCCGAGGAGCTGGACGCGGCGGAGCACCTGACGGATCTGGTGGCCGGGGACCGGGTCCATGTGGGCCTGGACCACGCGGTGCAGGGCATCGGCTCGGGGTCGTGCGGGCCGGGCGTGCTGCCCGCGTACCGGCTGGACGCGGCGCCGGCGGAGTTCGCGTTCGTGTTCTCGGCGCTGGGCTGAGCCTCCGGGCGGGCCCGGTGCCGTACGGAATCGGCTACCGGGTCCGTTCTGTGCCGGGTCGGGCCCGCAACCCCCTTCCGCCGGGCGGCCGGTGACGTCGTAGCATCGGCACTTTGCGCGATCTTTACCGCTTCGCAAGGGGGAATGTGATGGGCATCGGGAGGCGACGGGCCTCGGTCATCGCCGGGGTGGTGGCCGCGGCGGTGCTGGCGACGGGCACCGTCCTGTGGGCGACGGACAGCGGGCCGTTCCGGGACAGTTACTGCTGGGGCGCGTGGGAACAGGACAGCGGCCCCTCGTTCCTCGGTGACGAGGCGCTGGGGAAGTCCGGCTCCGAGCGCCGCGCCACCGAGTCCGCCGCGTCCTCGGCGGACGGCCCGCACGGCACCTGCACGGTGACCGTCACCTCCTCGGTGGAGGACGACGACTCGGACGAGCCGCTGACCTTCAGGGATTCGGTGACCCTGGAATTCGGCCCCGTACCCGCCGGGGTCAAGGAGCGCCGGGACTGGCTGGCGCGGTACTTCCACGGCTCGGCCTCCCCGCTGCCGGACGGGCTGGACGGCCTGGTCGCCGGGGACCGGGGCATGCTGGTGCTGCCATCGGCCTGCGACCGGGACGGCGGGCCGTCCGTGGTGACGATCCGCAGCGAGAGCACGGGTGACGGCCATCTCGGCAAGGTCGCCATGCCGTTCACGATCGGCACCCGTGCGGATGTCCAGCGGATGCTGCTCGACGCCGCCGGCACCGCCATGGACAAGGCCGGATGTGCACCCGCACACCCTCTGCGCAGCAGCTCCCCGATGGTGACGGTGGCCGAGGACGAGGAGCCCGCCTCCTCCCCGCTGTGCCGGATACCGGGGATGACCTTCGACTACGGCGAGGGCTCACGCTTCGAGCAGCAGGTGGGTGCGGTCACCGACAGGCTGCAGACGTGCTCGGTGGTGTGGAAGACCCGCCGGATGCCCGACGAGCCGTCCGCGCAGTACGTGATGGCGAACGGGAGCCGTCTGGTGAACCTGTTCGAGGGCCTGCCGGAGAGCACGGAACAGGGCCTGGTGCGCCGCAGCTGCGACGGACGGCAGACCGTGTTCTACGGGCATGTGGAGGCCGGTCTCCAGGACCGGGGACGCCCCTCCGACCAGCAGGTGTTCAGCCGCTTCGTCGAGTCGGTCGGCAAGCGCGTCGGCTGCGGAAGCGGTGAGGACGCGTGAGCGAGGAGAACGCCGTGACGGACACCGAAACCCCGGACGCCCCGGAGGCTCCGGAGACCCCTGAGACCCCGGAGGCCACCCGGCCCCCGCTGCTGCGCCGTCTGCTGCGCAGCCGCACGGTGCGGGCCGCGACCGCCGCCGCGCTGGCCGGGGCCCTGCTGGGCGCGGGCACGGTCGCCTGGCGCACGGACACGCTTCCGCTGCTGGGCCCCTCCCCCTGCTGGGACTCACTGGGTTCCGGTTCCATGGAGGCCCTGTTCGGGGACCGCCGGACCGAGGTCGAGGAGCAGTCCCTGCACAACGACCCGATGGGCGACGGCGGTTCGTACGGCCAGTGCCGCATCACGAGCTACGAGGGCGACCGGGCCCGCCGCCAGGTGACGGTGAACGTGCGCCGGCTTGACGGGCTGCGGGGCACCGACGCGCAGGACTGGCCGGGCGAGTTCCTGTCCTCGGGCATGGTGCCGCTCGGCGAGGGGCTGCCCGGCATGACCTCGTCCTCGCGCGCCTGGATCGCGCTGCCGCAGGCGTGCACGGGGCGCGACGACTTCACCGGGCCCACGGTGGTGGACATCGGCATGGGCCGGGCGGGTTTCGAGGTGTCCTCCGAGTACACCCTGCGGGACCGGGCGGCCCTGACCGGTGCGCTGATCGACGCGGCCAACGGCGTCATCAAGGACTTCGGCTGCTCCGGCACGTACCGGGAGCCGCGCGATCTGCACCCGCCGGTCGAGTGGGACACCACCCGGACGTCCGGGTTCTGCGGGACCAAGGGCCTCACCCTCCCGGCGGCCTACCGCAAGGACCTGCGAGAGACCCGCGCCGGCGGCGAGGGCGGCCCGGCCCGGATCTGCGAGGCGGGATACGACTCCGACGAGACATCCGTACGACTGACGACGGTCACCGATCCGGTGCTGGCCGAGATCTACTCGTCGGACGCGCTGCACTCGGGCGCGCCGGTCAAGGGGACCCGGGGCTACGGGAAGGTGGGCGGGAACCGGGCGGTGTTCAAGGCGGTCTGCCAGACCGGGCCGGTGATGTTCGTCCTGGAGCAACTGCGCCCGGCGGGCAAGGGCAGCCGCTTCACGTTCACCCGCGACCTGCTCCCGGCGTACGTGGCGGCGGAGGCGGAACGAATCGGCTGCGGCCCGCAGAAGCTGACGTTCCCGTCGTCCTGAGCGCCAGACGAACAACGCATAGCGCGCCCTCAGGGCCGACTCGCCTCGGAGTCGGCCCTGAGGGCGTGCTGACGCACTCGGAGGCTCAGAGCGATGCCTCGACTCCGAGGCTTCCGGCCCTGAGGGCTCCCCGCAGGACGGGGACGATGTCCTCGGGCTTGAGGTCGATGGCGTCGAGGCCCTCCAGGGTCAGCGGGACCTCCTCCAGCGCATACTCACCGCGGCCTTCGGCGCTGAACTCGGGACCCGTGCGGTCGTCGAAGGACCAGGTCGCGATGCGGGCGAGGTAGAAGAGCTGACGCTCGTCGTCGCACTCCATCGTGTGGAGCAGACGGACGATGTCGGCCTTACCCGCGATCTCCTCGTGGATCTCCCGGTGGAGGGCGGCCTCGCGTGACTCATCGGTGGGTTCGACGCCGCCACCGGGCAGGACCCAGTACACGGGGATGCCGGGTCGGGTGCGACGGATCACCAGCATCTTGTTGTCTGCGGTGACGAGGACGGCACGGACTCGTTCGATCATTCGGTTCGTCTCCTTGCTGGGCGGAACAATGCTCTCGGCCTCGACCTGGATGGCGCTGGGCAGGACGGTGTTGTCGCGGATCCCGTACGGACTCGGGCCGGCCGGAAGGACGATCACATCCTGGGAGGATCGGCGATCTTGCCCTCCAACAGCTCCAACGCCTCCACCCAGCGAAAGCGGTCCGCCCCACCGCCGGTCTTCGGCCGATGGGGCTCGTAAGACCCGATCCGCACGCCCATCTCCCGGAGCTGGTCCAGGCTCCGGCCGTAAGCCGGGTGGGCGGCCATGGCCGTATTCACGTACGGGAGGACGGCTGTTGGGATGCCGAGCCCGTATGCCTCGCACAGGATGCCGAGGGCCAGGGTGTCGGCGATGCCGGCCGTCCATTTGTTGATCGTGTTGAAGGTGGCGGGCGCGACGGCGATGGCATCGGCGGGCGGCAGCGGACGCGGGTCGCCGGGACTGCGCCAGGCCGAGCGGATCGGGTAGCCGGTCTGGGCCTCGATCCCTTCCGTGTCGAGGAAACCGAGCCCCTGGGGTGTGGCCACCACCCCGACACCCCAGCCCCTGTCCTGCGCGGCGGTGATCAGCTTGTGGGTGTCGCCCGCGATACCGGCTGCGCAGACCACGACGTACAGGAAGGACGGTCTCGTCACGCTGGGGCTCCCGGTCGTCGGCTCAGGCGGTGGGCGGGCAGCGAACGTCGCGGACCGCTCGGCAGCGTACGTCCTCGTCGGCGCGGGAGTCAGCGATACGGAGAGCCTGGCAACCCTCCGCGAATGGCCTCCGTGAAAGGATGCCCCGCACCATGAGAACCATCAGCTTTCCCGTGCCGGGCCGGGGCCCCCGGTGAGGGGCCGGGCGAAGCCGCCCGCGTCGCCGCTTCCCCAGCGCGACGGCGTCGACCCCGTCCGGGTCCGGCTTCCCGCCGATCCGGACGGGCGGTGGGCTACGGTCCGGGACCATCTCCTCGACCGGTTCGCCGGGGCGATCGGCGCGGAGCGGGTGGAGGCCCTGCTGGCGGACGGCCGGTTCGTGTCTGCGGAGGGCCCGGTCACCGGCGACGAGCCCTGCACGGTGGGGCGCTACCTGTGGTTCCACCGGGACTTCGCGCCCGAGGAGCCGGTGCCGTTCCCGGTGGGGGTGGTGTACCGCGACGCGCACCTGGTCGTTGCGGACAAGCCGCACTTCCTGGCGACGATGCCGCGTGGCCGGCACATCACGGAGACGGCGGTGGCCCGGCTCCGCCGCGATCTGGAGCTGCCGGAGCTGCAGCCCGCGCACCGGCTCGACCGGCTGACGGCGGGGCTGGTGCTGTTCGTGGTGCGGCCTGCGGAGCGCGGGGCGTACCAGACGCTGTTCCGGGACCGGCTGGTGCGCAAGGAGTACGAGGCGGTGGCCCCGTACGATCCCGGGCTCGACCTGCCGCGTACGGTGCGCAGCCGCATCGTGAAGGAGCGCGGGGTGCTCGCGGCGCGCGAGGAGCCCGGCGAGCCGAACAGTGAGAGCCGGATCGAGCTGCTGGGGCACCGGGACGGGCTCGGCCGCTACCGGCTGCTGCCCGCGACCGGGCGCACGCACCAGCTGCGGGTGCACATGAACAGCCTGGGGCTGCCGCTGGTCAACGACCCGGTCTACCCGGTCACCGAGCCGGACCCGGCGCCCGGCGACTTCTCGCGCCCGCTGCAACTGCTCGCCCGGGTGCTGGAGTTCACCGACCCGGTCACGGGAGAGCCGCACCGCTTCGAGAGCGGGCTGCAGCTCTCCGCGTGGCCGGAGGACTGAACGAGCCTCAGTGGCCCCGGGCGATCCACTCGTCCAGGTGCGGGGCCTCCGCGCCGATGGTGGTGGAGTCGCCGTGGCCGGTGCGCACCCCGGTCGCCGGGTCCAGGGTGAGCAGCCGGTCCCGGATGGAGTCCACGATCACCGGAAAGGACGAGAACGACCGGCCGGTGGCGCCGGGCCCGCCCTGGAAGAGGGTGTCCCCGGTGAAGACCGTGGCCAGTTCGGGGGCGTACAGACAGACCGCGCCGGGGGCGTGGCCCGGGGTGTGCAGGACGGTCAGCGTGGTCCCGGCGACGGTGATCTCCTGGCCGTCCGCCAGCTCGCCGTCGGGGGCCCGGTCCGGATGGGTCTGCTTCCACAGCGGCAGGTCGTCCGGGTGGAGCAGGATCGGCGCACCGGTGGCGTCGGCGAGGGCCGGGGCGGCGTCGATGTGGTCGTTGTGCGCGTGGGTGCAGATGATGGCGCGCAGCGTGCGGCCGCCGAGGGCGTCCTCGATGGCGGCGGCGTCGTGGGCGGCGTCGATGACGACGGCCTCGGAGTCGTCGCCGACGATCCAGACGTTGTTGTCGACGTCCCACTCACCGCCGTCGAGGGCGAAGGTGCCGGAGGTGACCAGGTGGTCGATGCGGGCGGTCATCAGAACACCACCACCGAGCGCAGCACGTCGCCGTCGTGCATCCGGCCGAACGCCTGCTCGATGTCGCCGAGGCCGATGGTCTCGGTGACGAACGCGGCGAGGTCCAGGCGGCCCTGCTGGTGGAGGTCGATCAGCATCGGGAAGTCGCGGGACGGCAGGCAGTCCCCGTACCAGGAGGACTTGAGCGAGCCGCCGCGGCCGAAGACGTCGAGCAGCGGGAGTTCGAGCTGCATCTCCGGGGTGGGGACGCCGACGAGGACGACGGTCCCGGCGAGGTCGCGGGCGTAGAACGCCTGCTTGTACGTCTCCGGGCGGCCGACGGCCTCGATGACGACGTCCGCGCCGTTGCCGCCGGTCAGCTCGCGGATGGCCTCGACGGGGTCGGTGGAACGGGAGTTGACGGTGTGCGTGGCCCCCATCGACTTCGCCGTCTCCAGCTTGCGGTCGTCGATGTCCACGGCGATGATCCGGGCCGCGCCGGCCAGCCGGGCGCCGGCGATCGCGGCGTCACCGACGCCGCCGCAGCCGATGACGGCGACCGAGTCGCCGCGGCCGACCTGGCCGGTGTTGATGGCGGCGCCGATGCCCGCCATGACACCGCAGCCCAGCAGCCCGGCCACCTCGGGGGCGACCTCCGGGTCGACCTTGGTGCACTGGCCGGAGGCGACGAGCGTCTTCTCCGCGAAGGCGCCGATGCCCAGGGCCGGGGACAGCTCGGTGCCGTCGAGGAGGGTCATCTTCTGCTTGGCGTTGTGCGTGTCGAAGCAGTACCAGGGCCGCCCGCGCAGACAGGCGCGGCACTGGCCGCACACCGCGCGCCAGTTGAGGATCACGAAGTCGCCCGGCGCGACGTCGGTGACGCCTTCGCCGACGGACTCCACGACGCCCGCGGCCTCGTGGCCGAGGAGGAAGGGGAACTCGTCGTTGATGCCGCCCTGCTTGTAGTGCAGGTCGGTGTGGCAGACGCCGCACGCCTGGACCTTGACCACGGCCTCACCGGGGCCGGGGTCCGGAATGACGATCGTCTCGACGCGGACCGGTTCGTTCTTCCCCGGCGCGATGACCCCTTGTACGTGCTGCGGCATTCCCGTGGACTCCCTTTCCCGACTCTTCACTGAGACCGGTTCTCCCGGTTCGTGGCCGGGATCGATCACGGGCAACGGTACGCCGTGCGGGGTGCGCGTCGGTCTCAGGGCGCGAGAACGTCCAGCTCGTGGAGGGCGCCGACGGCGATCTCCTTCGTCAGACGCTCGGCCTCGGCCGCGTCCCCGGCGCGTACGGCCTCGGCGAGGCGCACGTGCAGGGTGACGGCCGCCGGGTCGGGGTCCTCGAACATCACCTGGTGGTGGGTGCGGCCCGCGAGGACCTCGGCGACCACGTCGCCCAGGCGCGCGAACATCTCGTTGCCGGAGGCGTTGAGGACGATGCGGTGGAAGGCGATGTCGTGTTCGAGGTACCCCTCCAGCTGCTGGCCGCGCGAGGTGGCGACCATGCCGAGGGCGCGCTCGGTCAGCTCGGCGCACTGCTCCGGGGTGGCGTGGCGGGCGGCGAGCGAGGCGGCGACCGGCTCGATCGCGGAGCGCAGGACGGTGAGGGAGCGCAGCTGGCGGGGGCGGTCGGCGCCGGCCAGCCGCCACCGGATGACTTGGGGGTCGTACACGTTCCACGCCTCGGCCGGCCGTACGGTCACGCCGACGCGGCGGCGGGACTCGACCAGGTGCATGGACTCCAGGACCCGGATCACCTCGCGGACCACCGTGCGCGAGACGTCGAAGCGCTGGGCCAGCTCGTCGGTGCGCAGCACCTGGCCGGGCGGGTGCTCCCCGGCGGCGATCTCCAGGCCCAGGGCGTCCAGGACATGCGTGTGGAGCCCCTGGGCAGGTGTGGTCATGGACCCAGGGTACGGGGCCGCCTCCCAGGCCATTAAGTACGACGTTTACGTCACACCCTCTTGAATAAGTCGTACGTATAGGTTTCAGTGGCGCGACGGACCGATGTCGAGGAAGACATCGAAGAGACAGCGAGGCACCGCTATGAGCACCCCCCACGTCGTCGTGGTGATGGGCGTGGCAGGAACCGGCAAGACCACGATCGGTCCCCTGCTCGCCGACGCACTGGGCGTCCCGTACGCCGAGGGCGACGACTTCCATCCCCCCGCGAACATCGCCAAGATGTCGGCCGGCACCCCGCTGGACGACGCGGACCGGTGGCCCTGGCTCGACGCGATCGGGCAGTGGGCGCACGGCCGGGCGGGGCTCGGCGGGGTCGTCAGCAGCTCCGCGCTCAAGCGCGCCTACCGGGACCGGCTGCGCGCCGAGGCCCCGGGCGCGGTCTTCCTCCACCTGACCGGTGACCGGTCCCTGATCGAGGAGCGGATGGCGGGCCGCAAGGGCCACTTCATGCCGACCGCGCTCCTCGACTCCCAGTTCGCCACCCTCCAGCCGCTGGAGGACGACGAGGCCGGCGTCGCCGTGGACGTCTCCGGCACCCCCGAAGAAATCACCCAGCGAGCCGTCGCCGCGTTGCGCCGGCTCGACAGCTAAGGACCACCACCGTGACCAGTCTCAGCGTCGAGACGCTGGCAGCGGACGCCGTCGAACCGATCACCTCAGCCGGCAACGCGCAGTTGGGCATCGCCGTCCTGGCGGGCATCGCCGTCATCGTCCTGCTCATCACCAAGTTCAAGATGCACGCGTTCCTCGCGCTCACCATCGGCTCGCTGGCGCTCGGCTCGTTCGCCGGTGCCGCGCCGGCGAAGACGATAGCGAGCTTCACCGCGGGCCTCGGCTCGACCGTCGCGGGCGTCGGCGTCCTGATCGCGCTCGGCGCGATCCTGGGCAAGCTGCTCGCGGACTCCGGCGGCGCCGACCAGATCGTGGACACGATCCTGGCGCGGACGAGCAAGCGGGCCATGCCGTGGGCGATGGTCCTCATCGCCTCGATCATCGGCCTGCCGCTGTTCTTCGAGGTCGGGATCGTCCTGCTGATCCCGGTCGTGCTGCTCGTCGCCAAGCGCGGCAACTACTCCCTGATGCGCATCGGCATCCCGGCCCTGGCCGGCCTGTCCGTGATGCACGGCCTCATCCCGCCGCACCCCGGGCCGCTCGTCGCGATCGACGCGCTGGACGCCAACCTCGGCGTCACCCTGGCCCTCGGCGTGGTCGTCGCCATCCCGACGGTGATCCTGGCCGGACCGGTCTTCTCGCGCTACGCCGCCCGCTGGGTGGACATCAAGGCGCCGGAGAAGATGATCCCGCAGCGCCCCTCCGAGGACCTGGAGCGCCGCCCCGGCTTCGGCGCCACCCTTGCCACGATCCTGCTGCCCGTCGTGCTGATGCTGGTCAAGGCGCTCGTGGACATCGTGGTGGACGACCCGGAGCAGGGGCTCCAGAAGGTCACCGATGTGATCGGTTCGCCGCTGATCGCGCTGCTCGCGGCCGTGATCGTCGGCATGTTCACGCTGGGCCGGGCGGCCGGCTTCACCAAGGCGCGACTCTCCACCACCGTGGAGAAGTCCCTCGCCCCGATCGCCGGTGTGCTGCTCATCGTGGGCGCGGGCGGCGGCTTCAAGCAGACGCTGATCGACGCGGGCGTGGGCCGGATGATCCTGGACTTCTCCGAGGACTGGTCGATCCCCGCGCTGCTGCTCGGCTGGCTGATCGCCGTCGCGATCCGGCTGGCGACCGGCTCGGCGACGGTGGCGACGATCTCGGCGGCCGGTCTGGTCGCCCCGCTCGCGGCCGACATGTCGACCTCGCACGCGGCCCTGCTGGTCCTCGCCGTGGGCGCGGGCTCGCTCTTCTTCAGCCATGTCAACGACGCCGGGTTCTGGCTGGTGAAGGAGTACTTCGGCATGGACGTGGGCCAGACCGTGAAGACCTGGTCGGTGATGGAGACCATCATCTCGGTGGCCTCGCTGGTCTTCATCCTGCTGCTGTCACTGATCCTCTAGCCGGTCCCCCGCCCCGGGTGCCCACAGCGGGTGCTCGCGGCGGGCCCACTCCCGGCCCACCGACCCGGAGCGCATGCCGCGGCGTGCCTCCGGGTCGGCGTACGCCATGGCGATGTGACCGGCCAGCACAAGCCCGGCCGCGAGGGCCAGCCAGTCGTGGACGAAGGTCGCGGCGGTGCGCCACACCAGCGGGGCGAACCCGGTGAACCACATCAGCAGCCCGGTGCCCGCCATGACCAGCACCGCCCCGGCGATCCACGCCGCGTAGAGCTTCTGCCCGGCGTTGAACTTCCCCGCGGGGCGCGCACCGGGCCTCCGGTCGCGCCGCAGGGCCGCCCGCAGCCACTTCCGGTCGTGCGGCCCGAACCGGTTGAGCCTCCGCAGGTCCGCCCGCAGCGACCGCGCCGCGAGACCCGCGAGCAGCGGTACGGGGACGAGCAGCCCGGACCACTCGTGCACGGTGACCACGAGGTGGCGGCGCCCGACGAGTTCGGCGAGCTGCGGCACGTAGAGGCAGGCGGCCGAGGCCACGCACAGCAGCATCAGCGCGGCGGTGGACCGGTGCACCAGGCGCACCGGGCGGGCGAACCGGTGGACCCGGTCCGCCGGTTCAGACGGTGGGGGCGTCGTCGCGGCCGTTGGACCGGCCGACCCAGGCGTCGACGTCATAACCGAGCTTCTCCCAGTAACCGGGGCGTACGGAGTCCGTGACGGTGATCCCGGAGAGCCATTTCGCCGACTTGTAGAAGTACATCGGGGCCACGTAGAGCCGCACCGGACCGCCGTGCGCGTGGGACACCGGTTCGTCGTTCATCCGCAGCGCCACGAGCACGTCGGCGCGGCGGGCCTGGGCAAGGGTCAGGCTCTCGCTGTAGGTCCCGTCGAAGCAGGTGAAGCGGACGGCCTTCGCCCCCGGCCGCACCCCGGCCGCGTCCAGCAGGGCGGACAGCCGCACGCCCTCGAAGGCGGTTCCGGGGACCCGCCAGCCGGTGACGCACTGGACGTCCCGGACGGTCCGGGTCTGCCGCATCCCGCGCAGCGCGTCCAGCGTGTAGGTGGCCGGGCGGTCGACCAGTCCGTCCACCTTCAGCCGGTAGTCGGCGGCGCTCCTGGCGGGCACGGAGGAGGCCACGGAGTAGTAGCGGAAGCCGCCGCCGTTGGGCAGCAGCCCGGTGAGCCCCGTGGGGTCCTTGCCCGCGACCGCGCCGAGGCCCGATTCCAGGGTCCGTTGCAGCACGGGCGCGGCGACGAGTCCGGCGGCGCCGAGGCCCAGCATGGCCAGGACCACGCGGCGGCCGACGGGGATGCCGACGCCGTCCGGGCCGTCGTCGGGCGAGGAAGTGTTCACCCCACGATTCGAGCACCCGGGGCGCCCGGACGCCAGGGGCGGCGGCGGGCCGTCACCGTTCCGTCAGATGTGCCGCGCGCCGGGGAGGGGCACGGTGCCAGACTGGCGCCCATGCCGAATCGTGAAGCGCTCAAGCCCTTTCTGCTCGCCTTCCCGGGGCCGCTGCGCGACCAGTTGGTCGCCGCGGTCCTGGACGGGCGGAAGGTGTCCACCTCCGGCCTGCTCGTGGAGTACGAGATCGAGCAGGAGGAGCTGCCGCCGGTCGGGGAGCGGTCCGCGCTCATCGATTCGGACGGCCGGGAGATCGCCGTACTCGAAGTGACCGAGGTACGGGTGCTGCGGCTGGCGGACGTGGATCTCCAGCACGCGCTGGACGAGGGCGAGGGCTATGCGTCGGTCGCCGAGTGGCGGGCGGGCCACGAGCGGTTCTGGCACAGCGAGGAGATGCGCGACGCGCTCGGCGACCCGGAGTTCACGGTGGACGACGGGACGATGATCGTCGCCGAGCGGTTCCGGGTGGTCGAGCGCATCGGTCCGGACACGCGGGGCTGAGCACCCCCTACGCCTCCGTCCGCTTCTCCCGGCCCGCGCCCCTCACCAGGCCCAGGCGGCGGCGGAACGCGAGCAGCCGGGGATGGCGTTCGTGCAGGTGGGCCGAGCGGCGGTCGAGCTCCTGGCCCAGGCGCTCGGCGCGCTTCTCGATGTCCAGCTCGTCCAGGATGCGGTCCACCTCGGCGAGCAGCGCCCCGTGCAGCTGCCACTTCCGGGGGTGCTCCTGAACGGCGGCCAGCAGCATGTCCGCCACCAGGTCCCGGGTCCTGCGGCTGGTGTCGAGCGCGTCGGTGAGCCGGTCCTCGGCCTCCTCGGCGCTGGCGGCGACCGGGGTCGTGATGAGCAGCGAGAAGCTCTCGATGGCCCCCGCCATCTGCTCGAACAGCTCCGTCATGTGGGCGGCGACCTCGGGCGGGAACTGCGGTGCGTCGCCCCGGTCCTTGGCGAGGTCGGTCAGGGTCCTGGACAGCACCCGGACGACGACGGCGCAGATCTCCAGCGTGTCCAGACCGGTCCGGAGCACCACGCGGTGCAGCAGCCCCTGCCGCACCCTCGGGTTGTACATCAGGCTTTCCTCGGCCTGGCGCAGGGAGGCGTCCACCTCCACGATGTCGTGGTCGAGCCGCCGGGCCCGGTGCAGGCGCTCGGCCGCCTCCGCGACGGTGACCGGCTGGGCGAGGTCGCTGCCCAGATCGCGGAACATCTGCCCCATCTCGCGGGCGAGCCCGTCGATGGAGGCGCCCGCGGTCTGCACCCAGACGGGCGGGGCGAACAGCAGGTTGAACAGCAGGCCCACACCGGCGCCGATCAGCGTCTCGAACACGCGCTCCCAGGCCATGCTGGACCGCGCGGTCTGCGAGGTGACGCCGAGGACGAGCATCGCGCTGATCGCCACCTCGGGGACGAACTCGTCCACCCGGACCAGTCTGCCGATGATCAGCGCGGTGAAGATGGTCAGCCCCAGGCTCCACCAGGACAGCCCGACCAGGGAGCTGAAGCCGCTCGCGATGAGGACGCCGACGACGACGGCCACCACACGCTTCACCGACATGTTGACGGTGGCGTAGAGGGTGACCTGGACGACGAGCAGCGCGGTCAGCGGTGCGGTCAGCGGTGCGGGCTCGGTCAGGGTCGCGGTCGCCACGGCATAGGCGATGACCGCGGCGCCCGTGGAGCGCAGGGTCTGCGCCGCCACGGGCTCCGTGGTGCGCCGGACGAGGTTGATGACGGGTTCGGCTACTCCTGGCATCTTCTTCCCATGCCCGGATAGCGGTGTCTCCCCACGGTTCAGCCCCCGGAACCCCACCGGACGGACGCGCCCGGGGCCGAAGACCTCAGCCGACCGCCTGTGCCGCCGCCCGGCCCGCCGCACGGCCGGAGAAGATGCAGCCGCCCAGGAAGGTGCCCTCCAGTGAGCGGTAGCCGTGCACCCCGCCGCCGCCGAAGCCGGCCGCCTCCCCCGCCGCGTACACGCCGGGCAGCGGGGTGCCGTCCCCGGTCAGGACGCGAGAGGACAGGTCGGTCTGGAGGCCGCCGAGCGACTTGCGGGTCAGGATGTTCAGCCGTACGGCGATGAGCGGCCCGGCCTTCGGGTCGAGGATGCGGTGGGGCGCGGCCGTGCGGATCAGCTTGTCGCCGAGGTAGCTGCGGGCGCCCCGGATCGCGGTGATCTGGAGGTCCTTGGTGAAGGGGTTGGCGATCTCCCGGTCGCGGGCGGTGATCTCGCGGCGGAGCGCGTCCTCGTCGATGAGGCCGTCCCCGGTGAGCGCGTTCATGCCGCGTACGAGGGCGCCGAGGTCCCGCTCCACGACGAAGTCCACGCCGTTGTCCATGAAGGCCTTCACGGGGCCCGGGACGTCGGCGCGGGCGCGGCCGATCACGCCGCGGACGGACTTGCCGGTCAGGTCGGGGTTCTGTTCGGAGCCGGAGAGCGCGAACTCCTTGCCGATGATCTTCTGGTCGAGCACGAACCAGGTGTAGTCGTGGCCGGTGCGCATGATGTGTTCGAGGGTGCCCAGCGTGTCGAAGCCGGGGAAGAGCGGGACGGGCAGCCGCTTGCCGGTGGCGTCCAGCCAGAGCGAGGACGGGCCGGGCAGGATGCGGATGGCGTGCTTGTCCCAGATGGGGTTCCAGTTCTCGATGCCCTCGGTGTAGTGCCACATCCGGTCGCGGTTGATGTGGTGGGCGCCCGCCTTCTCGGCGACACCGAGCATCAGCCCGTCGACGTGGGCGGGGACGCCGGAGAGCAGCTTGGCGGGCGGGGTGCCCAGCCGTTCGGGCCACTGGGCGCGTACGAGGTCGTGGTTGCCGCCGATGCCGCCCGAGGTGACGACCACCGCCTGGGCCCGGAGCTCGAAGGAGCCTGCGGCCTCCCGGCTGCTCGCGGTCCCGCGCGGCGCGGCGCTCGGCTCCAGGACCTCGCCGGTCACCGTGTCGACGGCGCCCCCGGTCCGGGCGAGGCCGGTGACCCGGTGACGGAAGCGGAAGGTGACCAGGCCCTTGGCGACGCCCTCGCGGACCCGGCGCTCGAAGGGGGCGACGACGCCGGGCCCGGTGCCCCAGGTGATGTGGAAGCGGGGTACGGAGTTGCCGTGGCCGTTCGCGTCGTAGCCGCCGCGCTCCGCCCAGCCGACGACGGGGAAGAACCGCATGCCCTGGGCGTGCAGCCAGGAGCGCTTCTCACCGGCCGCGAAGTCCACGTACGCCTCGGCCCACTTGCGCGGCCAGTGGTCCTCCTCGCGGTCGAAACCGGCCGTGCCCAGCCAGTCCTGGAGGGCCAGCTCCTGGCTGTCCTTGATGCGCATCCGGCGCTGCTCGGGCGAGTCCACGAGGAAGAGGCCGCCGAAGGACCAGTGCGCCTGGCCGCCGAGCGACTGCTCGGGCTCCTGGTCGAGGACGATGACCGAGCGCCCCGCGTCCACCAGCTCCGCGGTGGCCACGAGCCCGGCGAGCCCCGCCCCGATCACGATCACATCAGCGTCGTACGCCATGGGTTCCATCCTTGTCGGGGCTCGCGAAGTTACTCGTGCGTCAGATCTTGGGCACCGCCCGTCCCCGCGTCAACCGTCCGGCCGTCGGCCACGGTCGGCCGCGCCGTCGCCGCACCGGCCGGGGCGGGCGGTTATCGTCGGAGGACATCACCCTCCTCCGGCCTGACGTGGGGTGGACAAGCGTGTCGGTGCTGGTCCTCGTGCTCGCCGTGACGGCCGCCTGCTGCCTGGGCTTCGGCTTCGTGTTCCAGCAGGCCGCCGCCGCCCACGCGCCCAAGCGCGACTACCTGACGTTCCGGCTGCTGCTCGACCTGATGAAGGTGCGCAGCTGGCTGGCGGGCATCGGGCTCATGGTGTGCGGCATGGTGCTGGGGGCGCTGGCGCTCGGCAAGGGCGAGGTCTCCGTCGTGGAGCCGCTGCTGGCGACGAACCTGCTCTTCGCGATGGCCCTGTCCCGGCACCGCACCGGCCAGCGCCTCGGCCGCCAGGGCTGGGCGGGGCTCTGGCTGCTGGCCCTCGGGGTCGCCGCGTTCCTGGTGGCGGGCGAGCCGAAGGGCGGCGAGGCGGTGTCGAGCCCGCTGCGGCACTGGCTGGTCGTCGGGGTGGTGGCCGGGCTGGCGCTGCTGCTGACCGCGTTCGCCAAGCGCCGCAGGTCGCGGACGTCCCCGGCGCTGCTCGCGGTGGCGGCCGGGCTGCTCTACGGCTTGCAGGACGCGCTGACCCGGGTGAGCGGCGAACGCTTCTCGGAGGCTGGCTGGTCGGGCCTGCTGACGTCCTGGCAGCCGTACGCGGTGCTCGTGCTCGGGGTGACGGGCCTGCTGCTGGTGCAGAGCGCCTTCGAGACGGGGCCGCTGCGGATGTCGCTGCCCGCGCTGACGGCCGCCCAGCCGCTGGCCGGGATCGCCTGCGGGATCGGGTTCCTGGGCGACCAGGTGCGGACGGACACGGGCGCGCTGGCCTGGCAGGCCGCGGGGCTGGCGGCGATCGTGACGGGCATCGTGCTGCTCGGGCTGCATCCGGCGATGCCGGAGGGCCCGGTGCGGCGTGGTGCGCACAGCCTCCAGCGGCACTGAGCGCGGGCGGTGCTGTTGGATGGCCCGCATGAATCCTTCTGACGAGATCCTGGACATCGTGGACGAGAACGATGTGGTCGTGGGGCAGGCCCCGCGCGGCGAGGCGACCGCCCGGGGCCTGCGCCACCGGTGCGTGTTCATCGAGGCGCGGGACGCCGAGGGCCGGGTCTTCGTGCACCGCAGGACCGCGACGAAGCTGGTGTTCCCCTCGCACTACGACATGTTCGTCGGCGGGGTGGTCGGCGCGGGCGAGAGCTACGACGAGGCGGCGCTCAGGGAGGCTGAGGAGGAGCTGGGCGTCTCCGGGCTCCCGCAGCCGGAGCCGCTGTTCACGTTCCTGTACGAGGACGAGGGCGGCCACCACACCTGGTGGTCGGCGGTCTACCGGGTCAGGTGCGAACTGCCGGTGGCCCCGCAGGTGGAGGAGGTCGCCTGGCACACCTTCCTGGACGACGCGGAACTGGAGCGGCGGATCGGCGACTGGCTGTGGGTGCCGGACGGGCTGGAGTGCTACCGGCGCCTGCGGGCGTTCCGGGATGCCGCCTGAGCCGGTCGGAGGTGATCGGAAAAGCGGCGGACGAGACCGCCGGGCGGTCTAAGGTCCACGCGTGAACGAATTCGTACAGAGCATGCGGCTGTGGTTCGCACCGGAGGGCGTCCGCGCCGAGGGCGAGACTCCCGACTACCGCTTCTCGCTCGCCAACGAGCGGACCTTCCTCGCCTGGATCCGGACGGCGCTGGCCCTGATCGGCGGGGGCTTCGCGGTCGACCAGTTCCTGCCGGAGCTGTCCCGGGCGGTGCGCACGGGGCTGGCGCTCGCGCTGCTCGCGGCGGGTGTGCTGTGCGCGCTGCGGGCGGTCAACCACTGGGTGCGGTGCGAGCGGGCGATGCGGCGCGGCGAGGACCTGCCCGTCTCGCGTTTCCCGACGCTGCTGAGCATCGCGGTCGCCGTGGTGGCGGTCGCGATGGTGGTGGTGGTCCTCTTCGGCTGGGAGGGCCGGTGACCTCCGGGGAGGAGCGCGACCCGGGTCTCCAGCCGGAGCGGACCCGGCTCGCGTGGCGGCGTACGACCCTGTCGTGCACGGTGGCCGCGGTGCTGGCCGTGCGGCAGACACTGCACAGCGGGGCGACGGACACGGCGGTCATCGCGCTGTCGCTGAGCGCCCTGGCCTGGCTGGGGTTCCTGTGGGTCGCGAACCGCCGGGTGCAGAGCATGCGCGGCGCCCGGCCGCGGCCGATGGAGGCGTCGGGCGCGATCACGGCCGCCGCGTGCACCGTGGCGCTGGCGGTGTTCGCGGCGGCGATGCTGGTCTGAGGGCGGGGCGCCCGGGTCAGCCCTCGGGAGCGTCCCAGTCCACGGTGACGACGATCTTGCCGCGGGTCCGGCCCTCCGCGTTGAGCCGCTGCGCCGCCGCCGTCTCGGCCAGCGGGAAGACCCGGTCCACGTGGACGGTGACGATGCCCTGCTCGGCGAGCTCCGCGAGGTGCGCGAGGTCGGCGGCGTCGGGCCGGACGAACGCGTACCGGCCGCCGTACGAGAAGACCTCGGGGTCGACGATGGAGGCGAGCCGCCCATCGGGGGCCAGAGTGTCGGCGGAGGCGCGCAGGGCGTCCCCGCCCACCGTGTCGAAGGCGGCGTCGATGCCCTCGGGTACCAGGGCGCGCAGCCGGTCCGCCAGCCCGTCCCCGTACGCCACGGGCTCCGCGCCGAGCGTGCGCAGGTGGTCGTGGTTGCGTTCGCTCGCGGTGCCGATCACGCGGCAGCCCGCGTGCCGGGCGAGCTGGACGGCGAGCGAGCCGACGCCGCCCGCCGCCGCGTGGACCAGGACGGTGTCGCCCTCCCGGACGCGCAGGGTGCGGTGGAGCACCTGGTAGGCGGTGAGCCCGGCCAGGGGCAGGCCCGCCGCCTCCTCGAAGCTGAGGCGCAGGGGCTTGCGGGCGAGGGTGCGCACGGGCGCCGCCACGTACTCCGCGAAGGTCCCGCGGCTCAGGAAGTCCTCGCGCACATAGCCGATGACCTCGTCGCCGACCGCGAACTCGTCCACGGCGACGCCCGGCTGGACGACGACCCCGGAGACGTCCCAGCCGGGGATCACCGGGAAGACCGTGTCCAGCAGGCCGTCGAGCTTGCCCTCCCGGGTGGCCCGGTCGACCGGGTTCACGGCGGCGGCCCGGACCTTGACCAGGACGGTGTCGGGGCCCACCTTCGGGTCGGGCCGCTCGCCGTACTCCAGGACGTTCTCGTCGCCGAACCTGCTGTAGCTGATCGCCTTCATGCCTCGACCCTCGCGGCGGTCCGGGGTGTCCGCAACTCAGCCGCGTGTCACCAGCGCGGGATCGACGGGGTCCGCCAGTCGGGCTCGGCCTTGCGCATCGCGGCGGCGTCGTCGCGCTCGCGCATCGTGCCGTCGTCGTCCAGCCAGCGGCGGTGCAGCGCGGCGAGGCGGTCCCGGTCGAGCTCGACACCGAGACCGGGGGCGTCGGAGACGGTGAGGCGGCCGTCCTCGAAGACATGGCGGGCGGTGATGACGTCCTCGGTCTGCCAGGGATAGTGGCTGTCGCAGGCGTAGTCCAGGTTGGGGACGGTGGCCGCCACGTGCGTCATCGCGGCCAGGCTGATCCCCAGGTGGGTGTTGGAGTGCATCGAGAGCCCGACGCCGTGCAGGCGGCAGATCGCGGCGAGTTCGCGGGTGCGGTACAGGCCGCCCCAGTAGTGGTGGTCGGACAGGACGACCTGGACGGCGTCCCGGGCGAACGCCTCGGGGACCTCGGCGAGCGTGGTGACGCACATGTTGGTGGCCAGCGGGACGTCCGTGGCGGCCGAGACGGCGGCCATCGCGTCCGTGCCGCTCGCCGGGTCCTCCAGGTATTCGAGGACGCCCTTCAGCCGCTCGGCGACGTACAGCGAGGTCTCCGCGGACCAGGCGCCGTTGGGGTCCAGGCGCAGCGGCTGCCCGGGGAACGCCTCGGCGAGCGCGTGGACGGCGGCGATCTCCTCGTCGGGCGGGAACACGCCGCCCTTGAGCTTGAAGGAGGAGAAGCCGTGGTCGCGGGCGAACCGGCGGGCCTGGGCGACGACCCCGGCCGGGTCGAGGGCCGCGCCCCAGTCGTCGCGCTCCCCGCCCTCCGGGTGGGCGGCCCAGCGGTAGAAGAGGTACGCGCTGTACTCGACCCGGTCGCGCACCTTGCCGCCGAGCAGCGCGTGCACGGGGAGCCCGACGGTCTTGCCGAGCGCGTCCAGGCAGGCCACCTCGAAGCCGGAGACCACGGAGAGCCGCAGCTTGTCCGCGGTCTGGACGCCGCGCAGCCCGCCCGCGTCGACGCGCTCGTCGGCCGCCCGTGAGTCCCCGCACACCTCGTCGGCCAGGGCGAAGAGCCCGTTCACATCGCTGACCGGGCGTCCGGGCAGGGCGGCGGCCAGGGGCCTCGCGAGCTCCAGGTACTTGCCGTCGCCGTAGGTCTCCCCGATTCCGGTGACCCCGCCCCGGGTGACGACCTCCACGACGAGCCGGGGGGTGTACGGCTGGTGGACGCCCTGGGTGTTGAGCAGGGGCGGGTCGGCGATGAGGATCGGGGTCAGCCGGACTTCGTCGATGAGCAGCGCGGTATCCATACGTGAACCCTATTCAGGGATGCAACCGAGCACCAGGGGCGGGGCGGTTCCGGTACCGGAGACTCCGCATCCGGTTGCGGGGACGCACTGGACGACATACCGACTGGTCGGCATCATGAGAGCGACCGTTCGCCCACCCCGGAGGTACGCACGATGAGCCACGCCCATCCGCCAGGTCTCGATCTCGACCGGCTGCGCGGACACCTGGACCGCGAGCGGCCGGGACTGGTGGGCGGACCGCTCGACGCCCGCGTCGTGGAGGGCGGCCGGTCGAACCTGACGTACCTGGTCACCGACGGGGCCGGCCGCTGGGTCGTCCGGCGTCCTCCGCTGGGGCACGTCCTGGCCACCGCGCACGACATGAAGCGCGAGCACCGGGTGATCAGCGCCCTGCACCCGACGGCGGTCCCGGTCCCCGAACCGCTCCTGCTCTGCGAGGACGACTCGGTCATCGGCGCGCCGTTCTACGTCATGGAGTACGTGGAGGGCACCCCGTACCGCACGGCGGAGCAGCTGGTCCCGCTCGGGCCGGAGCGGACCCGCGCCGCGGTGCTCGCCCTGGTCGACACGCTGGTCGAGCTGCACGCCGTGGACCCCGGCGCGGTCGGGCTCGGCGACTTCGGACGGCCCGAGGGCTTCCTCGACCGGCAGCTGCGCCGCTGGGGCAAGCAACTGGCCGCCTCCCGCAACCGCGAGCTGCCCGGCATCGAGGAGCTGCACGCGGCGCTCGGCCGCGAGCTGCCCGTCTCCCCCGCGCCCACCGTGGTGCACGGCGACTACCGCCTGGACAACGCGCTGATCGGCGCCGACGACGAGATCAAGGCCGTCCTCGACTGGGAGATGTCCACGCTCGGCGACCCGCTCACCGACCTGGGGCTGCTCGTCATGTACAGCTCCGACCTGGGGCTGGCGGAGTCGCCGGTCTCCACGACCAGCGGCGCGCCCGGCCACCCCTCCCCCGCCGAGCTGATCGAGCGCTACGCGGCCCGCTCCGGCCGCGACACCTCCGCCATCTCCTGGTACACGGCGTTCGCCTGGTTCAAGCTCGCCGTGATCCTGGAGGGCATCCACTACCGCTACACCCTGGGCCAGACGGTCGGCGGCGGCTTCGACCGCATCGGCGACCTCGTCCCCGTCTTCATCGAGCACGGCCTCACCACCCTCCAGGAAGGCTGACCCCCATGGACTTCGCATTCGACGCCCGTACCGAGGAGCTGCGCACCCGGCTCCTCGCCTTCATGGACGAGCACGTCTACCCGGCCGAGCGGATCGCGGACGAGCAGCGCGCCGGGCTGGACTCGCCGTGGCGGACCCCGCGGATCATCGAGGACCTGAAGGCGGAGGCCCGCGCGCAGGGGCTGTGGAACCTCTTCCTGCCGGGCACGGAGCACGGGGCCGGGCTGAGCAATCTCCAGTACGCGCCGCTGGCGGAGATCCTGGGCCGCTCGCCGCGGCTGGCGCCCACCGCGACGAACTGCGCGGCGCCGGACACCGGGAACATGGAGGTGCTGTCCGAGTTCGGCACGGACGAGCAGAAGAAGCGGTGGCTGGAGCCGCTGCTGGCCGGGGAGATCCGGTCGGCCTTCGCGATGACGGAGCCGGAGGTCGCCTCCTCGGACGCGACGAACATCGAGACCCGGATCACCCGTGACGGCGGTGACTACGTCATCAACGGCCGCAAGTGGTACATCTCCGGGGCGATGAACCCGGACTGCGAGATCTTCATCGTGATGGGCAAGACGGACCCGGACGGCGCGGACATCCGCCGCCAGCAGTCACAGATCCTGGTGCCCCGGGACACCCCCGGTCTCACGGTGAAGCGCGCCATGCAGGTCTACGGCTACGAGGACCACTGGCACGGCGGTCACGCGGAGGTCGTCTTCGAGGACGTGCGCGTCCCGGCGTCGAACCTGATCGGCGAGGAGGGCGGCGGCTTCGCCATCGCCCAGGCCCGGCTGGGTCCTGGGCGCATCCACCACTGCATGCGGCTCATCGGCATGGCGGAGCGGGCGATCGAGCTGATGTGCCGCCGCGCGGTCTCGCGTACCGCCTTCGGCAAGCCGCTCGCCCAGCAGGGTGTCGTGCAGAACTGGATCGCGGACGCCCGGGTCACCGTCGAGCAGCTGCGGCTGCTGGTGCTGAAGACGGCCTGGCTGATGGACACCGTCGGCAACAGGGGCGCGCACACGGAGATCCAGTCCATCAAGATCGCCACCCCGCGCGCGGTGGTCGCCATCCTCGACCAGGCGGTGCAGCTGCACGGCGCGGGCGGGGTGAGCCAGGACTTCCCGCTCGCCGAGCTGTGGGCCTCGGCCCGCACGCTGCGGCTGGCGGACGGCCCGGACGAGGTGCACCAGCGCTCGCTGGCCCGGCGGGAGATCAAGAAGTACCTGTAGCGCTTCAATAGCCCCCCGACGGTACGTGGTCGGCCAGGGCCAGTTCGCGGGCGAAGGCCCGCACCCGCAACAGGGTGCGGGCCAGCAGCCGGACCGGGAGGGGGCGGTGCGGGCCGTAGGCCGCGGTCCACAGGGCCGGGATGCGGGTGGAGCTCTGGATGTGCGCCATGAATCCAGCTTGACCCCGGCCCGGGAGGCGGTCCAACAGATGGATTCGCTGGCACCCATCGATAACGTAGATGCATGGAGATACGCCAGCTCCGCCACTTCATGGCGGTGGTCACGCACGGCAGCTTCACCGCGGCCGCCCGCGCCGAGCTGATCGTCCAGTCGGCGCTGAGCACGTCCGTGCGCAACCTGGAACGGGAACTGGGCGCCGAGCTCTTCGACCGCACCGGCCGCCGGGTGGTCCTCACCGAGGCGGGCCGGGCGCTGCTGCCCGCCGCGCGCACCGTGCTCGCGGGCACGGACGCCGCCAGGGACGCGGTGGCGGCCGTGTCGGGGCTGGCCACCGGGCGGGTCCGCGTCGGCGCGATCCAGACGCTGACCTGTGTCGACCTGGCCGCCGAGCTCGCGGCGTTCCACCGGCTGTGGCCCGGGGTGCAGATCTCGCTGCGCGAGGCGACGACACCGGAGCTGGTGGCGGCGGTGCGCGCCGGGGAACTGGACCTCGCCTATCTGGCCCCGGACGCCGCCGAACTGCCGGAGGGCATCACCGCGTTCGCCACCTGGCACGAGGAGCTGGTGCTGATCACCGCGCCCGGCCACCCGCTCGCGACGGCGGGGCGCACCCTGATCAAGGATCTCGCCGACGAGCCGTTCGTGGACTTCCGGGCGGGCACCGGCCTGGAGACGGCGGTGCGCAGGCTGGCCGCGCACTGCGGTCTGGAGCGCCGCATCACCTGTGACGTCACGCAGATCCGGCTGCTGATCGACCTCGTCCGGGCGGGCATCGGGGTGGCGATCGTGCCGCGCCGGATCGGCGAGGACGCGGGGCTGCCGTGCGTGACCATCCGGCAGCCCGAGCCGGGCCGGACGGTGCTGCTGGTGGGCCGGGCGCCCCGGCCGCGCAACCCGGCGGCGGAGGCGCTGCTCGACCGCCTGTGCGGCCGGGAGCCCGCTACGGCCTGAGTGCCCGGAGCAGCAGGTCGGCGAGGTGGTCGGCGACCTCCTGCGGGGTGAGGGGGCCGTCCGGGCGGTACCACGTCGACAGGTGGTGGACCGAGCCGAAGTGGTAGTCCACGATCAGGTCCGCCGGGGTGGCGGTGGAGAAGACGCCGCTGCGCTGGCCTTCCTCGACCAGGGCGCGGAAGCGCTCGTGGTAGCGCCGCCGCTCGCCCCGTACCTGCTTGTTCTTCTCCGGGCTCAGGTGGTGCATGGAGCGGAAGAAGATCGAGGCGTCGTCCAGGTTCTCGATGGTGGTGACGACCACGTCGGCCGCCGCGTCGCGGAGCCGCTGCTCGATGGGCGCCTCGGCGTTCGCGAAGGCGTCGAGCCGCTCCTGCTGGAGGCGCAGCACCCGGGCGTACACCTCCTGGAGCAGGTCCTCCTTGGAGCCGAAGTAGTGGTACAGCGCCCCCTTGGTGACTCCGGCCGCCTCCACGATCTCCTGCACCGAGGTGCGGTCGTAGCCCTGCTCGGCGAAGAGCCGGGTGGCGGCGGCCAGCAGTCGCTGCGGGACGGGGGTGCCGCTCCCGTCCGTCTCCTTGGCCATAGCCGCCGCCTTCCTTCCGTGCGTACGCGTATGTCTTCTAGCGGGCTGAACGCAGTTCCCGCCTGAGGATCTTCCCACTTGCCGTCTTGGGCAGCTCGGCCAGGATCTCGACCTCGCGCGGGTACTTGTAGGCGGCGAGCCGTTCCTTGCAGTACGCGCCCAGCTCGTCCGGCTCCGCGGACGCGCCCGGACGCAGGCTGACGTAGGCCCGGACGGTCTCGCCCCGGTAGGCGTCGGGCACGCCGACGACCGCGGCCTCGCGGACGGCCGGGTGCGTGTAGAGGACGTCCTCCACCTCGCGGGGCCACACCTTGAAACC
Organism: Streptomyces sp. NPDC041814; assembly: GCF_055590565.1. Classification (NCBI taxonomy): domain Bacteria; kingdom Bacillati; phylum Actinomycetota; class Actinomycetes; order Kitasatosporales; family Streptomycetaceae; genus Streptomyces; species Streptomyces sp. NPDC041814. The sequence continues at coordinate 86,473 of NZ_JBVJAM010000009.1, read as the reverse complement.
GGAGGCGTTGATCATGTCCTTCTTGCGGTCGACCACGTAAAGCCAGCCCTCGCGGTCCATGAAGCCGATGTCGCCGGTGCGCAGTTCGCCGTCGGGGAAGGCGGCCGCGGTGGCCTCGGGCAGTCCCCAGTAGCCGGAGACGACCTGCGGACCGCGCACCGCGATCTCGCCCTGCTCCCCGAAGGGCACCTCGGCGCCGTTCTCGTCCAGGATGCGGACGACGGTGTCCGGCCCGGGCACGCCGACCGAGAGGGTCCCGGAGACCGGGTCGACGGGGGCCTCGCGCTCCGGGGGCACGGAGGCGCAGGGGGCGGTGCACTCGGTGAGGCCGTAGCCGTTGCGTATGTACGGTCCGAAGCCCGCCCGGAACTTCTCCACGAGCGCGGGCGGCAGCGGCGCGCCGCCGGAGGAGATGACCTGGAACGACGCGAAGTGCCCGGGCGTCACGCCGGGGGTCGCGGCCAGCGCCATGAAGGCGGTGGAGGGCCCGACGGTGTACGCGGGGCGGTGCTCGGCGAAGGCGTCGAGGACGACCCCGGGGTGGAAGCGGTAGGCGAGGACGAGGGTGCCCCCGTTGGTGAGGCAGGCGGCCAGCTGGCAGACCATGCCGGTGATGTGGAAGAGCGGGGCGAGCGCGAAGTAGGCGGCGCCCTCGGGGACGGGGTGGCCGGTGCGCTGGCGTTCTGCGTTGACCATGATGTTGCCGTGGGAGTTCAGGGCGCCCTTGGGGGTGCCGCTGGTCCCGGAGGTGTAGCTGATCAGCGCGGTGTCGGCGGCGGTGAGCTCCCGCCCGGCGGGGGCGGCGAGGCCCCGGCGGGCGACGGCGACCAGGTCGTCGGCGTCCCCGGCGACGGGCAGCCGCTCGAAGTTCAGCACCCGCTCGTCGTTCTGCGTCTGGAGGTCCAGCTCGCAGGCGGTGACCGCGATCCGGACGCCGGGCGCTGCCGCGGCGGTGTCCCGGAGATACCCCTCCCAGGCCCGGTCCGAGCAGATCAGGGCGGTGACCTGGGCGTCCTTGAGTACGTGGCCGACCTCGGCGGACTTGTACATCGGGTTGAGCGGGACGACGGTGGCCCCGGCCTTCCAGGCGCCGAGGAGCGCGAGGACGAACTGCGGGGAGTTCTGGAGCATGATCGCGACCCGGTCGCCGCGCTCCAGGCCCCGGGCGGCGAGGTGTCCGGCCACGGAGTCGGAGAGCTCGTCCGTCTCCCGGTAGCCGAGGCGGCCGTCGAAGTAGGCGAGTGCCGGGTGGTCCGGGGTGCGGCGGGCCGACTCGCGGAAGGCGTGCACCAGGGTCTCGGCGGGGTGGACGGGGGCCCGCTGGGCCTCGCTGAGCAGCGGGAGCCAGGGCTTCGCCGCGTAGATGGAATCGGTCATGCTCCGGTCTCCTCCCAGGTGCGCTGGAGGCGGTTCATGCCGCGGATCCAGCGGTCGGTGTCGGCGGCCCTGGCCTCGTAGTAGCCGGCGACCTCGGGGTGCGGCAGGACCAGGAAGCGGTCCTCGGCCATGGCGTCGAACAGGGCGTCCGCGACGGCCTCGGGCTCGATGGCGCCGGGGGCGAGGACGAGTTCGCCGGCCGATCCGGCGGCGGTGAGCATGTCCGTGCGCACGCCCTGCGGGCAGATCGCGTGGACCTTCACGCCCCGGTGCCGGTAGGTCAGCGACAGCCACTCGGCGAAGGCGACCGCGCCGTGCTTGGTGACGCTGTACGGGGCGGCGCCGATCATGGTGAGCAGCCCGGCGGCGGAGGCGGTGGAGACGAAGCGGCCGCTGCCGCGTTCCAGCCAGTCCGGGAGCAGCGCGCGGGCCGCCCGGACGTGGGCCATCACATTGACGTCCCAGGCCGCGGCCCAGACCTCCTCGTCGGCCAGCGGGTCGCCCGGCGAGGCGAGCCCCGCGTTGGCGCAGTACACGTCGATGGTGCCGTCCAGGGCGTCCCGGGCGGCTTCCACGATCCGGGAGGCGTCCCCGGCGACCGGGATCGCGCCGGTCTCCTCGGCGAGCGCCGCGATCCGGGACGCGTCGAGGTCGTTGACGACGACCCGTGCGCCCTCGGCGGCGAATCTGCGGGCCAGGGCGGCGCCGATGCCGCCTCCGGCCCCGGTGACCACTACGCCGGCGCCCTGCACCGTACTCATCGCTTCGCACCTCTCAGCCGACTGCACGGGCAGACTAACCAGTCGGTATGTCGTGTGGGAAGGGGTGGCGCGAGGGAAAGGGGCGGCGGCACCCCATCGGCCACTCCCGGCGCGGCGGCCCCGTCCGACACGTTCCCCCGGGCCTCCCGGCGCGCTAGCGTGCGTGACCATGACACTCGTCGCGATCTTGGAGGTAGCCGAATGAGCCTGTCCAGGCGTGGTTTGCTGACCGCCGGCGGTGCGATGGGAGCCCTCGCGGCCACGGGCGCTTCGGCGGGACCCGCGGCCGCCGGCACGTCGCACGGCAAGGGCCACGGACACGGGAACGGGAACGGGCCGGGGGTCCGTACCGGCTTCGACCGGCTGGCGGCGGACGGCTACGCCCTGCTGAAGGGGCAGCGCGTCGGCGTCGTCACCAACCCGACCGGGATCACGTCCGACGTCCGGCACATCGTGGACGTGATGCACCCGGACGAGCGGGTGGATCTCGCCGCTGTCTTCGGCCCCGAGCACGGCTTCCGGGGCACCGCGCAGGCGGGCGGTTCCGAGGGGCGCTACGACGACCCGGCGACCGGGCTGCCGGTCTACGACACGTATCTGAAGAGCGGTCAGGCGCTCGCGGACGTCTTCACGGCGTCCGGCGTGGACACGATCGTCTTCGACATCCAGGACGCCGGCGCCCGCTTCTACACGTACATCTGGACGCTGTACGACTGCATGGAGGCGGCCGCGCTCGCGGGCAAGAGGTTCGTCGTGCTGGACCGGCCGAACCCGGTGTCCGGGCGGGCGGCGCTCGGTCCGGTGCTCGACCCGGCGTTCGGCACGTTCGTGGGGCGCCGGGAGATCTCCCAGGCGCACGGGATGACGGTGACCGAGCTCGCGCTGCTGTTCAACGGGGAGTTCCTGAAGGACCGGCCGGCCGAGCTGGAGATCGTGAAGATGACGGGGTGGTCGCGCTCCGACTTCTTCGACGCCTCTGGGCTGCCGTGGGTGCCTCCGAGCCCCAACATGCCGACGCCCGACACGGCCCTCGTCTACTCCGGCACGTGCCTCTTCGAGGGGACGAACCTCTCCGAGGGGCGGGGCACGACGCGCCCGTTCGAGCTGCTGGGCGCGAAGGGCATCGACCACACGTGGGCGGACGCGGCCAACGCGCTGGAGCTGCCCGGGGTGGCGTTCCGCGAGGCGTACTTCGCGCCGACGTTCTCCAAGTTCCAGGGCGTCACGGTGGGCGGGGTGCAGCTGCACGTCCAGGACCGCGAGGTCTTCGACCCGGTGCGTACGGGGATCGCGCTGCTGATCACCGCGAAGCGGACGTGGAGCGGGTTCGCGTGGCGGTCGGACAACTGGATCGACAAGCTGACGGGGAACACCCGGGTGCGCACGATGATCGACGCGGGGGCGGACCTGGACGAGGTGACCGGCGCGTGGGCGGATGACCTCGCGAAGTTCCGGGCCGTCCGGAAGCGGTACCTGCAGTACCGGTGAGTGTGCGGGCGGGCCCGCGCACGTGTTGCCTGTGCGCGGGCCCGCCCGGCGAGCCGGTTCCGTCCTCAAACGCCGGACGGGCTGGGTTTACCGGTGGCTCGGGAACTCCACCACCTGCTGGTACGTCGGGCGGTTCTGCCAGTGGATGGCCTTCTGGGAGATGCCGCCCAGCGCACGGTGGATGATCGAGTCCGTGCACCACTGCTCGCCGGCCTTGCAGTTGTCGTCGGCCGGGTAGACCTCGGCCGCCGGGACCGCCGCCGCCTCCTTGAGCGAGGTCAGCAGCGCCGTGCGGCAGGCGCTCAGGTCGCCGCCCCCGCAGTACGACTTGGCCAGCGGGCCCTTGACCTGCTGCCCGAGCACCTGGCGCAGGTCCTTGTCGGCGAAGCCCCACCAGCCGTACTGGAAGGCCGAGCCGCTGTGCGCCCCGCTCGGCCCGTGGCTGGCGGCCGGGGACTCATCGGTGGCGAGGTTCGCGGTGAGCGCGCCGTACAGGTCGTCACCGAGACCGGGCCGGAACTCCGCCTCGATCAGCCGCGGCCACCAGGCGTCCATGATCCGGACCGCGTCGGCGTGCCCGTACGTGTGTGAGCCGGGGCTCGTCTCCTTGCGCTGGGCGCCCGACGCGCGCCAGGAGTCCAGCTGCTGGACCACCGCGTTCAGGTCCGGATCGGTGACCGGCTGGGAGCGGATGACCTTCAGCAGCTCGGGCAGCAGTTGTTCGCCGCGCAGGTCGGTGAGGGCCGCGTCCGCCATGGCCCGGGTCAGCGAGGCGCGGGTCACGCCGCCCTCGGCGACGAGCTCGGAGACCCGGTCGTCGAGCAGGTCGCCGCGGTGCACGGCGCTGAGTCCGAAGCCCGAAGCGGCGTACCCCTCGGCCTGCTTGTTGTTCCAGGAGATGTAGTAGTCCTGGCCGCTGGAGTGCGGGTGCTCGGCGAAGGCGGTGTACGCGGCGGTGTTGGCGGCCGGGTCGTAGCCCTGCCACTCGTACGCCTTCTCGGCCCGGATCGGCAGCGCCGGGTCGACGCCGGACGGGCGCACCGGGTTCATCCCGCTGTTGTAGTAGGCGGCGGTGCGGGAGTCGGCGTAGAACCAGTTGAAGGCGTAGTCGATGTTGCTCGCGGCCCGCTGGAAGGAGGCCGCGTCGGTGACGTACGCCGGGTCGTTGAGCATCTGGAAGCCGATGATCGAGTCGGCCTCGTGCCGGTAGGTGGAGCGGAGCGAGGTGTACGCGACGGGCTTGCCGCCCACCGTGGCGCGGTGGGTGACGATGCCGTAGTTGGTACGCCACACCTGCATGCGGTACGAGCCCTTGGCGGTGGAGTCCGCGACGGTGGGCTTCCAGGAGTTGGACTTCTCCATCTTCTCCATCGCGGTGCAGGTGCCCCGGTAGAGGTAGTGCGTGGAGTCCTTGGCGGGCGTGGAGCCGTCGGGCTCGCAGAGGTCGACGGCGTAGGTGTCGGTGATGTCCTGGCCCGCCGAGGTGGCGCTCCAGGCGTAGTCCTGGCCCCGGCCCATCTGGATGTACATCCCGACACCCGCGAAGGAGACGCCGCGCGCGCTGATGCCGGGGCCCTGGAGCTCCTGGAGCATCATCAGCTGCGGCGCGAAGTAGCCGGTCTGCGGCCCGAACACGGCAACCGGGTGCCCGCTCGCGGTGCTCTTGCCGGACACCAGCAGGGCGTTGGACATCCCGCGCTTCTGGGCGCCGGAGCCGGACCCGGGCAGCGAGCCCTCCGGGATGACGCCGTCGTCGAAGACGCCCTGCGCCTTCTTGAGTGCGGAGGGCGCCTTGACCGGGGCCTTCACCCCCGTGCCCGCGGAGCCGGTGCGGTCGTAGATCAAGGGTTCGGCGGTGACCGAGCCCCGGTCCGGGAGGGCGGTACCGACGGCCTTGTCGGGCTTGCCGGCGTACGGGAAGGAGGTGCCGTCGTGGATGGTGAGCACGGCCTCGGGGTCGTTGCGCTGGCGGAACGACTCCCACACCTTCGTGCCCTCGGCGACCCCGTACTTCTGCTGCGCGGAGAGCAGCGACAGCGCCGCCTGCACCTCGCCGCCGCCCCCGCCGCCGAACTGGCCGCCGACGACCGAGGCGATGGAGATCAGGTCGGTGAGCTTGAAGGGCTGGATCTCACCGATGTTGGTGATGGAGTCGATCTTGCCGGTCAGGACGTACTCGCCGGGGAAGTAGCGGCCGTCCTTGGACTTCTTGCGGTAGGCGTTGATGCCGTCCACGTACGCCTGCGCGTCCGCCATGGCCTGTTCGCCCCTGGCGCCCTCATGGGTCCTGATGTATTCGACCTGGGCCTCCAGATCGGCCTCGGTGTACGGGGCCTGCGGCCAGAACTGCTGCTCCAGGCCCTGGTTGGCGAGGGCCCCGCCGGCGAACGAGGTCAGCTCGCCGCGCCCGATGTGCCGGAAGAGGTCCATCAGCCACAGCCGGTCCTGCCCGGCCGCGTACCCGGCGCCGAACTCGGTGCCGTAGCGCGTGGTGCCCTTGATGTGCGGCACGCCGGAGGACTTGTCGCGGGTGATCGTGACGTCGTCGCGTGGCGAGGTGACCGACTCGACCTGGTCCTCCGGGACGCCGAACGAGGCGTCGTTGAAGAAGTCGGTGAGCTTCTGGTCGGTGAGCCCGGTGTGCCCGGCGACCAGCCCGTTGTAGCGGTCGAGCTGGTCGTCGCTGTGCGCGGGATGGGTGCCGAACGCCTTGTTGCCCAGGATCTCCACCAGGGTGGCGTTGCCGTTCTCACCGGGCGGCAGGATGTCGTCGCACTGCCCCTGGCAGTAGTCGGGGACGGCGTCCGCCTCGGCGGCGCCCGCGTGGGGAGCGGCGGCGAGCAGGGACGTACCGAGGGCGAGAGCCGCGGCGAGGGCGGCGGCTCTGGTGGTACCGGTGCGGGTCATACGGGTGCGTGGGGGCATGCGTACTCCTCCGAGAGGCCGATGCGCGGCAGGTTACTGGCGGTATGACCGGCCGGTAAGATGAACATCGGTCACCTTTTCCGAATCACCACATGCCGCCGGATTCTGTGCGGCGTCTCACCTTTCGGACGCTCCGGCCTTTGGATGGAGCCGATCCGGGCAGTCGTACGTCCATCCCCTGACGCCGAAGTACGGGCGACGGAGTACGAGCGACGGAGGTGGCGGCTCAATGGCCGGTTTCCGGAGTCTGGCGAGACAGGTCCGCGACCCGAGAAGCGATCTGGCGCTGCGGCGGTACTCGCTGCGCAAGTGCCTGGAACGCTTCGCCCCCTACGGGCACCGGGCGACCTGGGACCATCTGTGCGCACGGCACGGCATAGCCCCCGAGGACCGGGCCCCCGACCCGGTGCGACTGGTGCGGGCACTGGACGAGCTGGAGCGGGCCCGCACGGTCTGGCTCGGTTACGAGGCGGGGTTCGCGGAGCGCCGCAGGCGCGAGAAGCACCGGGGACTGCGCCGGCCCGGCGCCTTCGACGACTGGCACCGGCGCACCTGGGGCGGCAACGGCGTCGCGCGCTGCGACGACCCGGCGGTCCACCCCTCCGCCCCGCTCGCCGAGGTGCTGGCCCGGCTGATCTCGGCCCTGGAGGCGGAGCCCGGCGCCGGCTGCCCGGTGTGCGGCAAGACCGGGATCACCTGGCGGCACGACCTGGACAGCGAGCCGTGGTCGGGGCCGGTCTGCACCGGCTGCGGGATCGTGGTGCCGCAGCCGGTCCTCACCCCGGCGGCCCTGGCACGGGCCCGCCGCGACCGGGCGGGCGAGCTGGCGACGGTGGCCTGAGGCGCGGGCGGGCGGCCCGCCGCGCGCGGACCGCCCGGCACGCAGCGGTCAGCAGCAGCCCTCCGCAGCCTCCGCCGGCTCACGGCGCGCCGGTGCGCGGTCCGCCTTGCGCTCCGGCATCAGGCGCGAGCCGCTGATCTTCTCGCCGTTGATGTCGTCCGGGTTGGACAGGACGCAGGTCTCCAGCGAGAGGCAGCCGCAGCCGATGCAGTCGGTGAGGTGGTCGCGGAGCCGGCCCAGCTGCTTGATCCGGTCGTCCAGCTCGGAGCGCCAGGCGTGCGAGAGCCGCGCCCAGTCGTCGCGGTTCGGCGTGCGCTCCTCGGGGAGTTCGGCCAGCGCCTCGCGGATGGTGGCCAGCGGGATGCCCACCCGCTGGGCCGCGCGGACGAAGGCGACCCGCCGCAGGGCGTCCCTGCTGTAGCGGCGCTGGTTGCCGCTGGTACGGCGGCTGCTGATCAGGCCCTTGGCCTCGTAGAAGTGCAGGGCCGACACGGCGGCGCCGCTGCGCGCGGAGAGCTGGCCGACGGTGAGTTCGTGAAGTGTCTGCGGGATCTGGGGCACCCTTCGAAGCCTACGTGCCGCACCGCACCGCCGGTCCGTCGTTGACAGGAACGCAACCGCACACGATGCTGAGCAAGCGCTTAGACAGTGCGCGACGGATGGTCGGCAGAGCGGAAGGCAGGGAGCAGGGACATGGCTGAGCCGAGGGTCTTCGAGTCCGCGCAGGAACTGCGGGACGGTGTGGGCGAGCAGCTGGGGTACAGCGACTGGCTGGAGGTCGACCAGAAGCGGATCGACCTGTTCGCCGACGCCACCGGTGACCACCAGTGGATCCACGTGGACCCGGAGAAGGCGGCGGCCGGTCCGTTCGGGAGGACCATCGCGCACGGCTATCTGACGCTGTCGCTGCTGCCGGTGCTCGTTCCGCAGGTGATGGCGGTCGAGGGCGCGAAGATGGGCATCAACTACGGCACCAACAAGGTCCGCTTCCCCTCCCCCGTGCCCGTCGGCTCCCGGGTGCGCGCGACGGCCGTCCTGAAGAGCGTCGAGGAGGCGGGCGGCGGCGTGCAGATCACCGCCCTCGTGACGGTCGAGCGCGAGGGCGGCGACAAGCCGGCCTGCGTCGCCGAGTCGGTGTCGCGCTACTACTTCTGAGCCCGCGTGCGTACGCGAACGCCCCCGGCCCACGAAGGGCCGGGGGCGCGACCGCGCTCAGCGTCCGGCGGCGACCATCCGCAGCACCAGGCCGGCGTACAGCTCGGCGACCTCGTCCGGCGTCCGGCTGCCCTGCGCGTTGAACCAGCGCGCCACGTCGATGCAGAGCGACAGCACCGCGAGCGTGGTGCCCGGCACGTCCGGTACGTCGAACTCACCGGAGGCGACGCCCTCACCGATGATCCGGCGCACCACCGCGTCGGTCCTGCGGCGCAGCGCGATGATCTCGGTGCGGTGCTCCTCGCCGAGCGCGTCCAGCTCGTACTGGACCACGCGGGCGGTGGTGTGCCGTTCGGCGTGCCAGCGGACGAAGGAACGTACGGCGGTGGCGAGCCGTTCGGCTGCCGTACCGTCGCTGTCGGCCGCCGCCTCCAGTACGGCCAGGGCCCGGTCGTGGCCGATCCGGCTGATCCGGTGGAGCAGCTCTTCCTTCGTCTTGTAGTGGATGTAGAGCGCGGCGGGGCTCATTCCGGCGCGGCCCGCGATGTCCCGGGTGGTGGTCGCGTGGTACCCGCGCTCGGCGAAGGCGTCGACGGCCGCGACGAGGAGCCGCCGGGCGGCCTCGGGCGTCACCTCGGCCCACGGCGGGTCCTCGGCGTCGGTCTCCTGCGCCGTGCTCATCGTCGCTCGCCCCTCTCAGTCAGCAGGACGCACACCATACCCCGATCCTGAGCAAGCGCTTAGGGAACCCTTTCGCGGGTGGGGGGTCAGAGCTTCTGGAACGGGTCGTGCTCGGCGAGGATCTTCTCCAGCCGGGCCTGGTCGACCCGGCTGACCAGCTGGCCCGCCTCCTGCCGGTCCCGGATGACCTTGGCCAGCGTGAAGCAGGACGTGACCAGGTAGAGGACGCCGATGGCGAGGAAGGCGCGCACCCAGGCGTCGGCGTCGAGGAAGTAGATTCCGAGGCTCACCGCGGCCATCGCGATCCCGAAGGACGCTACGGCCTGCCCGAAGTAGGCGCCGGTGGTCTGCTGTTTGACCGGTGTCGTCTCACTCATGGCGCCCAGCATCCGGTGGCATGACGCACGCCACATCCGTTCGGATACTCAGAAGATACTCAGAACGCCGAAACCCCGGTCAGGGCGCGGCCGATGATCAGCTTCTGGATCTGGCTGGTGCCCTCGTACAGCGTCATCACGCGGGCGTCCCGGAGCAGCTTGCCGACCGGGTACTCATCGATGTAGCCGTAGCCGCCGTAGACCTGGAGCGCGTTGTTGGCGGCGCGGACGGCGGCCTCGGAGGCGAACAGCTTGGCCCGGGACGCGGCGGTGGCGAACTCCTGGCCCCGGTCGATGAGATCGGCGACCCGCCAGGTGAGCAGGCGCGCGGCCTCGACGTCCACGGAGATGTCGCTGATCAGCTCCTGGACGAGCTGGTAGCCCGCGATGGGCCTGCCGAACTGCTCGCGCTCACCCGCGTAGCCGACGGCCGCGTCCAGGGCAGCCTGGGCGATGCCGACGCAGCCGGCCGCCACCGACATCCGGCCCTTGGCCAGGGCGGACATCGCGATCGAGAAGCCCTTGCCCTCGGGGCCCAGCAGGGCGCTCGCGGGCACCCGGACGTCCTCCAGGACCAGTTCGGCCGTGGCCTGGCCGCGCAGGCCGAGCTTGCCGTGAATGGTGCGGCGGGTGAGGCCCGGGGCGTCGGCGGGGACCAGGAAGGCGGAGATGCCCTTGTGGCCGGGAGTGTCGTTGGTGCGGGCGAAGAGCAGCACCACGTCGGCCCAGGTGCCGTTGGTGATGAACATCTTGCTGCCGTTGATGACGTAGTCCGCGCCGTCCCGGACGGCCCTCGTCGTCAGGCTGCCCGCGTCCGAGCCGGTGCCGGGCTCGGTGAGCCCGAAGCAGCCGACCGCGTCGCCCGAGGTGAGCCGGGGCAGCCACGCGCGCTTCTGCTCCTCGTCGCCCCAGGCCGCGACGGTCTTGGCGACCAGGCCGAGGGAGACCGAGACGATTCCGCGCACCGAGGAGTCCCCCCGGCCCAGCTCCTCGGTCACCAGGCAGTACGCCAGGTGGTCGCCGCCCGAGCCGCCGTACTCCTCGGGGACGGTGAGGCCGAGGAAGCCGAGGGCGCCGAGCTTCTTGACGATCGACTTGTCGACGTTCTCGGACCGGTCCCACTCGGCCGCGTGCGGGGTGACATCGCGGGCGACGAAGTCCCTCGCGAGCTGCCGGACGGCTTCCTGCTCCTCGCTCAGCTCCAGGTTCATCGGCCGCACCCTCCGCGTTAATTAGCACTGCTAGTTTTTGGATCGCAGGGCCTACTATGTGCCGCATGGCCCGCCCGCGCAAGCCCCTCCTGAGCAGAGAACGCATCGTCGAGACGGCGAGCGCCCTCGTGGACGCCGAAGGGCTCGACGCGGTGTCCACCCGCCGCCTGGCGGCCGAGCTGGGGGTCAGCGGGCCCTCGCTGTACAACCACTTCCGCAACAAGGACGAGATCCTGGACGCGGTCGCCGACGCCGTCTCGGCGCAGGTCGACCTGTCGATGTTCGAGGAGTCCGACCCCCGGGACTGGCGGGCCGCGCTGCACGACTGGGCGGTCTCCTACCGGGCGGCGCTCGCCGCGCATCCCCACATCGTGCCGGTGCTCGCGCAGGGGCCCGGACGCCGCCCGGCCGGTCTGCGGGTGGCGGACGCCGTGTTCGGGGCGATGGTGCGCGCGGGGTGGCCGCCCGCCCAGGCCACGTACATCGGCGCGCTGATGCGTTACTTCATCACGGGCTCGGCGCTCGGCTCCTTCGCCCGGGGGTTCGTGGACGACGAGACGGCGTACGACCCCGCCGACTACCCGCACCTGGGCCAGGCGCACCTGCTGGCCGAGCGGCGCCAGCAGGTGGACGAGGGGGCCTTTGAAACCGGGCTGCGGGCGCTGGTGGACGGGCTGGAGCTGCAGTACGCGCAGCTGAAGCCCGCCCACCTCGGCCCGCACGCCTAGAAGACGACCAGCGCCCGGCCGCCCTTGCCCGCGATCATGTTGTCGAAGGCGGCCGGGATGCCGTCCAGGCCGATGCGTTCGGTCACCATCATGGAGAGGTCGAAGCGGCCCGCCCGGATGTGGTCCGCCAGCACCGGCAGGTCGCGGGCCGGGTCGCTGTTGCCGTAGACGCAGCCGGTCAGGGTGCGGCCCCAGTGGAAGATCTCCAGGGCGTTGAAGGTGACCTGCTGGTCCTTGCCGCCGATGCCGACGACCGTGGTGCGGCCGCCCCTGCGGGTGGACTCCCAGGCGGCACGGATGGTGGCCGCCCGCCCCACGCATTCCACGGCCACGTCGGCGCCCTGGCCCCCGGTGAGCTTCCGGACGTCCCGGGGCGTCGTCTCCCCGGCGACGACGAAGTCCGTGGCGCCCGCGCGGCGGGCCAGCTCCTCCTTCTCCGGGGAGACGTCGACCGCGATGACCTGCGAGGCGCCCGCGATCCGGGCGGACTGGAGCACGGCGAGCCCGACCCCGCCGATGCCGAACACCACGACGGACTCGCCCGCGCGGACCCGGGCGCTGTGGTGGACCGCGCCGTAGCCGGTGAGCACCGCGCACCCCAGGAGCGCCGCGTCGGTGAGCGGGATGCCGTCGGGGGCGGGCAGCACGCAGTTCCCGGCGACGACGGTCTCCTCGGCGAAGGCGGCGACGTTTAGCCCGGGGCGCAGGTCGGTGCCGTCGGCGGTGCGGGCGTGGAGGTTCGCCGCGCCGGCCAGGGCGCCCGCGCAGAGCCACACCTCGCCGATGCCGCAGTGGTGGCAGCTGCCGCAGGAGGGCGCCCAGTTGAGGACGACGCCGTCGCCCGGGGCGACATGGGTGACGCCCTCGCCGACCGCGAGGACGGTGCCGGCGCCCTCGTGGCCGAGGACGGCGGGAACGGGCACCCGCATGGTGCCGTTGGACAGCGACAGGTCGGAGTGGCAGACCCCGGCTGCGGCGAGGCGGACGCGCACCCGGCCGGGACCGGGCTCCGGGAGGACGATGTCGGTGATCTCCAGCGGAGCTCCGACGGCGGGCAGTACGGCGGCGCGGACCACGGACTGGCTCCTTGCTGATCGACGGGCGCGATCGGTGGGCGTACGGGGCTTGGGGACAGGGTGCTCAGAACTGGAGGGACTTGGTCTGGAGGTATTCGGCCAGGCCGTGCGCGCCGAGTTCACGGCCGACGCCGGACTGCTTGTAGCCGCCGAAGGGCGCGAGCGGGTTGAAGCGGCCGCCGTTGATGTCGACCTGGCCGGTGTCCATCCGGCGGGCGAAGGCCACGGCCGTCTCGTCGTCCGCGGCCCAGACCGCGCCCGCGAGCCCGTAGACCGTGCCGTTGGCGATACGGAGCGCGTCGTCCTCGTCCTCGTACTTCAGGATCGAGACGACGGGGCCGAAGATCTCCTCCTGGGCGATCGTCATCTCCGGGGTGACGTCGGCGAACACCGTGGGGCTGACGTAGTAGCCGGCGGGCAGCGGGGCCTCGGGGCCCCCGGCGACGAGACGGGCGCCCTCCTCGACGCCCTTCTCGATGTAACCGCGCACCCGGGCCTGCTGCTTGGCGTTGACGAGCGGTCCGACCCGGTCCCCGGGCACGTACTTGGCGACGGCCGCCGCCGCGAGCGCCACGGCCTCCTCGTACCGCTCCGCGTCGACCAGCATCCTGGTCCAGGCGCTGCACGTCTGCCCGGAGTTGGACATCACGTTGGCGACGCCCACGTTGACCGCCTTCGCGAGGTCCGCGCCGGGCAGGATCACGTTGGCGGACTTGCCGCCCAGCTCCAGCGCGACGCGCTTGATCGCGCCGCCGGCCGTCGCGCCGATCTGCCGGCCGACCGCGGTGGACCCGGTGAAGGAGACGAGGTCGACGTCCTCGTGCGCGGCGAGGGCCTGTCCGGCGACCGGGCCCAGGCCGGTGACCAGGTTGAACACGCCCGCGGGCAGTCCGGCCTCGGCGACCGCCTCGGCGAAGAGCTGTGCGGTGAGCGGGGTGTCCTCGGCGGGCTTGAGGACGACCGTGCAGCCGGCGGCCAGCGCGGGGGCCACCTTGGCGACGATCTGGTGCAGCGGGTAGTTCCACGGGGTGATCGCGCCGACGACGCCGACGGGCTCCAGGTAGACCGTCGAGCTGCCGTGCCGCTCCTCGAAGGCGTACGTGGCGGCGAGCTCGGCGTACGTCCCGGCGACCAGGACCGGGAGGCCCGCGTGTACGGACACGGCGAGCGCGGGCGGGGCGCCCAGCTCGGCGGTGACCGTTTCGGCGATCTCCTCCGCGCGGACGCCCAGCACGTCGCGGAGCGCGGCGATGCGGGCGGCGCGCTCGGCGGGCGGGGTGGCGGCCCAGCCGGGGAATGCGGCGCGAGCGGCACGCACCGCGGCGTCGACGTCCTCGGCGGTGCCGGCCGGCACGTGGCCGATGACCTGCTCGTCCGCCGGGTTCACGACCGCGATCGTGTCCGTTCCCGCGGCGGGCCGCCAGGCGCCGCCGATGTACATGCCGTCGTGGGCCTTCATCGCTGTTCCTCCCGGGCACGGTGACGGACGGGATCGTCCGGTCCCCAAACTAGCGCTGTTAGTTTTGCGGCGCCAGAGACCCCCGTCACGTGCCGGGCTTCCCCGTCTACATGTCCAGGCCGGGCACGTCCTTCGGCAGCGGGCAGATGCGGCGGCCCTGGTGGTCGAAGACGTACAGGTGCGCGAGGTCGACCAGGAGGGGCACCTGGCCGCCGGTGCGCAGCATCATGTCGGGCCCGGTCCGCACGACGAGGTCGCTGGCGGTGACGGCGGGCCGGTCCGGGCTGTGCATGCCCGGCGGCAGGTCGTCCGTCTCCGGCGCGTCCAGGACGGCGACGGACCCGCCGACGTAGGAGCTGGCGCGCTCCTTGATCCGCTCCAGCACCCCCGCACCGCCCTGGCGCCTGCGCATGGGGCCCCGGTCGGTGCGGGCCGATTCCAGCTCGGGGACCACGGCGGGCCGGGAGCCGGTGGTGAGGTGGACGAGCGCTTCGTGGCCCTGGTATTCGACGTGGTCCACGATGCCGCTGAGCGCGACCTCGCCGGGGCGGGCGTGGCTGGGCGGGGCGATCCGGACCGCCTCCGAGCGCAGGCCGACGATGATCGGCCGGCCCTGCTGGATGCGCAGGAGCTGGTGGTCCGGGCTGAGCGGTTCGGGCAGCGGGAGGCGCTGGCGGCCCAGGTCGATGGACATCCGGCCCTCCAGCGGCGCGTGCACCACGGCCTGGAGGAGGTTGATCCGGGGCGTCCCGATGAAGGCGGCGACGAAGACGTTCTCCGGCAGGGCGTACACCTCGCGCGGCGGGCTGACCTGCTGGAGGACGCCACCGCGCATGACGGCGACCCGGTGGCCCAGGGACATGGCCTCGGCCTGGTCATGGGTCACGTAGACGGTGGTGACGCCGAGTTCCTTGGTGAGCTGGGCTATCTCGGCGCGCAGGTGGTTGCGGAGCTTCGCGTCGAGGTTGGACAGCGGCTCGTCCATGAGGAAGGCGGAGGGCTGGCGCGAGATGGCCCGCCCCATGGCGACCCGCTGGCGCTCGCCGCCGGAGAGCTGGCCGGGGAGCCGGTCCAGGATGCGCTCGATCCCGAGCATCCTGGCCGTGTTCTCGATGCGCTCGGTGTGGTCGGCGCGCGGGTTCTCCAGCTTCAGCGGGAAGCCGATGTTGGCCCGGTTGGTCATGGTCGGGTAGAGCGCGAAGTTCTGGAAGACCATGGACATCCCGCGTTCGCGCGGGGTGAGGTGGTTGGCCGGTTCGCCGTCGAGCAGGATCTCGCCCTCGGTGGTGTCCTCCAGGCCGGCGATCATGCGGAGCACGGTCGACTTGCCGCAGCCGGAGGGGCCCAGCAGGACGACGAATTCGCCCGGGTCGATGGAGAGCGAGAGACGGTCGACGGCGCGCGGGGACCGTCCGTATGCCTTGCTGACGTTGTTCAGGGTGATGGCGCGAGTCATGTGGTTCCGCCCGGGAGGGTTCGTGATGGAGCGGTGGGGAGCGGCAGCAGTGGCCCGAAATTAGCCCACCGCGCCCGGTGAGGGAATGACTCGCGCAAATTTGGGTAGGCCACGGCCCCATTCACAGCCGGGGAAGGCTCAGTCGAGCCTCCGGGCGAGGTAGGCGTGGATGAGTTCGCGGGTTTCTGCGACGAGGGCGTCGTCGCCGGACGGGTCGGTGCGGAAGGCGAGTTTGAGCAGGGCGTCGGCCGCCTCGACGCAGACCAGGATCGCGCGCAGCAGGTCCGCGTCGGCCTCGCGGCCGAGTTGGCCGGCGAGCAGTCCGGCGAGCCGGGACGCGACGCGCTGGTTGGCGTCGTCGGCCGGGTCCTCGTCGGGTGCGGGAGCGCCGAAGTCGACCAGGGCGAAGCCGGGGACGGTGCGCTTCATCGCCAGGTACTCGTCCAGGACGGCGTCGATCGCCCCGCGCCAGTCGGCCGTTTCGACGGCGGTCAGCCGGGCGGTGATGCGCTCTGCGTAGCTGTCCAGGTTGCGGCGGGCCAGCGCGTCGGCCAGGGCCCGCTTGTTGGAGAAGAAGCGGTAGACGGAGCCGATGGGCACCCCGGCCCGCTGGGCCACGGCCCGGGTGGACAACTGCTCGTAGCCGATCTCGTCCAGGAGTCCGGCGCAGGCGTCGAGGATCCGGGCGAGGCGTTCGGCGCTGCGCTGCTGCACCGGGGCGCGGCGGAGGTTGTTCGTGTCGGGCACGCCTTCCATGATGCCGTGGACCTCCTGCGGCGGTCGCGGGAGCCCGGGCTCAGGCGATGAGCAGGGCCAGCCCGCCGACGGTGTACGCGATCATCAGGACGAGCAGCGGGAGTTGGCCGATGACGGCACGCCGGGGCGGCATGAGCCGTACGGACCTGTCGTGCGCGGCGATGACCCCGAGGACGTGGCCGGTGACGATCGCGACGACCTGGAGGGTGGCGACGCCGCCCGGCCCCAGGGGCGGTTCGGGCACGGTGGGCCGGTCGGCGCCGAACGCCAGCCGCACGGTGTGCGGCCCCTCGGTGGCGAGGAGCGTGAAGTAGTGGGCGACGAGGTAGCCCAGCGCGATCGGCACCAGTGAGTGGGCGAACGCCGTGAGCGGGTGGGGCAACGTGCCGCAGACGAGCCGGGTGGCCCCGGCGCAGAGCCCGTACAGGGTGGCGACGAGGGCGACGGCGCCGAGCAGCCCCAGGGTGGCGGTGGTGGTGCGGCCGAGCTCCGAGGTCTGCACGGTGGTGATCCAGCGCGGCGCGTCGGAGAAGCCGTCGTACGCGGTGGAGCCGAGCATCACGCAGACGGTGGCGACCAGTCCGGGGAGCCGGGGCGTGGCGTCGAGCCCGTTGAACGGGGAGCGGACGACGAGTCGGCCGTCGGCGGGGCGCCGGCCGAAGAGGGAGAGGCGGCCGAGGAGGCCGGAGTACACCTCGAAGGCGTCGCCGTGGTCGAACCAGCGGGCGCCGTACACCGCCGCGCCCGTGAGGTGGGCGGCCGCGTAGACGCCGAGGAACACCAGCAGGGCGGTGGGCGACGCGGGGTCGGGGGCGACGAGTTCCAGCCAGGTGAAGGCGAGAAGGCCGGCCGCGGCGGGCCACATGCCCAGGCGTACGGGGAGGGGCCGGCCGGTGTCCGGGTCGCGGCCCAGCGCCCGGCAGGCGAGGAGGTGCAGGGTGCGCACGGGGTTGAGCGGGCGCCAGACGGGGCCGAGGAGCAGCGAGGCGGGGACGAGCCCGACCCACAGGAGGACGTAGACCGCGCCGGGTGCCGGGTTGCGGTCCGGGTCCGCCGGGCCGAGGAGCAGCCACAGCACGACGGCGAGCGCGGCGGCCAGGCCGAGCGCGCGGGCGGTGAGCCGGGTGGCGCGGGCGTCGGCCACGCGCTGGACGGCGGCGGGGAGCGGGCGGCCCGCCCCCTCCCCCTTGAACCGCGAGTCCGACCAGAGCAGGCCGAGCGCGAGGAACGAGACGAAGAGCGCGGCGAAGGCCCCGGCGAAGGCGTAGAACGGCGAGAGGGGCAGGTCGTGCTGGGCCCCGACGCCGTGGGCGAGGACGCGCACGGCATCGGGGGCTGGGGCGCCCGTCACCGGACGACGAGCTGGGTCAGCAGGAGGTCCGACTCATGGGTCTCGACCTCGAAGAGCCCGGTCCGGTCGGCGGTGAAGGTGACCGTGGCGGTCCGTCCGGCGGGGAGCTTCGCCTCCTTGTCGTAGCCGTGGACGTGCAGGACGTCGTCGCGGTCGCTGCGGACCCGCAGGCGCACGGTGCGGCCCTTCCTGATCTCGGTCCGGCCGGGTGCGGGGGTGACCTTGCCGCCCTTGATCGCGATGTCGACGGTGGTGGTGTCGTCGCGGCCCGGGTCGGCGGGGCTCGCGGAGGCGTCGTCGCCGAGCGTGGCGGCGGCCCGGACCGGGGCGGAGCCGACGGCCCAGGCGGTGTGGTCGTCGGCGTACAGGCCCGCGGTCAGGCGGGTGCCGCCCCCGGCCTCCCGGAGCAGCGATTCGGGCAGGTGGAACCAGGCGCCGTAGACCCGGGCGAGCGGGTGGCCGTCCAGAAAGAGCAGGGCGTGGCCGTGGCCGGCGAGCGCACCACCGCCCACGCTGTCCGGGGTGAAGCGGAAGTTGCGGACGGTGAGGTGCACGTTCCAGCCGTCCTCCGAGTCGGGCCGGACGGCGAGGTCCACCTCGGGGGCGCCGTCGGCGTCGACCTGGCGGAGCCGGTGGCCGTCGCCGTCGTCGGCCTTCAGGAGGCGGCCGTTGCTGCCGGTGTCCTCGGCGTGGCTGGTGCCGGGCTTGTGGTGGGTGGTCGCCCTGCCCCCGCAGGCGCCCGCGCCGAGGACGAGGACGGCCGCGGTGAGCAGGGCGAGGGCGGGGCGGGCGGCGGGGCGGGCGCGGGTCATGAGGGGTCGCCTTCCGGGCCCGGGGCGGGCGTGCGCGTCGAAGCGGTGGCGGCCGGGGGTTCCGGAGACCGGTCCGGCGCGTCGGCGCCCTCCGCGCCCCCGTCCCCGTCCGCGCCTCCGGCGCGCTCCGCGCCCCGCTCCCCGTGCCGTGCGGCGGCCACGACGGCCCAGACGACCCAGACCAGGCCGAGCAGCCCCCGTACCCAGGCCGGGCTGAGCGGAATCCACGGGATCATGAACACGCCCTTGTCCAGGGCGTCGAGCAGCGTCAGCGCGCCCAGGACCACGGTCACCCAGCCGAACACCGGGCGCGCCGGGCGCAGCGCCAGGCCGATGCCGGTCCACCAGAGCCCGGTCAGCAGCAGCGCGACGGCGGGGAGGTAGGTGGCGGCGAGGCCCATGGTGGAGCCGGCCACGTCGAGGCCGAGGCCGATGACACCGAGGGCGGACGCGACCGTGGCGAGGCGGCTGGTCCGGAGCCGCCGCCACCAGAGCACCCCGCCGACGAGCACGAGGACCACGGCGACGCCCAGGGCGGCCTGCACCTCGATGCGTTCGATGCCGCGTGCCCCGTACCAGTCGCAGCCGGCCGGCAGCCGCCGGGCGCGGACGTCGTAGTCGGCGCAGACGAGCAGCTGGGCGAGCTTGACGGGCTCGCCCAGGAGCCGGTCGGTGGAGCCGGAGACGTCGCCCCGCTTCTCGCCGCAGCTGGGCAGGGAGCGCGGGGTCGAGGCGCCGGCGTCGGACTGCCAGCAGTTGCCGTCGCCCTGGCCGTCCCACCAGACGTCGGTGGCGTTGGGGCGGGACGTGCCGTTCTTGTCCTTGCCGAGGTGGTTCCCGGCGTAACGGTTGTGGTGCGAGGTGTCGGTCTGCTTGCCGAGGGCGTTCTCGCCGCGGATGAAGGCGGGGACGGCGCTCAGGAAGAAGGCCGCGCGGTTCTGGCCGTAGATCCAGTTGTCCTCGTAGCGGTTCCAGTTGCCGCCCGCGGTGATGATGCCGGTGCCGGGGGGCATGGAGATCTGCGGGCAGACGACGCCGTCCTCGTAACCCCGCTCGGCGGGCGGCTTGGCGCAGGTGCCGTCGGCGACGTAGCGGTAGTAGTCGGCGTTGTTGTCGTGGATCAGGTTGCGCTCGAAGCGGGCGTGGTTCTGCGGGAGTCCGGGGTGGCCGGGGAAGGCGCTGTCCATCGAGGCGCCGCCCATGTTGTGGTCGAACTCGTTGTCGTGGACGTAGACGGAGTCGCCCGCGGTGCCGGAGTAGCCGACCATGCTGTGGTGGCTGCGGCAGCCGGTGATCTCGATCGAGTAGCGCGGTACGTCGTAGCCGTAGCCGTCGTTGATGTCGGAGGCGCTGCCCGGGTAGATGCCGGAGTCGCCGTTGCCGTAGGACTCGCAGTCCTTGTACAGGCCGTGGTCGCTGGCGAAGGTCAGGAAGCCGTACTCGTCGTTCCAGCGGGTCAGCACGTCGTCGATGACGAAGCCGTCCTGGGCGAGGACGTAGAGCGAGTTGAAGGTGGTGCGCTGGGCGGTGAAGTTCTTGAAGTAGATCCCGTCGGACTTGTCCGAGCGGATCGCGTTGAGCTTGCGGTACTTGGCGTCGATGACGACGTCCGTGCGGGCGGCGCCGGTGCCCTCGATCTGGAGGTCCTTCTTGCCGAGGATCGCCACCAGGTTCTGGTTGTGCGGGCACCGCGCCTGCTGCTCGTAGCTGAGGATCTGGTAGCCCAGCTTGGAGTCGGGCGCCTTGAGGCGGGCGCACTCCCCCTTCGGCGCGGGCAGCGAGGGCTCCTCCTCGTACAGGCCGGGAAGGATCGCGATGGTCTTCCCGGGCCCGTCGACCGCGTCGACCGCCTGCTGGAGGTGGCGGTAGCCGGAGGCGCGGCACCGCTCGAAGAGCGTGAGGTTGCGCGCCTTCAGGGCTTCGGGGAAGCCGGAGATCCGGCGTTCGAAGTCGGCCCGGTCGGTCTTGCAGACCAGGAGGTCGGGCTCGCCGGTGCGGTACACGGGGACGCTGCCGGTGCCGTCGGGCAGGGTGACCGGCCGTTCCTCGTGCGCCTGGGCGGCGGGGGCCGCGAGCAGTGCGGCGGCGAGCACCGCCGGAACCGCCAAAAGTCTTCGTGTCCACGACATGTGCGGGAGAGTAGAGCATTGTTCAGCTTTTTGAACCCCCTCTGCACGACGAATGCCGTTGACGCGCCACGCTTCCATTCCTACGGTTGTGCATAGGATTCCTTCGGACGGGAGCGCACATGGGCGGCATCGAGCAGGCGAGGAAGACGGCGGAGGGGCTTGAGTACTCCACCGGTTTCGGGAATCAGCACAGCTCGGAGGCGGTGCCGGGAGCGCTCCCGCACGGGCGCAACTCGCCGCAGCGCGCCCCGCTGGGGCTGTACGCGGAGCAGTTGAGCGGGTCCGCGTTCACCGAGCCCCGCGCCCACAACCACCGCAGCTGGCTGTACCGCATCCGCCCCTCGGCGGCCCACCCCCCGTTCGTCCGCGCGGACAACGGCGCGCTGCGCACCGCCCCGTTCACCGAGACCGTGCCCGACCCGAACCGGCTGCGCTGGGACCCGCTCCCCGAGCCCGCGCCCGGCACGGACTTCGTGGCGGGCCTGTGGACGCTCGGCGGCAACGGCGACGCGGCCCAGCGCACCGGCATGGCCGTGCACCTGTACAGCGCCAACGCGGCGATGACGGACCGGGTGTTCAGCGACAGCGACGGCGAGCTGCTGATCGTCCCCCAGCAGGGCGGGCTGCTCCTGCGCACCGAACTGGGCCTGCTGCGCGCCGAGCCCGGCCATGTCGCCCTGATCCCGCGCGGTGTCCGCTTCCGGGTCGAGCTGCTGGACGAGACCGCCCGGGGTTACGTCTGCGAAAACTACGGCCGCCCGTTCACGCTCCCGGACCTGGGTCCGATCGGCGCCAACGGCCTTGCCAACGCGCGGGACTTCCTGGCCCCGGTCGCCGCCTACGAGGACGTGGAACGCCCGGTCGAGGTGATCAACAAGTACTGCGGCAACCTCTGGACGGCGACCTACGACCACTCCCCGCTCGACGTCGTCGCCTGGCACGGCAACCACACCCCGTACGTCTACGACCTGCGCCGGTTCAACGTCATCGGCTCGATCAGCTACGACCACCCGGACCCGTCGATCTTCACGGTGCTGACCTCCCCCTCCGACACGCCGGGCCTGGCCGGGGTCGACTTCGTGGTCTTCGCGCCGCGCTGGCTGGTCGGCGAGGACACCTTCCGCCCGCCGTACTTCCACCGGAACGTGATGAGCGAGTACATGGGCCTGATCGAGGGCGCGTACGACGCGAAGACGGCCGGAAAGGGCGGCTTCGTGCCCGGCGGCGGCTCGCTGCACACCATGATGTCCGCGCACGGGCCGGACCGGGAGACCTTCGACCGGGCGAGCGCGGCCGAGCTGAAGCCGCAGAAGATCGACGACGGCCTCGCCTTCATGTTCGAGACCCGCTGGCCCGTCGTCGCGACCGCGCAGGCCGCGACGGCGGACCACCTTCAGCAGGGCTACGACGACGTATGGCAGGGTCTGAGCCGCAACTTCAGGCCGTGACGCATCCGGCGGGGGCCTGATCCGACGACGGGCCCCGGGGCCGGTGACGACGCATGCAGGAGAACCAGGTGCCGCAGCCCGCCGCGAACAGTCCCGCCCCCCGGGGCACCGCCTTCGCACCCGACTCGCTGGTCCTGAACCGCAAGCTGCCCCTGTGGTACCAGGTCTCGCAGTCGCTGCGGGCGTCCATACTGGGCCGCGCCCCGGACGCCACGCTGCGGCTGCCCACCGAGGAGCAGCTCGCCGCGCACTACGGGGTCAGCGTGCTGACCATGCGCCAGGCGCTCAAGGAGCTGGAGGCGGAGGGCCTGATCAGCCGGCACCGGCGGCGCGGCACGTTCATCGAGCCGCACGCCCGCCGGGGCTCCCCCGTCCGGCTGCTCGGCTCGATCGACGCGATCGTGGCCCAGCAGTCGGGCGAGCGCTCCACGCTGCTCGACCACGGCCCGGTCCCGGTCCCGGGCGACGTGGCCGAGCACTTCCCGGGCTGCGCGGAGGTCTTCGGCTACCGCCGGCTGCGGTGCGACGGGACGACCGGCGAGCCGACGAACTGGGCGCAGAACTGGGTGCACCCGGACGTCGCGGCGGACCTGGACCCGGCGGACCTCGACCGGTGGCCGATGACCAAGGTGCTGCGCGACCGGGTCGGCGTCCCGATCTCCCGGATCACCGACACGGTCGAGGCCCGGCTCGCCGACCCGGCCACCGCCGAACTACTGGGCGTCCCGCTGCTGAGCCCGATCCTGTACTACACGGGCGTCACGTACGACGAGGGCGGCCGGGTGGTCGACGTGGCCCGGATCCACTACCGGGGCGACCGGTTCTCGTTCTCGGTGACGGTGGAGGCGCACTGAGCCCGCGCGGGAAGGCGCCCTGACGCCGCCCCCGTCGCCGCCGTTACGATGCCGGGGAAGGCGGCGGGCGCGGCAGGCGGGGAGGGCGAAACGGTGGCAGCACCGGCAGCGGCCGGGTCCGGCGAGGGCCCGCGCGGCCCCCTCCTGGACGACCTGATGCCCTGGTCGGTCCGGCCGCTGCGCACCGGACGCGCCTGGGTGACGGCCCCGGACGCGGCGTCCCTGCGGGCCCGCTGGGACCGCCTCGTGCGGGCGTCGGGCGAGGAGCGCGACCGGCTGTTCGCCCCGAGCCGGGCCCGTACGCAGCAGAGCGCCGTGGCCGCGCTGCCCGGCCGGTCCGGCGCCACCGGCCGCTTCGCCCGCGAGACCGGCCCCTGCCCGGAGCCGGTGCGGGTGCTGCACGGGCCGTACGACGAGCAGTGGCTGCTGCCCGACCACCGGCTCGTCGACGTGGCCCGGCCCGAGCTGTGGCGGGTCGCCGACGACCACCAGCTCTTCCTGGTCGAGCACGGCCGGGTGCCCCACGATCCGGGCCCCGCCGTGTCGGTGACGGCGCTGCTGCCCGACGGCCACTCCCCCGCGGGCCGCCCCGGCCGGGTCCGCCCGCTGTACCGCCGCCCCGGCGGCCTCGAACCCAACCTCGCCCCGGGCCTGCTCCCCGTCCTGCGCGCCCGGTACGGGGAGGCCGTCACCGCCGAGTCGGTGCTCGCCTGGATCCTGGCGGCGGCCCGCCCCTCACCGGCCGGCTGCGTCGTCCCGCTCCCGGCGGACGCCACGCGCTGGGCGGAGGGGGTCGGGCTGGGCCGCGAGCTGCTGCGGCTCCAGCTGCGCGGGGCGCGCGGGGCGGAACGCCCCCGGCTGCCGGGCGGACAGCGCCCCTATGTGCGGGCGGCCGTCCCGCCGGTCCCGGCGCACCTGTCGTACGAGGCCGAGGAGCGGGTGCTCGCGCTCGGCACCGGCCGCGTCTCGCCGGTGCCCGCCGGTGCGTGGGAGTTCCGGGTGAGCGGTGTGCGCGTCCTTGAGCTGTGGTTCGAGCGCCGGGCGGCGATGTGCGGGGCGCCGGGGGCGGACGCGGCGGGGCTCGAAGCGGTCCGGCCGCGCGCCTGGCCGCAGGAGTGGACCTCGGAGCTGCTGGACCTGGTCACGCTCCTCGCCCTGCTGGCCGAGCTGCGACCGCGTCAGGAGGAGCTGGCCGAGGCGCTGGCGGCGGGCCCGGGGTGCGGCGAGGAGGAGCTGCGGGAGGCGGGGGTGCTGCCGGTCGGGGAGGCGGCGCGGCGGCCCGCTTCGGTCCTGGATCATCAGGAGGAGGGGCCGGACGGGCAGTTCGCGCTGCTGTGAGCGGGGCCCGGCTCCGCCAGGGCGGTCGGCCGGTCGAGGTCGGCGAGGAGGCGGACGAAGCCCTTCTCCAGGAAGGCGCGGAGCTCGTCCAAGGCGTCCGGCTCGTCCAGCGGCCAGCTGGTGACCGCCTCCTCGGCGAAGGCGAGCCAGGCGCGGGTGGCCAGGGGCAGCCGGGGCGACGGCTCCATTCCGAGGCGGCGCTGCCCCTCCGCGACCCGGCGGGCGAGGATGGCGCGGGTGGCCTCGACGATGTCCTCGACGGCGGGGTGGCTGCCGGCGGCGCCCCGGACCAGGGCGCGGTAGACCTTGCGGCGGCCGGTCACGTACGCGACGAAACCGGCGATGAACGCGCGCATCCAGGCGACCGGGTCGAGCGAGGCGTCCGGTTCGGTGGCGGCGGCGAAGTCGTCGCATTCCCGGCGCACCACGGACCGGTAGAAGTCGCGTTTGGAGTCGAAATAGTGGAAGAGCAGTCCGCGCGATATGCCGGCCCGCCGGGCCACGGCATCGGTGGAGAGCTCGTCCAGGGAACAATCGGCGAGCATGTCCACGCCAATCGCCACCAATTGCGCCCTTCGCTCGTCGGGGTGCAGACGCGCGGCTCGCTTCTCGGGCATGGGCACAGTGTAGAAGTAGTTCGGCACCGAATTACCTCGGTACCCATGCGAGGCCCGCCGGGCACAGCGGGTGACCGGGTGCGGACATGGCGACGCGCCACTGCCGGCTCCGGGGATGACGGAAGAGCGGGCAGCAGCGCGCTGCGGGAATCAGGACCGCCGTCGAGTCAGTGGCGGCTGCCGAAGAGCGAGCGCCGCAGCCGGCGCAGTGGCGCGAAGAGCGACACCCGTGCACTTCTGCTGCGCCGGGTGTGTCCGGCGTCGCGCGAGGTCAGCTCGCGCATCAGCAGCGTCGCTTCCGCCGCTTCGCGCTGCGGCACGACGGGGCCGCCCAGCACCGCGAGATGGCGGTCGAGGCGCGAACTCGTCGCGCTGCTCCCGCATGTGATGGCAGGCACGCGCGCCCTGCTGTGCACCGTTATCTGTTCCATGTCACTCCCCACCCGTACGAGGGCACTCGGCCCGGGCAGGTTAACCCTATCGCCTGCCGCCGACACTCGTGTATCCCGGGAGCGGGATTGCGCACACATATACGGAGGTTGACGAGGAGTCGGCGAATCCGCCCGATCCCGGGGCGAGTTGACGGGCGCGCCCCGCGAGGGGCGCGCCACCGTTCTAGTCGAGCGCGTTCAGGACCGGCAGGTAGCCGCCGGACTGCCCGGCGGCGAAGGGGTGGTACGACTCGCCGATGTTCAGCCAGTTGAGGCTGTGCAGCCAGGCGCTTCCGGAGCAGATCTCGTGCCCGGTGAAGGTGCCGGTGACGTCGCCGAAGCTGAATCCGTGGTCGGCGGCGCGCTTGGCGGTGGCCGCGTTGAGGTAGTCGGCGGCGCCGTTGATGGCGCCGCGCACCTTGTCGCTCAGCCCGACGACGCAGCTGCCGCCGATCTTGTAGAAGCGCGGGTAGCCGAGGACGACGACATGGGCGGCGGGCGCCTTGGCCTTGATCGCGTCGTACACCGAGTTGAGCTTGCCGGGCAGCGTGGTGTCCACGTAGCTGCGGGCGGTCGCGATGCGGTTGAGGCAGGTGGACTCCGACTGGAGGACACAGGTCGTCATGACGTCGGAGAAGCCCGCGTCATTGCCGCCGACGGAGATCGAGACGAGGTCGGTCGAGGAGTTGAGCGGACCGAGCTGATTGGCGATCACATCGCCCGTGCGCGCCCCGGAGCAGGCCGTGAAGGAGAAGGAGGCGGGCGAGTGGGCGGAGGCCCAGAGGGAGGGGTAGGCGAGGGTGCTGCGCTTGCAGTCGCCGCTGGAGCTGATGTAGCTCCCGGAGCCGACACCCGAGGAGTACGAGTCCCCGAGGGCGACGTAGTCGACGGACGCCGCGGCGTTCGCGGTGGTCGCCCCGGTCAGGGCGATGACAGCGCCGAGCAGGAGCGAGGACGAGAATGCCACGAGTCTGGACAGTTTCACGGAATCTCCCTTGAGCGACCGGCAGGATCTCTGCCTACTCAGTGGTAGCAGCGCGAAGGCCCTTTCCGGAAGTGTTCATGCCAAGTCGAAAGGGTGAGCTTCTGCCGAAGCGCTCATGACCGGCCACCCGCTCAACTCAGCGCACGCACACAGGGGTTGGCGCACTCCGGGGCGGATGGTCCACTCCATTGGTCCACGCCATTACCCCGGCGCCTGCCGGGGCGCGGCCCAGAACCGGGTGATTCCGCCGCAGACATCGGAGAGCGAGTCGGGAGCGCTGCGACCGGGTGGTGCGGGTCCGGGACGGGCGGGTCTCCTAGCCCCTGCTCAGTCCGCGAAGACGGCGCGCACCGCGTCCTCGGCGAGTTCCAGGGCGCGGGCGCGGGAGAGGCCGAGGCGGCGGGCCTGTTCCGCGTACGCGCGGGCCGCGGCGGCGGCGTTGCGATCGGCGGAGTCTCCGGCGGCGGCGACGAACGTGCCGTTGCGGCCGCGGGTCTCGATGACGCCGTCCGCCTCCAGCGCGCGGTACGCCTTGGCGACCGTGTTGGCGGCGAGCCCCAACTCCTCGGCGAAGCCGCGCACCGTCGGCAGCCGGTAGCCGACCGGCAGCGCGCCTGAACGGGCCTGTTCGGAGATCTGGGTGCGCAGTTGCTCGTACGGGGCGGTGCCGGAGTCCGGATCCACGGCGATCTTCAGGGTCACGGGCCGATTGTCCCCCACCGGCGGAAAATGGGAGGCGGTCGGGTCGGCGGCGCGGCTAGCGTCCGGCGCATGACTGTCCTCGTACGTGACTTCCGGCCCGACGACGCCGAGGGGTGGGTGCGGGTGCGGCGCGCCGCCCTCCCGTACATGATCACCACGCCGGAGCAGGCCGTGGCCGACCTCGCCGGAGCCCCGGCGGCGCGGCGGTACCGGATGCTGGTCGCCGAGGAGGACGGCGAGATCATCGGGACGGCGCAGGTGGGCCTGGCCCATGAGAGCCCGGAGCCGGGGTCGGCCTTCTGCAATCCGTACATCCATCCGGAGCGGACCGGCCGGGGCGCGGGCACGCTGCTGCTGCGGACCGCCGAGGAGTATCTGGCCCTGGTCGGGGCCACCACGGTCTACGCCTGGGTCCCGGACACGCCCGGCGACCGGGCGTTCGCCGCGAAGCACGGCTACACACCGAGCCGGCCGGCCCACTTCCTCCATCTGGACCTGGCGAACGGCGCGCTGCCGCCCCGTCAGGAGCTGCCGCCCGGTGTCGAGCTGCGGACGGGCGCCGACTTCGCCGACGATCCGCGCCCGCTCTTCGAGGCGGACGCCGAGACCACGGCCGACGAGCCCAGCGACACGCCTGCCCGATTCGAGGACTACGAGGAATGGCTCGCCGACACCTGGCGGGCGCCCGGTCTCGACCACCACCTCACCTCGGTCGTGCTGGCCGACGGCGAGGTGGCGGCCTTCAGCGCCGCCCGGACCGACGGGGCGGGCCGCTACGCGTCAGCGATGACGGGCACCCGGCGGGCGTACCGGGGCCGCGGCCTCGCCAAGCTCGCGAAGAACGACTCGCTGCACCGGGCGCGCGCGGCCGGGTGCACCGACGCCTACACCGGCAACGACGCCGGGAACGGGCCGATGCTGGCGATCAACCGCTGGTTCGGCTACGCCATCTGCGCCACGGAGGTACGCCATGCCCGCAGGCTCGGCTGACGCCGCTCTGACCGTCGTCCTGGTCAAGGCGGGGAAGACCAAGATCAGGTATCCGGCGGCCCCGGTCGCCGACGACGGCACCCGGGTGACCGTCCGGGCCCCCTGGGCCGCCCCTGGCGTCCGGGACTTCGGCTTCGTCCGCTTCGAGCCGGGCGACGTCTTCACCGAGCACTACTGGCGGGACGCCTGGTTCGCGGTGAAGGAGGTCCGCTCCGGCACGGGCGAACTCAAGGGCTGGTACTGCGACGTGACCCGCCCGGCCGTGCTCCGGGACGGCGAGCTGGTCGTGGAGGACCTGGACCTCGACCTGTGGGTGTCGGCCGACCGCTCGGAGATCCTGCGCCTGGACGAGGACGAGTTCGCCGCGAGCGGGCTGGCCGTGCGCGACCCGGAGGCGGCGAGGGCCGCAGCCGCCGCGCTGGACGAGCTGGAGCGGCTGGCCCGCTCGCCGGAGGGCCTGACCCCGCGCCTGACCTGAGCGCCGGTCTCACCCACCGCTCATCGGCCCCGGGCCGGTCTCCTCGGCGGCGGCCGGCCCGCGCACGGGGGCCACCAGCGCATACCGCTCGTCGTCCACGTCCTTGGCCCACAGCTCACGGTCGCCGGAGAGCCGTTCGTGGTGGACGCGCTCGGTGAGCGGGGCGAGCAGCGCGGTGAGGCGTTCGGCGGAGAGGCCGGTCCCGTTCCACACGCCCTCCACCAGGACCAGCCTGCCCCCGGGGCGCAGGAGTCCCGCCCAGTGGCGGAGGACGGCCGCCGGGTCGGGCATCAGCCACACCACGTGCCGGGCGAGGACCACGTCGAACCTGCGCTCGCCGACGGGCGGCCGGGCCGCGTCCCCCGCCAGCACCTCGGCGTCCGTGCCGGCCAGCTTGGCGCGGGCCCGCTCCACCATGCGCGGCGAGCTGTCCACACCGGTGAGCCGGTGGCCCCGGCCGGCCGCGAGCAGGGACAGGCTCCCCGTACCGCAGCCGAGGTCGAGCACGTCGGACGGTGCGGCGGGCAGCCAGCTCTCCAGCCGCCGCGCCCAGGCGGCGCGGACCACCGGGTCGAGGAGCCCGTGGTCGGCCTCCTGGTCGAAGGTGTCGGCGAGGGAGTCCCAGTCGGTCGTCGTCATGATCCGATCGTGTCAGCCGCCACTGACAACGCCCCCGTCCCGGCGAGGACGGACCTCACCGGGACGGAGGCGTCACGGGTCTAGCCGATGACCGAGGCGCAGTCGGTCGGGGTGGCGTGCGACGGGTCCAGGGCGTTCGCCACCTCGTGGTAGGCGACCCGGTCGATGGTCCCGATCGCCACGTGCTCGGAGAGGTCGACCGGGCACAGGTCCTGGAGCAGGACGTTGCGCACGTCCGGCCCGTCCAGGAACTGGGTCCGGTACGGGGTCACGACCTCGTCGTACCGGGTCGCGATGACGGTGTAGTGCACGCCGGGCACGGTGTCCGGCAGGGAGTTGAGCTTGGTGATGAAGGGCGATCCGGCCACCTGGTCGGCGAGTCCGGGCGTACCGGCGTTGAGCAGGTACTCGGCGCCGGGGAAGTACGGCAGGAGCTTGGTCAGGCCGAGCAGCGTGGTGCCGTGGTTGTCGGGGGCGAGCCCGATCATGGCGTTCACCTTGGCGGCTCCGCCGAGGAACTTCAGGTAGTAGTTCGGCATCATGCCGCCCTGCGAGTGGCCCACGATGTCCGCCTTGGCGGCGCCGGTGGAGGCGAGCACCTTGTCCACGAACGCGGCGAGCTGGCCCGCCGACCTGTCGATCGGGCCGAGGCCGTTGAAGACCGGCACGCCGGGCAGCTGGCCGTAGTCGAGCGAGTAGACGCAGTAGCCCCGGTTGACCAGGTAGGGGGCGAGGACCAGCCAGTTGTCGACGGAGTTCCCGAAGGTTCCGTGGACCAGGACGACGGGGCGGGGGTGGGCGGCGGAGGGCTTGCAGGAGTAGTCGTTCCAGCCGCGCGAGGTGGCGGCCGTCGCCGTGGCGGGGGCGGCCGCCGCGGTCGCCGTGGGGGTGGCGACCGCGGCGACGGCGAGAAGCAGGGCGGCGAGCGTCCGGCGGGCGCGTGGGGAGCGCGACGCACGGGTCCAGGGCAGCATCGTGGGGGTCTCCTTGCGGCTCAAGGGAGTTGCGATGTCTGTGCACCCTGCGGCCCGGACCACAAGTTTCCGCTGATGTTCTGCGTGCTCATGCCAAATTACGCACGAGTAGGGTTCGCTGGGAAGTTACGCGTCGGTAAAAAGTCCGCGGGGCCCCCGGGCGCGGCCGGGTGGCCGGATCACGCGACCGGCCCGGGGCCCGCACGGCCTCGCGCGCACCGCTCAGGCCGCCAGCCGCCCCGGCATCACGGCCCGGGGGCCGAACCGCTCCCGCAGCTCGTCCGCGACCGCCTCGATCCGCCGGGCCCGCTCGTCCACCGGGTCGAAGCTCAGCTGCCGCGCCGCCCTCCCGGCCTCGCCCAGCCCTTCCGCGCGCAGCCCGATCCCCCGTACCCGGGCCCGTTGCAGACCGAACGAGCCGTGAATGCGGTACGCGAGCGCGGTGAGCTCCGCGGAGTGCGCGGTGGGCTCGCGGAGGGTACGGCTCCGGGTCAGCGTCGAGTAGCCGGCGCGGTCGGCGTAGCGCACGGAGACCGCGAGCGCGCGGCACACCTGCCCCTCGCCGCGCATCCGCGCCCCCAGCTCCTCGGTGAGCGACATGAGCGCGCGGCGCTGCCGCTCCGGGTCCAGCTCGTCGCGCGGGAAGGTGCGCTCGGCGGCGACCGAGCGGGCGGCCGCGTTCGGCCGGACGGCGGTGCGGTCGATGCCGTGCGCCCGCTCCCACAGGTCACGCCCGGTCCGCGTCCCGGTGATCCGTTGCAGGGTGGCGAGCGGGGCCGCCGCGATCCGGCCGACGGAGTCGAGCCCGTACCCGCACAGCGTCCGGGCCGTCGCCGCCCCGACGCCGTCCAGCGCGGCGGCCGGCCGGTCCGCGAGGAAGGCGGCCACCCCGTCGGCGGGCACCACGAAGGTCGTCCCGGGCGCGGCCTGCCGCAGCGCCATCCGGGCCAGCATCGGGTTCGGGGCGGCCCCGATCGCGCAGTCGACCCCGTGCAGGGCCAGCGCGCGGACCCGGATCACCGAGGCCAGGCCCCGCACGTCCCGCCCGAAGTAGCGCAGCGCGCCGCGCACATCGGCG
This sequence comes from Streptomyces sp. NPDC041814, assembly GCF_055590565.1. NCBI lineage: Bacteria > Bacillati > Actinomycetota > Actinomycetes > Kitasatosporales > Streptomycetaceae > Streptomyces > Streptomyces sp. NPDC041814. The sequence continues at coordinate 55,356 of NZ_JBVJAM010000009.1, read as the reverse complement.
AGCGCCCCGTCGGGCGGCGCCGCCTCCACGACCGGGGTGAACGAGCCGAGCAGGGCGAGCAGCCCCGCGTACCCGGCGGCGTCCGGAGGCCCGCCGCCGACCCGCCGGAACCGCAGGCAGAGGACGTCGGCCCCGGAGGCCCCGGCCGCCCCGGAGGCACCGGCCGCCCCGGAGGTCCCTGAAGCCCCTGAAGCCCCTGAAGCCCCTGAAGCCACGGAAGCCCCGGTCATCCCGCGCTCCCCGGGCTCTGGTGCCACAGCTTCCTTCCGGTGGGCAGCCCCTCGCCGGGCGGCTTGAGGTCCGCCCAGGGGTTCATCTCGTAACCGGTGGGCATCCGGATGCGCCGCCCGTCGTCACCGGACCCGGTCTCCGCCTCCGGCTCCGTCTCGGCCTCGGGCACCTGCGCCAGCCGCTCCGCGACCGCGTCGAGTCCGCCGGTGCGCCGCAGCTCGGCCAGCTCCGCCAGGTTCCAGGCGGCCGCGCCGACCACGCTCAGGCTGCGCGCCCCGCGCCGCTGCACCACCCCGCGCACCAGCAGCAGCCAGGAGTGGAAGACGGTGTGCGCGCAGGCGGCGTGGCTGTCGTCGAAGAAGGCCAGGTCGACCAGGCCCGTACCGTCGTCCAGGGTGGTGAAGACGACCCGCCGGCCGGAGCGGATGGGCGGGGTCTGGGTCGCCGCCTTGGCGCCCGCGACCAGCACGGTCTCCCCGTGCCGCGCCTCGCGCAGCCGCTTGGCCGAGACCGCGCCGAGCTCCTTGAGGAAGGCGTGGTGATCGCTCATCAGGTGGCGCGAGACGTCCATGCTCAGCACGCCCAGTTCGGCGCTGAGCCGTTCCGCCTCGTTGAGGTCGGGCAGGCCCGCGGACGCGGTGCGGTGCCCGCCGCCGAGCGGGAGCTGCGCACCGGAGCCCGCGCCGCGCTGGGCGCGGTGCAGTTCGGACAGGTGGAGCAGCAGATCGCGCCGGTTGGCCCCGAAGGCGTCCAGCGCACCGACCTGGGCCAGCCGTTCGGCAGCCGGCTTTCCCGGGCGGGCCCGCTGCCAGAAGTCCAGCAGTGAGCTGTAGGGCTGACCGGCCTCGATCCGGGCGACCTCGGCCTCGCTGATCCCGTGCACGTCGGAGAGCGCGAGCCGCAGGCCCCAGCGCTCCGCCCCCTCCCCTTCCTCAGACACCAGTTCGATTCGATGGGCGGCCGCCGACCGGTTCACGTCCAACGGGAGCACGGGCACCCCGCGCCGCCGGGCGTCGGCGAGCAGCAGCCGCTTCGGGTACATCCCGGGGTCGTGGGTGAGCAGCCCGGCGTAGAAGGCCGCCGGGTGGTGCGCCTTCAGCCAGGCCGACTGATACGTGGGTACGGCGAAGGCCACCGCGTGCGCCTTGCAGAAGCCGTAGCTGCCGAACGCCTCGATGATCTCCCAGGCGCGGGCGATGACCTCCGCGTCGTACTTGCGCGCCGCCGCGTGCTGGGCGAACCAGACCCTGATCAGGGCCTGGGACTCGGGGTGGGAGAGCCCGCGCCTGACCCGGTCGGCCTCGTCGCGGCCGCAGCCGGTCATGATGTCGACGATCTGGATGATCTGCTCGTGGAAGACCACCACGCCGTACGTCTCGCGCAGCGGGCCCTCCAGGTCGGGGTGCGGATAGCGGACCGGCGCGCGGCCGTGCCGGGCCTCGATGAACGGGCGGACCATGTCGGCGGAGACCGGGCCCGGCCGGAACAGCGAGATGTCGACCACCAGATCGTGGAAGTTCTCCGGCTGGAGCCTGCCGACCAGGTCCCGCTGGCCGGGCGACTCGATCTGGAAGCAGCCCAGCGTCTCGGCCGTCCTGATCAGCTGGTACGTGCGCGGATCGCCCGGCTCCACGGCGTCCAGGTCCACCTCGCGCCCGGAGGCCCGCTTCACCTCGGCGACCGCGTGCGCCATCGCCGACTGCATCCGTACGCCCAGCACATCGAGCTTGAGCAGCCCGAGGTGCTCCACGTCCTCCTTGTCGAACTGGGACATCGGGAAGCCCTCGCCGCTGGTGGGCACGACGGGAGTGCGGCGCAGCAGCGAGGCGTCCGAGAGGAGGACCCCGCACGGGTGCATGGCGACACCGCGCGGCAGTGCGTCCAGCGCCTCCACCAGCTCCCACAGCCTGCCGTACGACTCCTTGGTCCTGGCGACCTCGCGCAGTTCGGGCAGTTCCTCCATGGCCGCGCGGGCGTCGCGGGCCCGGATGTGCGGGAACGCCTTGGCGAGGCGGTCCGTCTCGGCCGGGTTCATGGAGAGCGCGGCGCCGACGTCGCGGATGGCGTGGCGCACCCGGTAGGTCTCGGGCATGGCGACGGTGGCGACCCGCTCGGCGCCGAAGCGGTCGATGATCGCGCGGTAGACGTCGAGGCGGCGGGCCGACTCGACGTCGATGTCGATGTCGGGCAGCACGAATCGGCGTTTGGACAGGAAGCGCTCCATCAGCAGCCCGTGCTCGACCGGGTCGGCGTGGGCGATGCCCAGCAGGTGGTTGACCAGCGAACCGGCCCCGGAGCCCCGGGCGGCCACCCGCACCTTCATCGCGCGCACGTCGTCCACCACCTGGGCGACCGTCAGGAAGTACGAGGCGAAGCCGTGGTGGGCGATGATGTCCAGCTCGTGGTGCATCCGGTCCCAGTACCCGGGCCTGCGGTCGTAGCCGCGCAGCACCATGCCCGCAGCGGCGCGGGAGGCCAGTACCCGCTGGGCGGTGCGCCGCTCCGCGCCGACGAGACCGGGCTCGGGGAAGTGGACGGAGCCGAGGCCGATGTCGCCCCCGGGGTCCACCACGCACGCGTCGGCGGTGTCCCGGGTCTCCGCGAGCAGCCGCGCCCCGGCACCGGCGCCGAGCCCGGCGGCGGAGGTGATCCGCTCGGCGGTCTCCGCCATCGCACGGGCGTCCTTGAGCCAGCGCTCACCGCTGTCGAGCGGGGCGCGGCGCGGGTCGACGGGCACGAGCCGGCGGGCGGCGTCGAGCACGTCGGCGACCGGACCCTGTCCCGGGTCGGCGTACCGGACGGCGTTGGTCAGCACGGCCCGTACGCCCTGCTCGGCGGCGAGGCCGAGGGTACGGGCGGCGAGCCGCAGCGAACCCGGCCCGGTGCCGGTCCGCCCGTGGTGGACGGCTTCGAGGCGCAGGCCGTCGCCGTACAGCTCGCGCCAGGGGGCGAGGAGGGCGGCGGCCAGGTCGGGGCGGCCCGCCGACAGGGCCCGGCCCACGTCGGAGGCGGGGCCGAGCAGCACGACGAGCCCTTCGGCGGGCAGCGCGGGCCGGTCCACCAGGGGCCGGCCGCCCTCGGGGACGGCGGCGTGGGCGGCGGTGACCAGACGGCACAGCTCGGCCCAGCCCAGGGCGCCGTCGCGGGCGAGGAAGGTGGCCCGGGGCGCCGATTCATCGACAAAGGCACCTCCTCGGGCGGGGGTGCGGGGGCGTCGGGCGGGCCCGCCCCCCGGCACCGGCCCCACCGCGAGGTCCGCCCCGAACAGCGGGCGCACCCCTTCCCGCTCGCAGGCCCGGGCGAACCGGACCACGCCCGCGAGGGTGTCGCGGTCGGTCAGCGCGAGGGCGTCCAGGCCGCGCTCGGCGGCGCGCTCGGCCAGCCGCTCCGGGTGCGAGGCCCCGTACCGCAGGGAGAACCCGGAGGCGGTATGCAGATGCGTGAACCCTGGCACCTGCACCTCCTGAACCGATTCGTACGCGCTGGCCACCCCCTCGCTCTCCACCATAAACCAAGTTTCGAACACTCGTACGATACTCGGCGCCCGCCCGGTCCGCCCCGGTCACGCACCCCTCTCCTTCCGCCGTTCGGCCGCGCCCCGACTGCGCGCGCGAGGGGCAGCCCGGAGCGTGGGGGCATGACTTTCGCCGACGAGGTGAGGAACGCCGTCACTCCCCGGGCAGCTCTGCTCGTCATCGGGGTGCTGGCGCTCCAGCTGCTGTTCATCGCGTCCTACATCGGGGCGCTGCACCACCCGAAGCCGACGGACGTCCCCTTCGGCGTCGTCGCGCCCCAGCAGGCGTCCGCCCGGCTCGTCGCACAGCTGGACGGCCTCCCGGGCGGGCCGCTCGACCCGCGTACGGTCTCCGACGAGGCCACCGCCCGCCGGCAGATCCTCGACCGCGAGATCGACGGCGCCCTGATCGTGGACCCCCGGGGCACGAGGGACACCGTGCTGGTCGCCTCCGGCGGGGGCACCGTCCTGGCCACCTCGCTCACGAAGATCGTCAAGGAGGCGGAGGCGGCCCAGCGGCGCACCGTGCGCGCCGTCGACGTGGCCCCGGCCTCGCGCCAGGACTTCGACGGGCTGTCCGCGTTCTACCTGGCGGTGGGCTGGTGCGTCGGCGGCTATCTGTGCGCCTCGATCCTGGCGATCAGCGCGGGCACCCGCCCCGCCAACCGTCAGCGCGCGCTGATCCGGACCGGGGTCATGGCGCTGTACGCGATCGCGGGCGGCATCGGCGGCGCGCTCATCATCGGCCCGGCCCTCGGCGCCCTCCCCGGCAGCTTCTGGGGGCTGTCGGGCCTGGGCGCGCTGACCGTCTTCGCGGTCGGCATGATCACCCTCGCCCTGGAGGGGCTCACCGGCATCGTCGGCATCGGCCTGGCCGTCCTGATCGTGGTCATCGCGGGCAACCCGAGCGCGGGCGGCGCCTTCCCGCTCCCGATGCTGCCGGACTTCTGGCGCGCGATCGGCCCCGCCCTGCCGCCGGGCGCCTCGACCTGGACGGCCCGCTCGATCGCGTACTTCCAGGGCAACGCGGTGACCGGCCCCCTCCTGGTCCTGTCCGCGTGGGCGGTGGCGGGCACGGCGGGCACGCTGCTGACGGCGATGCGCAGGACCCCGGACCGGCCGACGGCGGAGGCGCCCCGCCACTAGCATCGGCCCCCATGATCACTCTGGCCGTCACCATCGGGCTCACGTTCGTGGGCTACGCCCTCACCTATCTCAACGGGCTGCGCCTCGCCCAGCGCCAGGAACGCCTCGCCCGGGTGAACCGCCAGCTCGGCGAGTTCTACGGCCCCCTGTTCGCCCTTACCGAGGCCAACAGCCGCATCTTCGCCGCGTTCCTGGAGCGCAACGCCCGCCCCGACGGCAGGTCCCCCTTCGACCACGAGACGCCGCCCACCGAGGAGGAACTCACCGAGTGGCGGCTGTGGGTCACGACCGTCTTCCTCCCGAACATCCGGGCCATGCGCGATCTCGTCCTCGCCCACGCCGACCTCCTGAGCGAGCCGGTGATGCCGCCCCTCCTGCTCCAGCTGTGCGCCCATGTCTCGGGTTACGAGATCACGGCCGCCCGGTGGTCGCGGGGCAACCACGAACAGCACCTCTCGGTGGTGTCGTTCCCCAGCCGGGAGATAGCCGCGTACGCACGCAAGGGCTTCACCGAACTGAAGAGGGAGCAGGCCCGCCTGCTGGGGCAGCGGCACGCCCGCTGACACGTACCCCGCACGGCGCACAGCACCGGTCGGCCACCACACGCCCCTAGGCACGGCAGGTGCATGGCGGCATTCTGGAGCGACCTCGCACATCCGCGAGGACGGTCCAACTGCCCCTCTCCCCACGGAGGTTGTTCATGCGCCGTCGCGTCGCCACCCTGCTCGCCGCCCTCGGGCTGTCGCTCCCGCTCGCCCTGCTGCCCGTCGCGTCCGCCTCGGCGGCCCCCGCGGACAAGCCCCAGGTCCTCAGCTCCTGGACGCAGACGAGCGCCGCCAGTTACAACGCGTGGAACTCCGCCCGCAACAACAAGGGCGCCTGGTCCGCGTACGGCTTCGACTGGTCGACGGACTACTGCAGCACCTCGCCCGACAACCCCTTCGGCTTCCCGTTCCAGACGGCCTGCGCCCGCCACGACTTCGGGTACCGCAACTACAAGGCCGCCGGCACGTTCTCCGCCAACAAGGCCCGGCTCGACAGCGCCCTCTACGCGGACCTCAAGCGCGTGTGCGCCGCCTACTCCGGCGCCAAGCGGACCTCGTGCGACGCCACGGCCTGGACGTACTACCACGCGGTGGACATCTTCGGCGTGGCACCGGCCGGGGCGGGTGCGGGCAGAGGCTGACCGGCACCCGCGCGCACATGGCCCCCGGCGGGACCGGGGGCCATGTGTCCGTACGGGACCGGGCGTCAGTTCAGGGTGACGCCGTAGGCGCTCAGCGCCTCGGTGACCGGCTGGAAGAACGTCGTACCGCCGGAGCTGCAGTTGCCGCTGCCGCCGGAGGTCAGGCCGATGGCCTTGCTGCCGGAGTAGAGCGGACCGCCGGAGTCGCCGCCCTCGGCGCACACGTTGGTCTTGATCATGCCGTAGACGATGTCACCGTTGCCGTAGTTGACCGTGGCGTTGAGCCCGGTGACGGAGCCGCTGTGGGTGCCGGTCGTGGAGCCCCGGCGAGTCACCGACATGCCGACCGTGGCGTTGGCCGCACCGGTGATGGTGACGCCGCCGACCGTGCCCGGGTGGGCGAGCGCGGTGTTGTCGTAGCGCACGATTCCGTAGTCGTTGCCCGGGAAGCTGGAGCCGACCGTCGGGCCTATGTAGGTGCTGTTCGAGGAGTTGGTGTACCAGGGCGGATTGCCGTCGGTGCAGTGACCGGCGGTCAGGAAGTAGTACGTGCTGCCGCTGTGGACGTTGAACCCGAGGGAACAGCGCCAGCCGGGGGCGTAGATCGCGTCACCGCCGGAGAGCAGCTTGTTGAACTTGCCCGGCGTGTGCTCGATGCGCAGGGCACCCGCGTTGCCGCCCGCGGAGTCCTTGATCTGCTTGATCTCCGCCGCGGAGACCGTGCTGTCGACCGTGACCACGACCTTCCCGGTCTTCTGGTCGACGCTCCACGCGGTGCCCGCGATGTCGGCGCCGAGTACGGCGTCACTGGCGGCGGCGAGCTGGTTGGCGCTGTACGTTCCGGTGGAGTTCGCCTGGGCGGTGGGGGCGGCCAGGGCGCCTACGGCCACCAGGCCCGCCGCGATGGCGACGATCCTGCTGCGTCTGGCGGTACCGCTGAGGGGGGTGGTGCGCTTGATCCTCACTGTCATTCCTCCCGAGGGGAATCGGGGGCCCGCCTGTGGGGTGGTCGGGCCCGTGAGGCGCAGTCAGGCACACGGCCATCCGTCCGCATTCCGGATATGCCGTGCCCCTGACAAGCGCTGCTCGGGAGTATTCAAGGCGTCAACCTTCTCGCGCAAGGGTGCCTTTTGGCCTGAGGTCCCGGCAGACCCCTCAGCTGTCGACCCGCTGCCGCTCCCCCGCCTCCACGGCCACCGGAAGGGTGTTGCCGGGCGGCGGGAAGGGGCAGATGAAGTGGTCCGCGAAGGCGCACGGGGGCAGCAGCGCACGGTTGAGGTCCACGGTCACCGCGCCGTCGGCGTCCGGCGCGGCGGGCCGCAGGAACCGGAAGCGGTAACTGCTGTTCCCGCTGGTGGCGTCGGCGAAGACGGCCCAGAGCGACCCGTCCGGCTCGACGGCGGCCTGGAGCGTGTGCCGGGCCCCGTCCAGCTCGAAGGCGATCTCCCCGGCGAGCCCGAGGCCGCGTTCGACACCGTCCGCGTTCTCGACCCGGACGGTCCGCGCGTCCGCGTACGGGCGGAAGGTGCCCGGCACCGCCCAGCGCGGGTCGTACGGGGTCGCCTCGATCGCCCGGAAGGCACGCCGCGCGGGCGATTCGGGGTCGAAGACCCGGACCGCCCACAGGCCCTCGCGGCTGAGCACGACGAGCCTGCGCCCCTCGTGGGCCACCCGGGACGCGCCGACCGGCCCCCGGTCGGCACCGAGCCGGACCTCCCCGGCGAAGGGCTTCCCGTCGACGGTCAGCCCGTCCTCCGGGGCGGCGTCGAGCACCAGTGCGCCGTCCTCCTCGCGCCACCGGCCCGGGACGGCCGGAATTCGCCCCTCCGGGTAATCCGCGAGCCAGTGGGTCCCGGTGAGGGAGAGCGGACCGTGGGGCGCCGAGACCGTGGCGGTCCGCTCCTCGTGCCAATGCTCCCAGTCCCGCGCTGCCTGCTGCTGTGCGTGCGTGCTCATGGTGGTCAACCTTTCCATACGGGCGCGGTGATCCCGAGGTGCGACCGCAGCGTCGAGCCGGTGTACGTACGGCGGAACGCCCCTCGGTCCTGGAGGAGCGGAACGACCCGGTCCACGAAGCCGTCGAGACCGCCGGGACCGTGCGGCACGAGGACGAAGCCATCGGCGGCGCCCTCGGTCACGTACCCGGCGAGCAGCGCGGCGACAGCGGCCGGGCTGCCGGTGAACGGTTCCCGCGCGTCGGTGGCGTCGGTGTCATCGGCGTCGTCGGCGTCGAGTACGAAGCCGACGCGGAGCATGACCTTCAGCTCGTCGTGCGTCCGGCCGTGGGCCGCGAGCCGTCCCTTCACCTCCGCGTAGTCGGCGCGGGCGGCGCCGAACGTGGTGTGCGGGAGGAGAACGATGTCGGCGGCGGACGCGGCGAGTTCCCGGTCCTCCGGCGAGTCGCCCGCCAGCACGGTGACGGGATGGCCCTGCGGACAGCGCTCCACGGTGAACTCGCCCTCCACCGCGAAGTGCCGCCCGTGACGGGCGACGGGGCGCGGAGTGCCGTCGGGCGCCCAGGAGTCCCAGAGCGCCCGCGCGACGGCGACGCACTCGGCGGCGCGCGGGTGCCCGCCGGCCGGGGGGTGCGCGTGCCAGGCGGCCCGGCCGGCGCTGAGGTGGTCGAGGGTGGCGAGGCGGCGGGCCGGCTCGTAGGGCTCCCCGAGGGCGGTACCGGCGGCGAGCCCGAGCCGGTCGGTCCCGGCGGCGAGGGCGGCCAGCACGGTGAGCGCGTCGGGCCCGCCGGCCGCCCCCTCGGCGACGAGCAGGAAGTCGAACAGGCCCCGCTCCGCCGTGCGCGCGAGCTGTTCGTACGAGGCGAACCCGGCCCGCTCCCCGGCGCCGGGGACCTGCGCGGCGAGGTGCATCCGGCGGGGCCGCGCGGCCGTCATGCGCGCGCCCCGGCGGATGCGTACCGGCGGGCGGGCCGGGCCAGCCCCAGGTGCTCGCGCAGGGTGCCGCCCGGGTAGAACGTCCGGAACAGGCTGCGGTGCTGGAGCAGGGCCACCGTGCCGTTCACGATCCGTTCGAGGTCGCGCCCGGGGGTGATCGGGGTGAGGTGGAAGCCGTCGACCGCGCCGCTCCGGTACCACCGGGTGATCAGCGCGGCCAAGTCGACCGGGCCGCCCCGGTAGTAGGTCCCCCGGTCGGCCGGTGGCGGCTCGTCGGCCAGCCCCGGTTCCGGCGCCGTCTCGGCGTCGCCGAGGTCGACGGTGAGCGCGGCGAACACCAGCAGCGCGTCGGGATCCCGGCCGTGCGCGGCGGCGCGGCGGCGCACGTCCTCGCGTATCGCGGCGGTCCGCTCGGGGGTGGCGGCCCGCACGAGGACGACGTCGGCGTGGCGGGCGGCGGCCGCCCTGGCCGGTTCGGGCGTGCCGTCGATGACGAGGACGGGGTGGCCCTGGGGCGGTTCCCAGTGGTCCCAGTGCCGGGCGCAGAGCTCCGCGCACTCCCCGGCCCCGTCCCACAGCGCGTCGGCGGACGCGGCCGGGCGGCGGCCGAACAGCCGGGCCTCGGCCTCTGTCGCGGACACCCCGAGCCGCCAGCCCGCCCGGCCCCGGCTGACCCAGTCCAGGGTCGCCACGGCGGACGACAGGCGGGAGGGCTCGGTGTGGGTGGCGGTGACCGTCGGCACGAGGCCGATGCGGCGGGTGGCGGGGGCCACCCGGGCCAGGACGGCGAGCGCGTCGGGGCCCGGCCGGGCGTAGGAGTCGCCGAGGGTGACGAAGTCGAGCGCGCCGCCCTCCGCGAGCCGGGCGAGGCCGGTGTGGTGGGCGGCGTCGTACCGGGGCGGGCCACCGATCTCGGCGGCCAGGTGGAGGGCAGGACGGGATGCGGATGTACGCGCGTGCATGCGGAGGCTCCGTGGATACGGTGATCGGACACGGGGCGCGCCCTCGGCGCGAGACGCGGAATCGCAGCAGCGTGAAGCGTGGCGGACGGGCCCCTCAGCCCGGTCCTGCCCCGAGACAAGCGGTGCCGGAGGCCGGCTGTCAAGCCTGTCCACACTGTGAGCAGTACGTATCAGGGCAGTTGACGGGTCATCGGATGGCTGTTCCACTGGGGCCATGCAATCGCAGCAGTGGCTGGTCAAGCGCTCCCACATCGACTTCGGTCGCGTGTGGTCCTGTTCCTGTTGAGCCGACGCCCTGCTCCCCGCGCCCGCCCCACCCTTGTCCAGGCGCGCCCTCGCACATCCGGCACAGCAGCACACCCTCCCCTCGCCGCGTCCCGCTCCGCCATGCCGCGGAGCGGGACGCAGGGGTGACGACGTCCAGGTGACACCGCCTCAGCAGTCGCACCCGCAGTCACAACCGTCGCAGCAGCTGCAGCAGTCGCAGCAATTGCTGCACGCGTCACAGCCGTCGCAGCAGTCCCCGCAGTCGCACTGACTGCACAGGCCCTCGCGCCGCTGACGCGACCAGGGGTCCTCGAAGGTGCCGCAGCACATCTGGCAGGTGCAGGCGAGCCCCGCCCACACCAGGCAGCCCATGACGAGTCCGCGCCGGTCGCGCGGCGGCTCGGGCGGCCGGGGCCCGGAGGGTCCGCCCGGCCCCGTGGGCGCGTACGGATTGCCCGGTGGCGGCCCGAAGGAGCCCGTGGGCGCCGTTCCTGACGGTCCGCCGGACGCGGTCAGGAGTCCGCCGGACCGGTGGGAGCAGACGTCCGTGGCGAAGGCCCGGTCCACCGAGCGCCGCAGTTCGTGGGTCAGCAGCACATGGACGAGCCGGCCGTCGGTGAACTCCGCGTCCGCCAGCGCCAGCCGTACGCCCTTCAGCGCGTCGTCGGCCAGCCGCCGGGCCTCGGCGCGCGAGGTGCCCGTCGCGGTGAGCGGGTTCCAGGCACCCGCCGCCGCGTCGGCCTCCTGGTCCTCCACGGCGTCCAGCAGGTGCGCGAGGCGCCCGAAGAGGCGTCCGGCCTCGGCGAGCGGTCCGGCGTTGTGCGGCTTGCCCGCGAGGACGGCGGTGTGCGCGAAGGCCGCGGCGGTGGCGGTCTCGGTGGGTTCGGTGACCGTCAGCAGCGGAGTGCCGGGGCCTGCGAGGAGTTCGATGCCGGTCTGCCGGTCGACGGCGTCGACCAGGACCGCGGTGTCGAAGCCGAGCTGGGCACCGGTGCGCGCCCCGGCCCGGTCCCAGCTCGCCGCGACCCGGCGGGCCGCCGCGGCGACCGGGCGGCGGGCCAACAGGCCGTCCCGGTCGGCGACGTGGTCCCGCACCTTCGCCGAGGCGAGGACCAGCGAGACGGCGGCGGCGAGCCGGGCGCCCTCGCCGCGCGCGACGGGCGCGGTGCGCATGGAGCGCAGGGGGCAGGGGCCGGCCGTGCGGCGCTGGCCCGGGGTGCGTTCGGCCTGAGCCTCCGTCAGGACCGAGACGATCAGGCCGTCGTAGTTGGTGACGACCCGGGCGAACTGCCCGTGGTCGGAGCGGAGTGCCAGACAGAGCCCGCAGAGATGGGCCATCCACTCGGTCTTGAGCCTCTCGGAGAGGCGATGCGTACAGGGCCTGACTATTCCGAACACGGCCGTCCCCCGGGTTTCGTTCGCGTATGCGCCGCACTCGGGCGCGGACGCGACGGCATCGTACCCAGCGTCCGGTTCACCCGTACGTCCCCCATGTCACCCGTACGGCCCGGACATCATATTTTCTTTCTTCAGGGCCCTTTAACCGTACGAACCCTGACGAATCGCCACATCCTCTGCACCAGTACCGTCACGAATGCCCTGCGCGCCGCCTATCCCCTTGGCGCACGATCCGCATCATGGACGACCATAGGGATACGAAAGAGATGCGGAACACCAAGGAACCGCGGTGAGAGGAGGCGTCCATGGGATCGGTGCGCAAGGCGAGTGCCTGGCTGGGCCTCGTAGAGGACAACGACGAGCGGTACTACGACGACGACGAGTACGCCGAGGGTGCGCGGACCGGCACCGGCCAGGCGTGGGTGACCGATCCCCGGGTGCGGGTGGCCTCCGAGACCGCCCAGGAGACGGGCCGCCGGATCGCCACCGTGACCCCGGACAGCTTCCGGGACGCCCGCGCCATCGGCGAGCTCTTCCGGGACGGCGTCCCGGTGATCATGAACCTCACGTCCATGGACTCCGCCGACGCCAAGCGCGTGGTGGACTTCGCCGCGGGCCTGATCTTCGGACTGCGCGGGTCGATCGACCGCGTCGCCACCCGCGTCTTCCTGCTGACCCCCGCCGACACCCAGGTGATGAACGGCGAAGCCGTCGGCCGCCCGGCCGACGGCTTCTTCAACCAGAGCTGACCGCCCTCCGGGCGCTCATCGGAACGCGTCCAGGCCGGTGAGCGCCTTCCCCAGGACCAGCTGGTGCATCTCCACGGTCCCCTCGTAGGTGAGGACCGACTCCAGGTTGGTCGCGTGCCGCATCACCGGATACTCCAGCGAGATCCCGTTGGCGCCGAGGATCGTGCGCGAGGTGCGGCAGATCTCGATGGCCTCCCGCACATTGTTCAGCTTCCCGAAACTGACCTGCTCGGGGCGCAGCCGCCCCGCGTCCATCCGCCGGCCCAGGTGGTGGGCGAGCAGGATGCCCTTGTGCAGCTCGACGGCCATGTCGGCCAGCTTGGCCTGGGTGAGCTGGAAGCCGCCGATCGGCTTCCCGAACTGCTCCCGGGTGCGCGCGTAGTCGACGGCCGCCTCGAAGCTGGACCGGGCCGCGCCCATGGCGCCCCAGACGATGCCGTAGCGGGCGTGGCTCAGACAGCTCAGCGGCCCGCGCAGCCCGGTGACCCCGGGCAGGACGGCGTCGGCCGGCAGCCGCACCTCGTCCAGGACCAGTTCGCTGGTGACCGAGGCGCGCAGCGACCACTTGTGCCGGATCTCGGGCGCGGAGAAGCCCGGCGCGTCCGTCGGGACGACGAAGCCCCTGATGCCGGTGCCGGCCGGGCCCTCGTCGGTCTGGGCCCAGACGACCGCGACCCCGGCGACCGAGCCGTTGGTGATCCACATCTTGCGGCCGCTGAGCACCCAGTCCTCGCCGTCGCGCTTGGCGTACGTGCGCATGGCGGCCGGGTCCGAGCCGTGGTCGGGCTCGGTGAGGCCGAAGCAGCCGATGGTCTCGCCCGCCGCCATGCCGGGCAGCCACCGCTGCTTCTGCTCCTCGGAGCCGTAGCGGTGGATGGCGTACATGGCGAGGGAGCCCTGTACAGAGACGAGCGAGCGGATGCCGGAGTCGGCCGCCTCCAGCTCCAGGCAGGCCAGCCCGTACTGGACGGCGGTCGCGCCGGCACAGCCGTAGCCCTGGAGCGACATGCCGAGCGCGCCGAGGGCGCCCAGCTCCCGGGCCAGCTCGCGGATGCCGGGGAGCTCGCCGTTCTCGTACCACTCGGCGATGTGCGGCAGGACGCGGTCGGCGGCCCAGGTGCGGACGGTGTCGCGGATCGCGAGGTCCTCGGGGCTCAGCAGGTCGTCGACGCCGATCGGGTCCCGGGGGTCGAAGGGCGGGAGCTTCGAGGGGGCGGTGGACATGAGGGTGTGCCTCCGGCGGGTGCGCGAAAACTAGCGGCGTTAGTTACGGTGCCGGGCCGACGTTACGACCCGGGGTGCCGGACGTCCAGGGTGTCCCGGGCCCGCCCCGCCCGGCCGGCGCCGCGCGGGCACCCGGGGCGGCGCGTCGACCCGGTCCGCGGCCTCGCGCGGCGGTGTGCCGTCCGGGCGCTCCACCGGTTCCCGGGGCTCGCAGAGCTTCGGGGCGCACTCCATCGCCCCGGGCAGCCGCAGCGCGGCCAGCGCCCCGAGCAGCAGGAGCCCCGCGCTGACCAGCAGCGTCACATGCAGCCCGTCGATGAAGGCGTCCCGGGCCGTGGTGCGCAGGACGGAGCCGAGCGGCCCGCCCAGCGCCGCGGCCTGCTGGTAGGCCTCGCCGAGGGAGTGGGCGGCCCCGGCCGCCGCGGACGCGGGGACGCCGTCGGCGTGCAGCCCCGCGAGGCCGGGCGTATAGGCGGCGTTCATCACGCTGCCGAGGAGCGCTATCCCCATGCCGGCGCCCAGCTGGTAGGAGGTCTCCCCGATCGCGGCCGCCCCGCCCGCCCGGTCGGCGGGGGCCTCGCTGAGCATCGATTCGTACGCGCCGAACAGCGTGGACTGGAGGCCGAAGCCGAGGGCCACGAAGGCGGCGGCCAGCAGGACGGGCCGGTCGTCGCGGCCCATCACAGTCAGGGTCAGCACCGAAGCGGCCGTCAGGACGAAGCCCCAGCCGACCATCCGGCGCGGCCCGACCCGGCGCAGCGTGTGGGAGCCGGTGGCACCGGCGGCCATCGCGGCGAAGGTGAGCGGCAGCAGCCTGAGGCCGGTCTCCAGGGGACTGAGGCCCAGGACGAGCTGGAGGTACTGGACGGCGACGAGTTCCAGGCCGACCAGGGCGAGCATGGCCAGCACGATGCAGCCGACGGCGGTCGAGAACGCGGGCCGGGTGAACATGCCGATGTCGATCAGCGGGTGGGTGCGCCGCTTCTGGCGCCGCACGAAGGCCGCGAGCAGGACGGCCCCGAGCAGCAGCGGCACCAGGGTCGCGAGGTCTGCCAGGCCCTCCCCGGTGCCGGCCCGCTTCACACCGAGGACCACGCCGAGCACCCCGGCGGCGGCCATCAGCGCGCCGAGCACGTCCCAGGGTCCGTCGTCGTTGCCCCGGGACTCGGGGAGCAGCAGCCGGCCGACCGGGAGGATCAGGGCCATCAGCGGGATGTTGATCAGGAAGACCGAGCCCCACCAGAAGTGCTCGACGAGGAAGCCGCCGATGACGGGCCCGGTGGCGGCGCCGACGGCGGCCACGGCGGACCAGACGCCGATCGCCACGGCCCGTTCGCGCCGGTCGGGGAAGACCTGGCGCAGGATCGAGAGGGTGGCGGGCATGATCATCGCCCCGCCGACGCCGAGCAGGGCCCGCGCCGCGATGAGCACGCCGGCGCTGTCGGCCAGGGCGGCGACGGCCGAGGCAGCGCCGAAGAGGGCGTAACCGAGCAGCAGGACGCGCCGGCGTCCGACCCGGTCGCCGAGGGTGCCGAAGAGGATCAGCAGCGAGGCGCAGACGAGCGGGTAGGCGTCCACGATCCACAGCAGACCGGCGGCGCTGGGCCGCAGGTCCTCGGTGACGGCGGGGACGGCCACGTGCAGCACGGTCGCGTCGAGCGCGACGAGCAGCAGGCTGAGGCAGAGGACGACCAGGACGACCCAGCGGTTGGCACCGTCGGCGGCTGCGCGCAGGCGGATTCGGGCGGTGGGCGTCCCGGACATGCATCTACCTCCCAGATGGTCCCCTCGCTCTCGGCGGGCCCACGGGACGCGGTGTCCGGGCCCGGCGTCGACGGGCGAGTGATCCGTCAGCGTACGCGAGTTCGGCGGGGCCACACGTGGTCCATCTCATACCGTCCGACCAGGTGGAGTGTGGCGTATGCCACTGCGCGCACCGCCCGGCGGCGCCGCGGGAGCCCCCGCCCGAAGCCGTACGGTAACCGGACTGACACCCTCCGTTCCGCTCCGCCGCACCGTGGATAAACACACTTCGCGATCCCCGGAATTCTTCGCAAGCTTCAGCGAATTACTTGTCGAACAGGTATCGCATAACAGGCCGAAAAGAATGGGGAAGTTATTCAGACTCCCTGGAAAAACCCGGTGGCTGAGACATACTCCACATCACATCGTCATCACAAAGCGCCCGGATCGACAGGCGCGCCCACTCACTCGCTGTAACGTCGATTGGGTGCGTACCGACATCTTCGCCCGGCTGGACCGGGAGCCGGAACCGCCGAAGATAGAGACACCGCGGATGAGCCGTCACCGCATCGCTCTCTTCGGCGGGACGTTGGCGTTCTATCTGGCCATCGTCGTTGCCGTGCTCATGTCGTCCTGGCTGGTGGCCCTGGACTGGAAGGTCATGCTCTTCCGGCCCTACCAGCAGTGGCCCGAAATCCACGCCGCCCTCGACTACTACGTGGTCCTCGGTCAGCGCGGGCCCACCGCGGTCATGGTCGCCTGCTGGCTCGGCTGGCGCTCCTGGCGGCAGCACACCCTGCGTCCGCTGCTGACGCTCGGCGCCTCGCTGCTGCTGCTCAACCTGACGGTGGGCGCGGTCAAGATCGGCCTCGGCCGGCTCGGCCCGCACTACGCGACCAGGATCGGATCGGCCGAGCTCTTCGCCGGCGGCGATATATTTCCCTCCGGCCACACCGCCAACGCCGTCGTGACCTGGGGAATCCTCGCCTACCTGGCCGCCACCCCGCGGGCCAGGCGCTATCTGTCGGCCATGTCCGCGATCGTCTCGCTCGGCGTCGGCCTGACGACGGTCTACCTCGGTACGCACTGGCTGAGCGACGTGCTCCTCGGCTGGGCCGCGGGCCTGCTGATCCTGCTCGGCCTGCCCTGGGTGGAACCGCTGATCACCCGCGCCGAGAACTGGATCTTCGCCGCCCGCGCACGGCTCGGCGCCCCCGGCAGCCGCCCCGCGGCCCCGGCGCCCGCCGCCGACGCCCCGGCGCCCGTCCCGGCCGGACAGCCGTCCGCACAGCCCGCCGCGCAGCCGCCCGTCGAGGAGCCGTCGGCGCAGGGCCCGGCGCGTGGCCAGACCGGGCGCCCAACAGCCGCGAGCGGACGCCCGCGGCCCCATCCGGCCCCGGCCACCGCCCACGCGGTGCGCTCGGAGCGGTCCCCGGTGACGCCGGCCGGCAGCCGGCGCCCGCCGCACGCCGACCGGACGCCGCGCGGGGGAACGGCTCCGGCCCGGCCGGTCGCCGGCGGCTGATCCCGGCGTACGCGTGAGGGGCCCCGACCACATCCGGTCGGGGCCCCTCACGCGTACGCCCGGCGTCCGGCGGCTCAGCCGGTCCAGCAGCGCCTGACGACGCCGCCGTCGACCTCGAAGTTGATCCGGCCCGCCTGGAACTCCATGGTGATGACCATGCCCGGCGGCAGGGCCCGTACGGTGGACCAGCCGCGCTCCCGGGCCCGCTGTTCGGCGGTCTCTGCGGGGAGCCCCACATACGCGCCGGTGGCGTCGTCGGGCTGGGCGGGAGGAGTCGGTATGGGTGCCATACCTCTCACCGTAGGCGCCCGGCCGCAGGGGCGGTAGCGGGGGCGCACGGCATCCTTACGTCCCTCACCGGTCACACTTGTGTCACAGGATGCCGACACGTGTTCCCCCCGACCCCCTTCACCCGAACGTGCGATTCACAACCGGACGCACAGTAATCGCACAGGCCGGTGAACGATCTTCGGACCGGTGGGAAAACGACGAGGATTTCCACCCGGGAACGGGGCCGAATTCCCGGCGGGAAAACGTTCCGCATTGACCGGCTTCGCCGATAATTCACCCGCTCTTATCGCACCCTTATCCCCGGAACCGACAGACATACCATCGGACGGGCCGGTCCGCGGCCGGCGGACCGTATAGCGGACAACCCGGTTCCGCGCATTCCGGCGTGCGGCGGGGGAGCCCTCCGGACCGGCCGCCGCCCCGACCCGGCCGCCTCCGGCGGGCCCACCGCACGGGCGGTTTCCTCCCTCTTTGTCGGGTGGTCCACGGCCGGTCCCCCGCCTTCCCGGCGCGTCCGCGGCCGATTCCGTACGGCTTCCCGCGTGACCCCGGCAGTGGCTCGCCCGTTGTCATCTCTGAGCCGGGAACCGCCCGGCGCACGTACCGAGTTCGAGGAGCCACCCGTGCCGCGCATGCTCGACGTCAGCGAGGACGTACGCGCCGAGATCGGCGACGCCGAAGCCGACCGGCTGCTCATCGGCGACAACGCCCCGGGCAGTTACGACTGCACCTCCTGCCGCACCCCCGGCGACTCCGAGCAGGAGCGCACCAGCACCGTGCTGTTCGTCGGCGAAGAGACCGCCGTGCTCGCCTTCGCGCACGCCAGCTGCATCCCCTCGCAGGTCGTCCAGGTCGCCGAGGAGCAGCTTCAGGGCGCCGTTCGCAGCATCACCGGCGGCGAGCAGGGGGAGCCGGAGCGGGTCGTCCCCGAACAGGCAGTCCTCGGCATCACCAGCGGCCTCGTCCTGATCGACGACGAGCTGCACCCGGCCCTGGTCGTGGAGCCGACCGGCGCGATCGCCCGCCCGGGCACGGACGGCAGGGACGGCGACCAGTTCCTCCAGCTCCTCCTGGAACAGGGCTTCCAGCCGGTCCACCGCATGGAGCAGGTGCCGGAGGTGCTGCACGGCTGGTCGATCCTGCTCGCCATGGGCCAGCTGCACGCCGTGCTCCAGCCGGGTACGGGGGGCGGCACCCCGGTCGCCTGGTGGCAGGCGCACGCGCCGCTCCAGGTCACCGAGGGCTGGCGGACCGCCGCCAACAAGTCGCAGACCGTGCTGGTCTACGCCGCCCCGGCGGGCTCCATCGGCCAGCAGCCCCGCGAGGACCTGCTGCGCGACGCGCTGGAGAAGGCATCGGCCGCCGGGCTGCTGGTCGCCGCCGCCATGCCGCTGGCCGGGACCTGACCGTGACCGCGCATCCGGAGCGCCGACGGCGAACAGTTGTCTGTCCGACGGGTGTTTCCGCGGCGGGCCCGCATCCGACGGCCGACGAGGTCGTTGGCACCTACGTGCACTCATACGACCCCTCCCACCAGCTTCCGAGCCCGATCCCTGCCATGCGTCCCTCGCAGGACCCCTCGGGCGGCCCGTCCCACACCCCGATCTACGACGCGCTGTACTCCGAGTACCGCCGCTCGTTCCGGGCGTTGCCGGGTGACCGGACCGGCGAGGAGAGTCTGGGCCTCCAGGCCCTCGGCCTCTTCGGCTCGCGCGCCCCGCTGCGCGGCCACTCGGGCCATTCCTCGCCCGGCGGAACGGTCACGGCGGGGGGCGACCGCTCCGGGACGGGCACGCGCTCCGGGAGCCTCGGCGGCTGGCAGCGGGTGGGCCGCCATGCGGGGCGCACCCGGCCCGCGGCGCTGCCGCCCGGCTCACGGGACGCCTGAGCCCTCGCGTACGACGCAGCCCCGGACCGCTCGGTGACCGAGCGCTCCGGGGCTGTCGCGTACCGCCTCGTACGGGGTTACTTCTTGCGGCCCCGCTTCTCGCGGACCCGGACCGAGATGTGGATCGGGGTGCCCTCGAAGCCGAACTCCTCGCGCAGACGGCGCTCCACGAAGCGCCGGTAGCCGTGCTCCAGGAAGCCGGAGGCGAAGAGGACGAAGCGCGGCGGCTTGGTGCCCGCCTGGGTGCCGAACAGGATGCGGGGCTGCTTGCCGCCCCGGACCGGGTGCGGGTGAGCGGCGACGATCTCGCCCAGGAAGGCGTTGAGCCGGCCCGTGGGGACGCGGGTCTCCCAGCCGTCGAGCGCGGTCTCGATCGCCGGGACCAGCTTCTCCATGTGGCGGCCGGTGCGGGCCGAGACGTTGACCCGGGGGGCCCAGGCGACCTGCGCGAGCTCGGTCTCGATCTCGCGCTCCAGGTAGTAGCGGCGCTCCTCGTCCAGCGTGTCCCACTTGTTGAAGGCGAGCACGACGGCGCGGCCCGCCTCCACGGCCATGGTCACGATGCGCTGGTCCTGGACGCTGATCGTCTCGCTGGAGTCGATCAGGATGACCGCGACCTCGGCCTTCTCCAGGGCGGCGGCGGTGCGCAGCGAGGCGTAGTAGTCCGCGCCCTCCTGGAGGTGGACGCGGCGGCGGATGCCTGCCGTGTCGATGAACTTCCAGGTGACGCCGCCCAGCTCGATGAGCTCGTCCACCGGGTCACGGGTGGTGCCCGCCAGCTCGTTGACGACGACGCGGTCCTCGTTGGCCACCTTGTTCAGCAGCGAGGACTTGCCGACGTTCGGGCGGCCGATGAGCGCGATGCGGCGCGGTCCGCCGAGGGCCGTGCCGAAGGACTGCGGCGGGGCCTCGGGCAGGGCCTCCAGGACGGCGTCCAGCATGTCGCCGGTGCCGCGGCCGTGCAGCGAGGAGACCGGGTGCGGTTCGCCGAGGCCGAGCGACCAGAGGGCGGTGGCGTCCGCCTCGCCGCTCTGCCCGTCCACCTTGTTGGCGCAGAGCACGACGGGCTTGCCGGCCCGGCGCAGCAGCTTGACGACGGCCTCGTCGGTGTCGGTGGCGCCGACGGTGGAGTCCACGACGAAGACGACCGCGTCGGCCGTCTCGATGGCGTACTCCGCCTGGGCGGCGACGGAGGCGTCCAGGCCGAGGACGTCCTGCTCCCAGCCGCCGGTGTCCACGACCTTGAAGCGGCGGCCCGCCCACTCGGCCTCGTAGGTGACGCGGTCGCGGGTGACGCCCGGCTTGTCCTGGACGACGGCCTCGCGGCGGCCGATGATCCGGTTCACCAGGGTCGACTTGCCGACGTTGGGCCGGCCGACGACGGCGAGCACGGGGAGTGGCCCGTGCCCCGCCTCGTCGAGCGCGCCCTCGACCTCCTCGGGGTCGAATCCCTCCTGCGCGGCGAGCTCCATGAACTCCGCGTACTCGGCATCGCCAAGCTCTCCGTGCTCGTGGTCCGAGCCGCCGGAGTGAATCTGGTCGTTCATGAAGTCCGTTCCTCTTTGCATCATCATCGATGGACCACGCAGCGCGCGCGGTCCACTACTCAAGTCTTACCCGGTGCGCCCGGTGAGGCGCCCGGCGTGCTCCAGGTGGCCGGTCAGCCGGGCCTGGATGCGCAGCGTGGCCTCGTCCAGCGCCTTACGCGTACGCCTGCCGCTGCCGTCGCCCGCCTGAAAAGCGTCCCCGAAGACGACGTCCACGCGGCTGCGCAGCGGAGGCAGTGCCGATATCAACCTGCCGCGGCGCTCGGTGCTTCCCAGGACGGCCACGGGGACGATCGGCGCCCCGCTGCGCACCGCGAAGTACGCGAGCCCGGCGCGCAGCGAGGCGAAGTCTCCTTCGCCCCTGGTGCCCTCGGGGAAGATCCCGAGCACCCCGCCGTCCTCCAGCACGCCGAGCGCGCGGGTGATGGCGGTGCGGTCGGCGGTCGTACGGTCCACCTCCAGCTGCCCGATTCCGCGCAGGAACGGGTCGAGGGGGCCGACGAACGCCTCTTTCTTGATCAGGAAGTGGACGGGCCGGGGCGCGGTGCCCATCAGCATCGGCCCGTCGATGTTGTGCGAGTGGTTCACCGCGAGTATGACGGGTCCGGAGGCCGGGACCCGCCAGGCACCGAGGACACGGGGCCTGAAGAGCCCGTACATCAGGCCGATCCCGATGCCGCGCCCGACCGCCGCACCACGCGGCGAGGGCGCGCTCGTGGCGTCGGTCACTTCGCGGCCCGCTTCTCCCCGACGAGGGTGACGACGCACTCGATGACCTGCTGGAGCGTCAGCTCGGTGGTGTCCACCTCGACCGCGTCGGCCGCCTTGGCGAGCGGGGACGTCTTGCGGCCGGAGTCGGCCGCGTCCCGCTTGATCAGCGCCTCCTTGGTGGCGGCGAGATCGGAGCCCTTGACCTCGCCGCTGCGGCGGGCGGCACGGGCCTCCGGCGACGCGGTGAGGAAGATCTTGATGTCGGCGTCGGGCAGCACGGTGGTGCCGATGTCGCGGCCCTCGACCACGATGCCCTTCTCGGCCTCGGCGGCGATGGTGCGCTGGAGCTCGGTGATCAGGGTGCGCACCTCGGGGACGGCGCTGACGGCGCTGACCTTGGAGGTGACCTCCTGGGTGCGGATCGGACCGGAGGCGTCCTCGCCGTCGACGGTGATCGTCGGGGCGGCGGGGTCGGTGCCGGAGACGATGACCGGCTTGGCGGCGGCGGTCGCGACCTGGGCGGCGTCGTGCACGTCGATGCCGTTGTTCAGCATCCACCAGGTGATGGCGCGGTACTGGGCGCCGGTGTCCAGGTAGCTGAGGCCGAGCTGGGCGGCGACGGCCTTGGAGGTGCTGGACTTGCCGGTGCCGGAGGGGCCGTCGATGGCGACGATCACGGCGGCCGGGGCGGTCCGGACGGCGGCGCTTACGGTTTCCACGGTGGTGGACACCTTCCTGGTGCTCGGGGCGGGCTGGGCGGGACGCGTGAACCCGCCCCGCACAAGGTTACCGAGTGCGGGGACGGGTCCGGTCACCCCTGTGGACAAGTGTGCGACCGGTCATGGTCGCACGGTCCCTACTGACGGATCGACCAGCCCCGCTCGCGGAGGGCGGCGGCCAGGACGGGGGCGGCGCTGGGTTCGACCATGAGCTGGACGAGACCGGCCTGCTGGCCGCTGGCGTGCTCGATGCGCACGTCCTCGATGTTGACCCCGGACCGGTCCGCGTCGGTGAAGATGGCGGCCAGCTCGCCGGGCCGGTCGCTGATCAGGACGGCGACCGTCTCGTACGAGGCCGGGGCGGCGCCGTGCTTGCCGGGCACCCGGACCCGGCCCGCGTTGCCCCGGCTCAGGACATCGCGGATGGCCTCGGTGCCCGCGTGCCGCTTCTCCTCGTCGGCGGACTGGAGCCCGCGCAGCGCGGTGACCGTCTCCTCCAGGTCGGCGGCGACGCCCGCGAGGACGTCGGCGACGGGACCGGGGTTGGCGGACAGGATCTCCACCCACATGCGGGGGTCGGAAGCCGCGATCCGGGTCACGTCCCTGATGCCCTGCCCGCACAGCCGCACCGCGGTCTCGTCGGCGTCCTCCAGGCGCGCCGCGACCATCGAGGAGATCAGCTGCGGGGTGTGCGAGACGAGCGCGACGGCCCGGTCGTGGGCGTCGGCGTCCATGACGACCGGGACGGCCCGGCACAGCGCGACCAGCTCCAGGGCGAGGTTCAGCACCTCGGTGTCGGTGTCCCGGGTCGGGGTGAGCACCCAGGGCCGCCCCTCGAAGAGGTCGGCGGTCGCGGCGAGCGGCCCGGAGCGCTCCTTGCCGGCCATCGGGTGCGTGCCGATGTACGGGGTGAGGTCGGCCCCCAGCGCCTCCAGCTCGCGGCGCGGCCCGCCCTTGACGCTGGCGACGTCGAGGTAGCCGCGGGCGACCCCGTCGCGCATGGCGGCGGCGAGCACGGTCGCGGTGTGGGCGGGCGGCACGGCGACGACCGCGAGGTCGACGCGGCCCTCGGGCGGCTCGTCCGTACCGGCGCCGAGCGCGGCGGCGGTCGCGGCGGACTCGGGGTCGTGGTCGACCAGGTGGACGGCGATGCCCCGGCCCGCGAGGGCGAGGGCCGCGGAGGTCCCGACGAGGCCGGTACCGATGACGACGGCGGTTCTCACTGGGCGATGTCCTTGCGCAGGGCGGCGGTGGCGCCGAGGTAGACGTGGTTGATCTCGGCCTTGGACAGATAGGTCTCGACGTGCGCCAGGAGGCGGACCACCCGGGGCATGGCCCCCTCGATGTCGAGTTCCTGGGCGCAGATCAACGGTACGTCGACGATCCCCATGGACCGCGCGGCGGCGGCCGGGAAGTCGCTGTGCAGGTCGGGCGTGGCCGTGAACCAGATGCTGATCAGGTCGTCCGCGACGAGTTCGTTGCGCTCCAGGACGGCGGCGAGCAGGGCACCGACCCGCTCGTGCAGGTGCCCGTTCTCGTCCCGGTCCAGCTGGACGGCGCCCCGGACCGCTCGTACCGCCACGTAGTGCTCCTCGCTCGTTCCGTACCGCTTCGTGCGTGTGCGATCAGCGTAGAGGGGCGGCGGGGTCCCGTGCCCGCCCGCCCTTTTCGTGAGACGCGCCCGCACCCGGTCCTCGCGTAGCCTCCCGGCATGATCACGCCGACCGACGAGGACCTGGTGCGCGACCACACGGTGTACTCCTGTGTGATGGGATCGCGTGCCTTCGGTCTCGCCACCGAGTCCAGCGACACCGACCGGCGGGGCGTGTTCCTGGCACCGACCCCGCTGTTCTGGCGCTTCGAGAAGCCGCCCACGCACGTCGAGGGCCCGGCGGACGAGCAGTTCTCCTGGGAGCTGGAACGCTTCTGCGAGCTGGCGCTGCGGGCCAACCCGAACGTGCTGGAGTGCCTGCACTCGCCGCTCGTGGACCACGTGGACGACACCGGCAGGGAACTGCTCGCCCTGCGCGGCGCCTTCCTCTCCCGCCGGGCGCACGACTCGTTCGTACGCTATGCCCTGGCCCAGCGCCGGAAGCTGGAAGCGGACGTGCGCCAGTACGGCGCCCCGCGCTGGAAGCACGCGATGCATCTGCTGCGGCTGCTGGTGAGCTGCCGGGACCTGCTGCGCACCGGCGAACTGACGATCGAGGTGGGCGAGGCCCGCGAAGCCCTCCTCGCGGTCAAGCGCGGCGAGGTCCCCTGGCCCGAGGTCGAACGCCGCATGACCCGGCTCGGCACCGAGAACGACGAGGCGGCGGACACCTCCCCGCTGCCGCCCGAGCCGGACCGGGCCCGCGTCGAGGACTTCCTCGTCCGCACACGCCGGGCGTCGGCGCTGGCGTCAGCGCGCTGAGAGCCGGGCCCGCACCACGAGGGCATGGAGCGCGTCGAAGCCGCCCGCTCCGTCCGGAAGCCCCGACTTCTCCTGCGCCACGTCGAGGACCCCGTGCAGCGCCTCGACGTCCCGGCCGGCCGCAGCCGCGTCCACGCCGTCCGCTCCCCCGTGCTCGGCCTCCGCCTTGGCCGCGATCAGGCCGGGCAGGTAGGCAGGCGCCTCCACCCTCGTGAGCAGCGTCGGCAAGTGGGCCAGCACCTCACCGCTGCGCATCAGGTGGATGCCGGTGAGCAGCGCCCGGAAGGTGTACAGCAGCGGCTTGAGTTCGCCGGTGCGCGCGAAGAGCCGCCACTGGGTGTTGGCGAACCCCCGGTAGTGGTGCGCGTGGTTGCGGGTGAGGACCTGCGGGGCCGTCGCCACCAGCTCGGCGTGCAGTGGGGTGGTGTGCACGATCAGCGGCGAGAGCAGCTGCTCCAGCACGTAGCCGTTGGGCTTGAGCATCAGCCGGACGAACTTGCGCAGGTCGTGCGTGACGAGGTCCATCTCCACCCCGTCCCGGTCCCACATCCGCGAGCGGGTCTCCTCGGGCTCCCGCAGCCCGACGAGGTCCTCCGCAGGCAGCAGATGCACCCCGCGCATGTCCACGTCCGAATCCCGGGACGGGAAGCCGTACAGGTGCGCCCCTGAGACCGTGGCGAACAGCAGGGGGTGCGGTTCACCGGCGAGGACCGGCCCGAGGTCGGTGACCGGGAGCCCGGCCTCCTGGAGGAGCGTGGTGTACGTGGGCATGGCTCAAGCGTCCCAGAGGGCCCCGGCCTCGTGCGGGCCACCCTGTGTGAAGGCGGCAGCCATCGGCGCGAGCCCGGTCAGCGCGCCCGGCGCGGCCCTCTCCGTACGGGTGGCGTCATGCCTGCCGTCCTTCCGGTCGCAGCAGCGGGGGGTGCAGTGTCGTGGCGTCGCCCGCGCGGTAGAGGGCGGCCGGTTTGCCGCGGCCGCCGGTGCGGCGGGGGGCGCCTTCGGCGGGCTGGACGAAGCCCGGAGTGGCGAGGACCTTGCGGCGGAAGTTGGGGCGGTCGAGCTCGACGCCCCAGACCGTTTCGTAGACCTGTTGCAGCTCGCCCAGGGTGAAGTGCGGCGGGCAGAACGCGGTGGCCAGGCAGGTGTACTCCAGCTTGGCGCCGACCCGGTCGCGGGCGTCCGCGAGGATGCGTTCGTGATCGAAGGCGAGCGGGCCCGTCCGGGCCGCGTCCCACCAGCGCGCCCCCGCCGCGTCCCCGCCGCCGCGCGGTTCGGGCAGGTCCGGGACGAGGGCGGTGTGGGCGACGGAGACGACGCGCATCCGGGGGTCGCGGTCCGGGTCGCTGTACGTGCGCAGCTGCTCCAGGTGGAGGCCGGAGACGGTGGCGTCGCTCAGCCCGGTCTCCTCGGCGAGCTCGCGGCGGGCGGCGGCCCCGGCGGACTCGCGGGGCAGCAGGAAGCCGCCGGGGAGCGCCCACTGGCCCCGGTACGGCTCCGCGCCGCGTTCGACCAGCAGGACGTGCAGCCGGGACTCGCGGACCGTGAAGACGGCCAGGTCCACGGTGACCGCGAAGGGCTCGAAGGCGCTCGGGTCGTAGCCCTCGGGGGCGGCGGCGCTCATCGGTGCTCCGGGAGGGGCGCGGCGAAGTCCCAGCCCTCGGCGAGCAGCGCGTCGACGGCCTCGACCGCGCGGGCGAGGCGCGCCTCACGGCTGCCGGTCACCTCGATGAAGGTCCGGCCGGTACGGGTGAGCTCGGCCCGGAAGCGGTCGGTCATCCAGGGGCGCAGCTCCTCGCCGTCGCGCAGCCCGTCGTCCTCGAAGGCGACGCCCTCGTGGTCCGTGAGCAGCCACAGGTGGTGCCGGGCCCGGTCCGCGACGCGCTCGACGAGGGGGTTGCGCCCGCCCACGTACCGCTCGTGCCAGACGGTCGTCGCGAAGGAGTCCGTGTCGCAGAAGAGCACCGGGGAGCCGGTGCGGGCGGCCTCCTCCTCGCGGGCGTTCTGGACCTCGGCGATGTGCGGGAAGTCGTGGGTGGAGAGGGTGACGTCCTCCCACTGGGCCCGGGGCCACCGCTCGCGCAGCTCGGCCAGTTTCCGTTCGCTGAACTCGCGCCCGTACTCGGCCACGTACCCCGTGTGCGCCCAGACCCCGCCGCGCTGCCGGTAGTGGGCGGCGAGCGCGCGGGCCAGCGTGGTGGTGCCGGTGGACTCCGCGCCGAGGACGACGACGCGGCGGGCGAGCGCCGCCCGCACCGGCGCTTCGAGGAAGCCCCAGCGGCCGGCCGGGTCCGCGCGGACGGCGGTGCCGGAGACCGGGTACGCGGTGCGGCCGGGGTCGACGCAGACGGACTCGGCGCCGAAGCGGCGGGCCAGTTCGTCCCCGTACGGCTCCGAGGTGAAGACGGCGTCCACCCGCTCGGGCACCGCCGCCGTGAAGACGGCCATGTGGGCGTCCCAGATCGCCGGGTCGTGCAGGTCCATGCGGGTGTCGTCCATGGCGCCGACCACCGTCACGTCGGGGTGGGCCTGCCGCATCCAGTCGACCCGGTCGGCGAGCGGGACGGACTCCACCGACGCGGCGCAGACCAGGACGGTGAGCCGTTCGCAGCGGGCGGCGGCGGTGCGGACGAGGTGGTGGTGGCCGGCGTGCGGCGGGTAGAACTTTCCGAGCACGAGTCCGTGCGGGTAGCGCTTCATGCCAGAACCTTCGCGGGGTCGGCCGCCGTGAGGTCTCGGCGCCAGTTGCGCAGGCCGGTCAGGCACAGCGTCAGGAAGCCGACGTACAGCAGCGAGGTCAGGTACAGCTCCTTGTACGCGTACAGCGGGATGTACACGAGATCGGCTGCGATCCACAGCCACCAGGACTCGACCAGCTTCCGGCACTGCCCGTAGGTCGCCGCGAGCGAGAGTGCGGTCGTCAAGGCGTCCCAGAACGGCACGGTCGAGTCGGTCGCCCGGTCGAGCAGGACGGTCAGCCCCACGGTCCCCACCGCCCCCGCCGCGAGCAGCCAGGTCCACTCGGTGCGCGTGGTGCGGCGCACCGGCAGCCCGTCGGCCCCTGGTCCACCCCCGTGGGTCCAGGTCCACCAGCCGTAGGCGGCGAGGGCGATGAAGACGATCTGGAGTCCGGCGTCGGCGTACAGGCCGGACTGGGTGAACAGCAGGATGAAGAAGAGGTTGTTGGCGATGCCGATCGGCCAGTTGGCGAGGTGCTGGCGGGCCACGAGCCAGACGCACAGCGCGCCGCTGCCGAAGCCCAGCACCTCGGTCCAGCTGACCGGGGTGTCCAGAACCGTCACCAGGGGCTGCTGCAGGGGATCGAGTATGTCCGCGAGACTCACGCCCGCCTCCTTAATGGTCAAGGTGACTATAAATGCTCGGCCGGGCATGCGGAAGGCCCGCGGCCGGTTCCTCTCCGGAAAATTCCGGGGAACCGGCCGCGGGCCTTCGGGCGCCGCTTACGGGGACGGGCTACAGACCGACCTCGCGCATCAGCATGCCCACCTCGGTGTTGGTGAGCCGGCGCAGCCAGCCCGACTTCTGGTCGCCCAGCGCGATCGGGCCGAAGCCGGTGCGCACCAGCCGGTCGACGGGGAAGCCCGCCTCGGCCAGCATGCGGCGCACGATGTGCTTGCGGCCCTCGTGCAGGGTCACCTCGACCAGGTAGTTCTTGCCGGTGTTCTCCACGACGCGGAAGTGGTCGGCGCGGGCGTAGCCGTCCTCCAGCTGGATGCCGTCCTTGAGCCGCTTGCCCAGGTCGCGCGGGAGGGGGCCCTGGATGGCCGCCAGGTACGTCTTCTTCACGCCGTACTTGGGGTGGGTGAGACGGTGGGCCAGCTCGCCGTGGTTGGTGAGCATGATGATGCCCTCGGTCTCGGTGTCCAGCCGGCCGACGTGGAAGAGCCGCGTCTCACGGTTGGTGACGTAGTCGCCGAGGCACTGACGCCCGTCCGGGTCCTCCATGGAGGCGACGACACCGGCCGGCTTGTTCAGCGCGAAGAACAGGTAGGACTGGGTGGCGACGGTCAGCCCGTCGACCTTGATCTCGTCCTTGTGCACGTCGACGCGCATGCCCTGCTCGACGACGACCTCGCCGTTCACCTCGACGCGCGCCTGGTCGATCAGCTCCTCGCACGCGCGGCGGGAGCCCATGCCGGCGCGGGCCAGGACCTTCTGCAGCCGCTCGCCCTCCTGCTCGGCGCCCGGGTGCGTCTTGGGCGTCTTGATCTCGGGCTTGTTCGCGTACCGGTCGCGGTTGCGCTGCTCGATCTTGGCGTCCAGCTCGCGCGGACGCGCCGGGGCGCCGTACGGGCCGCGCCGGGCCCCGCCCTTCGCGCCGCCGCCCTGCGGGCTCTTCGGGCCGCCCTTGGCACCGCCCCGGGCCGCCGCGCCGCGCCCCTTGCGGACGCCGTCGCCGGTTGCGGGCTTGTCGGAGCCCAGGTCGTAGCGGCGCTCCTCGGGCCTGGGCTTGCGGGGGCGCTCCTCGTTCCGGCGGTCCTCGCGCTCGGAGCGGGGGGCCCGCGCGTTCGGGTTGCTGTTCCTGCCGGTGCCGCTGTTGTTCCTGCCGCTCCGGCCCCCGCCGCTGCCGCCGCTCCTGCCGCCGCTACCGCTGTTCCTGCCACTGCTTCGCATCAAAAGTCCGTCTTGTCGTCTGCGTGAGTTTCCGGGGTGTCCGGTGCGTCCGGATCGAACGACGGCACACCCTCTGGCGTCTCGGCCTCGATCGCGTCCGCCTCGGGGAGGAAGGGCGCGAGCTCCGGGAGCTCATCAAGGCCACGCAGGCCCATCCGCTCCAGAAAGTAGTTCGTCGTCCTGTACAGGATCGCACCTGTTTCGGGTTCCGTGCCCGCCTCCTCGACCAGACCCCTCTGGAGCAGGGTCCGCATGACCCCGTCACAGTTCACCCCGCGCACCGCGGAGACCCGCGACCGGCTCACCGGCTGCCGGTACGCGACGACCGCCAGGGTCTCCAGGGCCGCCTGGGTCAGCCGGGCGTGCTGGCCGTCCAGGACGAAGCCCTCGACCGCCGCCGCGTACTCGGGCCGGGTGTAGAACCGCCAGCCGCCCGCGACGAGCCGGAGGTCGAAGCCGCGCCGCTGCACGGTGTACTCGTCGGCCAGCTCCCGCAGCGCGGCGGCCACGGCCCGCCGGGGGCGCTCCAGCACCTTGGCCAGGTGTTCCTCGGTGGCGGGCTCGTCCACGACCATGAGGACGGCCTCCAGGGCGGGCTTGAGGTCGAGGTCCGCGACCGCGGAGCCGGCGGGGTCCGTCATGGCGTCTCCTCGGGGGTTGCGGAGGCGTCCGTGGCCTCCTGGTCGAATTCGTCCGTCACGACGGGCTCGGCGCCCGCCTCCCCGGCCCAGCGCACCATCAGCTCGCCGAGCGCCACGTCCTGGTCCAGGGCGACGGCCTTCTCCCGGTACAGCTCCAGCAGGGCGAGGAAGCGGGCGACGACGGTGAGCGTGTCCGGCGCGTCCTCGGTCAGCGCCCGGAAGCTGATCTCCCCGGACTCGCGGACCCGGGCGACCACGATGCCCGCCTGCTCCCGGACGCTGACCAGCGGGGCGTGGATGTGGTCGACGTACACCTGCGGCGCGGGCTTCGGCTGCATCGCCTTCACGGCCAGCCGGGCGAAGCCCTCGGCACCGATGCTGATGACGACGTCCGGCAGCAGTGCGGCGTGGTGCGGTTCGAGGCCGACGGTACGGGGGAAGCGCCGGGCCTCCGCTTCGAGCCGTCCGCTGAAGATGTCGGCGACGCGCTTGTACGCGCGGTACTGGAGGAGCCGCGCGAAGAGCAGGTCCCGGGCCTCCAGGAGCGCGAGGTCCGCCTCGTCCTCCACCTCGGCCGCGGGGAGCAGCCGGGCGGCCTTCAGGTCGAGGAGGGTCGCGGCGACCACCAGGAACTCGGTCGTCTGGTCCAGGTCCCAGTCGGGGCCCATCGCCCGGATGTGGGCCATGAACTCGTCGGTGACCTTGGACAGGGCGACCTCGGTCACATCCAGCTTGTGCTTGGAGATCAGCTGGAGAAGCAGGTCGAAGGGGCCCTCGAAGTTCGCGAGCCGCACGGTGAACCGGCCGTCGTCGGCGGCGGCGGGTGCGTCGGGGACGGCGGGCGCGGGCACCGTCTCCTCGGGCGCCGTCGCCTCGGGCACGGGCTCCGCGACGGGGGCCGGCGTCTCCACGGGCACGCCCCCCGCCCCCGGCCCGCGCCCCAGGCGGCGGCGGGCGGTGCGGGCGGGCTCGTCGGGTGTCGGCATGGAGGTCCAGGGTGCGCGGGGCGGGCTACGGCAGCGGGCGGCGGCCCGTACGGAAGGAGCGGGGCCGCGCGTCCGGCGGCGGTCCTCCCGGGCAGGCTACCGGCGCCGCAGCGGTCAGCGGCCGCGCAGCCGCCGTACGAGGATGCTCGCGTCGCCGCGTGATTCCAGGTCCGCCAGGACGACGGCGACCGCCTCGCGGACGATCCGGCCCCGGTCCACGGCGAGGCCGTGCTCGCCGCGCAGGACGAGGCGCGCGTGCTCCAGGTCCATCAGCTCCTCGGCGGAGACGTAGACCGTGATCTTCTCGTCGTGGCGCTCGCGGCCGCTGGGCCGCCGGTTCGCACCGCGTCCGCCGCCGCGCCTGCGCTGCTGCTGCACGACGGGCGCCGGGGCCGGTTCGCCGGGCGGCTGCGGGCGGCGGCCGGCCTGGGCGGCCACCGCGACCCGGTCGCCGTCGGCGGACCGGCTGCGCGAGTCGCCCGCGTCGGCGCCGGCCGCCGAGTGCTCCGGGCGGGCGGGCGTGGTGCCGGCGTCCGGGGCGGTCTCCCCCGGCGTCTCGGCCCCGGGTTCGTTCTCACCGGCCGGAGCCGGGACCCGGGCCTCGCCGTTCGCCTTGCGCCTCCGCTCGGCGGGCGACGAGGACTGGAGCCCCATCCCCCCGGTCGTACGGAACAGTTCGTCGGCCCCGGGCAGACTCACTCGGCGTGACACCGGGCGAGCACCTCCCTGGCGAGCTGGCGATAGGCGGCGGCACCGACCGAGTTGGAGGCGTACGTGGTGATGGGCTCACCCGCGACCGTCGTCTCCGGGAAGCGGACCGTGCGCCCGATGACCGTGTGGTAGACGTGGTCGTCGAACGCCTCGACCACCCGCGCCAGGACCTCGCGGCTGTGCACCGTACGGGAGTCGTACATGGTGGCGAGGATGCCGTCGAGCTCCAGCTCCGGGTTGAGCCGCTCCTGGACCTTCTCGATCGTCTCGGTGAGCAGCGCCACACCTCGCAGCGCGAAGAACTCGCACTCGAGCGGGACTATCACCTTGTGCGCGGCCGTGAGCGCGTTCACCGTGAGCAGGCCGAGCGAGGGCTGACAGTCGATCACGATGTAGTCGTAGTCGGCCATCAGCGGCTTCAGGGCGCGCTGGAGCGTCGACTCGCGGGCCACCTCGCTGACGAGCTGCACCTCGGCGGCGGAGAGGTCGATGTTGCTGGGGAGCAGGTCCATGTTGGGGACCGCGGTCTTCAGCAGGACCTCGTCGGCCGCCATGCCCCGCTCCATGAGCAGGTTGTAGACGGTGAGGTCGAGCTCCATCGGGTTGACCCCGAGGCCGACCGAGAGGGCGCCCTGCGGGTCGAAGTCGACGAGCAGGACGCGTCGTCCGTACTCCGCGAGCGCGGCGCCCAGGTTGATGGTCGACGTGGTCTTGCCGACGCCGCCCTTCTGGTTGCACATCGCGATGATCTTCGCGGGGCCGTGGTCGGCCAGCGGGCCCGGGATCGGGAAGTAGGGCAGGGGGCGGCCGGTCGGACCGATCCGCTCGCGGCGCTGCCGGGCGGCGTCCGGCGCGAGCGTGGCCGCGTATTCCGGGTCGGGCTCGTACTCGGCGTCGGGGTCGTAGAAATGCGCCTGGGGCGTCTCGGCGAAGTCGGCGAGGGGGGCGGTGTCCCGGCCACTCTCGTTGCCGGCCATGGCGTTCACGTGTAGGCCGTCCATCATCTGGGGGGCTGTCGTCATGTGCTGGTGGGTGGAGAAGGTGCGGACAGCGACGGAGCCGACAGCCTTCAGCCCGTTCGGGCTCTGGCCCCGCGCAGGCATCCCTGGTTGAACACCCCCGGGAGTAATTGTCGACTCATTCACAAGTCGTCTTACCTCCTTGGACGTGACCAGGAAACTTATCGATAGGTCAGCGTGGCACCATGCCGACGATTGGCGACTCTATGGCGTGTCCCCTGTCCGCAGCAACACAATCCGCCGGACCCGGCCCGTTGTGTCGGCAATCGAACGCCCCGCTGTCAAGGGCGCGCAACCCTCGGTACACACTTTTCCCGGGTGTACGAAACGGTTAAAGGGTTACGTTCGAGACGAGTTGCTCGGGGGCGCGTGCGACCCCGGCATGCGTCCGGCCGGACCTTGACAGCAAGGTCCGGCCGGACGCACGGAGTTGACGGAGGGGTTGACCCCGGTCAGCCGATGAGCGTGTGCAGGTCGACGTGGTCGAGGCCGTGCGCCTCGGCCACCTCACGGTAAACGACCTGTCCGTCATGGGTGTTGAGGCCCTTGGCGAGCGCGGCGTCCCGGCGCAGCGCCTCCGCCCAGCCGCGGTTGGCGAGCTCCACGATGTAGGGCAGCGTCGCGTTGGTGAGGGCGTACGTCGAGGTGTTGGGCACCGCGCCGGGCATGTTCGCGACGCAGTAGAAGACCGAATCGTGGACCTGGAAGGTCGGCTCGGCGTGCGTCGTCGGGTGCGAGTCCTCGAAGCAGCCGCCCTGATCAATTGCAATGTCGACAAGTACACTTCCGGGCTTCATCTTGGCGACGAGCTCGTTGGTGACCAGCTTCGGGGCCTTCGCGCCGGGGATCAGCACGGCACCGACGACGAGGTCGGCCTCGACCACGGCCTTCTCCAGCTCGAAGGCGTTGGAGACGACGGTCTGCACCTTGGTGCCGAAGACCTTGTCCGCCTCGCGGAGCTTGTTGATGTCCTTGTCCAGCAGCGTCACGTGGAAACCGAGGCCCACCGCGATCTGGGTGGCGTTCCAGCCGGAGACACCGCCGCCGATGACGACGGCACGGCCGGCCGCCGTGCCGGGGACGCCGCCCGGCAGCACGCCGCGGCCGCCGGCCGAGCGCATCAGGTGGTACGCGCCGACCTGCGGGGCCAGCCGGCCCGCCACCTCGGACATCGGGGCGAGCAACGGGAGCGCCCGGTTGGCCGTCTCGACGGTCTCGTACGCGATGGCGGTGGTGCCCGACTCCAGGAGCGCGTCGGTGCACTCGCGGGAGGCCGCGAGATGCAGGTAGGTGAAGAGCGTCTGGCCCTTGCGGAGGCGGTGGTACTCCTCCGCGACCGGCTCCTTGACCTTGAGCAGCAGGTCGGCGGCGGCCCAGACCTCGTCGGCCGTGGGCAGGATCTCCGCCCCGGCCGCGACGTACTCCTCGTCCGTGATGGAGGAGCCCGCACCGGCGTTCCGCTCGACGACGACCTCGTGGCCGTGGCGGACGAGCTCATGCACACCGGCGGGCGTGATCGCCACGCGGAACTCGTTGTTCTTGACTTCGCGGGGGATGCCGACCTTCATGTCGATCACGGTCCTTGGCTCAGAGGATAATCCGGGCACAGCAATGCAAAAAGGGTAGATGCATCACATGTGAAGGCACCGCGAATGGCCGCGGTACAGCCAGTCTAATGAAGGGCTTCCCGCTGTCTAGCCTTGCAAAGCATTATTTTTCCGATGAAGCACTGCCGGTTTCGCAGGTCGCACCCTCCTCGCCCAGCAATCTGTCGGCCGTGCCCCGGTGCAGCCCGGCCGCCGCGGGGTCACCGAGCCGGTCCAGGGTGTCCGCGAGCCGCAGCTCAAGCGCCGCCTGCAGCCGTACGTCCTTGGCCCGCCGCGCCCACTCCACCGCCTCCCGGCAGGTGCGCAGCGACTCCTGCGGGCGACCCGCGTACTCCTGGACCCGGGCCGTCTCGCTGAGCGCCCGCGCCTGGGCCGCGAGGTCGCCGAGCCTGCGGTGGCCCGCCGCGGCGGCCCGCCAGTTCCGCAACGCCTCGCCGTACCGCCCGGCATAGGTGTGGACGGTGCCGAGCCGCCCGTACAGGCGTGCCGCCTCGGCGGGCTCGCCCTGGGTGAGGCGCTGGGCGAGCGCCCGGCCGTACCAGTCGGAGGCCCGGTGGTAGTCGCCGAGCTCCGCGTAGGCGCCGCCCACGGACTCCATGGCCCGCCCGGTGGCATACGGGTCCCTGGCGGCCCGCCCGGCGTCCAGCGCCGCCCGGTAGCGGGCCAGCGCCTCACGGGTGCGGCCGGTCCCGGCGTCCAGGTCGGCCAGGTTGAGCAGGGCCGCCGCCCGCTCGCGGGGCAGGTCGCGGCGCTCGGCGACGGCCAGCACCAGGCCGTGCAGGGCGTAGAGGTCGGGCGCTGCGGCCTCGGTGCCCTCGTGTGCGGCGAGCGCCCGCACCAGCGCGGCGACCAGTCGGCGGGCCAGCGTGTCGAGGTCCCCGTCCTCCACGGCGATCCGGGCGGCGGCGAGCAGGGCGGGCCTGCGGGCGCGCAGCCAGGCGGCGGCGGTCTCCGGGTTCGGGAAGCGCAGGGTGCGCGGGAGTCCGGCCAGCTTGCGGCGGGACGGCGAGCCCTCGGGGTCGGTGACGGCGCGGCAGGACTGGAGCAGGCGCACGGTGCGCTCCAGCATCCTGGCCCGGGCGAGCTGGATCTCGGCGGGGCGGTCCCGGTCCTCCAGGAGCGCCCGCAGCAGCCCGGCGAGGCAGCCCGGCACCTCGTACTGCGGTTCGTCGGTGCCCTCGCGGCGCAGCAGGCCGAGGGCCACGAAGTCGTCCAGGGTGGTCCGGGCTGCCGAGACGGAGCAGCCGGCCAGCGCGGATGCGGTGTGGGCGTCGGCAAGGCCGCCGGGGGCGAGGGAGAGCAGTCGCAGTATCCGGGCGGGGGTGGCCGGCAGCGAGTCGTGGACGAGGCGGAAGGCGCGGGTCAGCGGGCGTGTCCCGGCGGGCAGTTCGGGGTCGTCCGGCAGCTCGCGCAGCTGCCGCCCGGCGTCGGCCACCGAGGCGGTCGGGCGGGCGGCGAGCCAGCCTCCGACGAGGACGAGGGCGGCCGGCTGCCCGCCGCACTCCTCGGCCAGGGTCTGGGCGGTCAGCGGGTCGACGGTGATCCTGACCTGGCCGGTGGCGCGGCCGAGGAGCTGGACGGCGGAGCCCGCGTCCAGGCCGCCGATGGTGCAGGGCCGGACGCCGGGGATGCCGGTGAGCGGGCCCTCGGAGGTGGCGACGACGAGGCAGTCCGGGTTGTCGGGGAGGAGCGGGTCGACCTGTTCGGCGTCCGTCGCGTCGTCCAGGAGGAGCAGGGCCCGGCGGACGGCCAGGGCCTCGCGGACCATCTCGGTCAGCTCGTCGGCGTCGGCGCCGGGCGGTCCGGCCAGGCCGAGGCGGCCCAGGAGGTCGCGGGCGGCGCGCTCCGGGGGGACGGCACCGCCGCCGGTCTCGGTGAGCCGGACGCGGAGCAGCCCGTCGGGGTAGTCGCCGGTTTCGAGGAGCCGGCGGGCGAGTTCGGAGGCGAGCGCGGTGCGGCCGGAGCCAGGGCGTCCGGCGATCAGGAGGACTCTGGCGCGGGCACTGCGGCGGCCGGCCATGGTGTCGAGTCCGGCGCGCTCGATGTCGTCGCGCAGTTCCTTCAACTCGCGTTCGCGGCCGAAGAATCGGGTCGGTTCCGGGGCGGGCGGCTCCTCGGTCCCCGCTGCCTCGGCCGGGCCGCTGGTGTCCACCGCCTGATCCGTCACGGGCCACGCTCCACTTCGCTGCACGCGTCGCCCTGCGGGACTCCGGTCAGGGCATTCGAAGCGTAGTTCAGGCGGGTGGCCTGAGAAGGGGGAGCGCGACCCGGGCATCCCCCGATCGGATCAGCATTTTTTACGATCGGGGGATGCACGGGAGTGACCGCATGGCCGATCCCATCGACCGCACCGCGAGGTTTCAGACGGGCCGTCAGGCCTCGAAGGGGCGGGCGGGCCAGGGCGCGTCGGCGGGGCGCAGCGCGTCGACGCCGTCCCCCGCGAGGGCCGCGGTGAGCGCGAGCACGCCCACGACCAGGCAGCTGTTGTGCAGGTCCCCGGCGAGCACCTTGCGCACGAGGTCCTGGAGCGGCACCCGGGCCAGCTCCATGTCGGCCTCCTCGTCGGCGACCTCGAAGCGCTCGCCCTCCGCCTCGGAGACGGCCCGGGCGAGGAAGATCCGTACGGCCTCGTCGGAGCCGCCGGGCGAGGTGTAGATGTCGGTGAGCACCCGCCAGTCCTCGGCCTTGACGTACGCCTCCTCGTACAGCTCGCGCTGTGCGGCGTGCAGCGGGTTCTCGCCGGGCACGTCGAGCAGCCCGGCGGGGAGCTCCCACAGCTTGTGGCGGACCGGGTGGCGGTACTGGCGCAGGACGAGGACGCGGCCCTCGTCGTCCAGCGCGAGCACGGCGACCGATCCGGGGTGCACCTGGTAGTCGCGGTGCGCGACCGTACCGTCGGGCATCTCGACGTCGTCGGTGCGGACGCTGGTCTTCTTCCCCCGGAACGGGGTCGCGCTCTCGGTGACCCGCCATTCCTCGGGCGTGTCCTGGAAACCCATCTGCGTCCTCCCACGAAAAACGTTGACCGGGGCCCGCGTCCCTGCTCGGACGCGCGCCCCGGTCAACCGTAACGCCTGCGGAGGTGCCGCCTACTTGCCCTGCCCGCCCCCGGCGGCGCCCGTCTTGCGGGCGACGGCCGCCTTCACCAGACCGGCGAAGAGCGGGTGCGGGCGGGTCGGCCGGGAGCGCAGCTCCGGGTGCGCCTGGGTGGCGACGAGGTACGGGTGGACCTCGCGCGGGTACTCGACGTACTCGACCAGCTTGTTGTCCGGGGAGGTGCCCGAGAAGACCAGCCCGGCCTTCTTCTCCAGCTCGGCGCGGTAGGCGTTGTTGACCTCGTAGCGGTGGCGGTGGCGCTCCTCCACGTACGGCTGGTCGTCGTACGCCTCGCGGACCAGCGAGCCCTCGGCGAGCTTCGCCGGGTACAGGCCGAGCCGCATGGTGCCGCCCAGGTCGCCGGCGCCCTCGACGTACGCGAGCTGCTCCTCCATGGTCGAGATGACCGGGTGGGAGGTCGCGGCGTCGAACTCGGTGGAGTTGGCGTCGGGGATGCCGGCGAGGTTGCGGGCCGCCTCGATCACGATGCACTGGAGGCCGAGGCAGAGGCCGAGCAGCGGCACCTTGTTCTCGCGGGCGTACTGGATCGCGCCGACCTTGCCGACGACGCCGCGCTCGCCGAAGCCGCCGGGGATGCAGATCGCGTCCACACCCGCGAGGGCCTTCTGCGCACCGGCCGGGGTCTTGCAGTCGTCGGACGCGACCCACTCGACCTTGACCCGGGCCTTGTTGGCGAAACCGCCGGCCCGGATGGCCTCGGTGACCGAGAGGTAGGCGTCGGGCAGGTCGATGTACTTGCCGACCAGGGCGACGGTGACCTCGTGGTCGGGGTTGTGGACGCGGTCCAGCAGGTCGTCCCAGGTGGTCCAGTCGACGTCGCGGAACGGCAGGTCCAGCTTGCGCACGACGTAGGCGTCCAGGCCCTCGGTGTGCAGCACCTTGGGGATGTCGTAGATCGACTTGGCGTCCACGCAGGCGACCACGGCGGCCTCGTCCACGTCGCACATCAGCGAGATCTTGCGCTTGATGGCGGTCGGCACGTCGCGGTCGGCGCGCAGCACGATCGCGTCCGGCTGGATACCGATGTTGCGCAGGGCGGCCACGGAGTGCTGGGTGGGCTTGGTCTTCAGCTCGCCGGAGGGGCCGATGTAGGGCAGCAGCGAGATGTGGACGACGAAGACGTTGTCCCGGCCGACCTCGTGGCGGACCTGGCGCACGGTCTCCAGGAACGGCAGCGACTCGATGTCGCCGACCGTGCCGCCGACCTCGGTGATGACCACGTCGACGTCGTCGGTGGCCATGCGGCGGATGCGGTGCTTGATCTCGTTGGTGATGTGCGGGATGACCTGCACGGTGTCGCCCAGGTACTCGCCGCGCCGCTCCTTGGCGATGACCTGCGAGTAGACCTGGCCGGTGGTGACGTTGGCCGAGCCGTCGAGGTCCACGTCGAGGAAGCGCTCGTAGTGGCCGATGTCGAGGTCAGTCTCCGCACCGTCGTTGGTCACGAAGACCTCGCCGTGCTGGAACGGGTTCATCGTGCCCGGGTCGACGTTGAGGTACGGGTCGAGCTTCTGCATGGTGACCCGGAGACCGCGCGCCTTGAGCAGGGCGCCGAGGCTGGAGGCAGTCAGACCCTTGCCGAGGGAAGAGGCGACACCCCCGGTGACGAAGATGTGCTTGGTCGTCGTGGATGTGGGCTGCATAGCCAAAGGGGGCTCCCGTGGTCGCGATCATGAGGTGCGTACCGGCTTGCCGTCCGGAGATTCCGGAGATGCCGTCGCTGCGGTTCGGGGGCCTCGTCTGCTCTCGCCGACGACCACCGGTCCACGGGCTACCAGGGTATCAGCGCCGGGGGGAGACTGCTTCCGGCCACCGGCCCGCGAGCGCGGCGTGAGCCGCATATGCCACTCGCATCCCACTCGATCGGCTGAATCCGGTTGGCAAGAGGGTCGCGCG
Source organism: Streptomyces sp. NPDC041814 (assembly GCF_055590565.1). Lineage (NCBI taxonomy): Bacteria > Bacillati > Actinomycetota > Actinomycetes > Kitasatosporales > Streptomycetaceae > Streptomyces > Streptomyces sp. NPDC041814. The sequence goes on along the minus strand of NZ_JBVJAM010000009.1, from coordinate 16,342 downwards.
GATCACCCGGCTGCGTCGTATCCTGCTCGGACACTCGCTCGGGCGAGGCCGGAAGTCCGCAGGTCCCCCCACAACAACCCCTTGCGACAACCTCTTGACCCGCAGTAAGCGCCCCACGGGGCGACATGGCCGTTCGACTGGAGATGCACGTGGCCGGGCGCATCGAGGATTACGCACTCATCGGAGACATGCAGACCGCCGCCCTGGTCTGCCGGGACGGTACAGCCGACTGGCTGTGCCTGCCCCGCTTCGATTCACACGCCATTTTCGCGGGCCTTCTGGGCACCGAGGAACACGGCTTCTGGCGATTGGGGCCGGCCCGCCCCGAGGGCGCGGAGCCGCCCGCGGCCGACCGCCGCCGCTACCGCGGGGACTCCCTCATCCTCGAATCGGAGTGGGACACGCCGCGCGGCACGGTCAGAGTGACCGACTTCATGCCGCCGCGCGACGGCGCGCCGCAGCTGATCCGGATCGTGGAGGGCGTCAGCGGCCGGGTGCCGATGCGCTCGGAGCTGCGCATGCGGTTCAGCTACGGCCGCGTCACCCCCTGGGTGCACAAGGTGGACTCACGTACGGTCGCCGTCGCCGGCCCGGACTCGGTGTGGCTGGACACGCCCGCCGACACCTACGGCGAGAACCTGACGACGTACTCCGACTTCACCGTCTCCCCCGGTGACCGGATCGCGTTCACCATCAGCTGGCAGCCCTCGCACCACGAGCCGCCCGCGCTCCCGGACCCGGACGGCTCGCTGGAGGCGACCGCGGACTTCTGGCGCGAGTGGGTCGAGCAGTGCACGTACCACGGGCCCTACCGCGAGGCGGTGGTCCGCTCGCTGATCACGCTGAAGGCCCTGACGTACGCGCCGACCGGCGGCATCGTCGCCGCGCCGACCACCTCGCTGCCCGAGGACATCGGCGGCTCCCGGAACTGGGACTACCGCTACACCTGGCTGCGCGACGCGGCGATCACCCTCTCCTCGCTGCTGCGCACGGGCTACCGCGAGGAGGCCCGCGCCTGGCGCGAGTGGCTGCTGCGCGCGGTGGCCGGGGACCCGGAGAACCTGCAGATCATGTACGGGATCGCGGGCGAGCGGGAGCTGGGCGAGGCGGAGCTGGAGTGGCTGCCGGGTTACGAGGGCTCGGCCCCGGTCCGCGTCGGCAACGGCGCGGCGGGCCAGCTCCAGCTGGACGTGTACGGCGAGGTCACCGAGGCGCTGCACCTGGCGCACATGACGGGCCTGGCCCGCAACGACTACGCCACCGGGCTCCAGCTCAAGCTGATCGAGTACCTGGAGAAGCACTGGAACGAGCCGGACGAGGGCATCTGGGAGGTGCGCGGGCCGCGCCGCCACTTCGTGCACTCCAAGGTGATGGCCTGGGTCGCGGTCGACCGGACCATCAAGCTCATCGAGTCCGGTGACGCGGAGGGCCCGGTCGAGCGGCTGCACGAGCTGCGCGACGAGATCCACCGCGACGTCTGCGAGCGGGGTTACGACCCCGAGCGCAACACCTTCACCCAGTCCTACGGATCGAGGGAACTGGACGCCTCCCTGCTGCTGATCCCGCAGATGGGCTTCCTGCCCCCCGACGACAAGCGGGTCATCGGCACCATCGAGGCGATCCAGCGGGAGCTGTCCACGGAGGACGGCTTCGTCCTGCGCTACCCGACGGCGGGCGACGACGCGGGCGTGGACGGTCTGGAGGGCGACGAGGGCGCGTTCCTGGCCTGCTCGTTCTGGCTGGCGGACGACCTCGCGATGATCGGCCGGGTCGACGAGGCGCGGCGGCTGTTCGAGCGCCTGCTGTCCCTCCGCAACGACCTGGGCCTGCTGGCCGAGGAGTGGGACGCCCGCCTCCAGCGCCAGGTGGGCAACTTCCCGCAGGCGTTCAGCCACGTGCCCCTGATCGACACGGCCCTGCGCCTGACGGCGAGCGGGGCGTACGTGGGCTGACGCCCCTCGGTGCGCGTTCTCCGCCCGGCTGCCGCTCTCCGGCCGCCGGGCGGAGCCGTGTCAGCCCGGTGCCGGGCCCGTCGCGACCGGCCGGTCCGCAGGGTGCGCCGGGGCCGCCGGGTCCGCCGGGGGCAGCCCCCACTCGCTCCAGGACCCGTCGTACACGGTCAGGTCCCGGTATCCGGCCAGGTCGGCCCCGAGCGCGAGGACGCAGGCGGTCACCCCGGACCCGCAGCTGAAGTACAGCCGCTCGCGGTCACCGGCCGCACCGGCGAACGCTGCGCGCAGCTCGTCGGGCGCCCGCATCCGCCCCTCGTCCTGCAGCCGTCCGAACGGCAGGCTGACGGCACCCGGCATATGGCCGCCGCGCAGCCCGGCCCGCGGCTCCGGCTCCGTGCCCTCGAACCGCCCCCGGGTCCGGGCGTCGAGCACCGCCGCCTCCGGATCGGCCAGCGCCCTGGCCACCTCGCCCGCGCCGGCCAGGAGTCCGGGCCGGGGCCGGGCCGTGAAGTCCCCCTGGCCAGGGGCCGGTTCGGGCGCGTCCTCGGTGACCGGCAGTCCGGCGGCGGTCCAGGCGGGCAGGCCCCCGTCGAGCACGGCGGCCCGGTCGAAGCCCATGGCGCGGAGCATCCACCAGGCCCGGGCACTGGAGTAGATCCCGGCGGTGTCGTACACGACCACGGTGTCCGTGTCGTGCAGGCCGAGCGCCCGCATCTCCTCGGTGAACCGGGCGGCGTCCGGCATCGTGTGGGGCACCGGTGCCGTGGGGTCGGAGAGCGCGCCGTCGATGTCGAAGACCCCGGCCCCCGCGATCCGCGTCGCGCTCCCCCGGTGCGCGCCGCCCGACGCGGCGGGTGCCTGCCCGGGAGCGCCCACCGACGCGTCGAGCACCAGCAGCCCGGGGGCGCCGAGCCGCGCCGCGAGCCAGTCCGTGGAGACGAGGGGTCCGGGCAACGCGCCGACGGCGGTCCTCCCGTCCCCGTACGCCTGTGTTTCCCCGCCCATGCGCCCTCCCCAGCTGCCCGGTCCGATTTTTCAAGATCGCAGCCGGGCTGAGGGCTGTCAACGGGCCAGCGGGTGGGTCAGCTCGTCGTACACCGCGAGCACCTGGGCCACCGTGTCGTCCTCGGTCGGCCAACTCGCCGCCTGTCGCAGGCCCTCGGCGGCCAGCCGGTCCCGCTCGGCCGGGTCGCCGACCAGCCGGGCCACCCCGGCGGCCAGCGCCTCGGCGTCCGCGTACGGCACCAGGACGGCGGCGTCCCCCACGAGTTCGGGCGTGCCGCCGACCGCGGTGGCGACGAGGGGCACCCCGGCCCGCAGCGCCTGCTGGGCGGAGGTCGAGCGGGACTCCCAGCGGCTGGGCAGGACGGCGACGTCGGCGGCGGCCAGGATGGCCGCGGCGTCGGACCGGTCGCCGAGCAGTTCGACGGGCAGGCTCTCGGCCGTGATCCGCCGCCGCAGAACAGCCCGCTCACGCCCCTCGCCGACGACGGCCACCAGCGGTACCGGGTCGAGCAGGCGCCAGGCGGCCGCCGCGTCGAGCAGGGTGCCGTAGCCGTGATGCGGTACGAGACTGCCGAGCGCCACGATCAACGGCCTTTCCACCGCGCCCAGTTCGGCGCGGACCTTGACGGCCGGAGCCCCGGCCCCGCCCTGCGGCCGGGGGGCGGCGACAGGCGCGAGCCGGGCGTCGCGGGCGCCCCGGGCGCGCGCCCGGTCGACCAGGTCGGAGGAGGTGGCGAGCACCACGGCCGCCGTGCGCACGGCCCTGCGCTCCAGGAGGTGCAGCAGCCTGCGGCGGGCTCCCTCGGCGTGGGCCCGGGTGTGCCAGGTGACGACCAGGGGGGTGCGCCGCCCACCGATCGCCAGGGCGGCCCGCACGGCGGCGTGCAGGCCGTGCGCGTGGACGACGTCGGCGTCGGCGCAGGCGGTGCGCAGGGCCGCGACGGCCGCCGGGTCGCTGCGCCGGGGCACGGGCGCGAAGCGAGCGCCGGTGGCGGCGAACTCGTGGATGCGGTTCAGGGCGGCCGGCGCGCAGACGGTGACCCGCACTCCCCGGGCGACCAGCCCGGCGGCCAGCGAGCCGGCGTGCGTGCTGCTGCCGGCACTGCCGCCGCCGAGTACCTGGACCGTGCGCAGCTGTGACACGTCGATTGGCTCCCGGGGCTCCCGAGTCGGGGGTACGAACACGGCCAAGGATGCCAGTCCGTACGCACGTTCCGGCACGACGGAACCGTTACTCCGGGGCTCACCACGACAAATCGGACAGCCGACACCACCCGCACGGGTGAAAGCGTGTACGGCGCCACGACACCCGTACGGCGGGTGCGAGAGCCGGGGCACGCACCCAGGGCGCGCCCCGGCCGGAACGGCTACCCGTCCGCGCGGGCCGTGGCGAGCAGTTCCTCGGCGTGGGCCCGGGCGGTCTCGGAGTCCTCCTGGCCCGCGAGCATCCGGGACAGCTCCCGCACCCGGTCCTCGCCCTCCAGGACGGTGACCCCGCTGCTGGTCACCGAGCCGTCCACGGTCTTCTCGACCAGCAGCTGCCGGTCGGCGAACGCGGCTACCTGGGGCAGGTGCGTGACGACGACCACCTGGGCGGACTTCGCCAGCTTCGCGAGCCGCCGCCCGACCTCGACGGCCGCCTTGCCGCCGACGCCCGCGTCGACCTCGTCGAATAGGTACGTGGGCACGGGGTCGGAGCCCGCGAAGACCACCTCGACCGCGAGCATCACCCGGGACAGCTCACCGCCGGACGCACCCTTGGCGATCGGCCGCGGCTGGGCGCCGGGGTGCGGGGCGAGGAGCAGTTCGACCTCGTCGGCGCCGGACGGGCCGTAGGCCACATTGCGGCCGCCGATCTCGATGCCGGACGCCTCGTCCGCCGCCTCCGCCTGCCGGATGTCGAAGGACACCCGGGCATGCGGCATGGCCAGGGACGCCAGCTCCTCGGTCACCGCCTCCGCGAAGGAGGCGGCGGCAGCCGTCCGGGCGTCCGTCAACGCCTGTCCGAGGCCGGAGAGTTCGGCGCGCAGGGCGTCCCGCTCGGCGGTCAGCTCACCGATCCGGTCGTCGTCGCCCTCCAGCTCGGTGAGCCGGGCCGCGCCCTCCTGCGCCCAGGCGAGTACGGCGGCGATGTCCTCCCCGTATTTCCGGGTGAGGGCGGTGAGCGCGGCGCGCCGCTCCTCGACGGCGGCGAGCCGCAGCGGATCGGCGTCGAGCTGGTCCGCGTAACCGGACAGTTCGCCGGAGACGTCCGCGAGCAGGATCGAGATCTCGCCGACCCGGTCCGCGAGCGAGGCGAGTGCCGGGTCGTGCGAGCGCACCCCGTCGAGCGCCTGCCGGGCGGCGGCCACCACCGTCGTGGCGTCCAGGGCCTCCGGGTCCTCCGGGTTGCCGGCCAGCGCGGTGTGCGCGAGGGCCGCGGCGGAGGCGAGCGCGTCGGCGTGGCCGAGCCGCTCGGCCTCGGCGGCCAGCTCGGTGTCCTCCCCGGGCAGCGGTTCGACGGCGGCGATCTCGTTGAGGCCGAAGCGCAGCAGGTCGGCCTCCTGGGCGCGTTCACGGGCGCGCGTCGTCAGCTCGTCCAGCTCCGCCGCCACGTCCCGCAGCCGCCGGTAGGCCGCCGCGTACTTGGCGAGCGGGACGGCGACCCCGTCGCCCGCGTACCGGTCGAGGGCGCCGCGCTGCCGGGCGGGCTTGAGCAGGCCCTGCTGGTCGGTCTGGCCGTGCACGGCGACGAGTTCGTCGGCCAGCTCGGACAGCACGCCCACGGGCACGGATCTGCCGCCGAGGTGCGCCCGGGAGCGCCCTTCGGCGGAGACGGTGCGGCTGATGAGCAGCGCCCCGTCCTCGATCTCGGCCCCGGCCTCCTCGGCGCGCAGCGCCACAGCGTCGCCGTCGGCCACCGTGATCCGGCCCTCGACCACCGCGGCCTTGGCACCGATCCGCACCAGGGCGGGGTCGGCACGCCCGCCGAGCAGCAGCCCCAGGCTGGTGACGACCATGGTCTTGCCGGCGCCGGTCTCACCCGTCACCGCGGTGAAGCCGGGTGAAAGCTCCACCACCGCGTCGTCGATGACCCCGAGCGACCGTATCCGCATCTCCTCCAACACGGACATGACCATACGAGGTTTCCCGGCCCGCGTGCACACGGGCCACGGCCCGGGCCGCCGGATCGTGCGACCGCCCGGGGTCAGTGCGGCGCGCCCCGCCATCCCGAGACGGGCAGCGCGAACTTGGCCACGAGGCGGTCCGTGAAGGACGCCTGGTGCAGCCGGGCGAGGCGGACGGGCACGGCACCGCGCCGCACCTCGACCCGCGCCCCGGAGGGCAGCTCGACGGTCCTGCGCCCGTCGCACCACAGCACCCCGTGCGGGGTGTGCGGCTGGACCTCGACGGCGAGCACCGAGTCCGGCGAGGTCACGAGCGGCTTGGCGAACAGGGCGTGGGCGCTGATCGGGACCATCAGCAGCGCCTCGACCTCCGGCCAGACCACGGGCCCGCCGGCCGAGAAGGCGTAAGCGGTCGACCCGGTGGGCGTCGCGCACACGATGCCGTCGCAGCCGAACCCGGTCACCGGGCGGCCGTCGATCTCCAGGACCACTTCGAGCATCCGCTCGGGCGACACCTTCTGCACGGCCGCCTCGTTGAGCGCCCAGTCGGTGTGTACGACGTCCCCGTTGCTGTGCACCAGGACGTCGATCGTCATGCGCTCCTCGACCGTGTACGCGCGGGTGACTACCCGGTCGACCACCTTGTCGAGGTCGTCGCGCTCGGCCTCGGCGAGGAAGCCGACCCGGCCGAGGTTGACGCCGAGCATGGGCACACCGGAGGCGCGGGAGAGCTCGGCGCCGCGCAGCAGCGTCCCGTCACCGCCGAGGACGATCAGCAGTTCGCATCCGTTGAGCACCTCCGGCGTGGCATCCGTGACGGTCTCCACGGACGGGGGCAGCGGCAGGTCGGCCGCCTCGGTGGCGAGGACCCGCACCTCCAGGCCGTTGCGCAGCAGCCCCTGCACGACGAGCTCCGCGCTGCGGATCGCGGCCGGGCGGCCGGTGTGCGCGAGAAGGAAGACTGTACGTGCCTCATGCGTCGTCAACGGGGCCCCTCCGCCACTGCACGGTCGACATCCGCGGGATCGAGTTCCGGTGCTCCGGCCCGCAGCCACAGAAAGTACTCGACGTTCCCGGAGGGCCCCGGCAGCGGGCTCGCGGTCACGCCCCGCACCCCCAGGCCCAGCGCCCACGCCCGGCGGGCCACTTCCCGTACCGCATCGGCGCGCAGTTCGGGGCTGCGCACCACACCGCCGCTGCCGAGGCGTTCCTTGCCGACCTCGAACTGCGGCTTGACCATGAGGACCAGGTCGGCGCCGGGGGCCGTGCAGCGGACGAGGGCCGGCATCACGAGTCCGAGCGGGATGAACGACAGGTCGCCGACCACCAGGTCGACCGGTTCGCCGTCGATGGCCTCCAGGGTCAGTTCCCGGACGTTGGTGCGGTCCTTGACGACGACGCGCTTGTCGGACTGGAGCGACCAGGCGAGCTGCCCGTAGCCGACATCCACGGCCACCACCTGGGCGACCCCGGCGCGCAGCAGGACGTCGGTGAACCCGCCGGTCGAGGCCCCCGCGTCCAGCGCCCGGCGGCCCTCGACCTCCAGCCCGAGCGGGACGAAGGCGGCGAGGGCGCCGGCCAGCTTGTGGCCGCCGCGCGAGACGTACTCGGGGTCGCTGTCGTCCTTGGTGACGACGACGGCCGCGCTGGTCTCGACCTGGGTGGCCGGTTTGGTCGCGGTGTTGCCGCCGACGGTCACCCGGCCCGCCGCGATCAGCTGGCTGGCGTGCTCGCGCGACCGGGCCAGCTTGCGGCGTACCAGCTCGGCGTCGAGACGGCGACGGGCGACTCCTGCCACGTTCGGTTCAGCTCCTGTGGTTGTACGGGGGCACCGGTACGGGTGGTCCCGGTGCGGGGGCGGGCCCGGCGTCCAGCGCGCTCAGTGCCTCGCGCAGGCCCCGGTGTACATCCTCGTACACCTCGGTGTGTCCGTCCGCCGCGAGGTGGTCGGCGTCGGCCAGCCGCTCCAGCAGGCCGTCCACCTCCGCGTCGCCGGTGGGCGTCCGTACGACGCCGAGGGGCGCGGGCCCCGCGGGCTCGGCCGGCTCCGGCGGGGCGTCCGTCTCGGGCTCGGGCATCGGGTCGCTCATGCGGAAACGCTACCGCGAAGCGCTGGGGTAACGTCGATCATGATGGCGACCATGGCGGAGTGCCGCAGCGCACTCGACAGACTTTCCGACAACCTCGCGGGGGCCGACGGCGACGTGCGCCGCGCCGCCGACCTGGACCGCTCGCTGAGCTGCCACATCCGGGACCTGGACATCACGTTCACCGGCCGCCTGTCCGGCGGCCGCATCCGGGTCCTGGACACACTGGAGGGCCCACCCCGCGAAAAGGCCGAGATCCGCCTCGCGATGACCGGCGACGACCTGGTCGCCCTGGTCGACGGCGACCTGAACTTCGCGAAGGCCTGGGCCTCGGGCCGGGTCCGCCTGGAGGCGGGCTTCAGAGACCTCCTGAAACTGAAGTCACTGCTGTGACGGCGCCGGTCCCATCAAGCCCGTCCGGCGATTGAGGACGTCTTCTCAGCCCCGCCGCGCGCCCGCGCGGCGGGCACCACCAGAGGCGTCCCGGTCTCCGGATCGGGGATCACCTGGCACCGCAGCCCGAACACCCGCTCCACCAGCTCCGCGGTGACGATCTCCCCCGGCGCCCCCTCCGCGACGATCTCCCCGCCCCGCATCGCGATCAGATGCGTGGCGTACCGCGCCGCGTGGTTCAGGTCGTGCAGGACGGCCACCAGCGTCCGCCCCTGGGTCTCGTGCAGCTCGGCGCACAGGTCCAGCACATCGATCTGGTGCTGGATGTCGAGGTACGTCGTCGGCTCGTCGAGCAGCAGCAGCGGCGTCTGCTGGGCGAGGGCCATCGCGATCCAGACCCGCTGACGCTGGCCGCCGGACAATTCGTCGACATAGCGATCGGCCAGCTCACCGACGCCCGTCGCCTCCATCGACTCCTGGACCACTCGCTCGTCCTCGGGCGACCACTGCCGCAGCAGCCCCTGGTGCGGGTACCGCCCGCGCGCCACGAGGTCCGCGACCGTGATGCCCTCCGGCGCGATCGAGGACTGCGGCAGCAGGCCCAGCGTCTTCGCGACCTTCTTGGCGGGCAGTCCGTGGATCGACTCGCCGTCTAGCAGCACCCGGCCGCGGATCGGCTTCAGCATCCGGGAGAGCGCCCGCAGCAGCGTCGACTTGCCGCAGGCGTTGGGGCCGACGATCACGGTGAACGAGTGGTCGGGTATCTCGACCGAAAGGTTCTCCGCGATGACCCGATGGTCGTATCCGAGGGTCACCGAGTCCGCGGTGAGGCGCTGCATGGTCGTACTCCGGGGGTCGGACGGTCGGCTGTCGGACGGTCGGCTGTCGAACGGTGGAAGAGGGTCGGCGGTACGGGGTCTCATATGTGCCCCGCCTTGCGCTCGGTCACCAGCAGCCACACCAGATAGCAGCCACCGAGCACCCCGGTGACCACACCCACGGGCAGCTGGCGGTCGCCGAACGCGTCGAGCGCGATCCAGTCGGCGACGAGCAGGAGCGCCGCCCCCATGAACGTCGCGGCGACCAGGTTCGGCCCGGGCGACCGGGTCAGCCGGCGCGCCAGCTGCGGGGCGCTCAGCGAGACGAAGGCGATCGGCCCGGCGGCGGCCGTGGCGACGGCGACGAGCAGCACGGCGGCGCCCATGAGGAGGAGACGGGTGCGTTCCACCCGTACCCCGAGCGCGTACGCCGCGTCGTCGCCCATCTCCATGACGCGCAGGGCCGGGCCGTGCCCGTACACCAGCGGGAGCAGCACGGCGCAGACGACCAGCAGCGGCCAGACCTGCGCCCAGTCGCGCCCGTCGAGCGAGCCGGTCATCCAGACGACGGCACGGGTCGCGTCGACCAGGTTCGCCTTGGTGATCAGGTACTGCGTCGCGGCGGTCAGCATGGCGGCCGCCCCGATCCCCACCAGGACCAGCCGGAAGCCGTGCACCCCGCGCTTCCACGCCAGCAGGTAGACGGCGAGACCGGTCAGCAGGCCGCCGACGACCGCACCGGCCGCGACCTCGTTCGCGTCGCCCCCGAAGAGGACGATCACGGTGAGCGCGCCGACCGTGGCGCCCTGCCCGAAGCCGAGCACGTCGGGGCTGCCGAGCGGGTTGCGGGAGATGGTCTGGAAGACGGCGCCCCCGGCACCGAGCGCCCCGCCGACGAGGAGTCCGACGAGGACCCGGGGCAGCCGCAGGTCCCTGACGATGAACTCCTGCTGGAAGGTGCCGTGGCCGAAGAGCGTGTTCAGAACCTCGCCGGGCGTCATCGAGAAGTCGCCGCTGCCGATGAGGACGACGGCGGCGCCCGCCGCCACGAGGGCCAGGAGCAGGACGACCAGGGCCGCCCGCACGTTCATGCGGAACGAGTACCCGCCCGTCCGCACGGCCCGTACCGGCAGGACGGCACGCGCCGTCTCCTTCGTGCTCGTGGCGCTCACAGCTGCGACATCCTCTTGCGTCGTACGAGGTAGATGAAGACGGGCCCGCCGATGAGCGCGGTGACGATGCCGACCTGGAGCTCCGAGGGGCGGGCGATGACCCGGCCGACGACGTCCGCGCCGAGCAGGAGCACCGGGGAGAGGACCGCCGCGTACGGCAGGATCCACCGCAGGTCCGGACCGGTGAGGGTGCGCACCAGGTGCGGGATCATCAGCCCGATGAAGACGATCGGCCCGCACGCGGCGGTCGCCGCCCCGCAGAGCAGCGTCACGGCGAGCATCGCGAGCACCCGGGTCCTGGTCAGGTGCGCGCCCAGGGCCCGGGCGGTGTCGTCGCCCATCTCCAGGGCGTTGAGCGGGCGCGCGATGAACACGGTGAGCAGGACGCCCGCCGCGATGAACGGCCACACCTTGCCGACGGTCTCCGTGTTCGCGGAGGCCAGCGAGCCGACCGTCCAGAACCGCAGCCGGTCCAGTGCCGCCGAGTCCAGCAGCTGTACGGCGTTGACGTACCCGTAGAGCGCGGCGGTCACGGCCGTCCCGGCGAGCGCGAGCCGCACCGGGGTGGAGGACCGGCTTCCGCCGAGGAAGTACACGGCCACCGAGACGGTCGCGGCGCCCGCGAAGGCGAACCACACATAGCCGGTCAGCGAGGTCACGCCGAAGAAGCTGATCGCGGAGACGACGGCGGCCGAGGCCCCCGCGTTGACACCGAGGATGCCGGGTTCGGCGAGCGGGTTACGGGTCAGCGCCTGCATCACCGCCCCGGCGAGCCCCAGCGCGGCGCCCACGAGCAGCCCCAGCACCGTGCGGGGGACGCGGACCTCGCGTACGAGGACGTCGTCGCCATTGCCCGCGTAGTGGAAGAGGGCGTGCCACACGTCGGAGAGCGGCAGCGCCTTGGCGCCGATTCCGATGGACGCGAGACACACCAGCACGAGGACGGCGACCGCCGCCAGGAGCCCCGCCGCTCTCGCCGCGTGACGCCTGCGGGGAGCGGCGGCCTGGTCCGGCGCGGTTATCGGGCCGGAACTGGAATCCGGGGGGCTTTCAACCAACACCCGGTTAGGTTAGCCTACCCAGCCTTCGTGGGCCCCGGGCCCGTCCTCACAGCCCGAGCCGGGCCAGGGCCTTGTCCGCGTCCAGGTCACAGGCCCCGTCCCCGGCGTGCGACCAGGCCGCCGCGCACAGTGCTCGCAGCCCGTCGAGCGCGTCGCCTTCGCCGTCCAGCACGAGCGCGCCGCCCCTGGCGGATGCCGTCCAGCCGCCGCAGCGGAATCCCTCGCCGTCCCCGGTCACCTCGGGCTGTCCGGTGAGCAGCCCGCGCAGGTCGGCGTCGATGTACGTCGGCCGGTGCTCGGGGACGGCGGTCACCAGCTGGGCCGCGTCGGTCACCCCGGTCAGCACGAGCAGCGAGTCGACGCCTCCGTTGAACGCCCCCTCGATGTCGGTGTCCAGCCGGTCGCCGACCACCAGCGGCCGTTCGGCCCCGGTGCGCAGCACGGTCTCGCGGTGCATCGGCGGGAGCGGCTTCCCCGCGACCTGCGGTTCGGCGCCGGTGGCGATGCGGACGACCTCGACGGCCGCCCCGTTGCCCGGTGCGATGCCGCGCGCGCCCGGGATGGTCAGGTCCGTGTTGGACGCGAACCACGGCAGCCCGCGGTTGATCGCGTACGAAGCCTCCGCGAACCGGCCCCACGGCAGGTCGGGGCCACCGTATCCCTGGACGACGGCGACGGGGTCGTCGTCGGCCGACTCGACGGGTTCGAGGCCGCGTTCCCGCAGCGCGACGCGCAGTCCCTCGCCGCCGATGACGAGGACCCGGGCACCGGCGGGCAACTGGTCGGCGACGAGCCGGGCCACGGCCTGTGCCGAGGTGATCACATCGGTGGGCTCGGCCGGAACGCCCAGCTCGGTCAGGTGCTCGGCCACGGCGGCCGGGGTGCGCAGCGCGTTGTTGGTGACGTACGCCAGGTGCATCCCACCGTCCCGCGCGGCGCCGAGCGCCTCGACGGCATGGTCGATCGCGTGCCCTCCCGCGTACACGACACCGTCGAGGTCGAGCAGCGCCGTGTCGTACGCCTCGCTCAGCGCGGTGCTGCTGCCGCTCGGCCTGGTCCTGCTCGTCCCGCTCATGTTCCGCGCTCCTCTTCGACTGCTTCTCCCCCGATCATCGCGCATCGGTGCACCCCGCATACGATGCGTGGATGAACACACGAGGCACGTCGGACCAGGGCCTGCGTCTGCTTCCGTTCCGTGGCCTGCGGTACGTCCCCGAGCGGGTCGGCAGCCTCGCCGCGGTGACCTCTCCTCCGTACGACGTGGTCGTGCGGCCCGACGGGCTGCTGCACCTGGAGTCGGCGGACCCGCACAACATCGTCCGGCTGATCCTGCCGCAGGCCGGCACGGTCGCCGCCCGCAACGCCCGGGCCGCCGCCACCCTGGACGACTGGCTCGCGGAGGGCGTCCTCGCCCCGGACGCCGAGCCCGCCCTGTACGTGTACGAGCAGCGCGACGACGAGATCCTGCAACGGGGCGTCATCGGCGCCCTCGCCCTGTCGGAGCCGGCCGAGGGCGTGGTGCTTCCGCACGAGGACGTCATGGCGCATGTGGTCGAGGACCGGGCCGACCTGATGCGGGCCACCGCCGCCCATCTGGAACCGCTGCTGCTGACGTATCGGGGCGACGAGGACGCGGTGACGGGGGCGGCCGCGGTGGTCGAGCGGACCGTCGAGCGCGAGCCGCTGCTCTGCACGACCACGGAGGACGGCTTCCGCCACCGGCTGTGGGCGGTCACCGATCCCGCCGAACGCGCGGAGATCCAGGCGGACCTGGCCCGGCACCAGGCCCTCATCGCGGACGGCCACCACCGCTGGGCCACCTATCTCAGGCTCCAGCGGGAGCACACGGACCCGGGCCCCTGGGACTACGGCCTCGTGCTCCTGGTGGACACCGCCCGCCACCCGCTCCGGGTCCGCGCCATCCACCGCCTGCTGCACGGGCTGCCGGTCGCGGACGCGCTGACCACCCTGGCCGGACTGTTCCGGATACGGGAGGTGGCGGGGCCGCTTCCGGACGCGATGGCGGCCCTGGCCGGGGCGGCCGCGGAGGGCAACGCCTTCCTGCTCGCGGGCGACGGGGGCTTCCATCTGGTCGACCGCCCGGACCCGGCGCTGCTGGCCCGCACGGTCCCGGCGAACCGCCCGGCCGGCTGGCGCACCCTCGACGCGACGGTCCTCCACTCCTCGCTGCTCGACCGGGTCTGGCGCATCCCGGACGACCCGGCGCACATCGCGTACATCCACGACACGGCCGCCGCGGTGGAGCAGGCCGAGCGGAACGGCTCCACGGCGGTGCTGATGCATCCGGTACGCGAGGAACTCGTCCGGGACCTGGCCCGCCAGGGCGTCACCATGCCCCGCAAATCGACGTCGTTCGGCCCGAAGCCGGCGACGGGCCTGGTCCTGCGCAGCCTGAACCTGGGCTGAACGCGAAAGAGGGCGGCACCCGCGCGGGGTGCCGCCCTCTTCTCATGCGTTACGCCTGGGACGGGCCGTCCTCGTCGGCGTCGTCCCGGTCCGCGTCGGCGGCGACGGGCTCGTCCTCGTCGTCGTCCAGGGCGTCCACGAACTCGACGCCGTCCAGCTCGGCGAGGCGGTCGGACGCGTCGGTGGCGCCGTCCTTGTCGGCCTCCAGTGCCTTGCCGAACCACTCGCGCGCCTCGTCCTCGCGGCCCGCTTCGAGCAGCGCGTCCGCGTACGCGTAGCGCAGGCGCGGGGTCCACGGGTGCACGGCGTTCGAGGCGAGCTCGGGGCTCTGCAGGGTGACGATGGCGGCGTCGAGCTGCCCCATGTCCCGCCGGGCGCCGGCGGCCACGAGACGCATCTCGACCTGGCCTGCCTTGTCCAGCTTCTGCACCTCGGGCTCACCGGCCATCGCCATGGCCTTCTCGGGCCGCCCCAGACCGCGCTCGCAGTCGGCCATGACCGGCCACAGCTCCACGGACCCGGTCATCCGCCGGGCCGCCCGGAACTCCGCCAGGGCCTCCGCGTACTTCTGGGTCGCGTAGGCGGCGAAACCGGCGGCCTCGCGGACTGCGGCGACGCGCGAGGCGAGCCGGAGGGCGATGCGCGAGTACGCGTACGCCTGCTCGGGGTCCTCGTCGATGAGCCGGGCCACCATGACCAGGTTCCGCGCGACGTCCTCGGCCAGCGTCTTGGGCAGGCTCAGCAGCTCCTGGCGGACGTCCTGGTCGATCTCGTGACCGGTGACGTCGTCCGGGATGGGCAGCCGCTTGATGGGCTCGCGGTCGCGGTCGTCCCGGCGCTCGTAACCGCCCTGGCGGCCACCGCGGTCGTCGCGGCCCCGGTAGCCGCCCCGGTCGTCACGGCGGTCGTCCCGCTGGCCGCGGTAGCCGCCGCCACGGTTGTCGTCGCGGCGGGGGCCGCGGTCGCGGTCCCGGTCCCGGTCGTCACGGCGGAAGCCACCGCCGGCCGGGCGGCTGTCGTCGCGGCGGGGACCGCGGGGGCGGTCGTCCCGGCGGTCGTCGCGGCGGTCGTGACCGTAGCCGCCGGAACGGCCGCCACGGTCGTCGTCGCGGCGCGGAGCGCGGTCGCGGTCATAGCCACCCGGCCGGCCACCGCGGTCGTCATCGCGGCGCGGGGCTCGGTCGTCGCGGCGGTAGCCGCCACGGTCGTCGTCCCGGCGCGGGGCGCGGTCGTCGCGGCGGAACCCGCCACCGGAATTGCCCCCACGGTCGTCGCGGCGGAAGCCGCCCCCGGAGGGACGGTCGTCGCGGCGGAAGCCACCGCCACGGTTGTCGTCATCCCGGCGGGGACCACGAGGCCGGTCGTCGCGGCGCTCGTAACCACCCGGCCGGCCACCACGGTCGTCATCGCGGCGCGGGGCTCGGTCGTCGCGGCGGTAGCCGCCACGGTCGTCGTCCCGGCGCGGGGCACGGTCATCGCGACGGAACCCACCACGGTCGTCATCGCGGCGCGGGGCACGGTCGTCGCGACGGAACCCGCCACGGTCGTCATCGCGGCGCGGGGCGCGGTCGTCGCGGCGGAACCCGCCACCGGAATTGCCCCCACGGTCGTCGCGGCGGAAGCCGCCCCCGGAGGGACGGTCGTCGCGGCGGAAGCCACCGCCACGGTTGTCGTCATCCCGGCGGGGACCACGAGGCCGGTCGTCGCGGCGCTCGTAACCACCCGGCCGGCCACCACGCTCGTCATCACGACGCGGGGCACGGTCATCGCGACGGAACCCACCACGGTCGTCGTAGCCGCCGCCCCGGTCATCGCGCCGGAAGCCGCCACCGGTGGAACCACCTCGGTCGTCCCGGCGGAAACCACCGCCGGAGGGACGGTCGTCGCGGCGCGGTCCACGATCCCGGTCGCGGTCCCGGTCGTCGCGGCGGAAGCCGCCCCCGGAGGGACGGTCGTCGCGGCGGTATCCACCGCGGTCGTCGTCCCGGCGCGGACCGCGCGAGCGGTCGTCGCGACCGCCGCCGAAGCCGCCCCGGTCACCGCCTTCCCGGCGACGCGGCTCGCGCTCCGAACGATCGTCGGGAGAGTTGGTGGACATGGGTGGAGCTCCTGTCATCGGGGTACTACAGACATTCTTGCGCAGCCGGACACCCGACGCGCTTCGGGCAAAACAAAAAGGACCCTTGGTCCCAGCGCTGAACGCTGGGACCAAGGGTCCTTCAAAAATTGTTCGGCGGCGTCCTACTCTCCCACAGGGTCCCCCCTGCAGTACCATCGGCGCTGAAAGGCTTAGCTTCCGGGTTCGGAATGTAACCGGGCG
>NZ_JBVJAM010000008.1:0-404111 GCF_055590565.1 Streptomyces sp. NPDC041814 | reverse complement strand
CAGCGCCGATGGTACTGCAGGGGGGACCCTGTGGGAGAGTAGGACGCCGCCGAACTCCTTTTAGGAAGAGCCCCGTGCCCTTGTGGCACGGGGCTTTTTCGCGTTCAGACCCTCTAAAGTCGTGCCATGCGCTACGAACTTGTCATCTTCGACAACGACGGTGTGCTCGTGGACAGCGAGCCGATCTCCAACACCATCCTGGCCGGCTACCTCACGGAGCTGGGCCACCCCACGTCGTACGAGGAATCCCTGCGGGACTACATGGGGTCCGCCGTGCACCGCGTCCACGACCTCGTCCAGGAGCGGACCGGGACCAAGCTGCCCGAGGACTTCGACGTCACCCTCCACTCGCGGATCTTCGCCGCGTTCGAGGAGGAGCTGGAGCCCGTCCCCGGCGTCGACGACCTGCTGGGCAAGCTGGTCGCCGACGGCGTCCCGTACTGCGTCGCCTCCTCCAGCAGCCACCAGCGCATCCGGGTCAGCCACCGGAAGACCGGGCTCGACCAGTGGTTCGAGGAGGAATGGATCTTCAGCGCCGAGGACGTCCGCGTGGGCAAGCCGGCGCCCGACCTCTTCCTGTACGCCGCCGAACGCATGGGCGTCGCGCCCGAGCGGTGCGTCGTCATCGAGGACAGCCCGCTCGGGGTCGAGGCGGCCCGAGCGGCCGGCATGGACGTCTACGGGTTCACCTCGATGATGCCCGCGGACCGGCTGACCGGTGTGACCGGGTATTTCTCCGACATGAGCCAGCTGCCGGAATTGCTTGCCTGACGCGTCTACCCACGGGTAGAAAGTGGCCCTACGCTCGCCGCCATGACAGATGCACGGTTGCGGCACGGCAGGGCCTCCCTCGCGTTGAGCTTCTTCGTGCAGGGGGCCACCTTCGCCCTTCTGGTGACGAGGATCCCCGCGATCCAGGACCGGTACGGGATATCCGACGGCCTGCTGCCCGTGTTCCTCGCCGCCGTCCCGATCCTGGCCGGGGTGGGCAGTGTGCTCACCGAGAAGGTGGTCGCCCGGGTACGGCCCCGGGTGGTCCTCCGGTGGACGCAGCCCGTCGTCCTCCTCGCGCTCCTCGGCGTCGGCGCCGGCAGCGAGCTCTGGCAGGCCGCCCTGGCACTCGGGGCGTTCGGTCTTGCCGTCGGCGCGCTGGACGCGTCCATGAACATGATGGGCGTCAGCCTCCAGCGGGCGTACGGGCGGTCCATCATGCTCGGGTTCCACGCCGCGTACAGCCTGGGCGGGATCGCCGGGGCCTCGATGGCCTGGGCGGGGGCGCACTGGGACCTGTCGTTGCTGGTCTCGTACCTTCCGGCGGTCGTGGTGATGCTGCCCGCGGCGTTCGTCGGGAGCCGGTGGTACGTGGAGGGCGGCGAGGAGACACCGGAGCAGGGGGCGGCCGGTGCGGCCGGGGCGGTCTCCTTCCGGCTGCTGCTTCCCCTGTGCCTCGTGATGGCGTTCGCCTACATCGGGGACTCGACGGTCTCCAACTGGAGCGCGAAGTACCTCCAGGACGTGCTGGGCAGTTCGGAGCAGCTGTCCACCGTCCCGTACAACGTCTACATGGTGACGACGCTGCTCGGGCGGGCCGTCGGGGACCTCGGGGTGCGGCGGTTCGGGGCGGTGGCCGTGGTGCGGGGCGGGAGCGTGCTGGCGGCCGGCGGGTTCGCGGTGGTGGCCTTGGCGGGCGGGGCGTGGACCGGAATGCTCGGGTTCACCCTGCTGGGGCTCGGGCTGTGCGTGATCGTGCCGCAGACCTTCGCGGCGGCGGGGCGGATGTTCCCCGGGGCGAGCGACACCGCGATCGCCCGGCTGAACATCTTCAACTACGTGGGCTTCCTCGTCGGCTCCCCGCTCGTCGGGGCGCTCGGGGACGCCTGGAGCTACCGGGGCGCCATGCTCGTGCCGATGGCGCTGGTGCTGGCTACGCTGCTGTACGCCAAGTCGTTCGGAGCGGAACCCGCCCGATACGGTGGCGGGCATGAGCGGCCGCGCACAGCTGATGTGGGATGACGCAGTAACGGGCTACGACTTCGGGGAGAGCCACCCGATGGACCCCGTCAGGCTCGCCCTGACGATGGGCCTGGTGCGGGCGTTCGGCCTCGACCGGGCGGTCGACGTCGTCGCGGCCAAGCCGGCCGGGGACTCCACGCTGCGGCTCGTGCACCGCCCGGACTACGTGGCGGCGGTGAAGGCCGCCTCCGCGGACCCCCGCTCGGCCGACCGGAAATACGGCATCGGAACCGTGGACGACCCCGCGTTCGCCGGGATGCACGAGGTCTCCGCGCTGATCGCCGGTCAGTCCGTGGCCGCCGCCGAGGCCGTCTGGCGCGGCGAGACCCGGCACGCCGTGAACTTCACCGGCGGGCTGCACCACGCGATGCCGGGCGGCGCGGCCGGCTTCTGCGTCTACAACGACCCGGCGCTCGCCATCGCCCGGCTCCTGGAGCTGGGCGCCGAGCGCGTCGCGTACATCGACGTCGACGTGCACCACGGGGACGGCGTGCAGGCGGCCTTCTGGGAGGACCCCCGCGTCCTCACGATCTCCCTGCACGAGCACCCGCGCACCCTGTTCCCGCAGACCGGCTGGCCGGAGGAGACCGGGGCGGGGAGCGGCGAGGGCGGTGCGGTGAACGTGGCGCTGCCCGCCGGGACCGGGGACGCGGGGTGGCTGCGGGCGTTCCACGCGGTGGTGCCCGAGCTGCTGGCGGACTTCCGGCCGCAGGTGCTGGTGACCCAGCACGGGGCGGACACGCACTTCGAGGACCCCTTGGCGCATCTGGCGGTGTCGCTGGACGCGCAGCGCTCGGTGATGGCCGCGTGCCACGACCTGGCGCACACGTACGCCGACGACGGGCGCTGGGTGGCCCTCGGCGGCGGTGGATACGCGGTGGTGGACGTGGTGCCCAGGTCCTGGACGCACCTGGTGGGCATCGCCGCGCACGCCCCGGTGGACCCGGAGTCGGTGATCCCGTCGTCGTGGCGGGACGAGGTGTACGCGCGGACGCGGCAGTTGGGGCCCGCGCGGATGACGGACGGGCGGACGCCGTCATGGGCGGCGTGGGAGGACGGGTACGACCCGGCGGACCGGCTGGACCAGGCGGTGCTCGCGACGCGGCGGGCGGCGTTCCCGCTGCGGGGGCTGCTCACCTGACCCGGGCACGGAGGACCTGATCCGGGCACGGAGGGCTTACGGGGTTACGGGGTTGAGTACGGTTTACGCCGACTGTGGGGCGTAATCGGGCTTTTGGCCCCCGGGCGGGCCGGTTCGGGCAGCATCGGTGGGGTGTTGAGCACCGGAGCGCTGCGTGCGCATCTGCTGGCGGCCCGGCTGGCCGGGCCCGTGGCCACCTCGCGTGAGGTGAGCCTGCGGAGTTATCGGCTGTTCGCGGCCAGGGACCCCCGGGTGACGCTCGGCCTCGACCCCGAACGGGGCTGGGGCGAGCCCGAGTTGCTGGAGCTGATGGCGGACAGGTGCGGGGTGTCGGACGATCCCGCGCATGTGACCGGGCCCGATGTCATCGATCCGGAGCGGACGGTGGCGGGGCTCGACGCGTTCGCCGTACGGCTGGCGGAGGCGGCGGCCCGGCGGGTGCCGGTGCTGTTCGGGACGGGGCATCCGCACCGGCTGATCGGTTTCTACGCGGCGCTGGCAGACGCTTTGTCGTCGGCCGGCTGCCCCGTCCTCACCCCGGCGCAGGGGCGATGTATCGACATAACGACTCGGTTTGGCGTACGTACCTACCACCTCGACTACGTACGGGGTGTCGCGCTGGTGCGTGAACCCGGCGCGGGAGCGGCCGGTGGTGGAACCGGCGCACACTCCCATTCGCCGCTGCCCGTGCGGGTCGCGCTGGAGGCCGCCGCGGCCGGGCGCGGGCCCGTTCCGGAGCTGGTTGTCGGGGACCACGGATGGGTCTGCGGGGCAGGTCAGCTGGGCATCGAGGCGATCGGGCTGGCCGATACGGACGATCCCGCGCTGTTCGTCGGGGAGGCCGAGGGGCGGGTGGCGGTGGCCGTTCCGCTGGACGACGCGGTGCGGTCCGCGTACTACCTGCCGCTCACGCGCTATGTACTCAATCGGGCGTGTCTGTCACAGTAGCGGCCGATCGTCTCTCCTCTTCCCCACTCGCACCACCCGCCCCTAACCTGGGGAGTGAGCGCACAACGACGAAGAGTCACCGGAGGGGAAGCCGGTGCGCGTCTCGTGCGGAAGGTACAGGTGAGTCATGGCTGCTGACAGCGAGAGTCCTCTGAGCGAGGTCAAGTTTCTGACCGTGGCGGAAGTCGCCTCGGTCATGAGGGTGTCGAAGATGACCGTGTACCGCCTGGTGCACAGCGGTCATCTGCCGGCGATCCGGGTGGGCAGGTCCTTCCGGGTGCCGGAGCAAGCGGTTCACGAGTATCTGCGCGAGTCCTTCGTGGGGGTGGCATCGGCCTGACATTCCCCTCGATTACGTCCCTCACGCGGTGGCGGGTAGGCTAGGCCGACGTAGGTCGTGTGGGCCCAGACGCCCCGCACCAGTGAAGAAGAAGTGAGCGAGGGTAGTCGTGGGCTCTGTTATCAAGAAGCGGCGCAAGCGGATGGCCAAGAAGAAGCACCGCAAGCTGCTCAAGCGCACGCGCGTTCAGCGTCGCAACAAGAAGTAAGCGAACGCAGTTCGTGAATCCGCAGCCCTTCCGCCGTTCCCGGCGGGAGGGCTGCGGTGCTGTGTGCGAGGGGTGTCCACCGGTTACGGTGACGTCCTGACCGACCGAATGCGGGAGACCGACGGAAGGCGCTGATCTTGGGGAAGGTCGTGCTCGTCACGGGAGCGGCCCGGCAGCTGGGCGGCCGTTTCGTCCGGCGCGTCCAGCGCGATCCGGACGTGGAGCGGGTGATCGCCCTCGACGCGGTCGATCCGGAACACGAGCTGGGCGACGCCCTCTTCGTACAGGCGGACATCCGCGGGCCCGCCGTCGCCAGAGTGCTCGCCGAGCACGGTGTGGACACCGTCGTGCACCTGGACGTCAGCGGTTTCGCGCTCGGTGCCCAGGGCCGTACGGCGGTCAAGGAGACCAACGTCATCGGCACCATGCAGCTGCTCGGCGCCTGCCAGAAGGCTCCGGCGGTGCAGCGGCTCGTGGTGAAGTCCAGCACCGGGGTGTACGGCTCGGCGCCCCGCGACCCGGCGGTGTTCCACGAGAACACCCCGCCCAAGTCGCTGCCCGGCGGCGGCTTCGCGAAGGACGCGGCCGAGGTCGAGGGATATGTACGGGGCTTCGCCCGCCGCAGGCCGGACGTGGCCGTGTGCGTGCTGCGGTTCGCGAACATCCTGGGGCCCGACGCGGACTCGCCGCTCGCCGACTATCTGTCGCTGCCGGTGCTGCCGACCGTCTTCGGATACGACCCCCGGCTCCAGTTCGTCCACGAGGACGACGTGATGGACGTCCTGTCCATCGCGGCGACCGAGCCCCGGCGCGGGACGCTGAACAGCGGCACGTTCAACATCGCGGGGGACGGGGTGCTACTGCTCTCCCAGTGCGCGCGCCGGCTCGGGCGGCCCACGGTGCCGATGCTGCTGCCCGCGGTGACCTGGGTCGGGCAGGCACTGCGGACGGTGGGCATGACGGACTTCTCGCCGGAGCAGATCCGGCTGCTCACCCATGGCAGGGTGGTCTCCACCGTCCAGATGCGGGAGACGCTGGGATTCTCGCCCCGGTACACGACGGGGGAGACGTTCGCGGCCTTCGCGCGCAGCCGGGCGCCGGGCCTGCTGCCGCCCCGGGTGGTGGGCCGGGCCGTGGACCGCGTGGCCGAGGCCGTGCCCCGGATCGCCGGGCCCGGTTCCGGCGACGACACCCACCCGACGACCCCGAGCGCCAGGTAGAGGAGCGCAGCGACGATGGCGGATGCCAAGGTCATTCCGTTCGACGACGACCGTTCGCGGTCGGGGGCCGTGCCGCGCGCCGCGCGCCGGCGGTCTCCGGTACGCGGTACGGGCTCGGTGAGCGCCCTGCCGGGGCCCTCGGGCTCCCCGGACACCTCGCCGGAGCCGGAGGAGCCGCACGGGGCCGACGTGGCCGGGCGGGGCGTCTGGGACCGCCGGATCGCGGGCGGGCTCGCCTTCCTGCGGCGGCGGGTCACCGGTGAGTACGACGTGGACGAGTTCGGCTACGACGAGGAGCTGACCGACCAGGTCCTGATGTCGCTGCTGCGGCCGGTGTACGAGAAGTACTTCCGGGTCGAGGTGAAGGGCATCGAGAACATCCCGGCCGAGGGCGGGGCGCTCATCGTGTCCAACCACTCCGGGACGCTCCCGCTGGACGGGCTGATGCTCCAGGTCGCGGTGCACGACCACCATCCGGCGGACCGGCACCTGCGGCTGCTCGCGGCGGACCTGGTCTTCATGCTGCCCGTGGTCAACGAGCTGGCCCGGAAGGCGGGGCACACGCTGGCGTGCGCGGAGGACGCGGAGCGGCTGCTGCGCCAGGGCGAGGTCGTCGGTGTGATGCCGGAGGGCTTCAAGGGGATCGGCAAGCCGTTCGGCGAGCGGTACAAGCTCCAGCGCTTCGGGCGGGGCGGCTTCGTGTCGACGGCGCTGAAGGCCGGGGTGCCGATCGTGCCGTGCTCGATCGTGGGCGCGGAGGAGATCTACCCGATGATCGGGAACGCGAAGACGCTGGCGCGGCTGCTGGGATTCCCGTACTTCCCGATCACCCCGACGTTCCCCTGGCTGGGGCCGCTGGGTGCGGTGCCGCTGCCGACGAAGTGGACGATCCAGTTCGGCGAGCCGATCCCGACGGACGGCTATCCGCTGGAGGCGGCGGAGGACCCGATGCTGATGTTCAACCTGACGGACCAGGTGCGGGAGCAGATCCAGCACACGCTGTACAAGCTGCTGGTGCAGCGGCGGTCGGTCTTCTTCTGACGGCCGCCGCCGCACCACGCGGGCCGGTCAGCCCTTCTCGTTCTCCGCGTCGATGCCGAGACCGCCGATGAGGCCCGGGAGCAGCGGCGGGATGGTGATGTCCGGCGTCGGTGTCGCGCTCGGCGCCTCCTTCGACGGGCTGGTCGCGTCCGGGGACGGCGGGTCGAAGAGGCCGTCCGTGCCGCCGCCGATCAGGCCGTCCGCCGGGCTGGAGGCGGCGTCCGAGGGGCGCGGTGAGCCGCTGGAGCCCGTGCCGCCGTCCTCGTGGCGGGGGGAGGACGAGGGCGACGGGGTCCGCGTGTCGGTGGAGGGGGCGGCGCCGGTGCCCGTGGAGTCGGAGCGGCCGGACTCGGGGCCCTTCTCCGGGGCGCGCGGGAACAGCGACTGGAGCGGCGCGACCTCTTCGTCTATGGCGGCGAACACCGAACTGACCTGGTTGCCCACGTCGGTCAGCTGGACGGGGAGGCGGTCGCGGAGGCTGCTCCAGGTGTCGCGGTGGGAGCGGGAGAAGGAGTCCAGGGTCTGGATCGGCCCGAGGGCGCCGTCCCGTTCGTACGCGGCGTGGAGGAGGCGGTGGCCCTCGGTGGCGTCGTGCGACATGCCGTTGAGCGTGCGCCTGATCTCGGCGAGCTGTTCGTGGTCGAGGTCGCCCGAGCGGGCGCGCTCCATCAGGCGGCGGGCCTCGCCGAGGCGGGTGGACGCCTGGTCGAGGTAGATCTCGCCGCGGTCGGTGTCGTCGCGGGTGAGGCCGAGGTGGAGGTCCTCCATGCCGCGCTTCAGCCCGTAGAGCGAGTCACCGGGGAGGGCGTCGGAGCTGGCCGCGGCCACTCCGCCGAAGGCGCCTGCGGCCACCCCGACGGTGAGCCCGCCCGCGGCAAGGCCCTTGGACCAGCGGGATCTGGGGCGCAGTTTGCGGAGCGGGGAGGCGCGGTGGCTGCCCCTGCTCCGCTGCTCGGGCACCGTAGGGTCCGCGGACGCGCCGCCCTCGGCGAACATGGCTTCCATGGCGGCGACGAGCTGGGCTCGCTGCACCACTTTGACCTCGGGGTCCAACTGCGGCTTCGGCAGCTCACCGAGGCCGTTCGCCAGGGCCAACAGCGGTCCTTGGTCGGCCTGTTCGGCCGGGTCCTCGGGCTGCACGGCCGCCGCACCGCGGAGCGACTGCTCCTCCAGGGCCTGGGCGAAGGCGTTCGCCCGCCGGTGTGCCGAAACGTTTGCGATCACTGGCGGCACCTCCTCTCGTCATGACGGTCGACTCCCCTGGGGATCCGGAAGGTTGCACACCTTGAGCGCTTCCACACGAACGAGTGAGTGTCCGCGGACATGGTGTGACGACAGGGGGCCTGCAACCGGCACAACGAGTGGCGCGGCACTTGGGTTACGCACGAAAGATGATCGGACCAGTGCGTGATGAACACATCGCCGGGAGCGCCCCGGCGGGGGGTGCCGTCAGCGGGCATCGTCCGGGAGGAGCCGGGCGAGGGTGCGCACGGCACGGTACTGGAGGGTCTTGATCGCGCCTTCGTTCTTGCCCATGACGCGGGCGGTCTCGGCGACCGAGAGCCCCTGCAGGAAGCGCAGGGTCACGCACTCCTGCTGCTGGGGGTTGAGGCGGCGCACGGCCTGGAGCAGCGCGGCGTTGGAGAGGGACTCCAGGACGGAGTCCTCGGGGCTGCGGGCGACCTCGTTGGCGTCGAGCATTTCGCCGGTGGTCACTTCCAGCCGGAACCGACTGGATTTGAAGTGGTCGGCGACCAGGTTGCGCGCGATCGTGACCAGCCAGGCGCCGAAGTCGCGGCCCTGCCAGGTGAAGGTGGAGATGCGGCGCAGGGCGCGCAGGAAGGTCTCGCTGGTGAGGTCCTCCGCCGTCGCCTTGCTGCCCACGCGGTAGTAGATGTACCGGTAGACCGTGTCGCTGTACTGGTCGTAGAGGCGTCCGAAGGCGTCGGCCTCGCCGGCCTGGGCGCGCTCGACGAGCTCCATCATGCGCGCGCTGTCGCTGTCGGCGGCCGGCCGCCGGACGGGGGCGGCGGTGGTCGCGGCCCCGCGGGTGCCGCGTCTTCCCACCGCCGCGGCGCGTTCGGCCAGGGCGTAGCAGGGGCCGGCAGGTACAGGGGCGGCGAATGCGGGTACGGCGTACGCGGTGGGGACGAAGCCGCGCATGCGTTCGGCTACTGATGCGCGCAGCGTAGCCAGGCCCGAGGCGTCAACCCCGACGTGTGGGTACACGGGACTCCCAGAGGCAGAGCTTCCATCACGAGCAGTGCGAATCCATCACTCGTCGTAGTGAGTGGCGGGTCCGGAATGCGTTTGAGGAGAATAACGCTTCGTACAGGCCGCACTACGCCCAGTTGCACAAATCATCGATTGCGTCGCTTCCGTGCCTACTTTTCGACGCACCAAGTCGCACGACGTGATCGCTTGTTGATCGAATCGCTTCGGAATCTGTCTACCGGGGCGACGGGTTGTGGCCGGTGAAAAGGGTGTGCCGTGTTGACGCACGCAGGCGCGGAGAGTCAGCGGTTCCGGCGGCCGGTCAGCGGCGGCGGCGGTGCAGGGCGACGGCCGCGGCCGTGCCGCCCGCGAGGGCGCCGACCCCGGCGGCGGCCGGGATGCCGACCTTGGCCGCCTTGCGGCCGGTGCGGTAGTCGCGCAGCCGCCAGTCGCGGGCGCGGGCGTGCTTGCGGAGCTTGGTGTCCGGGTTGATCGCGTACGGGTGGCCCACCAGGGACAGCATCGGGATGTCGTTGTGCGAGTCGCTGTACGCGGCGCAGCGGGCCAGGTCCAGGCCCTCCGCCGCCGCCAGGGCGCGGACCGCCTCGGCCTTCGCGGGGCCGTGCAGGGGTTCGCCGACCAGGCGTCCGGTGTAGACCCCGTCGACCGATTCGGCGACCGTGCCGAGCGCCCCGGTCAGGCCGAGCCGGCGGGCGATGATCGTGGCGGTCTCCACCGGCGCCGCGGTGACCAGCCAGACCCGCTGGCCGGCGTCCAGGTGGGCCTGGGCCAGGGCGCGGGTGCCGGGCCAGATGCGGTCGGCCATGTACTCGTCGTAGATCTCCTCGCCGATGGACATCAGCTCGGAGACGCGGTGGCCCTTGACGATGGACAGCGCGCTGTCGCGGGCGTCCTGCATGTGCTCCGGATCCTCGACGCCGGCCAGCCGGAACCACGCCTGCTGCCAGGCGAACCGGGTGAGCTCGCGGCGCTCGAAGAACTTCCGCTTGTACAGGCCGCGGCCGAAGTGGAAGAGTGCGGCGCCCTGCATCACGGTGTTGTCCAGGTCGAAGAAGGCGGCGGCCCGTTCGTCGCCGACGACGGGGAACTCGGGCTCCTCCGGCTCGGTCTCCTCGACGGCGGATCCGGCTTCCAGCGAGGACTTCCGCGCGGCCTCCGCCGCCGCCTCGCCCGCCAGCACGCTGCGGGCCGTGGCGGAACGCCTGCGGGGGGTGAGCCATCCAAGAGCGGCCATGCGGTCGAGCATAGCCAGTCGGCCCGGCCGTTCCGGTTCCGGCGTGGTGCCGCGGTGTGAACTCCTGGTGTCCGGGGGCTCCGGGAGGGGGCCGAGAATGAGAGGTATGAGTGCCTTGCTGCGTCGTAGGAAGAAGAACCCCGCCGAGCGTGTGGTGACCCTGGTGGGGAAGCCCGGCTGCCACCTCTGTGACGACGCCCGGGCGGTGGTCCGGGCGGTCTGCGAGGAGACCGGCGCCTCCTGGGAGGAGAAGGACATCACCCAGGACGAGGAGCTGCACCGGGAGTACTGGGAGCAGATCCCGGTGGTGCTCGTGGATAACGAACAGCACACGTTCTGGCGGGTCGACCCGGCGCGACTGCGCAGCGCGCTGCTTTCCTGAGTGAAACCCGGTTACCATCGTGGGCGTTTTGAGTGGTCTCGGGGGCGTAGTCGTGAGGAGTGTGTACCGCTTTGCCCCCTTCGGGCCTGCAACGGGCTGATGCGATCCATGGTTCCTGGATCGCGCGACGGATGTGCGTGACCCCGGTCACTTTGACCGGACAAACCGGACACTATCTTTGTGCACGCGTTCACAAAGACATAGCCTGCATTCGACGGGGCGGTCTTGGGACATACGGCCGCCTAAAGCCCCGCTCATCCCGCAGGAGCACCGTGGCAACTGGCCGAAATCACCGACCGGCGACCCGTAGCCGAGGAATTCCCGAGGCCACCGTCGCCCGACTTCCGCTGTATCTTCGCGCGCTGACCGCGCTCTCCGAGCGCTCGGTCCCCACGGTCTCCTCCGAGGAGCTCGCCGCGGCGGCGGGGGTCAACTCCGCGAAGCTGCGCAAGGACTTCAGCTATCTCGGCTCGTACGGGACGCGCGGCGTCGGCTACGACGTCGAGTATCTCGTCTACCAGATCTCGCGTGAGCTCGGCCTCACCCAGGACTGGCCGGTCGCCATCGTCGGCATCGGGAACCTCGGCGCGGCCCTCGCCAACTACGGCGGCTTCGCCTCGCGCGGCTTCCGCGTCGCCGCGCTCATCGACGCCGACCCGGCCATGGCCGGTACGCCCGTCGCGGGCATCCCCGTGCAGCACGCCGACGACCTCGACCGCATCATCAGCGAGAACGGCGTCTCCATCGGTGTGATCACCACCCCGCCCGGCGCCGCCCAGCAGGTGTGCGACCGGCTCGTCGCCGCCGGTGTCACCTCGATCCTCAACTTCGCGCCGACCGTCCTCTCCGTGCCCGAGGGCGTCGACGTGCGCAAGGTGGACCTCTCCATCGAGCTCCAGATCCTCGCCTTCCACGAGCAGCGCAAGGCCGGTGAGGAGGGCGTCGACACCGCGCCCGACCCGGCCGCGCCGCCCGTGCGCGCCACCACCACCGGCCGGAAGGGACCCGACGGGGACATGCCCGCCGTGATGCCGGCATGAGCCTGCTCCTCGTGGGTCTGAGCCACCGCAGCGCCCCCGTCTCCGTACTGGAGCGCGCCTCGCTGGCCGCCGACACCCAGGCCAAGCTGCTCCAGGACACCCTGGCCGCCGAGCCCGCCGCCGAGGCCACCGTCCTCGCCACCTGCAACCGCATCGAGCTGTACGCCGACGTGGACAAGTTCCACGCGGGCGTCGCCGAGCTGTCCACGCTCCTCGCCCAGCACAGCGGCGTCGGTCTCGACGAGCTGACTCCGTATCTCTACGTGCACTACGAGGACCGGGCCGTCCACCACCTGTTCTCGGTGGCCTGCGGGCTCGACTCGATGGTCGTCGGCGAGGGCCAGATCCTCGGCCAGATCAAGGACGCGCTCGCCCTCGGCCAGGAGCTGCACACCGCGGGGCGGCTGCTCAACGACCTCTTCCAGCAGGCCCTGCGCGTCGGCAAGCGCGCCCACAGCGAGACCGGGATCGACCGGGCCGGGCAGTCGCTCGTCACCTTCGGCCTGGAACAGCTCGCCGGCGGCCCCGACACCGCCGCCTGGGCCAAGGGCAAGCGCGCCCTCGTCATCGGCGCCGGCTCCATGTCCTCGCTGGCCGCCGCGACGCTGGCCCGCTCCGGCGTCGCCGAGATCGCCGTCGCCAACCGCACCCGGGCCCGCGCCGACCGCCTGGTCGAGATCCTGAACCAGCCCGGCGGTACGGGGGTGCGCGCCCGGGCCGTGGAGATGGCCGAGGTCACCGGCGAACTGACACGTGCCGACATCGCCGTCTCCTGCACCGGCGCCACCGGACTCGTGCTCACCGCCGAGACCGTCGCCGGGGCGGTCGGCGTGGACCACGTGCCCGATCCGGCGAGCGGCCTGATCCCGGCGCAGTCCACCGGACCCGAGCGCCTGGCGCTGCTGGACCTCGCCATGCCGCGCGACATCGACGTGGCGGCCGGCCGCCTCGACGGTGTGCGCCTCGTCGACATCGAGTCGCTCGCGGAGGCGTCGGCCGACGCCCCGATGGCCGCCGATGTGGACCAGGTGCGCACCATCGTCGCCGACGAGGTCGCCGCCTTCGGGGCCGCCCAGCGCGCCGCCCACATCACCCCGACCGTCGTCGCCCTGCGCACGATGGCCGCCGGTGTGGTGGCGGACGAGATCGCCCGGCTGGACGGGCGCCTCCCCGACCTGGACGAGAAGCAGCGCGCCGAGATCACGCAGACCGTGCGCCGCGTGGTCGACAAGCTCCTGCACGCGCCCACCGTGCGGGTCAAACAGCTCGCCAGCGAGCCCGGCGGCGCCGGGTACGCGGACGCGCTGCGCGAACTCTTCGACCTCGACCCGCAGACGGTCGCCGCCGTCTCCCGGGCAGACCTGAACGACCCGAATCGAGGGCGGTCATGACCGACAACTCACCCCTGCGACTGGGGACCAGGCGCAGCAAGCTCGCGATGGCCCAGTCCGGCCACGTCGCCGATGCGGTCAGCGAGGTGACCGGGCGCGCCGTCGAACTCGTGGAGATCACCACGTACGGGGACACCTCCCGGGAGCACCTGGCGCAGATCGGCGGGACCGGCGTGTTCGTCGCCGCGCTGCGCGAGGCGCTGCTGCGCGGCGAGGTGGACTTCGCCGTCCACTCGCTCAAGGACCTGCCGACCGCGCAGCCCGAGGGCCTGGTGCTGGCCGCCGTGCCGGTGCGCGAGGACCCGCGCGACGTGCTGATCGCCCGGGACGGGCTGACCTTCGCGGAGCTGCCGTCCGGCGCCCGCGTCGGCACCGGCTCGCCGCGGCGCATGGCCCAGCTCAACGCGTACGCCCGAAGCCACGGCCTCGGCATCGAGACCGTTCCGATCCGCGGCAACGTCGACACCCGGATCGGGTTCGTACGCAGCGGTGAGCTGGACGCCGTGGTTCTCGCCGCGGCCGGGCTCAGCCGTCTGGGCCGCAGCGGTGAGGTGACCGACTTCCTGCCGGTCGACACCGTGCTGCCCGCTCCCGGCCAGGGAGCACTGGCGATCGAGTGCGCTGCCGGCAGCGCCGACCTCGCCGCCGCGCTCGCCGAGCTCGACGACCCGTACACCCGGGCCGCCGTGACCGCCGAGCGTGCCCTGCTCGCCGCCCTGGAGGCCGGCTGCTCCGCACCCGTGGGTGCGCTGGCCGACCTCCTCGCCGACGGTCAGGCTGTCAACGAACTGCGCCTGCGCGGTGTCGTCGGTTCCACCGACGGTGCCTCGCTGGTGCAGATGTCCACCACCGGTCCCGTTCCCACGTCGCACGACGACGCGGCGGCGATCGGTCGCGAACTCGCGGCCGAGATGCTTGCCAAGGGTGCGGCCGGTCTTATGGGGGAGCGAGCACTTTGAGCCCCACCGGCCCCGCCGCATCCGATTTCCCGGTCCACTCCGCAGGGCACGTCACCTTCCTCGGCGCCGGTCCCGGCGACCCCGGACTGCTGACCCTGCGCGCCGTCGAGGCGCTTGCGAGCGCGGACGTCCTTGTCGCCGAACCGGATGTTCTCGGCGTCGTCCGCTGCCATGCGCGGGCAGGGGTAAGCACCCCTGAGCTGGCGGTTGTTGACGCGCAGTCAACAGCCGCCGGAGTGCCCGTTCTCAGGGATGCGGCCAATCTTGTCATGGAGGCCGCGAAGGGCGGCAGGCGGGTCGTCCGTGCCGTGGCCGGCGACCCCGGCCTGGACGGGAACGCCGCCGCCGAGATGCTGGCCTGCGCCTCCGCCGGCATCCCCTTCGAGGTCGTCCCGGGCGTCGCGAACGCCGTCGGGGTGCCCGCGTACGCCGGGGTGCCGCTGCGGGACGCGCAGGGCGCGGACGTACGGTTCGTCGACGCCCGTACGGCCACCGAACGCTGCTGGAGCGAGGTCGGCGCGAGCGACGCCACGTGCGTCATCTCGACGTCGCTCGACGCGGTGGCCGCGGCCGCCGGTGAGCTGGTCGCGTCGGGCCGCAAGCCCGACACCCCGCTGACCGTGACGGCCGGCGGCACGACGACGCGCCAGCGCACCTGGACGGCGACCCTCGGGACGATCGCCCAGGTCTTCAAGCAGGGCAAGGTGCTCCCCTCTCCGGAGGGGCACCAGCCGGTCATAGCCGTGGTCGGGGAGCGCAGCTCCGCCGCCCAGCGCGACCAGCTCGCGTGGTTCGAGTCCAAGCCGATGTTCGGCTGGAAGGTCCTCGTGCCGCGTACGAAGGAGCAGGCGGCCTCGCTCTCCGACCAGCTGCGGTCCTACGGCGCCGTGCCGCACGAGGTGCCGACGATCGCCGTCGAGCCGCCGCGTACGCCCCAGCAGATGGAGCGGGCGGTCAAGGGCCTGGTCACCGGCCGGTACGAGTGGATCGCCTTCACCAGCGTCAACGCCGTGAAGGCCGTCCGGGAGAAGTTCGAGGAGTACGGGCTCGACGCGCGGGCCTTCGCGGGGATCAAGGTCGCCGCGGTCGGCGAGCAGACCGCCGCCGCGCTGATCGACTTCGGCGTGAAGCCGGACCTGGTGCCGTCGGGCGAGCAGTCCGCCGCCGGTCTCCTTGAGGACTGGCCGCCGTACGACCCGGTCTTCGACCCGATCGACCGCGTCTTCCTGCCGCGCGCCGACATCGCCACCGAGACCCTGGTGGCCGGGCTGATCGAGCTCGGCTGGGAGGTCGACGACGTCACCGCGTACCGCACGGTCCGCGCCTCGCCGCCGCCGGCCGAGACCCGCGAGGCGATCAAGGGCGGCGGTTTCGACGCGGTGCTCTTCACCTCGTCCTCGACCGTGCGCAACCTGGTCGGCATCGCGGGCAAGCCGCACAACGTGACGGTCATCGCCTGCATCGGCCCCGCCACGGCGAAGACCGCCGAGGAGCACGGGCTGCGCGTGGACGTCCTGTCGCCGGAGCCTTCGGTGCACAAGCTGGCCGAGGCGCTGGCGGAGTTCGGCGCGCGGCGCCGGGACGCGGCGCGGGAGGCCGGTGACCCGGTGACCCGGCCGAGCGAGCGGCGTCCGGGTGCGCGCAGACGGCGTACGACGACCTGATCCCGAGCGGTGCCCGGGGCCCGTCCGTCTCTTCGTGAGGCGGGCGGGCCCCGCCGCTTTCCGGGCGCTTTTCCGGTACCGGTGTCGGTAAGAGCGGGGGGCGCGCGGGTCTACGCTCGAAGGATGACTGTGTACGGAAACTTCCCCGGCTCGCGGCCCCGTCGGCTGCGGACGACCCCCGCGATGCGGCGGATGGTCGCCGAGACACGGCTCGATCCGGCCGACCTGATCCTGCCCGCGTTCGTCCGCGAGGGCATCGACGCCCCGGTCGCGATCTCGGCCATGCCCGGCGTGCAGCAGCACACCCTGGACACCCTGCGGAAGGCGGCCGTAGAGGCGGTCTCGGCCGGGGTCTCGGGGATCATGCTCTTCGGCGTCCCGCTGGACGAGAAGAAGGACGGCCGGGGCACGGCGGGCACCGACCCGGACGGCATCCTCCAGGTCGCGCTGCGCGCGGTGCGCGAGGAGGTCGGCGACGACCTCATCGTCATGTCGGACCTGTGCCTGGACGAGTTCACCGACCACGGCCACTGCGGTGTGCTGACCGGGGACGGCCGCGTCGACAACGACGCCACCCTGGAGCGGTACGCGGAGATGGCCCAGGTCCAGGCCGACGCGGGCGCCCATGTGGTCGGCCCCAGCGGGATGATGGACGGGCAGGTCGGTGTCATCCGCGACGCGCTCGACCAGACGGGGCACGAGGACGTCTCGATCCTCGCGTACACCGCGAAGTACTCCTCCGCCTTCTACGGCCCGTTCCGCGAGGCCGTCGGCTCCTCGCTCAGGGGCGACCGCAAGACGTACCAGCAGGACCCGGCCAACATCCGCGAGTCGCTGCGCGAGCTGGCGCTCGACCTCGAAGAGGGCGCGGACATGGTCATGGTCAAGCCCGCCGGTCCCTACCTGGACATCGTGGCCAAGGTCGCGGAGGCGTCGGACGTGCCGGTGGCCGCGTACCAGATCAGCGGCGAGTACTCCATGATCGAGGCCGCCGCCGAGAAGGGCTGGATCGACCGGGACGCGGCGATCATGGAGAGCCTGACGGGCATCCGCCGCGCGGGCGCCCAGCTGATCCTGACGTACTGGGCCACGGAGGTCGCGCAGCGGCTGCGGGGCTGAGCGGCGGCCGTCAACTGTCGTACCCCGCCCCTACGATCGGGCGCATGAGAGCTTCCGGAACCTTCACCGTCAACTCGTTCATCCCCTCCGAGCTGAAGCCCGAGCCCGAGGTGGTCACCGCGCTGCCCGTCGGGGTGGCGACCATCGTGAAGACCTTCGAGGGGGAGGTGGCGGGGCGGTCCACGACGTTGTTCACCTCCGCGTTCGACCAGGAGTCGGGGGTCGGTACGTACGTCGCCATGGAGTCCTTCGAGGGCGCGCTCGCCGGGCACGAGGGGACGTTCAACTTCGTGCACGTGGCCGCCACCAGCGGCGGCGACCGCACCCATGAGTTCTTCTTGATCGCGCCCGGGAGCGGGACCGCCGCCCTCGCCGGGATCAGCGGGGGCGGCGGGATCGCCGTCGAGGAGGACGGCACGCACCGGATCTGGTTCGACTTCGAGCTGGGCGGTCAGTAGACGAGCGCGTCGGCCATCTCGCTCTGCCAGTAGGTGACGAAGCCGTTGTCGTCCCAGTAGGTCCCGGCGGGCAGGGTCAGCTCGACCGGGGAGCCGTTGAGCGGGGCGTCGGCGCGGTCGGCGAAGGTGACGCCGAGGTGCTTGCTCGGGTACGGCTTCCCGCCGTTCGGCTCGCCCGTCAGGCCGATCCCGGCGTATGCGGACCGGCCCGGGGCCAGCGTCACCACGGCCTGCGGCTTGCTGTCCCGGAGCACCCGGAAGACCGCCTGCGCGCCGTCGAAGCGGAGCATCGGCGCGTGGTACGCGTAGCAGGGGCGGTCGCCCGTGTTGGTGACCGTGAGCAGCAGGTGGTTGACCGGGCGGCTCACCTCGGTGACGGTGACCCTCGTGTTCGCGCCGGTGCAGGTGACCGCGGACTTGGGCTGCGGCTTCGGCTGGGGCTTGGACACCGGCTTTCCGGCGGGCTCCGCGGTCTTCTCGGCAGGCTTCTCGGCGGGCTTCGTGGTGTCGGCGGCCGGTTCGGTGTCCGTGGCGGCCGTCGAGTCCTTGTCCGGCGCGGCCGACGACGTGCCGTCGGTGGCCTGGACGGACGCCGCGGGCTTCTTCGCGTCGGTGCCGTCGTCCCCGCCGCACGCCGTGAGCGAGAGGGCGGCGAGCACGGCGGTCGCCGCGAGGACGGTGGTGCGGATGCTGCGGTTGCTGCGCATGGTGGTACTCCCCGTATGTGTTCGGTCGTGAAGGGTGTTCGGTCGTGCCGGCATGGTCAGTTCCGGCAGATCAGGAGCAGGACGATCGCGGTCGTCACGATCAGCACTCCGATCGCCAGCGCATCGGCCAGCTCGATGCGGAAGAGGGTTCGCACTGGTCGGCCCCCGTTGTCGCTGTGGTGTGGTCCGAGCTTGTGGCACGACGGATTCCGGCCGCAACGCCCGCCGCACCATTGGGGATGCTGGAATGCCTGCGCGTACTGTGACCTGGGCAGATTCCACGTCCCTGGAACGGTGATCCGGGACGGACCAGGAGGGGGAACGCCGCAGTGGCGACGCCGGAGGCCGAGGAACTAGCGGGCCTGCTGAAGAAACTGAAGGATCGTTCGGGACGCAGCTACGGGGTGCTCGCGGGCCGCTTGCACGTCAGTACGTCGACGCTCCACCGGTACTGCAACGGGGACGCGGTGCCGGGTGAGTTCGCGCCCGTGGAGCGGTTCGCGCGCCTGTGCGGGGCGACGGCCGACGAGTTGGTGGAGGTCCACCGCCGGTGGATCCTGGCGGACGCGGCGCGGGGGCGGGGGAGAGCGGAAGCGTCTGCTCCGGCGGAGCCCGCGAAGCCGGAGGGGGTGGCGCCCGAGCCGGTGGCGCCCGGGCCGGAGCCCGCGAGGCCGGAGCCGGTGGCGTCGGAGCCGGAGCCCGCGAAGCCGGAGCCGGTGCGGGCCGCGCCCGCCGAGCCCGAGCCCGTGGCGCCGGAGGCCGTGAAGTCCGGGCCCGTGGACCGCGGGCCCGTACGCGAAGGGCCCGCGCCCTCCCGCTGGCGCCGGGCCTCCGCCCGTACGCGCGTCCTCCTCGCCGCCGCGGCCGTCGTCGCGCTCACCGTGCCCACCGCCGTCGTCATCGGCCGGCTCAAGCAGACCGGTTCGGAAGCGGCCGCGGGCGCCCCGGGTGCGAGCGGCACGACGGCGGGCAAGGACGCCGGCGCCGTCTCCCCGTCCCCGTACAGCCCCTCGCCCTCGGTCAGCGCGTCGAAGCGGCCCAGCGCCTCCGCGACCACGGGTTCGGCCAGTCCCACCGCACGGACGTCGCCGTCCGCCTCGCGCACCACCGGCGCGCCCAGAGGCGGGCCGGGACGGCCGCCCACGGTGACCATCAGCTCGTACAACTGGGAGGAGCCCTGCGGGCAGTTCTACCTGCTGGGCCAGGACCCGGCGACCGTGCCGCCCCCGCCGTCGCCCAACAGCACCCGGGGCTGGGCGCGGGCGCTCGGCGGGGTGGACGGGGGCTCCATGAAGCTGGAGCTGACCGTGCAGGGCACCTCCGAGCAGGCCGTCGTCCTGACCGGGCTCCGGGTGAAGGCGCTGAGCCGGCGGGCGCCCGTGCAGCAGCCGGCGTTCTCGATGGGCGAGGGCTGCGGCAGCGGCATCGAGCCCCAGTCCTTCGACATCGACCTGGACGACAGCCGCCCGGCGCTCAAGCCGGTCGCCGGGCAGCAGGGCGACGAGACCGTCCCCGCCAAGGACTTCCCGTTCCGGGTGTCCTCCAGCGATGTGGAGGTCTTCGACCTCGACGCGCACGTGGAGGGGCACGACGTCAGCTGGTACCTGGAGCTGGACTGGTCCAGCGGCGGCCGTACGGGCACGCTGCGCGTGGACGACGGCGGCAAGCCGTTCCGTACGAGCAGCATCGCCGGGCGCCCGGAGTACTACTACCGCTACGACACCTCGGTCTGGGAGAAGCGCTGAGCGGCACGCGGCCCTTCCCGGGGCGCGTGCCGCTCAGCCGGGTCAGGCGCGCTTGCGGCGGCGGGCCACGACCACGAGGCCCGCACCGGCGGCGACGACCACGGCGCCTCCGACGGTGATGGGGACCATGTTGCCGCTACCGGTCGTCGCCAGGTCGCCCTCGGGCTGAGACGGACTGGCGGACGGGACCGGGGCGCCCGGCGTCGTCGTGCCCGACGGGGTGCCGGACGGCGTCGCGCTGCCGGCCGGCGGGACCGAGGCTGACGGGGTGGTGGTCGCCGGGGGCGTCGTGGAGGGCGTGCCGCTCGGCGTCGTGCTGGGCTTCGGGGTGCCGGGCACCTCGGGCAGGCAGCCGGTGAACGGGAAGTGGTGCGTCTCCGCGCCGCCCGAGCCGTGCAGCGAGGCCACCCACACCGAGCCGTTGACCGGGGCGGCGTTGCCGAGCTCCAGGTGCGCGTACGGGGCGAGGACGCTGCCCGGCCAGGCGGCCTGGCTGTTCTTGACGATCTTCGTGGCGTTCGGGAAGTTCCACAGCAGCTTGGCGCGGACCGCGCCGTCCTGCGCGCTCTGGAGCTTGTCGTCCAGGACGAAGTCCTGACCGCCCGACAGGAAGAAGCCCGTCGTACCGGCGGTCGCCATGTCGTACGTCTGGCCGGTGACGTTGACGATCGTCGTCGCCCCGGCCGGGACCTTGACGAAGACCTCCTTCGCCTTCTCCAGCTGCGACGCCTCGACCGGGAACACGTTCTGGCCGGTGTCCGTGCCGGTCAGCGTCAGCCGGTTGCCGTCGAGGTCCACCGTGGCGCCGGAGGTCGCCGACTCCTCGGCCAGCGCGTCCGAGTACGACCGGAGCTTCGCGAACTCGCCGTCGAAGTCGATCAGATCGGCCTTCTTGCTGAAGGTGCCGTTGTGCATCTCGACCGCGCGGTCCTTGACCTCGCCGCCGACGACGGCGTTGCCCTTCATGACGACGGTGGCGGAACCGCCGTTGACCAGGTCGCCGCGTACGACGAGCGACGCCCGGCCGGGCAGCGCGTCTACCTGGGCGGCCGTCAGCTCGTTGCCGACGCTGAACCCGCCCTTGAAGTCGGCGTTCCCACCGACCGCCACGGCGCCTTCCGCGTCGGGGGAGTGGACGTCGTCCCCGAGGACGAACTCGCCGTACTTCCCGGCGATTCCGAAGGCGTCGGTCGTGCAGTCCGCCGAGGCGGGAGCGGCCTGAGCGGCCGGAGCGACGGTGAGCCCGAGAACGAGGGCACCGCCGAGCGCCGCGAGGGCGGCGGAGGTCGGTATGCGCATGGTGCGTGGGTCTCCTGCGGAGCAGTTATGAAGGTTCTGTGGCGACTCCGGCCATGATTCTCATACTTGGGGAAATTGGTCAAGACCAATGAGGGCATCGGCCCCCATTGGTTACGGAGTTCAGCGTCCCAGGTGCCCGGTGAACGCCGCCCGGTTCTCGGAGTGGCGTACGGCGGTGGGTGCGGTCATATCGCCCCCGTCTCGGGGAAGACGGTCACTGCCCCGAGCCACCCACCCCCTTCGAGGAGCGACGGCATGACCAGCGGCACCGACGACAGACCGGAACTGCGGACAGCGGACCCCGTTGCCGATACCGCCCTCGTGGAGCGCGCGCAGCGCCTCAGACGGCGGCTGGAACGGCTCATCGGGATCGCCGCCACCGAGGGGAACGAACTGGTCCCGCTGCGGAACGGGGACGCGATCTTCGCCGCGATGCTGGACGGCATCCGCCGCGCCGAGCACACCGTGGACATGATGACGTTCGTCTACTGGCGCGGCGACATCGCGCGGGAGTTCGCCGCCACCCTGGCCGAGCGGGCCCGCGCCGGGGTGCGGGTGCGGCTGCTGCTCGACGGATTCGGCAGCAGGCTCATAGAGAAGGACCAGCTGCGGGCCATGGAGGACGCGGGCGTCCAGGTCGCGTGGTTCCGCAAGCCGCTCTACCTCTCACCCCTGAAGCAGAACCACCGCTGCCACCGCAAGGTCCTCGTGGTGGACGAGGAGACCGCGTTCACCGGCGGCGTCGGGATCGCCGAGGAGTGGTGCGGCGACGCGCGGAACGAGAACGAGTGGCGGGACACGCACGTCCGCGTACGGGGCCCGGCCGTCGACGGACTCGCCGCGGCCTTCGCGCAGAACTGGGCCGAGTGCCACGACGAACTCTTCGACGCACGCGACCGGTTCCGGCACATCCCGCCGCAGGGCGACGCCGTGGTGCAGGTCGTGCGGGGCTCGGCCAGCATGGGCTGGCAGGACATGCAGACCCTGCTCCGGGTCGTCCTGGAGACCGCCGAGGAACGCGTCAGGATCGCCACGGCCTACTTCGCCCCGGACGCCTTCTTCGTGGAGCTGATGTGCGCGGCGGCGCGGCGCGGGGTCGAGGTCGAGATCCTGCTGCCGGGCCCGCACACCGACAAACGGGTCTGCCAGCTCGCCGGGCAGCTGTACTACGAGCGGCTGACGGCGTGCGGCGTGAAGATCTACCAGTACCGGCCGACGATGATGCACGCCAAGATCGTCACCGTCGACCGGGTCGCCGCGCTCATCGGCTCCACGAACATCAACCGCCGCTCCCTGGACCACGACGAGGAGGTCATGCTC
This sequence comes from Streptomyces sp. NPDC041814, assembly GCF_055590565.1. Taxonomy (NCBI): domain Bacteria; kingdom Bacillati; phylum Actinomycetota; class Actinomycetes; order Kitasatosporales; family Streptomycetaceae; genus Streptomyces; species Streptomyces sp. NPDC041814. The sequence continues at coordinate 381,647 of NZ_JBVJAM010000008.1, read as the reverse complement.
GCGGTCCTGGACCGGGAACTCACCGCGACGCTCGACGGCCACTTCGCGGAGGACCTGGAAGTGAGCGAGCGGATCGAGGGCCGGAGGTGGCGGCGCAGGTCCCTCGCGCAGCGGCTCCGCGAGACGTCGGTACGGCCGCTGCGCCGCTTCCTGTGAGTCAGCGCGCCATCGCGACGAGGATGACCTTGCCCTGCTGCGGATGATCGCGTATCTCGGTCCTCTTGGACAGCCTCAGCACCAGGGGCCAGCCGAAGCCCCCCGTGCCCCCGCGAAGATCCGGGGTCCGCTGCTGCGGCCGGTCGAAACTGGGGTCGGCGACCCGTACGTACAGCGTGTCCGCGTCCGCCCCGAAGGCCAGCGCGGTCACCGCGCCCGCGTGCCGGATCGCGTTCGTCACCAGCTCGGACACCAGGAGCAGCAGATCCTGGATGGTCGTCGCAGCCGGCCGCGGGTCCAGTGTCGCCACGAACGCCTTGGCCGCCGCCCGGGCCTCGGCGGCCCTGGACGGCGGGGGCTCGGTCGCTGTCATCGCGTGCGGCGAGGGAGACACCGCCGCGGAATCGAGGTCAGTCATGTGCTCCCCCGGAGAATGATCGGCGAACGGTCTGAGTTCTTCTTCTTCCCTCGGGTCCCGGGCGTATCCGGCCTTTTTCCCGTACGGGGGGCAGGCGGTTGAGCACGCTCGCCCGGGGCATACGGGGCAAGGAAATTCCGGCCCACCAGGGCGCCGGAGTGGCCGCGGCCGAAGGGAACAGCAGATGACCGACCCCGCCGACCCCGTCCGAAACGCACTCCTGGTCACCCAGCCGGTCCCCGATCTCCAGCTCCAGCTGCTGATCCAACTGCTCGACCGTGAGCCCCGGTCCGGTCTGCCGCTGACGCTGACCGTCCCCTCCGGGGTGCTCCACGGCGAGGTGATCGGCCACGACGCGTGGAAGGCGGAATGGGCGCTCAGCCTGCGTCAGGTGGAGGGCGAGGGAGCGAACCTCCTCGCGGAATTTCCCGAGACGGTGGACCAGGGGATCAAGGAGGCGCAGGCGGACGAGGACATCGGCTTCCTGCCCCGGTGGATCCACCTGCGGGACGCGGCACTCGTCTGCGGTGGCACGGCCCCGCTGCGACTGCCCCTGTGGCGCGGCCGGCTCTCCGACGTATCGGGGTGGGCGCTGGGGCGGCCGGAGTAGAGGAGAGGGGCGGGGCCGCGCAGGCCCCGCCCCCGCCGTCTCAGAGCCGCTCGGGCGTCCGGATGCCGAGCAGCGCCATGCCCCGGTGCAGGGTGCGGGCGGTGAGGTCGCAGAGGAACAGCCGGTTCTCGACGACCTCGGCCGGGTTGTCCTCGCTCAGCACGTGGCACTGGTCGTAGAACGTCGTGTAGAGCGACGCGAGCTGGTAGAGGTACGCGGCCAGCTTGTGCGGCTCGTAACCGGCGGCCACCTCGGCCAGCACCTCGCCGAACTGGTCCAGGTGCAGGCCCAGCGTCCGCTCGGCCGGGGCCAGCTCCAGCTCCGGGTGCGCGACCGGCTTCGCGTCGCCCGCCTTGCGCAGGATCGACTGGATGCGCGCGTACGCGTACTGGAGGTACACCGAGGTGTCGCCGTTCAGCGACACCATCTGGTCCAGGTCGAACTTGTAGTCCCGCACGGCGGAGGTCGACAGGTCCGCGTACTTCACGGCGCCCACGCCGACGTACCGGCCGTTCTCCACGATCTCCTGCTCGGACAGGCCCACCTTCCCGGCCTTCTCCCGGACCACGGCGGTCGCCCGCTCGACGGCCTCGTCCAGCAGGTCCTCCAGCCGGACCGTGACGCCCTCACGGGTCTTGAACGGCTTGCCGTCCTTGCCGAGCACCGTGCCGAACGCGAGCTGGTGCGCCTTCACGCCGTCGTTCAGCCAGCCCGCCCGGCGGGCCGTCTCGAAGACCATCTTGAAGTGCAGCGACTGCCGCGCGTCCACCACGTACAGCAGGGTGTCCGCCTTGAGGTTCTGCACCCGGTCCCGGATCGCGGAGAGGTCGGTCGCCGCGTAGCCGTAGCCGCCGTTCGTCTTCTTGACGATCAGCGGGACCTTGTTGCCGTCGGGGCCCAGCACGTCGTCGAAGAAGACGCACAGCGCACCCTCGGAGCGGACGGCGACGCCCGTCTCCTCCAGGATGCGGCAGGTCTCCTCCAGCATGTCGTTGTAGCCGGACTCGCCGACGATGTCGGGGTCGGAGATCTCCATGTCGAGCTTGTCGAAGACCGAGTAGAAGTAGATCTTCGACTCGTCCACGAACCGCTGCCACATGGCCAGCGTCTCCGCGTCGCCCGCCTGGAGCGCGACGACCCGGTCCCGGGAGCGCGCCTTGAACTCCTCGTCCGAGTCGAACAGGGCCCGGGAGGCCTTGTAGAGCCGGTTCAGCGAGGACATCGCGGCCTCGCCGTCGTCCTTGCCGCCCTCGTGGTCCAGCTCGTGCGGGTGCTCCACGAGGTACTGGATGAGCATGCCGAACTGCGTGCCCCAGTCGCCGATGTGGTGGCGCCGGACCACGGACTCGCCGGTGAACTCCAGGATCCGCACCATCGCGTCACCGATCACCGCGGACCGCAGGTGGCCGACGTGCATCTCCTTGGCCACGTTGGGCTGGGCGTAGTCGACGACGGTGGTGCCCGCCGCCTCGTCCGCCGGGACGCCGAGCCGGTCGCCGTCGGCGGCGCGCGCGGCCAGCGTCTGAGTGATCGCCCGGTCCGTCAGCGTGACGTTCAGGAAGCCGGGGCCCGAGACCTCGATGTCCTTGATCAGGTCCGAGGCCGGGAGCGCGTCGGTGACCTGGGCGGCCAGCTCGCGCGGATTGCCCTTGAGCTTCTTGGCGAGCGCCAGGATGCCGTTGGCCTGGAAATCGGCCCGGTCGCTTCGGCGCAGCAGCGGATCGGCGGTGCCCGCATCCGGCAGTGCTGCCGTCAGGGCGTCCGCCAGCTGCTGCTGGAGCGTGGAAGCGAGGGAAGTGACCGAGGCCATGAGTCTGGCTGCCGTTTCCGTAGAGGACTGAGGATCGGTCCAGTATCCCACGGGGCGTAAAGCCGTTTTCGTGCTGCGGCCCGCACCTGGGAGAATGGGCGGTGCCCCTACGAGTCCTACACGAGAGAAGGACGTGCCGACCGTGGCTCAGAGTCAGAGCAGCACCGAGACCGACTGGGTCTCCCGCTTCGCGGACGAGGTCATCGCCGAATCGGAGCGTCGTGCGCCTGGCAAACCGGTCGTCGTCGCCTCCGGCCTCTCCCCGTCGGGCCCGATCCACCTGGGCAACCTCCGCGAGGTCATGACCCCGCACCTGGTCGCCGACGAGATCCGCCGCCGCGGTCACACCGTGCGCCACCTGATCTCCTGGGACGACTACGACCGCTACCGCAAGGTGCCGAACGGCGTCCCCGGCGTCGACACGTCCTGGGCCGAGCACATCGGCAAGCCGCTGACCTCGGTGCCCGCCCCGGCCGGGTCCGCGTACCCGAACTGGGCCGAGCACTTCAAGGCCGCCATGACCGAGTCGCTGGCCGAGCTGGGCGTCGAGTACGACCCGATCAGCCAGACGGAGCAGTACCTCGCGGGCACGTACCGCGAGCAGATCCTGCACGCCATGCGCCACCGCGCGGACATCGACGCCATCCTCGACCGCTACCGCACCAAGAAGGACCCGGCGGCGGCCGGCAAGGGCGGCAAGAAGCCGCAGCAGAAGAAGGTGGACGAGGCCGAGCTGGAGGCCGAGGCCGGCTCCGGCGCGGCCGGCGAGGACGACGGCAGCGGCGGCTCCGGCGGCTACTTCCCGTACAAGCCCTACTGCGGCAACTGCGAGAAGGACCTCACCACCGTCACCTCGTACGACGACGACACCACCGAGCTGAACTACACCTGCACCGCCTGCGGCTTCGCCGAGACGGTCCGGCTCAGCGAGTTCAACCGCGGCAAGCTGGTCTGGAAGGTCGACTGGCCCATGCGCTGGGCGTACGAGGGCGTGATCTTCGAGCCCAGCGGCGTCGACCACTCCTCGCCCGGCTCCTCGTTCGTCGTCGGCGGCCAGATCGTCCGCGAGGTCTTCGACGGCGTCCAGCCGATCGGGCCGATGTACGCCTTCGTCGGGATCTCCGGCATGGCCAAGATGTCCTCCTCGAAGGGCGGCGTGCCCACCCCGGCCGACGCCCTGAAGATCATGGAGGCCCCGCTGCTGCGCTGGCTCTACGCCCGCCGCAGGCCCAACCAGTCCTTCAAGATCGCCTTCGACCAGGAGATCCAGCGGCTCTACGACGAGTGGGACTCGCTGGCCCGCAAGGTCGCCGACGGCACGGTCCTCCCGGCCGACGCCGCCGCGTACGCCCGCGCGGTCGGCACGGCCGCCGGCGAGCTGCCGAGCACGCCGCGCCCGCTGCCGTACCGCACGCTCGCCTCGGTCGCCGACATCACCGCGGGCGCCGAGGACCAGACGCTGCGCATCCTCAGCGAGCTGGACCCGGCGAACCCGCTCACCTCGCTGGACGAGGCCCGCCCGCGCCTCGACCGCGCGGAGAGCTGGATCACCACGCAGGTCCCGGCCGAGGCCCGCACCATCGTGCGCGACGAGCCGGACAAGGAGCTGCTCGGCTCGCTGGACGACGAGGGGCGCGAGTCGCTGCGGCTGCTCCTGGAGGGCCTGGACACGCACTGGTCCCTCGACGGCCTGACGACGCTGGTCTACGGCGTGCCGAAGGTCCTCGCGGGGCTTGAGCCCGACGCCAAGCCGACGCCCGAGCTGAAGACCGCCCAGCGGTCCTTCTTCGCCCTGCTCTACCGGCTGCTCGTCAGCCGCGAGACGGGGCCGCGGCTGCCCACGCTGCTGCTCGCGGTGGGGGCGGACCGGGTGCGCCGGCTGCTGGGCGCGTAACCACGGATACGCCGAGGGGCCGTCTCCCGCAGGGGAGGCGGCCCCTCGTGCGTGGCGCGCTCACGCGATGTGGTCGGCCTCCAGCTCCGCGTGGTAGCGCTGCTTGAACGCCGGCATCAGCTGCCGGATCAGCGCCTCGCTGCGCGGGTGGCGGACGTTGTGCCCGTCCGTCAGGTGTATGTCGAGCACCGCGACGCTCGGGTAGTCGTTGTTCTCGGCGATGAACGCGGAGAACACCTCGTACGCGATCTCGGCGAACTCCTCGTCCTCCTGCGTCCACTGCTGCGCGGACTCCTGGACGGGCTCCGGTACGGGCACGGCCTCCGGTACGGGGATCTGCCCGGGCTGCCCGCCGGGGACGGTGCTGCCGACCGTGCCCACGTTGCCCAGCGGGCGGGTGCGGCCGCCGGGGCCCGTGGGGACCTGGTGCGGGACCGGGACGTCGACCTCGAAGTCCGGGTCGTACGTGCCCTCGTACACCTTGGCGGTCGCCTGCGCCGGGAACCAGGGGTTGTCGTTCTCGTCGGTGGCGGGCTGCGCGGGGGCCTGCTGCCATTCCTCCGGGGCCGCCGTCTGCGGCAGCTCCGGGTGCTGCTGGGCCGTCTCCACGGCGGGGGCGGCCCGGGGCAGCGGCTCCGGCACGGGCTCCGGCAGCGGCGCCGGGTCCGGGGCCGGAGGGAGGAGGGCCGGTTCGATGCCCGCGGCGGCCAGGCCCGCGGGGCCGGTCTCGGCGAGCGGGACGCCGTACTTCGCGAGGCGCAGCGGCATCAGGGACTCGACGGGGGCCCGGCGCCGCCAGGAGCGGCCGTAGCGGGCCTGGAGGCGGGCCTGGTAGATGAGCCGGTCCTGCTCCAGCTTGATGACCTGCTCGTAGCTGCGGAGCTCCCACAGCTTCATGCGGCGCCAGAGCCGGAAGGTGGGGATGGGCGAGAGCAGCCACCGGGTGAGGCGGACGCCCTCCATGTGCTTGTCGGCCGTGATGTCCGCGATCCGGCCCACCGCGTGGCGGGCGGCCTCGACGGCGACGACGAAGAGGACGGGGATGACCGCGTGCATGCCGACGCCGAGCGGGTCGGGCCAGGCGGCGGCGCCGTTGAACGCGATCGTCGCGGCCGTCAGCAGCCAGGCGGTCTGGCGCAGCAGCGGGAACGGGATGCGCAGCCAGGTGAGCAGCAGGTCCAGGGCCAGCAGGACGCAGATGCCCGCGTCGATGCCGATCGGGAAGACCAGCGAGAAGTCCCCGAACCCCTTGCTCAGGGCCAGCTCGCGCACCGCGGCGTACGAACCGGCGAAGCCGATCGCGGCGATCAGCACCGCACCGGCCACGACCAGACCGATCAGCACCCGGTGCGTGCGCGTCAGCTGCATCGCAGCCACCCCCCATCCCCTCCCTTTTCCCTTGTCCTCGTCGCCGGTGGCTTGTTTCCGGCGGGCACAGCCTGGCACATGTGTGCGAGGGGTGTCGCGGGGGGAGGGGCCGGGGCGGCCTCCGGTGTCAGTCCGAAGACTTCGACTTGGCCGACGAACTGGGCTTCTTGGAAGGCTTCTTGGACGAGTCGTCGGACGCCTTGTCAGTCGCCTCGGGGCTTTCGGCGCCACCGGCGTTCGCGTCGGCGACGGCGGCGACCGCGTCCTTGGCCGCCATCGTGGCGCCCTTCAGGATGGTCTCCGCGTCAGGCGTCTTCGAACCGGCGTAACCCGCTCCGTTGTAGTTGACGACCACGACGACGTTCCCCGTGCGGGCGACGATCGTGGTGAACCGGAAGTCCTCGTCCGTCTTGGACTGGTCGTACGCGATCTTCGTGGCCTGGTCGCCGATGCCGCTGACGGACCCGGTTTTGACGTTCTTCGCGCCGTCGGCCGCCTCGGTCTTCTTGACCTGCTTGTCGAACTCCTCGCCCGCGCGGGCGGCCCCGCTGCCCAGGGTCTGGTCCGAGGCGAAGCGGGTGAAGCCGACGTCCAGCCAGCGGTACTGGGAGCCCTTGACCCCCTTGTCGGCCAGCCCGTTCCAGGAGCAGCCGCCGCGGACGGACGTGTCGCTGGACTTGCTGAGCGTGCCGTTCTTGCTCTTGGCCGAGGGGACCAGGGACTTGACGGTCTTCGCCTCGACCGCCTTGCAGGGGTCGGGCAGCTCGGCGAACTTCGCCGGCTCGACGGCCGGTTCCGACTTCGTCGCGTCCGGTGCGGCGGAGGCGGTGGAGTCCGCCTCCTTCTTGTCGCCGGAGTCCGACGAGCAGCCGGCGACGACGAGCATCACCGGGACGGCGGCGCAGGCGAGTATGCGGGAGAGTCGCGGGGCTGATCGGTGCATGGTTCCTTCACTCGGATGGCGCGGCGGTCGGGGGACGGTGGTGCGGCGGTAGCCGTGCGGAGACAGGCGGCGGCGCTCGGCCGCCGGGGGCTCCGGAGGGCCACGGTACGACGGACGGCGACCGGATGCCGCCTCCGCCGGTGGGCGCGGGGAGCGGTGCGCGGGCGGTCCGGGCGGGCCGGCAGGCGGTGTCAGCCGTTGAACGAATCGGTCAGCTGACGGGCCAGTGCCTGGGCCTTCTCCTGGAGTTCCTGGCTGTCGGGGACCTCGCTGGGCATGGCCGGCTGCGCGGTGTACTCGACGGTCACGATGACGTTGGATGTGCGGAACACCACGCTCACGGTGCGGTGGCGGGCGGGGGCGCCGGCCCGGCTGAGCGCGTCGTCCAGGAACGCGCTGTCGCCCAGTTTGTCGAGCAGCCGGGGCTGGAGGGTGTCGGCGGGGCTGCCGGAGGTGGTGCCGTCGGTGTCGCCGGTCGCGCCCTTGTCCTCCGCGCCGTCCGTGCTCTCCGGGCCGTCCGGGTCCTCCGTGCCCGCGTCCGGGGAGCCGGAGCCGGACGGGGAGGCGTCGGGGGACTCCGGCGGCAGGCCCGCGTCGGGCAGGTCGGCGGCGGTCTCCTTCTTCGCGTACACCTCGCGGGCGCGGTCGTCGTCGCTCACGGCGGTGTCGTAGGAGACGACGCGCTCGAAGTCCAGGTGGATGCTGCGGGTGCCCTCGGGGGCGTCGGACTTCCAGCGGCAGCCGATCCGCCGGTCGGTGTCGTACGTGACCGTGGCGGCGCCCTGGAACACCTTGTCCTGCTGGGCCTCCGGCATGTCGGCGGTGCCGGGCAGCAGGTCCTTGAGGGTGGCGCGCGGGATGGCGCGGCAGGCGTCGGGGAGGGTGCGGTACTTACCCGGGGGAGCGGAGGATTCGACCGGGGTGCTCGGCTTGCCGTCGGGCGGGGAATCTTCGCTTCCGGAACCGCCGGTGCAGCCGGCGGCGAGCGCTGCGATGAGCACGGCGCCGGTCGCGTACGCCATTCGTCGCACGGTCCTGGGCTCCCTTCGTGCGAAAAACGGTTGCCGCCCGATGGCGGCCGATGGACACAATGTGTATCGCACGCGCCGCTGTGAACGCCGGTCGGCCGACTCATTTGCCGATCTTGGCGCCGGTTTTGCGCTTTCAGACTTTTTCGGGGGAATCGAGGAGCTATGTCGTATGTAGAGGTACCGGGTGCGAAGGTTCCCATCCGGATGTGGACCGACCCCGCGTCGGTCGAGGACGTGGCGATGCAGCAGCTGCGCAACGTCGCCACGCTGCCCTGGATCAAGGGCCTGGCCGTCATGCCCGACGTCCACTTCGGCAAGGGCGCCACGGTCGGCTCGGTGATCGCGATGCACGGCGCGGTCTGCCCGGCGGCGGTCGGCGTGGACATCGGCTGCGGGATGTCCGCGGTGAAGACGTCGCTGACCGCGAACGACCTCCCCGGCGACCTGTCCCGCCTCCGCTCGAAGATCGAGCAGGCCATCCCGGTCGGCCGCGGAATGCACGACGACCCGGTCGACCCGTCCGGCCTGTACGGCCTGGCGGCCGGGGGCTGGGACGACTTCTGGGCGCGGTTCGACGGAGTGGCCGAAGCGGTCAAATTCCGTCAGGAACGCGCCACGAAGCAGATGGGAACGCTCGGGTCGGGAAACCATTTCATCGAGTTCTGTCTTGATGAGTCGGGTTCCGTCTGGCTGATGCTGCACTCCGGCTCGCGGAACATCGGCAAGGAACTGGCCGACTTCCACATCGGCCGGGCGCAGGGGCTGCCGCACAACCAGGGCCTCGTCGACCGTGACCTCGCGGTCTTCCTCGCGGACACCCCGCCGATGCGGGAGTACCGCAACGACCTGTTCTGGGCGCAGGAGTACGCGAAGCACAACCGCGCGGTCATGATGGCGCTGTTCCAGAACGTCGTCCGCAAGGAGTTCAAGAAGGCCAAGGTCACCTTCGAACCGGTCATCTCCTGCCACCACAACTACGTGGCGGAGGAGCGGTACGACGGTATGGACCTGCTCGTCACCCGCAAGGGCGCGATCCGGGCCGGCTCCGGTGACTACGGGATCATCCCGGGCTCCATGGGCACCGGCTCGTACATCGTGAAGGGTCTCGGCAACGAGAAGTCCTTCAACTCGGCCTCGCACGGCGCCGGCCGCAAGATGAGCCGGAACGCCGCGAAGAAGCGGTTCTCCACCAAGGACCTGGAGGACCAGACGCGGGGCGTCGAGTGCCGCAAGGACTCCGGGGTCGTGGACGAGATCCCGGGCGCCTACAAGCCGATCGAGAAGGTCATCGACCAGCAGCGCGATCTGGTCGAGGTCGTCGCCAAGCTGAAGCAGGTCATCTGCGTGAAGGGCTGAGGCCGGGGCCGGGACGCCCCGGCCCCGCTGTCCTCACGCCGTGCGGTGCACCTTCGAGTTGGACGCCTGGGCGCGGGGGCGGACCACCAGGAGGTCGATGTTGACGTGGCTGGGGCGGGTGACCGCCCAGTTGATCGTGTCGGCCACGTCGTCGGCGGTGAGGGGGGCGTCCACGCCCGCGTAGACCTTGGCGGCCTTGTCCGTGTCGCCGCGGAAGCGGGTGGTGGCGAACTCCTCGGTCTTGACCATGCCCGGGGCGATCTCGATGACGCGGACGGGGGTGCCGACGATCTCCAGGCGCAGGGTCTCGGCCAGGACGTGTTCGCCGTGCTTGGCGGCCACGTAACCGCCGCCGCCCTCGTAGGTGGAGAGGCCGGCCGTCGAGGAGAGGATGACGACCGTGCCGTCGCCGCTCGCGGTGAGCGCGGGGAGCAGGGCCTGGGTCACGTTGAGCGTGCCGATGACGTTCGTCTCGTACATCTGGCGCCAGTCCTGCGGGTCGCCCGTGGCGACCGGGTCGGCCCCGAGCGCGCCGCCCGCGTTGTTGACCAGGACGGCCAGGCTGCGGAACGCGGTGGCGAACTCGTCCACCGCCGCGCGGTCGGTGACGTCCAGCGCGTAGGCCGTCGCCTGGTGGCCGGCCTCCGTGATCTCGGCGGCCAGGGCCTCGATGCGGTCCTTGCGGCGGGCGGTGAGCACGACGCGGTAGCCGGAGGCCGCCAGCTGCCGGGCGGTCGCGGCGCCGATGCCGCTGCTCGCTCCGGTGACGACGGCGATGGGGGTTGCGGCCATGGTCGGGCTCTCCTCGGACGGCTGAACGGTACGGTCGAACGGGGCCAGGATAGGCAGGCCGGGCCGGGATCAGTGGTTGCGGGGGGCGTACATGATCAGGGCCATCCCGGCCAGGCAGACCAGCGCGCCGGTCACGTCCCAGCGGTCCGGCCGGTAGCCGTCGGCGGCCATGCCCCAGGCGATGGAGCCCGCCACGAAGACCCCGCCGTACGCCGCGAGCACCCGCCCGAACTCGCCGTCCGGCTGGAGCGTCGCCACGAAGCCGTATGTGCCCAGCGCGATGATCCCCGCGCCGATCCAGGCCCACCCGCGGTGCTCGCGCACGCCTTGCCAGACGAGCCAGGCGCCGCCGATCTCGAAGAGCGCGGCGAGGACGAACAGGGCGACGGAGCGGAGCACGGACATGGGAGCAGGGTGTCACGAGCCGGCGAGCCCGTGCGGTGACCTGGGGCTTCGTACACTCTCCGCATGCCGCCGAAGCCGTCCCCCCGCCGCAGCACCCTGCTGGCCGAGCTGTCCGTCGTGTCGCGGCGCTACATGGCCGCGTACGCGCTGTTCAACCAGGCCGTCGCCGACCGGCTGGGGCTGCACCCGACCGACCTCCAGTGCCTGAACCTGCTCAGCCTGGAGGCGGGGCCCGTCACCACGGGGCGCGTCGCCGAGCTGACCGGGCTCACCACCGGCTCGGCGACCCGGCTGGTGGACCGCCTCGTGCGGGCGGGTTACGTGACCCGGGCGCGGGACACCGCGGACCGGCGGCGGGTGCTCGTGGCGACCGTGCCCGAGCGCATGGCGGAGTTCGGCGCGGTGTGGCAGCGGCTGCACGGCGGCTGGGACGCGCTGTTCGAGGCGTACGACGACGACGAGGTGGCCCTGCTGCTCGGCCACATGCGGCGGACGGTGGAGCTGAGCACGGCGCAGATCGCGCGGCTGCGGGAGGGCGACGCCTGAGTCCCGGGCCTCAGCCCGCCACCGGGCCGAAGTCGCGGACCGCTTCCGCGACGATCTCCTCCAGGCGGGCGTGGTGCGCGCCCCGCCAGTAGACCCGCCCGCACTCCACGCACTGCGCGAACACGTCGTACGTACGGCGCGTCCCGTGTTCCAGGTGCGGGCCGACCGTGTCCTTGTCGGCCTCCGTCAGCGGGCCGTTGCAGGCGGTGCACCGGGTCCACGGGGCGAGCGCCGGGGCGAACCGCTCCAGGACGTCCCGCAGCTGCTCGTCGGGCCGGTCGCTGTAGACGTACGCCCCGGCCCAGATCTCCCGGCGGTGCAGCAGCCCCCGGTCCCGGGAGAGCAGGACGCGCCGCTCCTTCGCGGAGAGCGCGGCCAGGGCCGGGTCGCCGATGTCCTCGCTTTCGTACGCGGCGTCGACGCCGAGCAGCCGCAGCCGCCGGGCGAGGGTGCCGAGGTGGACGTCGAGCAGGAAGCGCAGGGGCGCCCCGGGCACCTGCTGCGGGCGGGACACGGGGCGGACCTCGACCAGTTCCCCGGCGGCCGGGATGTGCGAGGCGGGGGCGGGGCGGCCGTCGACGAGGAGTTCGCCGGCCTCGGTGAGCGGGATGCCCAGGGACTCGACGACATGGCCGAGCGTGGACGAGCCGTCGGTGGTCACCGTCGTCCGCCCCTGCCGGCGGCCGTGGGCCACGAAGAGCCTGAGCTCGGGGGCGACTTCGAGGTGGATCTCCGGTCCGTTCACCCGGTCAGGATGCCATCGGGGGCGGGCGCGCCGCCTGCGGATTTCAGGGCCGGAAGGCGGCGGCGTGCTCGGCGGCCCAGGCGGCGAAGGTGCGGGCCGGGCGGCCGGTCAGCTTCTCGACCCCGTCGGCCACCTCGGCGGGGATGCCGTCGGTGGCCGCCCAGTAGGCGAGCAGCCCTTCGGCGACCTCGGCCGGCATGAAGGGCGCCATGGCTTCCTTCCAGGCGGCCGGGGTCACCTCGTTGACGGCGGCCGGGGTGCCGGTGGCGTCGGCCAGGACGCGGACCTGCTCGGCGGCGCTGAGGGATTCCGGTCCGGTGAGGTGGTACGCGGCGCCCTGGAGGGCGGGGTCGGTGAGCGCGGCGAGGGCGGCTTCGGCGAGGTCCGCCTCGTGGACCGGGCTGCCCTCGCTGCGGGGGAAGGGCAGGTCGACGGGGTGCCCGGAGCGGAACGCCGCCGCCCACCCGTAGGCGTTGGTGGCGAAGGCGCCGGGGCGCAGCAGGGTCGTGGTGAGCGGTGAGGCGAGGAGCGCCTGCTCCACCGCGTGGTGCGCGGCGGCGATCGGGTTGGCCGACGGGTCGGGAACCAGGACCGAGCTGGAGGACAGCACCACGATGTGGCGTACTCCGGCGGCCCTGGCGGCGGTGACGAAGGCGTCGATGTGCGCGGGCTCCGCGTACAGGAAGACGGAGTCGACGCCCTCCAGGGCGGCCGGGAACGTGCCGGGGTCGCCGAGGTCGCAGGTCACGGCGGGGATCCCGGGCGGCAGCGAGAGTTCGGCTGCGTTGCGCGAGGCGGCGCGGACGGGGTGGCCGCCCTGGTGGAGCAGGGTGGTGAGCGCGGCGCCGACGCGGCCTCGGCATCCGGTGACGAGCGTGAGCATGGATCTCCTCAGGGTAGGTGCGCCGCGCATAGGTTGCGCGACGCAGGTAAATATCCAGGAGGCGGCGGCACCCGTCAAACGCATAAGACCGGCCCCGGCGTCAGGCGTCCGGGCGCAGGTCCAGCCGCCAGTCGTTGGTCAGGAGCGGATGGCCCGGCGGGTACTCGATCTCACACTCGCCGAGCAGCGTGAAGCCCACCTTGCGGCAGACGCCGTTCGACGGGCCGTTCTCCACGGACGGATAGGCGTGCAGATAGCGGTGCTTGCGCTCGGCGCGCGCCGCGTCGGCCACCGCGCGGGTCGCGGCCGAGGCGATGCCCCGGCCCTGGAACTCCGGCAGGACCGTCCAGCCCGTCTCGTACACCTCCTGGTCCCGCCAGGTCCGCTCCCAGAAGCCGATGGTGCCCACGGCCTCCGCCCCCTCGGCCAGGGCGACGCGGAACATCCGGCCCCGGCCCGTCCGGTCGGCGCTGAGCGCGACGTAACGGGCATGGCGGGCCATGAGCTGCTGCTCCGTCTCGGGCCCGCCCAGATGGGCCATCAGCTCCGGTGCGTTGGCCCGGCGGAGCAGGTCCAGGTCGTCGTCGGACCAGGGCTCGATGCGTACGGACGAGGCCGCGGCGCGCTGCACAGAGGTCATGGGCGCACTGTAGGCCGCGGCACCGACAGTCAGCGGGTGCCCAGCGCCGTGGGCGGTACGCCGAGCGTCGCCGTGAAGTCCCGTACCAGGTGCGCCTGGTCGCTGTAACCGAGGTCGGCGGCGAGGGCCGCCCAGTCCACGTCCGGGTCCGTCGCGGCGCGCTCCAGCGCCTCGTGGATGCGGTAGCGCAGGATGACCCACTTGGGGCCGACCCCCACGTACGCGGCGAACAGCCGTTGCAGCGAGCGCGCCGACACACCCTCGGCGCGGGCGAGTCCGCCGACGCGCAGGATCGTGCGGTCGGTGCGCACGAGGTCCACCAGGGCCATGGCGAGGTCGGCGCGGGGGTCGGGCTCGGGGGCGAGCGCCAGCAGATACGCGTCGAGCGCGGCGACCCGGTCGTCCTCGTCCGCCGGGTCGAGCACGGCGGCGGGCGGGGCGGGCGGCCCCGGTGGCCCGAACACGTCGGCCGCGGGGAGCCGTCGGCCCGTCCACCGCGAGACGGGCGCCCCGGGCGCGAACGGCCGGAATCCGCCCGGCCGGAACTGCACCCCGCAGACCCGCCCGCGCCCCTCCAGCTTCTGCGTGAACAGCTCCAGGCCGATGCCCGCGACCTCGGCGTGTCCCGCGTCCTCGTCGCCGCAGCCCGCGTGGCGCGCGAAGACGAGGTTGACGCTCGGGTGCGGGACGAGGTGCGAGGCGTACGGCTGGGCGAGGTCCCAGTCGATCAGCCAGTAGTGCTCCAGATGGCGCCGCAGCCCGGGCGCGGGCTCGCGGCGCCGGAACTGTACGTGCGCGAACAGCTCGGGCGCGTCGACGATGCCCCGGGTGTCGCGCCGGGGGCCGTGGTGACCGGCCACGACGGCAGATCCTACGAGTGCTCCCGGTCCTCGGCCAGACCGGCGGCCTGCTGGGTGTAGGGGGACGGCGGCGCGGGGTGCCTGCGCCGCCACCAGGTGCTCGCCACCGTGTAGAGGCCGCTGGCGAGGAGCAGCGCGGGGATGGACAGGGTCAGGAGTGTGTCGCCCATGGCAGCCTCCTTCGGGAGGGCGGTGCCTCCTGCATCGGCAGGGCGGGCGGGGCGACTGAAGATCATTCTTCGGCCATTGAGTGGCTGGATATGGGTGGCCTACAGGTGTCCTTCGAGCATGTGAGCGCAGGCGGGGGCGGGGTTGACGGGGTCGGTGGCTCTCCCGGGAGGAGTCCTGTTTCCGCCATGTCGGCGATCCGACAGCCCGCATGGCTGTGCAAAATTTGATCCGCTGACTAAACCGATCCCATGAGATCCATAACCAGGCGCCGGTTCCTGCCGGCTGCCACCGCGCTGACCATGGCGCTCACCGGATGGGCGGCCGTACCCACCGCGGTGGCGGACACGTCCGGGACACCGCAGCCGAGCGGGGCGCCCGGCACGCCGTACGACATCACTCTGATCACCGGTGACGTCGTGCACTACACCGACCTCCCCGGTGCCCAGGACGTCGTGACGGTCGATCCCGCGGACGACGGCCGGGGCGTACAGGTACAGACCCAGGGCGGCCACACGTACGTGGTCCCGGAACGGGCCAAGTCGTTGCTGGCCGCCGACAAGCTTGACGTGCGCCTGTTCGACGTCACCGAGTTGGCGCGGATGGGATACGACGACGCCCACCACGGCGTCGTGCCGCTGATCGCGACACCCTCCGGCCGAGGCCGGTCGGCCCGGCCCCCGGCAGTTCCCGGAGGCGCGGCGAAGGTACGCACGCTCGGCTCGATCGACGCGACCGTCCTGAGCGTGGGCAAGGGGGGCGCACGGGGCTTCTGGAAGAACGTCGCCCCGGGGGCTGCCCCGCGCGCCCTGGCCGGCGGCATCGGCAAGCTCTGGCTCGACGGACGGGTCACGGCCTCGCTCGCCGACGACACCGCGCAGATCGGAGCGGACACCGCCTGGAAGAAGGGGTACGACGGCAAGGGCGTCAGGGTCGCGGTCCTCGACACCGGCGCCGACCTGGACCACCCGGATCTCGTCGGCCAGGTCGAGGAGTCCAAGAGCTTCGTCGCGGGCGAGACCGTGGACGACGGGAACGGCCACGGCACGCACGTCGCGTCCACCATCGCGGGCACCGGCGCCGCTTCCGGCGGCACGGAGAAGGGCGCCGCGCCGGGCGCCCGGCTGCTGGTGGGCAAGGTGCTCGGCAACTCGGGCTCCGGTGCCGACTCCAACTCGATCGCGGGTATGGAGTGGGCGAAGGAACAGGGCGCCGACATCGTCTCCATGAGCCTGGGATCTCCCCTGCCGTCCGACGGCGACGACCCCATGTCGCAGGCTGTGGACGCCCTTTCGGCCGGTGGCGGCCCGCTCTACGTCATCGCCGCGGGCAACGCGTACGACCCGGGCAGCATCGGCTCGCCGGGCGCCGCGGCCGCCGCGCTGACGGTCGGCGCGGTCGACGGGAACGACGAGCGGGCCCCGTTCTCCAGCCAGGGGCCGCTGGACGGCAGCCACGGGCTGAAGCCGGATGTCTCGGCGCCCGGCGTGGACGTCACCGCCGCCGCCTCGCAGTCCGTGCCCGGCTGGCCCGGCGGGCTCTACCGGACGATGAGCGGCACGTCGATGGCCACACCGCTCGTCTCGGGCGCGGCCGCGATCCTCAAGCAGCGCCACCCCGACTGGAGCGGCGAGCGCATCAAGAACACGCTGATGACGACCGCCGCCCGGACCGCGCAGACGCCCTACGAGGTGGGCACCGGCCGGATCGACGTGGGCGCGGCGGTGGACGCCGGGATCGAGGCGACGGGCTCGGTCGAGGCCGCCGCCTACAACTGGCCGAACGCCGATGCCAGGCCGACGGCCCGTACGATCACCTACCGCAACGACGCCGACCGGGACGTCACCCTCGACCTCTCCACGGGCACCGACGCGGACGCCTACACGCTGTCGGCGTCACGCGTGGCGCTCCCGGCCGGTGGCACCGCCGCCGTCACGCTGACACTCGACCCGTCGAAGGTCGCCGCGGGCACCACCTACTCCGGCCAGGTCACCGCCACCGACGTGGCGACCGGCGCCGTGGCCGCGCACACCGGCTTCGCTCTGTTCAAGGAGCGGGAGATGTACGACTACACGATCAAGGTGCGGGACCGCGACGGGAAGCCCACCACGGACTCGGTCGTCCTCTACGACCCCACCGCCACGGCGCCCACGTACCTCGACGTCGACGGCGAGAGGACGCTGCGGCTGCCTCCGGGCCGCTACACCACCTCGTCGTACATGGACGTCCCCGGGGACGACGCGGACTCGGTCGGCAAGGCATTCCTGCTCGCCCCCGAGGTGACGCTCGGCCCGGACCACCCGCAGGCGACCGTCTCTCTCGACGCGAGCCGGGCGCGCAAGGCGGACGCGAGGACGGAGCGGGAGAGCGAGGCGACCACCGGGATCTTCGGCATCGCGCGCGACTACGCCGGTGCCGCGGACCACGACTGGTCCAGCTCCATGCTCCTGCCCGCCATGTACGACTCCGTGTACCTGACGCCCGCCCAGAAGCCGGCCGAGGGATCGATGAAGGCGTTCCTGCACTGGCGGATGCGGCAGAAGGCCCTTGAGGCACGCACGGGCAGCGGGTTCGACGTCCCCCTCCTCGCCCAGCCGGACACCGCCTACCACGACGGAACCCGCACGCTCCGCACGGTGTACGCGGGCCGGGGCGCGGCCACCGACTACCAGGGTCTCGACGCGCGGGGCAAGGCGGTCGTGATCGATCGAAGCGACGCGGTGACCGCGAGCGCGCGGGCGAAGGCCGCCGCCGACGCGGGCGCCGCGATGCTGCTCGTCGTCAACGACGGGCCCGCCAGGCTGTACCAGAGCTACACCGGCGGCGGGGACGTCACAGTCGCCTCGGTCGGACGCGCGGCGGGCAGCCGGCTGATCGCCGAGGCCCGCTCGGGCAGCGGCGAGCTGCGGACGACCCAGCGGCAGTACCCGGACTACACCTACGACCTGGTGCAGAAGTTCCAGGACGGCATCGAGGCGGAGGCGCTGGACTACCGCCCGCGCAACGGCGACCTCGCCCGCGTGGACAACAGCTTCTACGCCCCGAGCGGGACACCCGGCTTCGGAGGCCGCTACTTCGTGCCCGCCTGGGGTCCCGCGCTCGGCGGTGACGTCTACGAGAGCTACGGACGGTCCGTCACCGAGTACATCACCCCCGGGACGGACGCCCTCGGCGGCTGGTGGGAGCAGCACGAGGGCCTGGGAGGCGCGGCAGGCTACCGCGAGAGCGGCTACACCGCGTCCTACTCCGCCGGGCGGCCGTACGACGGGGCGTGGTTCAAGCCGGTCCAGGCACCGCGCCTCGGCCGGGACTACGCCGTCTACCACACCCGCACCCTGCTGAACTGGAACATCCCGGTGCTCTCGGGCGGCGACGACGGCCACAGCGGCTTCGGCGGCACGGCCCGGACCACGCTGACGCGTGACGGCGTCCAGGTGGCGGCGTTCAACGCCCGGTCCGGCCGGGCGTCCAAGCTGCCCCAGGGCTCCTACGAGCTGACGGTGACCGGCGAACGCTCCAGCGCCGTCTGGACCACGTCGACCCGTACGAAGACCACCTGGGGCTTCGACTACCGGCCGTTGGCCCCCGAGGACCTGGGACGGGCCGACCTGCCCCTGCTGAACCTCGGCTACGACGTCGACACGGACCTGCGGGGAGCGGTGCGAGCGGGCGTGCCCCTCGAACTCGGCCTGCACGCGGAGACGTTTCCCGGTGAGGTGACGGCGAAGAGCGCCACGCTCCAGGTGTCGTACGACGACGGGGAGACCTGGCAGGACGCCCCGCTGCGGCGGACCGGGGACGGGCGGTGGACGACGCGGCTCAGCACGCCGCATGACGCCACGGCGGTGTCGCTCCGCGCGGCCGCCACGGCACCCGGCGGACTCTCGGTTCGGCAGGACGTCATCAGGGCGGTCACGCTGCGCTGACGCGGGTCGCGGGATCACGGGCGGGGGCGGGCCGGCGTACGGTCCGCCCCCGCTCCGTCACACCCAGCCCCGGTCCCGCGCGTACCAGCCGAGCTGGAGGCGCGTCGTCGCGTCGGCCCTGGCCATGAGCGCCTGGAGCCTGCGCTGCACGGTGCGGACCGACAGCCGTACCTGCCCGGCCACCGCCGTGTCCGTGAGACCGGCGAGCAGGAGCCGCAGAATGTGCGCGTCGACCGTGTCGATGTCGGCGTGCGGCTGCTCCTGGTAGGGGCGGGACCGCTGCCACACCTGCTCGAACAGCTCCCGTGCCACGTGGGCCAGGCCGCCGCGCAGGACCACCGCCGGGTCCACTCCGGCCTCGCGCCCGTGCAGGGGCAGCATCGCCACGGCGCCGTCGCAGAGAATCAGCTTGTAGGGGACCTCGGTGACCGTTCGCACCTCGACACCGTCGGCGAGGGACTGCGCGACCTCGTCCGATGCGCCCGGCTCACTCAGGAATCCCTGGTCGACGACGGCGCGCACCCGCACCCGGCGGGAGATGGCCGTCACCTCCGCGCTGTCGGCCGGGGTGACGGCCTGGGGCGCGCCGGCCGAGAAGATGTCGATGGTGCCGCGCGCCGAGAGCTGGAGCTGGAGGTAACGCGTGCGGATCGCCTCCGTCCCCTCGATGATCTCCACGAGATCCCGCTGGGCGCGGTCGGCGGTGGCCGTCCGGTATGTCTCCGCGAGCCTGGCCACGGCCAGTTCGGCCCGCTGGAGGCGCTCGCGCCGGGCCGCGAGTTCGGCCCCGAGGGACACGGCCGGCGGTGCGGCCGCGTAACGGGACCCTTCGGCGACGCGCAGCACCAGCCCCCGGTCCGCCAGGGCGCTCAGGACGTCGGCCGTCCGCCGCGCACTCACTCCGGCCACCTCGGCCAGCTTGCCGGGGCCGGACGACGGGAGCGCGATCAGCGCCTGGTAGACAGCGGCCTCGTCGGCTGTCAGTCCAAGATCCTCCAGGCTCACAGCGGCTCCCGCTTCCGATCTGCGCGCATGCACCGAACCCGTGCGTGCGAAGCATCCCAGATGCGTGCGATGGCCGCCCGGTCAGGGCCAGACCAGGCAGTACGCCTGATGCCCCGCGTCGTGCAGCCGGTGCGAGAAGTCCTGCCACTCGTGCAGCAGCTGGTAGACGTTGAACGCGTCGCTCGGGCCGCCGCGGTCCGGGACCGTGGACCAGATGAAGGCGGCGGCGCCCACCGACTCCTCGCCGACGCCGCGCAGCGGGTCGACCACGGTCATGGGGAGCTTGACCACCGCGTAGTCGGGGTGCAGGACGACCAGTTCCAGCGGGGGGACCTTGTGCAGAGGTATGCCCTGTATGCCCGTGAGGACCATCGCGGCCACCGTCTCCGGCTTGATCTTGGTGAACATGCCGCCCATGCCGAGCTCGTCGCCGCCGAGTTCCTCGGGGCGCATGGAGATGGGCACGCGTGCCGCGGTGGCTCCGTCGGGAGCACCGAAATATTTGTAGGTCACCCCCACCCGGCCACCACTCCCGCTCCCGGCTCCGCCGCCTGTCCGCGCCTCACCGGCCTGTATGCCCTGCGTGTGCTCGGTCTCGCGCCGCCGGTGCCGGCCGCGCCGGGCAGGCTCGGGCCCCGGGCCGTCCGTCCCTTCGCCCACTCCGCCACCGCGATGCATATCTCATCCACCCGACTACTCACTGGGAGGCACAGCCCCCGCCGTGCAACCCGATCATCGTGTCAGTGACCTCCCCCACGGGCGTGCGGTGAAACACCTGTCCGCAAAGACCGTCCGTGGCTCTGACACCATGGCATGTGTGAGCTTTCCCTATGACGCCCCAGTTTCGCAGACGCTTTTCGACCGCGCGTCCCTCGTGACGCCCGGCGGCGTGAACTCTCCTGTCCGTGCCTTCCGTGCCGTGGGCGGTACGCCCCGGTTCATGGTGTCCGGTACCGGTCCGTATCTGACCGACGCCGACGGGCGGGAGTACGTCGACCTCGTGTGCTCGTGGGGGCCGATGATCCTCGGCCACTCCCACCCCGAGGTGATCGCCGCAGTCCAGGAGGCCGTCGCCCGCGGTACCTCGTTCGGTACGCCCGGCGAGGGCGAGGTCGCGCTCGCCGAGGAGATCGTCGCGCGCGTCGAGCCGGTCGAGCAGGTGCGGCTGGTGTCGTCGGGGACCGAGGCGACCATGTCCGCGATCCGCCTCGCCCGCGGGTTCACCGGCCGGGCCAAGGTCGTGAAGTTCGCCGGCTGCTACCACGGCCACGTGGACGCCCTGCTCGCCTCGGCCGGGTCCGGCGTCGCGACCTTCGGGCTGCCGGACACCCCCGGGGTCACCGGCGCGCAGGCGGGCGACACGATCGTGCTGCCGTACAACGACCTGGAGGCCGTGCGCGCCGCGTTCGCCGCGCGGCCCGGCGAGATCGCGTGCGTGATCACCGAGGCGTCGCCCGGCAACATGGGCGTCGTCCCGCCGCTGGACGGGTTCAACGCGGGGCTCAAGGAGCTCTGCGCGGCCAACGGGGCGCTGTACATCTCCGACGAGGTGATGACCGGATTCCGTACGTCGAAGGCCGGCTGGTACGGCGTCGACGGGGTCCGCCCGGACCTGATGACCTTCGGCAAGGTCATGGGCGGCGGCTTCCCGGCCGCGGCGTTCGGCGGGCGCGCCGACGTCATGGCGCACCTGGCCCCGGCCGGCCCGGTCTACCAGGCGGGCACGCTGTCCGGGAACCCGGTCGCCACCGCCGCCGGGCTCGCGCAGCTGCGGCTCCTCGACGACGCCGCGTACGCGAAGGTGAACGCGGTCTCCGCCGAGATCCGGGGTCTGGTGAGCGCCGCCCTGGACAAGGAGGGCGTCGCGCACACCGTCCAGGCGGCGAGCAACATGTTCTCCGTGTTCTTCACGGACGGGCCCGTCCGTGACTACGAGGACGCCAAGCGGCAGGACGCCTTCCGCTTCACCCCGTTCTTCCACTCGATGCTGGCGCAGGGCGTCTACCTCCCGCCGTCCGCGTTCGAGTCGTGGTTCGTGTCCACCGCCCACGACACGCAGGCCGTCGAGCGCATCGCCGCCGCCCTGCCCGCCGCCGCCCGCGCCGCCTCGGAGGCCACCGCATGAGCGAGAAGAACCCCGACGACATCACCGTGGTCCACCTGATGCGCCACGGCGAGGTGCACAACCCGGAGGGCGTGCTCTACGGCCGCCGGCCCGGGTACCACCTCTCCGAGCTGGGCCGGCAGATGGCCGACCGGGTCGCCGAGCACCTGGAGAAGCGCGACATCACGTACGCCGTCGCTTCCCCGCTGGAGCGCGCCCAGGAGACCGCGACCCCGATCGCCAAGGCGCACGGCCTGGACCTCGCCACGGACGAACGGCTCATCGAGGCCGCCAACGTCTTCGAGGGCAAGACCTTCGGCGTCGGCGACGGCGCGCTGCGCAAGCCGGACAACTGGAAGCACCTGACGAACCCGTTCCGCCCGTCCTGGGGCGAGCCGTACATCGAGCAGGTCGTCCGCATGATGGGCGCGCTCGACGCGGCCCGGGACGCGGCCCGGGGGCACGAGGCGGTCTGCGTCAGCCACCAGCTGCCGATCTGGATCGTCCGCAGCTTCGTGGAGCGGCGGCGGCTCTGGCACGACCCGCGCAAGCGGCAGTGCACCCTCGCCTCGCTGACCAGCTTCACGTACCGGGGCGACAAGATCGTCTCCGTCGGGTATTCGGAGCCGGCCCGCGATCTCGTCCCCGCGCATCTGCGGGCCGGTGCGAAGCCGGTGAAGGGGGCGTCGAAGGGGTTCGGCGCGTAGCGGCCCTGCGGGCCTGAGTCCCCGCCCGGGCCGACCTCGGCCGGCGTTTTGTCCTCGATCGCCGGACGGGCTGGAGTTAGTACTTCTGTTCGGTCAACGTCGGGTCTGGTTTCGTAAAGAATTTTGTGCTATCTGGGGGAACCTCCGTGTGGCTCCTCCCATCTAAGCGATTGCCAGTTTGTATGGACTTAAGGCAAAACGACCGCAGATGGGAAGCCGCATGCGTGAGATCAGCCGAAGGGGATTGCTCGGAGCCGGTCTCGGTGCCGCGGCCGCCGCCGGAATGGCGGGGTGCGGCACCACCGGCTCCTCCGGCCCCGGCGCCGGAGACGGAAGCCCGGACCCGGACAAGGGCGCAGCCGGACAGAAGGCGGCCGGCGGAACCTCCAAGGGCACCGGAAACAAGAAGGACGTCCGCGCGATCGGCGACGGTTCCACCGCCTACACCGGGAAGCAGCCGAAGCAGCCGCAGGCCCCCGTGCCGCTGGAGCCGGGGCAGAAGCCGCCGCAGTTCGTGATCTTTTCCTGGGACGGTGCCGGCGAGGTCGGCAACGGGCTCTTCCCGCGCTTTCTGGAACTCGCCCGGGAACACGACGCGTCGATGACCTTCTTCCTCTCCGGCCTCTATCTCCTGCCGGAATCGAAGAAAACGCTCTACCGCCCGCCGAACAACCCCGTCGGCGCCTCCGACATCGGCTATCTCACCGACGGCCACCTCAAGGAGACCCTGAAGAACGTCCGGCAGGCGTGGCTCGACGGCCACGAGATCGGCACCCACTTCAACGGGCATTTCTGCGCCGGCTCCGGATCGGTCGCCAACTGGACGCCGGCCCAGTGGCAGAGCGAAATCGACCAGGCGATCTCCTTCGTCACCCAATGGCGCACCAACACCGGCTGGAACGGCGAGGAATCGCTCCCCTTCGATTACCGCAAGGAACTCGTCGGCGGCCGCACTCCCTGCCTCCTCGGCCAGGACAACCTGCTGCCCACCGCCAAGAAGCTCGGCTGGCGCTACGACGCCAGCTCGCCCGGCGGCACCCAGGTCTGGCCGGTCAAGCGCCAGGGGGTCTGGGACCTGCCGCTCCAGGGCATCCCCTTCCCCGGGCACACCTTCGAAGTCCTCTCCATGGACTACAACATCCTCGCCAACCAGTCGCAGAACTCGACCAGGGGAATGCCCTCCCGCTATCCCGGCTGGCGCGAACAGGCCACGCAGTCCTACCTCAGCGGATTCAAGCGCGCCTACGAGACGAACCGTGCGCCCTTCTACATCGGAAACCACTTCGAGGAGTGGAACGGCGGCATCTATATGGACGCCGTCGAGGAGACGCTCAAGCAGATCGCCGGGAAACCGGATGTGCGCCTCGTCTCCTTCCGGCAGTTCGTGGACTGGCTCGACGTCCAGGACCCGGCGGTCCTCGACAAGCTCCGTACACTCCAGGTCGGTGAAGCGCCCGCGGGCGGCTGGAACACCTTCTTTAAACGAGCCTGACAACGGGCTTTACGGGCACCGAGGGGGGTGCCCAAGATCCCCGGAACGGCCATGCGAAACTTTTCACATGAGCCATGGCCGCGCACCCCGACGCCGCTTCACGCTGCTCGCCGCCCCCCTGGCGGCCGCCGCCCTCGCACTGACGCTGACCGCGTGCGACTCCGGCAACAAGACCACCGGCGGCGGCGACACCAACTTCGTCACGGGCACCGGCGGAATCGCCACCGCGCCCAAGGGCGAGCGCGCCGACGCGCCGGAGCTCGACGGCGAGACCGTGGACGGCAAGCAGCTCGATCTCGCCGACTACAAGGGCAAGATCATCGTCCTCAACGCCTGGGGCTCCTGGTGCGCCCCCTGCCGGCTCGAAGCGAAGTACTTCAAGCAGGTCGCCGAGGCCACCAAGGACAAGGGCGTGCAGTTCGTGGGCATCAACACCCGCGACAACTCCAAGAGCAACGCCGCCGAGTTCGAGAAGAGCCACGAGACCCCCTACCCCAGCTTCTACGACCGGACCGGGAAGCTCCTGCTCCGCTTCCCCAAGGGCACCTTCAGGCTCCAGTCCATCCCGTCGACCGTGGTGATAGACCGGGACGGCAAGCTCGCCGCCCGCTTCGTGGGCCCGATGGACGACACCGATCTGCACAAGATGCTCGACCCGCTGATCGCGGAGAAGTGATCAGGTGAGCACCCTCGCCGCCGCCATGCAGAACAACACCGTCCTGAACGGTGCCCTGCTGGTCGCCCTGCCCATCGCCCTGCTCGGCGGGCTCGTCTCCTTCTTCTCGCCCTGCGTCCTGCCGCTCGTCCCCGGCTACCTCAGCTACGTCACCGGGGTCAGCGGCGCCGACCTGGCCGAGGCCCGGCGCGGCCGGATGGTCGCGGGCGCCTCGCTCTTCGTCGCCGGCTTCACCGCCGTGTTCGTCTCCGGCGGCGCCCTCTTCGGCTACTTCGGCGACACCCTCCAGGCCAACAGCGGGCCCCTCACCAAGGTGCTCGGCGTGCTGATGATCCTCATGGGCGTCTTCTTCATGGGCCTCATGCCGTGGATGACGCAGCGCGAATTCCGTATCCACCGGAAACCGGTGACCGGCCTGGTCGGCGCCCCGCTGCTCGGCGCCCTCTTCGGCATCGGCTGGACCCCGTGCCTCGGGCCCACGCTCAGCTCGGTGTCCATCCTCGCGATGAACCAGGGCACCGCCGGGCGCGGCGCCATACTGACCGTGGCCTACTGCCTGGGCCTGGGCATCCCCTTCGTGCTCGCCGCCGTCGCCTTCCGCAAGGCGCTCGGCGCGTTCGGCTGGGTCAAGCGCCACTACGCCTGGGTGATGCGCATCGGCGGCGGAATGATGATCGTGACCGGGCTGCTCCTGCTCACAGGCGCGTGGGGCAGCATGATGCAGGAACTACAGGGCTGGTCGGACGGCTTCCAGGTGGGGATCTGAGTACCAATGAGCAACACCACCTCCAACCGCTCCGAGGAGCGGGACCAGGAGAACGCAGCTGAGCTCGGCGCCGCCGGCTCCCAGCTCTCCACCGCCCCCCGCGAGGAGTCCCTGGCGAACCTCCCCGCCATGGGCGTCATCGGCTGGATCCGCTGGTTCTGGCGCCAGCTCACCTCCATGCGGGTCGCGCTGATCCTGCTCTTCCTGCTCTCCCTCGGCGCCATCCCCGGCTCGCTGATCCCGCAGAACAGCGTGGACGAGCTGAAGGTGCAGACGTTCAAGGACGCGCACACCGTCGTCACGCCGATCTACGAGAAGCTCCAGTTCTTCGACGTCTACAGCTCGGTGTGGTTCTCCGCGATCTACATCCTGCTGTTCGTCTCGCTCATCGGCTGCATCGTCCCGCGCACCGCCACCTTCGTCGGCCAGCTCCGCAGCCGCCCGCCGGGCGCCCCCAAGCGCCTCACCCGGCTGCCCGCGTACACCACCTGGCGCACCGAGGCCGAGCCGGAGAAGGTCCACGAGGCCGCGCTCGCGATCGTCCGCAGACGCCGCTACCGGGCCCACCTCACCGGTGACGCCGTCGCCGCCGAGAAGGGCTACCTGCGCGAGGCCGGGAACCTGATCTTCCACATCGCGCTCATCGTGATGCTCGTCGCCTTCGCCTGGGGCCAGCTCTTCAAGTACGAGGGTGCCAAGCTGGTCGTCGAGGGCGACGGCTTCTCCAACACGACCACCCAGTACGACAACTTCAAGTCCGGTTCGCTCTACGACGAGGACGAGCTGACCCCGTTCAGTTTCACCCTGGACGACTTCATCGGCACGTACGAGCGCAAGGGGCCGCAGATCGGCACCCCGCGTACGTACGAGGCGCGCGTGACCTTCTCCGACGGCGCGTACGGCAAGCCGCAGAAGAAGGTCATCAAGGTCAACGAACCCCTCGTCGTCCACGGCACCAAGGTCTACCTCAACGCCCACGGCTACGCCCCCGTCATCTCCGTCAAGGACGGCCGGGGCAAGGAGATCTTCAAGTCCGCCGTCCCGCTGCTGCCCCTCGACAACAACGTCACGTCGAGCGGCGCCATCAAGGTGCTCGACGGCTACCGCGACAAGAACGGCAAGTCGGAGCAGCTGGGCTTCCAGGCGTTCTTCGTGCCGACCTTCGCGGGCAAGGGCAAGGGCACCATGTGGTCCCAGTTCCCGGCCGCCGACTTCCCCGTCCTCGCGCTCAACGGCTACCACGGCTCCGTCGGCGTCGACTCCGGCATCGCGCAGAACGTGTACCAGCTGGACACGAGCAAGATGAAGGAGTTCAAGACCGCCGACGGCAAGCAGCTCAAGCAGCGCCTCCTCGTCGGCGAGACGATGAAGCTGCCCGACGGGGCCGGTTCCATCACCTTCGAGGGCCTTCAGGAGTGGGCGAGCTTCCAGATCTCCGAACAGCCCGCCAGCGGCTGGGCGCTCACCGGCGCCATCGCCGCCATCGCCGGACTCGCCGGCTCCCTGTTCATCCAGCGCCGACGCGTCTGGATCCGGGCCGTACGCGGCGCCGACGGCATCACCGTGGTCGAGATGGCCGGGCTCGGCCGCAGCGAGTCCGCGAAGCTTCCCGAGGAGCTGGCCGACCTCGCGGTCACGCTCAACGCCGAGGCGCCCACCGCGCCCGGCACCGACAGCGACGTCGCCGAGGCGTCCTCCGTAGAACCCGCCGAAGGGGCAGAGAAGTGAATCTCGCCGCCGCAACCAACGAGAATCTGGCACACACCAGCAATGTGCTGATCTATTCGTCGATGGCCGTCTACACCCTGGCCTTCTTCGCGCACATCGCGGAGTGGGTGTTCGGCAGCCGCAGCAAGGTCGGCCGCACCGCCGCCGCGCTCACCACCGAGGAGGCCGCCGCGGCGGCCGGGACGGTGAAGGTCCAGGTCGCCACCCAGGGCGGGGGCACCGCCGTCCTGGAGAAGCCCAAGGTCATCACCCGGTCCGCCACCGGCTCGCGGGACGTGCCTGACGGGCCCGGCGCCGCCGGCGGCACCTTCAAGGGCGACCTCTACGGGCGGATGGCGGTCTCGCTGACCGTCCTCGCGTTCCTGGTCGAGGCCGGCGGCGTCGTCGCCCGCGCGCTGTCCGTGCAGCGCGCGCCCTGGGGCAACATGTACGAGTTCTCCATCACCTTCTCCACGGTGGCGGTCGGCGCGTACCTGGTCCTGCTCGCGCTGAAGAAGAACGTCCGCTGGATGGGGCTCCTGCTCGTCACCACCGTCCTGCTGGACCTCGGCATCGCGACCACGGTGCTCTACACCTCCAGCGACCAGCTGGTGCCCGCGCTGCACTCGTACTGGCTGTGGATCCACGTCTCCACCGCCATCATCTGCGGCGCCGTCTTCTACATCGGCGCGGTCGGCACCCTGCTCTACCTCTTCCGCGACAGCTACGAGAACAAGCTCGCGAACGGCCAGGAGCCCGGCGCCTTCGCGCAGTCGGTGCTCTCCCGGCTGCCCTCCGCGTCGACCCTCGACAAGTTCTCGTACCGGGTCAACGCCGCCGTCTTCCCGCTGTGGACCTTCACGATCATCGCGGGCGCGATCTGGGCGGGCGACGCCTGGGGCCGCTACTGGGGCTGGGACCCCAAGGAGGTCTGGTCCTTCATCACCTGGGTCGCGTACGCCGCCTACCTGCACGCCCGCGCCACCGCCGGCTGGAAGGGCCGCAAGGCCGCCTACCTGGCCCTGGTCGCCTTCGGCTGCTGGCTGTTCAACTACTACGGCGTCAACATCTTCGTCACCGGCAAGCACTCGTACGCCGGCGTCTGACGCACCGCACGACGACAGCTGCCCGCCTCCGGTCCGCCGGGGCGGGCAGCGGTCTTTCCCCGGGGGAGGGGCAGCGCATGACCATGCACGACGACCAGGTGGACGTGACCGCAGGGACCGTCGCGGCCCTGATCCGCGACCAGTTCCCGCAGTGGGCCGGCGAGGCCGTCCGCCCCCTGGCCTCCACCGGCACGATGAACACCATCTTCCGCATCGGCGACGGCCTCTCCGCCCGCTTCCCGCTGCACCGGGCCGCCCCCGCCGAGGCGCTGGCCGCCCTGGAACGGGAGGCCCGGGCGGCCGCGGAGCTGGCGCGCGTCTCCCGCTTCCCCGCCCCGGAACCGGTCGCCCTCGGCGCGCCCGGCGCCGGTTACCCCATGCCCTGGGCCGTCCAGACCTGGCTGCCCGGAGCCAACGGCTTCGACGCCGACCCGGGCGGCTCCGACGCCTTCGCCCAGGACCTCGCGGACTTCGTCGCCGGCCTCCGGGACGCCGACACGCGGGGCCGGTCCTTCGGCGGACAGGGGCGCGGCGGGGTGATCGCCGACCACGACGGCTGGATGGCCACGTGCTTCGAGGGGAGCGAGGGCCTGCTCGACGTGGCCCCGCTGCGCGCGCTGTGGAACGGCTTCCGGGAGCTGCCGCGGACGAGCCCCGACGTGATGAGCCACGGCGACCTGATCCCGGGCAACGTCCTGGTCCTGGGCGGCCGGCTCGGCGGCGTCCTCGACACCGGCGGCTTCGGCCCGGCCGACCCGGCGCTGGACCTGGTGGGCGCCTGGCACCTGCTGGGCCCGGGCCCGCGCGAGGTGTTCCGGCGGGCGCTGGGCTGCGACGACCTCGACTGGGAGCGCGGCAGGGCGTGGGCGTTCGAGCAGGCGATGGGCCTGGTCTGGTATTACGCGGAGAGCAACCCGCCGATGAGCGCCCTGGGCCGTCGCACGCTCGCCCGCCTCCTGGACCCGGCGGTTGCCGTCTAGGAGGCTTCCTCCGTGCCGTTCTCGCGGCGCTTCAGCTCCTCCTCGCGGCGGCGCAGGTCCGCCTCCCAGTCCTTGAGCAGTGCCTCGTCCTTCTTGTTCTCCTCCTTCAGCGACTTCAGGAAGTCCGGGTTGTCGTCCGGAGCGACCCACTGCTGACGGTGGTTGCGGTGCCACTCGGAGGGCGTACGGCCTCCGGCGGGCGCCTGGCGGACCTTGCCGGCGGCCAGCCAGACGATCGGGCCGACGATCCAGAACAGCAGGATGATGAAGACCCAGGCGATCTTCGGCAGGTGCTTGGCCTCGTCCTCCGGGGTGTTCAGGCAGTCGATGAACGCGAAGATCGTCAGCGCCAGCGGCAGAAGGTAGATCAGAGCCCGGAGCATGGTGGAAAGGTCCCCCCGAGGAGAGTTGGCGGGGCTTTTGCCCCGCCCCGGTGACGGGCCCAGGGTAGCGGGTGGCCGATACTTGTCCGTATGGCTTACGACGATCTTCGATCCCTCCTCCGGGCTCTGGAGCGCGAGGGCGAGCTCAAGCGCATCAAGGCCGAGGTCGACCCGTATCTGGAGGTCGGTGAGATCGTCGACCGGGTGAACAAGGCCGGCGGGCCCGCGCTGCTCTTCGAGAACGTCAAGGGGTCCTCGATGCCCCTGGCCATGAACGTCTTCGGCACCGACAAGCGGCTGCTCAAGGCGCTCGGGCTGAAGTCCTACGGCGAGATCAGCGACAAGATCGGCGGGCTGCTCCGGCCCGAGCTGCCGCACGGCTTCGTCGGGGTGCGGGAGGTCTTCGGGAAGCTCGGGTCGATGGTGCACGTGCCGCCGAAGAAGGTGAAGGGCGAGAACGCGCCCGTCCAGGAGGTCGTCCTCACCGGCGACGACGTGGACCTGGACCTGCTGCCCGCGCTGTTCACCTGGCCCAAGGACGGCGGCTCCTTCTTCAACCTGGGGCTCACCCACACCAAGCACCCCGAGACCGGCATCCGCAACCTCGGGCTGTACCGGCTCCAGCGCCACGACCGGCGCACCATCGGGATGCACTGGCAGATCCACAAGGACAGCCGCAACCACTACCAGGTCGCCGCCCGGCGCGGGGAGCGGCTGCCCGTCGCCATCGCGTTCGGTGCGCCGCCCGCCGTCACGTACGCCTCCACCGCGCCGCTGCCCGAGGACATCGACGAGTACATGTTCGCCGGGTTCCTCCAGGGCAAGCGGATCGAGATGGTCGACTGCAGGACCGTGCCGCTCCAGGTCCCGGCCAACGCCGAGGTCGTCATCGAAGGCTGGCTGGAGCCGGGCAAGACGCTGCCCGAGGGGCCGTTCGGCGACCACACCGGGTTCTACACCCCGCAGGAACCGTTCCCCGCACTGACCATCGACTGCGTGACCATGCGGAAGCGGCCGCTGCTCCAGTCGATCGTGGTCGGCCGGCCGCCGACCGAGGACGGGCCGCTGGGACGGGCCACCGAGCGGTTCTTCCTGCCGCTCCTCAAGATCATCGTCCCGGACATCGTGGATTACCACCTGCCGGAGGCCGGCGGCTTCCACAACTGCGCGATCGTCTCGATCGACAAGAAGTACCCGAAGCACGCGCAGAAGGTGATGAGCGCGATCTGGGGCGCGCACATGATGTCGCTGACGAAGCTGATCGTCGTCGTGGACTCCGACTGCGACGTCCACGACCTGCACGAGGTGGCCTGGCGGGCCCTCGGCAACACGGACTACGCCCGTGACCTGGTGGTCAGCGAGGGTCCCGTCGACCACCTCGACCACGCCTCGTACCAGCAGTTCTGGGGCGGCAAGGCGGGCATCGACGCGACGAAGAAGTGGCCCGAGGAGGGGTACACGCGGGACGGGGGCTGGCCGGACATGGTCGAGTCGGACCCGGAGACGGCGGCCCTGGTGGACCGCCGGTGGAAGGAATACGGACTGTGAGCGCAGCCGAAGCGACCCTGGGATCGGGGCCCGCGCAACCGAACAGCAGGGTGAAGGCGTTCCTGCGGCTCGTGATGATCGAGCACTCCGTCTTCGCGCTGCCCTTCGCGTACATCGCAGCCCTGACCGCGATGTTCCAGGACGGCGGGTCGGTCCAGTGGGGCACGCTGCTGCTCGTCACGATCGCGATGGTCGGGCTGCGGACGTTCGCGATGGCCGCGAACCGGATCATCGACCGCGAGATCGACGCCCGCAATCCGCGCACCGCGGGCCGTGAGCTGGTGACCGGCGCGGTGTCGGTGAAGTCGGCGTGGACCGGGGCGCTCGTCGCCGTCGTCGTGTTCCTCGGGGCCGCCGCCCTGCTGAACCCGCTCTGCCTGGTGCTGGCGCCGGTCGCGGTGGTCCCGATGGTCGTCTACCCGTACGGCAAGCGGTTCACGAACTTCCCGCACGCGATCCTGGGGCTCGCCCAGGCCATGGGCCCGGTCGGGGCCTGGCTCGCGGTGACCGGCAGCTGGTCGGGGGACGCGGTGATCCTGGGGCTCGCCGTCGGCATCTGGATCGGCGGCTTCGACCTGATCTTCGCCTGCCAGGACGTGCAGGCCGACCGGGCGCACGGGGTGCTGTCCTTCCCGGCGCGCTTCGGCATCCCGGCCGCGCTGTGGGGCGCGCGGGTGTGCCACGTGGTGACGACGGGCCTGCTGGTCTGGTTCGGCCTCGCCACGGACGCGGAGGTCTTCTACTGGATCGGCATGGTGATCGTCTCGGTCGCCTTCGTGTACGAGCACCGGGTGGTGCGCCCGCACGACCTGTCGCGGCTGAACCGGGCGTTCTTCTCGGTCAACGGCTTCATCGGGATCGCGCTGTTCGTCTGCGCGCTGCTGGATCTGGTGGTGCGCGGACTCACGGTGTGAGCGGTGCCGGATAGGCTCGGGGGTGTGGATTCCCGGTCTTCAGTGAGTCAGCAGCAGCGAATGCCTTGGATTGTCGGGGTTTCCGGCGCTTCGGGCACGCCATTCGCCGCCGCGGTGCTGCGCGGCCTGCTGGCTGCGGGGGAGAGCGTGGATCTGGTCGTGAGCCGGGCCTCGCGGCTGACGATCCTGGACGAGACCGGGATCTCCTACCGCGACGCGCACTGGCGCGAGGACCTGGCGGCCTGGCTGGCGCGGGGTGCGGACGGCAAGCCGGAGACCTTCGACGTGGACCTGTCGGGGGTGCGCCACTGGGCGGCCGGTGATCTGGCCGCGGGGCCGTCCTCGGGGTCGTATCCGGCCAAGGGGATGCTGATCGTCCCGGCCTCGACGGCGTGCGTGGCGGGGGTGGCGCTCGGGCTGTCGAAGGACCTGTTGCAGCGGGCGGCGAGCGTGACGCTCAAGGAGCGGCGGAAGCTGGTGGTCGCGGTCCGGGAGACGCCGTTGAGCGGGCAGACGCTGAAGCAGCTGGTGGCCCTGGACGAGGCGGGCGCGGTCGTGCTGCCCGCCTCGCCGGGCTTCTACGCGGGGGCGACGCACATCCAGGATCTGGTGGACTTCGTCGCGGGGCGGGTGCTGGACGCGGCGGGTGTGCCGCACCGGCTGTACCGCCGCTGGGAGGGGGAGCTGGGTGGCGGCTCCCCGGGCTGACCGGGTGGTCCGGGCTTTCCGGAGGTCAGCGCTTCTTGGGCGCGCGCCGGGGGCCGCGGATGCGGTCGACCCGGAGGGCGGCGGCCGGGTGGTGGGCACGCGAGCGGTTGGCCAGGTCCTGAAGCTCGCGCATCCGGGCGTAGGCCATCTCGATCGTGTACACGGTGTCGTCACTCCTGAAGATTCGTAAGCGATTTTTGGTTGTGCGAGAAGATTTGCAGGCTTCAACGCCTGCGCGCCTTAGATTCTACACGTAGACTTGCGGTACTGCTGAACAATGGAAGGTTTCAGTCACATGGACGCGGTGGACAGGCAGCTCATCCAGGCCCTCCGGGAGAACGGCAGGGCGTCGTACGCCGAGCTCGGGCGGCTCGTCGGGCTCTCCGGGCCCAGCGTCACCGACCGCATCAACCGGCTGGAATCCGCCGGTGTCATCACGGGCTACCGCGCCACCGTCGACGCGGCCTCGCTCGGCCTCGGCGTCACGGCCCTCATCGGCATCTCGCTCTCCGACGCCGCCGACCACGAGGACGTGGCGCACCGGCTGAAGGACCTCGCGGAGATCGAGGACGCCTGGTTCATCGCGGGCGACGACTCGTACATGCTCAAGGTCCGGGTGGGCGACGTGGACGGCCTGGAGAAGACGATCAGCCGCCTCAGCTCCACGAAGGGCGTCTCGCGCACCCGTACCACCATCGTGCTCTCCACCAAGTGGGAGAACCGGGTCGGAGACCTCCCCGAGGAACGCTAGCGCCCCTCCCGGCAAGCTTTGCCCCGTCGCGCCGCCCAGCACGCACGCTCGCCGCGTTGGCCAAAAGCCCTGGTAGCTCCTTCCCCAAGCTCTTGACGAGCAGGGGAGACCCCATCCAAGGGCTTTTGGCCGCCTTGCGATCGCACGCACTGGACGACGCTCCTTGCGGGGCAAACGTTGCCGGTCGGAACGCTAGGCGTACGGTGGCTGGGTTCGGTACGGCGAGGAATTGAGGAGCACTGGTGGACGCGGGACTCAAGCGCGAACTGGAGCAGAAGGTCGAAGCCGGTGAACGGCTGAGTCGCGAGGACGGGATCGCGCTCTACGAGTCCGACGACCTGGCCTGGCTCGGCGGGCTGGCCCACCAGGTGCGCACGCGCAAGAACGGTGACGTCGTCCACTTCAACGTCAACCGTCACCTCAACATGACCAACGTGTGCACCGCCTCGTGCGCGTACTGCTCCTTCCAGCGCAAGCCGGGGGAGAAGGACGCCTACACGATGCGCATCGAGGAGGCGGTGAAGCTCGCCAAGGCGATGGAGGGCGAGAACCTCACCGAGCTGCACATCGTCAACGGGCTGCACCCCTCCCTGCCGTGGCGGTACTACCCGCGCTCGCTCAGCGCGCTCAAGGAGGCGCTGCCGCAGGTCTCCCTGAAGGCGTTCACCGCCACCGAGATCCACCACTTCGAGACCATCTCCAAGCTCTCCGCGTCGGAGATCCTGGACGAGCTGATCGAGGCCGGTCTCGAATCGCTGACCGGCGGCGGCGCGGAGATCTTCGACTGGGAGGTCCGCCAGCACATCGTGGACCACAACACCCACTGGGAGGACTGGTCGCGCATCCACCGGCTCGCCCACGAGAAGGGGCTGAAGACGCCGGCGACCATGCTGTACGGGCACATCGAGGAGCCCCGGCACCGCGTCGACCACGTGCTGCGGCTGCGTGAGCTCCAGGACGAGACCGGCGGCTTCCAGGTCTTCATCCCGCTGCGCTACCAGCACGACTTCGTGGACATGAAGGACGGCAAGGTCCGCAACAAGCTCCAGGCGCGGACCACGATGGCGACCGGCGCCGAGGCGCTGAAGACCTTCGCCGTCTCCCGGCTGCTGTTCGACAACGTGCCGCACGTCAAGGTGTTCTGGGTGATGCACGGCGTGCAGACCGCGCAGCTCGCGCTCCAGCACGGCGCGGACGACATGGACGGCTCGGTCGTCGAGTACAAGATCACGCACGACGCGGACAACTACGGCACGCCGAACAAGCTGACCCGCGAGGACCTGCTCGACCTGATCCGGGACGCGGGCTTCCGGCCCGTCGAGCGCAACACGCGGTACGAGATCATCCGCGAGTACCCGGGCCCGGACGCGGAGCGGCGCGAGTCGCCGCAGCCGATGCGGGTCTGACCCCGGCGCGCGCCGCGCGCGCGACGCTGCACGTACGAAAGCTCCGGCCACCGTCCCCGGCCGGAGCTTTCTCGCGTTCCGGGCCCGGTTGAACCTGCGGCCTGTAATAGTTAATCTGCGCCTATGGCTCTTACATTTGAGGTGGACCCGACCTACGACCGGCCCTTGCGGGAAGGCATCGTCACGCTCTGGACCGATGTCTCCAACGCGGGCGGAGCGGTGGGCTTTGTGCCGCCGGTGTCGGAGGCGGACATCCGGCCGGAGCTGCTCAAGCACCAGGTCGCCCTGACCGAGGGGCTGACCCGGCTGGTCGTCGGCCGCGACGAGGAGGGGCGCGTCGCCGCCACCGCGTTCCTCACGCTCAACACGCACCGGCTGATGCGGCACTGGCTGTGGGCGTACACCGTCATGGTCCACCCCCGCCACCAGGGCCAGGGGTACGGCCGCGATCTGATGGAGGCGGTCGCGGAGGCGGCGCGCGCGACCGAGGGCATCGAGGCGATCCGGCTGACCTGCCGGGGCGGCACCGGCGCCGACCGCTTCTACGCCGCCTGCGGCTACAAGGAGGTCGGGCGCGTCCCCGGGGCGATCCGGGTGGCCGAGGGCGACGACCGGGACGACGTCTTCATGCTCCTGCCGCTGGGCTGAGCGTTCGGGGCACGGCCCAGCGAATCGATCGATTGCGGGGCATGCTTCACTGGTCGGGCAGGACTGTCGTACGTAGAGAGAAGGCCAGCTGTGTCCGCTGCCAAGCCGAGCGCAACGATCCGGTACACCGCGATGCGTCTCAGCATCTTCGTCGGCTGCTTCGTCGTCGCCGCCATCGCCGTCCACTTCGGGGTGATCCCGTCCGGGGTCGGCGGGTCCAACGTCGTCTGGGTCATCCTGCTCGCCCTGGTGCTGTCCGCGCCGCTGAGCTACGTCCTGCTGCGCAAGCAGCGCGACGAGATGTCCGAGCAGATCGTCTCCTCCGTCGACCGCGCCAAGGCCCGCCTGGAGGCCAACCGCACGCGCGAGGACGGTGTCACGCAGTAAAGGGAACGTAAGCTTCCTCACACGCCCCACCTTTTTCCGTCGAACCCCGGCACGGGAGCAGTCGCTCCTGTACTGGGGTTTTTCGTGCATCCAGGCGGAGTTGGGGATTCCGGGCGGCCGGGGGCCGGTGCGGAGCGCTCTCTCGTATCAAAGAAGACCTTTGAGGTTCTCAAAGTTCAAGTGTTAACGTGTTCGGCATGAAGACTGATGTGCGCCTCCGATCTGCCACGAGCGTCCCGCTCGTGGAGCGCCTTCATGTCGATCTCTGCCGCTGTATGTCCGCGGTCTGTTGCCGCAACGTCTGATACCGGCACCATGCAGCGGCGCCGCCCCTGACGCGGGCGCCGCACCCCCGTCCCCCGCACACCGTCCCCGTGCGTCCCGATGCGTCACATCTGGAGTGTGTCCGTGTCCGCGAACCCCGCGTCCACCGCCGAGAAGCCCGCGGGCTCCGGCTTCCGCATACCCAAGGTCCCGTTCTGGGCCCAGATCGTCGCCGGTCTGGTCCTCGGTGTCCTGCTCGGCTGGCTCGCCCGCAGCCAGGACATCGACTGGCTGTACACCACGCTCGACAAGGTCGGCCACATCTTCGTCCAGCTGCTGAAGCTGGCCGTCGCGCCCCTCGTCTTCTTCGCGATCCTGGTGTCGATCACCAACCTGCGCAAGGTCAACAACGCCGCCCGGCTGGCGACCCGCACCCTGCTCTGGTTCATGATCACCTCGCTGATCGCCGTGGCCATCGGCCTCACGATCGGCCTGATCACCAACCCGGGCTCCGGCACCGGCCTCACCCCGAAGGACGGCAAGCTCCCCGAGCACGCCGGCTCCTGGCTCGACTTCCTGACCGGCATCATCCCGGACAACGTCATCACGCCGTTCGCCGAGCTGAACGTCCTGCAGATCGTCTTCATGGCCGCCGTCGCCGGCATCGCCGCCCTGAAGCTCGGTGAGAAGGCGCAGCCGATCCTCACCCTCAGCGAAGCCGTCCTGGAACTCCTCCAGAAGGCCCTGTGGTGGGTCATCCGCCTCGCCCCGATCGGCACCGTCGGCCTCATCGGCTACGCGATCGCCGACTACGGCTGGGACCTCATCGGCAAGTACGCGACGTTCACCGCCGACGTCTACATCGGCTGCGCCCTGGTGCTGTTCGGCGTCTACCCGCTGCTGCTCGCCACCGTCGCCAAGCTGAGCCCGCTCCAGTTCTTCAAGGGCGCCTGGCCCGCGATCCAGCTGGCGTTCGTCTCGCGCTCCTCGGTCGGCACCATGCCGGTCACCCAGAAGGTCACCGAGCGCCTGGGCGTTCCGAAGGAGTACGCCTCCTTCTCCGTCCCGTTCGGCGCCACCACCAAGATGGACGGCTGCGCCGCGATCTACCCGGCGCTCGCCGCGATCTTCATCGCGCAGATCTTCGACGTGCAGCTGGGTGTCGGTGACTACATCCTGATCGCGTTCGTCTCGGTCATCGGTTCGGCGGCCACCGCCGGTCTGACCGGCGCCACGGTCATGCTGACGCTGACCCTGTCGACCCTGGGCCTGCCGCTGGAGGGCGTCGGCCTGCTGATGGCCATCGACCCGATCCTGGACATGATGCGCACCGCCACCAACGTGGCCGGCCAGGCGCTCGTCCCGGTGATCGTCTCGGCGCGCGAGAAGATCCTGGACCACGACGCCTACAACTCGGCCTCCGCCTCCCCGGTGGACGAGGACGAGGTCCGCGACACCGAGCCGGAGCGCGTCCCGGTCGCCGCCTGACCGCCTCGCGTCACCTGAGGGCCCCTTCTCCCGTGCGGAGGAGGGGCCCTCGGCATGGCGGCGTACGACGGGGTCCGCGCGGGCCCCGTACCCTTACCGGGGAGTAGTGCTGCGGGGGCGGGAGGAGTCGGCGTGGGTGCTGTGCGGAACAAGCGGATGCCGCGGGCGGTGCGCGAGCGGCAGATGATGGACGCCGCGGTGCAGACGTTCGGGCAGCGGGGATACCGGGCCGCCTCGATGGACGAGATCGCCGAGCTGGCCGGGGTGTCGAAGCCCCTGGTCTACCTGTATCTGAATTCAAAGGACGAGCTGTTCACCGCGTGCATCCGGCGCGAGGCGCAGGCGCTGCTGGCCGCCGTGCAGGGGGGTGTCGAGCCCGGACTTCCGGCCGACCGGCAACTCTGGGAGGGGCTGCGGGCGTTCTTCACGCACACCGCGGAGAACCCGGACGGCTGGGCGGTGCTCTACCGGCAGGCGCGGACGCACGGGGAGCCGTTCGCCACCGAGGTCAACGTGATGCGCGAGGAGATCGTCGCGTTCGTGACCGGTCTGATCGGCGCCGCCGCCCGCGAGGCGCACCACGACCCGGCGCTCCCGGACCGGGACGTGGCGGGCCTCGCGCAGGCCCTGGTGGGCGCCGCGGAGGCGCTGGCCGGGTGGGCCAACGAGACCCCGGGCGTCTCGGCCCGGGAGGCGGCGGCGACGATGATGAACTTCTCCTGGGCGGGCCTGGAGAACCTGATGAACGGCCGCCCGTGGCAGGCGCCTAGCCCGTAGTCCCCGTGAGGTGCACCCGCGCCCCGTCCTCGCCGCCGCGCAGCTCGAACGCCGTGCCGTCGGTGGCGTACGTGACGGTGCCGGGCAGCAGGACCGGGGCGCGGAAGTCGGCCCGTACGGTGCGGAGGGTGGCCGGGTCCGGGATCTCGGCCAGGCAGCGGGCGACGGTCCACATGCCGTGGGCGATGGCCCGGGGGAAGCCGAAGAGCCGGGCGGTCAGCGGGTGGAGGTGGATCGGGTTGCGGTCGCCGGAGGCCGCCGCGTACCGCCGTCCGAGGTTGCCGGGGAGCCGCCATTCGGCGACCTCGGGGAGCGGTGTGGAGGGTTCGCCCTTCGGGGCCGCTTCCGTACGCGTCGCGTGCCGGGACAGGTAGCCGCTGCGGGACTCCCACACCAGCGCGCCCGCGAGCCGCGCCTCGGTCACCACGGTGACCTCGGTACCGCGCCGGTGCGGGCTCAACTCCTGTGCGTACACGGTGAGTTCCAGCTGGTCCTCCGGCTGGAGGGTGCGGTGGGCGGCGATCTCGATCCAGGTGTGGACGAGGCCGGTGACCGGGAGCGGGAAGTCGCGGCGGGTCATCAGCCGCATGGCCTGCGGGAACGCCATCACGTGCGGGTACGTCACCGGCAGCGGCCCGGTCGCCGGGAAGCCGCAGATCGCGCGGTACGCGGCCAGGCGTCCGGGTGCGAGGGGCGCGGCTGGCAGCCGGAGGCGGTCGGCGGGGAGGGTGGCGCCGGGGCGTCCGGCGCGCTTGAAGGGCGAGGTGAGGGCGCCCCGCGCCAGTGAGAGGGTCAGGCTCATCGGGTCACGCCCCCAGCAGGCTCTGGCCGCAGACCCTGACGACCTGGCCGTTGACGGCGGCGGACGCGGGCTGGGCGAACCAGGCGATGGTCTCGGCGACGTCGACCGGGAGGCCGCCCTGTGCGAGGGAGTTCATCCGGCGGCCCGCCTCGCGGATGAAGAGCGGGACGGCCGCGGTCATCTTCGTCTCGATGAAGCCGGGGGCGACCGCGTTGACCGTGACGTCGTGGTCGGCGGCGGCGCGCGGGGCCAGGGAGCGGACCAGGCCGATGACGCCGGCCTTGCTGGCCGCGTAGTTGGTCTGGCCGTTGTTGCCGGCGATGCCCGCGATGGAGGCGGTGGCGACGATCCGGCCGCCCCGGTTGACCGCGCCCGCCTTCAGCAGCGCGTCGGTGGTGCGCAGGACGCTGTCGAGGTTGACGTCGACGACCTGGGCCCAGCGGTCGGCGGCCATGTTGGCGAGCCGCCGGTCGCGGGTGATGCCGGCGTTGTGGACGAGGACGTCGAGCCCGTCCGGCGCGGCGGCGGCGATGCGTTCGGCGGCGTCCTCGGCCGTGATGTCGAGGGGGAGCGCGGTGGCGCCGAGGCGGTCGGCGGTGCGCACCAGGTCCTCCTGGGCGGAGGGCACGTCCAGGCAGACCACCTGGGCGCCGTCGCGGGCCAGGACCGAGGCGACGGAGGCCCCGATGCCCCGGGCGGCGCCGGTGACCAGGGCGGTCCTCCCGGTGAGGGGGGCGGCCCAGTCGCGGACCTGGCCGGGGGTGGCGTCGGTGACCTCGATGACCTGGCCGCTGACGTACGCGGACCGGGGCGAGAGCAGGAAGCGCAGGGTGGACTCGGCGGAGGCGACGGCGGACGGGGCGATCCGGACCAGCTGCACGGTGGCGCCCCTGCCGATCTCCTTGCCGAGCGAGCGCGTGAAGCCTTCCAGGGCCTGCTGGGCGGCGGCCTGGTGGTGGTCCTCCGGTGAGGGCCGCACCCCGAGGACGACGACCCGGCCGCCCGGGGCCAGTGAGCGGACGACCGGGTGCAGGGCGGCGTGCACCGCGCCCAGCCCGGCGGCGGTGTCCACGGCCGTCGCGTCGAGGACGAGCGCGGCGGGCCGGTCGGCGCGGGCGACGACCTCAAGGCCGGTGGCGGTGAGGAGCGCGGCCACCTCCTCGGTGATCGCGGACCCGCCCGCGGTGAGGTGGAGGACGGGGCCGGTGAGCGTCGGCGTCTCCAGGGTCCAGCGGCGCAGCCGGGCGGGCTGCGGGAGACCGAGTTTCCGGGTGAGGAACTTGCCGGGTGCCGTGCCGGTCAGGTGCAGATAGCGGTCGGCCATTGTCCAGACTCCCTGCTCGGTCGTAGATTTACTCTGGAGTAAGGTTACTCAAGAGTCAGGAGCTGGTCGAGATGAGTTGGTCGAGTTGATTCCCCTCGCACTCCCGCAGCCCCGCCGCGTCGCGGTCATCGGCGGCAGCCGCATCCCGTTCGCCCGCTCCGACGGGCCCTACGCCCAGGTCTCCAACCAGCAGATGCTGACCGCCGCGCTCGACGGCCTGGTCGAGCGGTTCGGGCTCCAGGGGGAGCGCGTCGGCGAGTTCGCGGCGGGCGCGGTCCTCAAGCACAGCCGCGACTTCAACCTGGCCCGCGAGACGGTGCTCGGCTCGCGGCTCGACCCGCGCACCCCCGCGTACGACGTCCAGCAGGCGTGCGGCACGGGGCTCCAGGCGGTGATCGGCGCCGCGAACAAGATCATGCTCGGGGCGATCGACTCGGCCATCGCGGGCGGCACGGACACCACCAGCGACGCCCCGCTCGGCGTCAACGACGAACTGCGCCGGCTGCTGCTCTCCGTCCGGCGCGCGAAGTCGGCGGGCGCCCGCGCGAAGGCCCTCACGGGCGTACGCCCCCGGCACCTCGTCCCGGACATCCCGCGCAACGCCGAACCCCGCACCGGGCTCTCGATGGGTGACCACGCGGCGCTCACCGCCCGGCAGTGGGACATCGGCCGCGCCGAGCAGGACCGCCTCGCCGCCACCAGCCACCAGCGGCTCGCCGCCGCGTACGAACGGGGCTTCCTGGACGACCTCGTCGTCCCGTACCAGGGCCTGGAGCGCGACCAGAACCTGCGCCCGGGCTCCACGGTGGAGAAACTCGCCACGCTGAAGCCCGTGTTCGGCACGGACCACCCCGGCGCCACGATGACCGCGGGCAATTCGACGCCGCTCACGGACGGCGCCGCGACGGTGCTCCTGGCGAGCGAGGAGTGGGCCGAGGCGCACGGACTCGAACCGCAGGCGTACCTCTCGCTGTACGAGACCGCCGCGGTGGACTACGTGAACGGTGAGGACGGGCTGCTGATGGCGCCCGCGTACGCCGTGCCCCGGCTGCTGGAACGGGCCGGGCTCGGGACCGAGGACTTCGACCTCTTCGAGATCCACGAGGCGTTCGCCTCCCAGGTGCTGGCCACGCTGGCCGCCTGGGAGAAGCAGGGGCTCGCGCCCGTCGACCGGGACCGGCTGAACGTCGCGGGTTCGTCGCTCGCCACCGGCCACCCCTTCGCCGCGACGGGCGCCCGCATCGTCGCCACCCTCGCGAAGCTCCTCGCGGAGCGGGACGCCCCGGGCCGCGGGCTGATCTCGATCTGCGCGGCGGGCGGCCAGGGCGTCACGGCGATCCTCGAACGCGGCGCCTCGTCGTCCGACGGGGCGTAGGGGGCCACTGCGCGGGGCCTTCTCCCCTCCCTGCCCCATCCCGGAACCGGGGGGGCCCCCCCCCCCCCCCCCCCCCCCCCCCCCCCCCGGCCGCCCGCGGGGGCGTGGGGGCCCCCGGCGGGGGCCCTCCCCCCCCCCCCCCCCCACCCCGCCCCGGGGCCCCCCCCCGGCCCCCCCCCCCCCCCCCCCGGGGGGGGCGGGGGGGGGCGCCGCCCCCCCCCGCCTCGCACGACCGGTCGTCCCCCCCAGTGAACCGCCCGTCCCCCTTGCCGAGGAGCCGCACGTGTCCACGCCACCCGCCCCTTCCCCCGCCGTCCCCGCCCTGGTCGAGCCGACGCTTGAGCGGGATGCCGACGGCGCCGTCCGGCAGGTCTCCGTACCGGCGTTCGCGCCGCCCGTCCGGCGCGGGTCGCTCGCCGAGATCCCGTTCGACAACGCCCGCGAGGCCCCCGCCGACGCCGTCCTCAGCCGCAAGCAGCCGGACGGCAGCTGGCAGGACGTGTCCGCCGCCGACTTCGCCGCCGAGGTGCTGGCCGTCGCCAAGGGCCTGATCGCGGAGGGGCTGCGCGGCGGCGACCGGATCGCGATCATGGCGCGTACGACGTACGAGTGGACGCTGCTCGACTTCGCGGCCTGGGCGGCGGGCCTGGTCACCGTGCCCGTCTACCCGACCTCGTCCGCCTTCCAGGCCCGCTGGATCCTCCAGGACTCCGGGGCCGTGGCCTGCGCGGTCGAGACCGCCGAGCAGGGCCGCGTCATCAGCCAGGAACGCAAGCAGCTGCACGGGCTCGCGCACCTCTGGCAGTTCGACACGGGCGCCCTCGGGCGGCTGAAGAAGCTCGGGCGGCACCTCCCGGACGACGCCGTCGCCGAGCGCCGCGCGACCCTGGAGCCGGAGACTCCGGCGACCCTGATCTACACCTCGGGGACCACGGGCCGCCCGAAGGGGTGCGTGCTGACCCACGGCAACTTCTTCGCCGAGGTCGACAACGCCATCGAGCTGCTGCACCCGGTCTTCAAGTCGGTGAGCAAGTACCCCGCTTCGACGCTGCTGTTCCTGCCGCTGTCGCACGTCTTCGGCCGGATGGTCGCGATCG
This sequence comes from Streptomyces sp. NPDC041814, assembly GCF_055590565.1. NCBI lineage: Bacteria > Bacillati > Actinomycetota > Actinomycetes > Kitasatosporales > Streptomycetaceae > Streptomyces > Streptomyces sp. NPDC041814. The sequence continues at coordinate 338,681 of NZ_JBVJAM010000008.1, read as the reverse complement.
GCTGCCTGCGCGCCCGGGTCCGCCTCGGGCACGCGCCGTCGATCAGGACGGAGGACCTGCTCGCGGACCTGGCCGGTTTCAAGCCGTCGTTCCTGCTGGCGATCCCGTACGTCCTGGAGAAGGTCTACAACACGGGCCGGGCCACGGCCGAGAAGATGGGCCGCGCCTCCTCCTTCGACCGGGCCGCCCGGATCGCCGAGCGCTACGGCCAGGCCGTCGAGGCCGCCGAACACGGCACGGGCCCCGGCCCGGGCCTCGGGCTGCGCGCCGCGCGGGCGCTGTACGACCCGCTGGTCTACCGCCGCATCCGGGCGGCGCTCGGCGGGCACGTCCGGTACGCGATCTGCGGCGGCTCCCCGCTGGGGCGGCGGCTCGCGGCGTTCTACGCGGGCGCCGGCATCGAGATCTTCGAGGGCTACGGCCTGACCGAGACGACCGCCGCCGCCACGGTCACCCCGCCGCTCAAGCCCCGCCTGGGCACGGTCGGCTGGCCGATGCCCGGCACCGCCGTACGCATAGCCGAGGACGGGGAGGTGCTGCTCAGCGGCGGGCAGGTGTTCCAGGGGTACTGGGACGCGCAGCGCGGGGCCGCCGTGCCCGTACTGGACGGCGGCTGGTTCGCGACGGGGGACCTGGGCGCGCTCGACGACGACGGCTACCTCACGATCACCGGCCGCAAGAAGGACATCATCATCACGTCGGGCGGCAAGAACGTCACCCCGGCCCCGCTGGAGGACTGGCTGCGCGCCCATCCGCTGGTCAGCCAGTGCATGGTCGTCGGTGACAACCGCTCCTTCGTCACGGCCCTGATCACGCTGGAGGCGGACGGGCTCGCGCACTGGTGCCGGATGCGCAAGAAGCAGGGTGTCCCGATGCGCGACCTCGTCCACGACGAGGAACTGCGCACCACGCTCCAGCGCGCCGTGGACGAGGCCAACCGCCTGGTCTCCCGCGCCGAATCGATCCGCAAGTTCACCGTGCTGCCGGTGGACTTCACGGAGGAGGGCGGCCACCTCACCCCGTCGCTGAAGCTGAAGCGGGACGCGATCGCGCGGGACTTCGCGGCGGAGATCGAGGAGTTGTACCGGAAGTGATGTCCCGTCAGGCCCGGTGATGCCCTGTCAAGTCGGGTGATGCCCCGTCAGGCCGGGGGCTCCGGCGCTTTCGTGTGCAGGATGGCGCGGGCCTGCTCGGCGGCGCGCGCTATCGACTCGGAGACGAAGTCCAGGTAGCGGGACATGTTCTCCAGGCGGGCGCCCGCCGCCGTGTCCGCGCCGAAGACGGGGACGCCCTCGCGGGCGGTCGCGGCGAGCTGGGCGGTCGAGTGGGCGCTCGCCATCATCGACTGGTGCATGATGTCGTCGTCGACCACGTACCGCTCGCGGCGCCCCTCGCGCTCCCGGCGGACCATGCTCTGGGTCTCCAGGAACGCCACCGCCTTGGACACGGAGGCCGGGCTGACCTTCAGGCGGGCGGCGAGCTCCCCGGCGGTGAGGCTGCCGCTGTCGCTGAGGATCAGGGCCGCGAGGACCCTCGACATCATCTGGGGTGCGCCCGAGGCCGTCAGGACGGTCGTGAGGACCTCCTCGTACGCGCCCACCGCCCGGGCGTCCCGGCCGTGGGGCTGCGGGTCCGGCTGCGCGTCGCGGGGTGCGGACTTCTGGCGCCGGTGGGCGCGCTGCTCGGCGGAGCGGTGGGCGAGGTCGGCGCGGTAGCCGGCGGGGCCGCCGTTGCGCGTCACCTCGCGGGTGATGGTCGAGGTGGGGCGGTCCAGTTGCCGGGCGATCTCGGCGTAGGCCAGTCCGTCGGCCAGGCCCCGGGCGATCTGGCGGCGTTCCTGCGGCGTGAGCCTGCCTCCCGGCATCGCGTACTCCTTCGTGGCGCGGGTGCGGCCGTGCGGTGGCCGGTGGGCCGACTATAGCGTTCGCTGGCAGTTCATTGCAACGAATCCTCGATCTATCGTTGCGTTATGCCTGAGCTCATTGCTCCAACTTCTCTGTTCTGACGTGCAATTACACGGTTCATGCGCAGCAAGTGTGTTGCCGAGTTCATGAACGCAACGTAGCGTTTCTCTCATCGGAAAGCGCGAGCCGCCCGGGTTCGCCGCACCGCAGAAGGAGCGCACCATGCCGAAGTTCGACACCCCCGCCGTCGTCACCGCCCACGTGGACATCTCGGCCGGCCACATCCGGTTCATCGCCGCCGACCGCACCGACACCGTGGTCGAAGTCCTGCCCGCCGACGCCTCCAAGAGCCGCGACGCGAAGGCCGCCGGCCGCGTCGAGGTCGCGTACGCCGACGGCGTCCTGGACATCCGGACCGCCACGGAGGGGCGCAACCGGCTCCTCGGCGAGACCGGCTCCGTCGAGATCACCGTCCAGCTGCCCGCCGGGTCGCACGTCGAGGCGAAGGCCGGGGCCGCCGAGTTCCGGGGCGTCGGGCGCCTCGGGGACATCGTCTTCGAGGGCGGCTACCGCTCCGTGAAGGTGGACGAGGCCGCGAGCGCCCGGATCTCGGCGCACGACGGTGCCGTCATCGTCCGCCGCCTCACCGGGCCCGGCGAGCTCAGCACCCAGCGCGGCGACGTGACCGTCGAGGAGGCCACCCGCGGCGAGCTGAACCTCAGCACCCAGGTCGGCGACATCACGGTCGGCGCGGCGCACGGGGTCCCGGCCGTGCTCGACGCGGGCACCGTCGTCGGCCGCATCCACAACGCCCTGAGGAACGACGGCGCGCCCGGCCTGACCATCCGGGCGACCACCACCAAGGGCGACATCACCGCCCGCAGCCTCTGACCAGCCCCCCGCCTCGTAGAACTCCCCACCTCGCAGAAGCAGAAGGAGCCATCCCCATGACGAACCCGGCCATCACGGCGACCGGACTGCGCAAGGCGTACGGCGAGAAGACCGTGCTCGACGGGATCGACCTCAGCATCCCGGCCGGGACGGTGTTCGCGCTGCTCGGTCCGAACGGCGCGGGCAAGACGACCGCCGTCAAGATCCTCTCCACACTCATCCCACCCGGCCAAGGGTCCGGCGCGATCAGCGTCGGGGGCCACGATCTGGCCACCGACGCGCAGGCGGTGCGCGCCGCCATCGGTGTCACGGGACAGTTCTCCGCCGTCGACGGGCTGATCACCGGCGAGGAGAACCTGCTCCTGATGGCGGACCTGCACCACCTGCCGAAGGCCGAGGGGCGGCGCGTCACCGCGGAGCTCCTGGAGCGGTTCGACCTCACGGACGCGGCGAAGAAGCCCGCGTCCACCTACTCCGGCGGCATGAAGCGCCGCCTCGACATCGCGATGACCCTCGTCGGGAACCCGCGCGTCATCTTCCTGGACGAGCCGACCACCGGGCTCGACCCGCGCAGCCGGCACGGCATGTGGCAGATGATCCGCGGCCTGGTCGGCGACGGGGTGACCGTCTTCCTCACCACCCAGTACCTCGAAGAGGCCGACGAACTCGCCGACCGCATCGCCGTCCTGCACAACGGGAAGCTGGTGGCCGAGGGCAGCGCGGAGGAGCTGAAGCGGATCGTGCCCGGCGGGCATGTCCGGCTGCGGTTCAGCGACCCCGCCGCCTACCGGGCCGCGGCGGACCACCTCGGCGGCGACGCCGTCCGCGACGACGCCGCGCTGGCCCTGCAACTCCCCAGCGACGGTACGCAGAGCATCCTGCGCTCCATCCTCGACCGGCTGGACGCCGCCGGGATCGAGGCGGACGAGCTCACCGTGCACACCCCCGACCTGGACGACGTCTTCTTCGCCCTGACCGAGGCCGACGCCACCGCGACCATCCCCGCCCCGACCAAGGAGTCCGTCCGATGAGTACTCTCTCCCTCGCCGTGCGCGACTCGGCCACGATGCTGCGCCGCAACCTCCTGCACGCCAGGCGCTACCCCTCGCTCACCCTCAACCTGCTGCTCACCCCGGTGATGCTGCTCCTGCTGTTCGTCTACATCTTCGGCGACACCATGAGCGGCGGCGCGGGCCGCGACGCGTACATCGCGTACATCGTGCCCGGCATCCTGCTCATGACGATCGGCTCGACCACCGTCGGCACCGCCGTCTCGGTCTCCATGGACATGAGCGAGGGGATCATCGCCCGCTTCCGCACCATGGCCATCCACCGGGGCTCGATCCTCTTCGGCCATGTGGTGGGCAGTGTCCTGCGGACGCTGATGAGCGTCGTCTTCGTCGGGGCGGTCGGGGTGGCCATGGGCTTCCGCTCCACCGACGCCACCGTCCTGGAATGGCTCGGCGCCCTCGGCCTGCTCGCCCTGTTCGCCCTGGCCTTCACCTGGATCGCCGTGGGCATGGGCCTGGGCAGCCCCAACGCGGAGGCCGCGAGCAACAACGCGACGCCGCTGATCCTGCTGCCCCTGATCTCCAGCGCGTTCGTCCCGCTGGACTCGATGCCCGGCTGGTTCCAGCCGATCGCCGAGTACCAGCCCTTCACCCCGGCGATCGAGACCCTGCGCGGGCTGCTGCTCGGTACGGAGATCGGCAACAGCGGCTGGATCGCGCTCGGCTGGTGCGTGGGCCTCGCGGTCCTCGGCTACTACTGGTCCCGGGCGCAGTTCGACCGCGAACCGAAGTAGGGCGTGGCCGGCGGACACCGCCGGCAGCGTCTCAGGGCGGCGCACACCGACGGGACGTCGGCTGTGCGCCGCCTTCTGCGTGTCCGGGCGGCATGTTTGTCGATATCAAGCATCTTGACATCAAGAGAATATCCCGGCAGGCTTCCGCGGGTCGATGGATCTCTTGATGTCGAGATACTTGGGGGTACGAGGTGGAGCGCGTCCGGGGCGGGAGCCAACAGGCGGGTCTGCTGGCCCAGTTGCGGAACCCGCCGGGCGGCAGGGACGCCCGGATCATGCTGCGCGCCCTGGCCGTCGACCGCACCGGCACCGGCCTGTGGGCGGCCTCCTCGGTGCTCTACCTGACCTTCGTCACCCACCTCAGCGCCCAGCAGATCGGCGTCCTGCTCGGCACCGCGGGCGTGGCGGGCATCGCGGGCTCCCCGCTCGCCGGGCGCCTCGCGAGCCGCTTCCCGGTGCGCCCGCTGCTGATCGGCTGCCACCTGCTGCGCCTGGTGACGCTCGCGCTGGTGCTGCTCTGTACGCGGTTCGAGGCGCTGCTCGTCGTGGTCGCCGTGACCTATCTGGGGGACAGGGCTGCCAAGACCCTGGAGATGCTGTTCGCCACCCGCGCGGCGGGCGAACGGCGCGCCGCCTACCAGGCGTTGTCCCGCAGCGCCGCCAACGCGGGCTACGGGCTGGGCGCCGGGCTCGCCGCGATCGGCCTGGCGGCCGGAACGGCGGACGCGTACCGCGCGCTGATCCTCGGCAACGCGCTCTCCTTCCTCGTCGCCGCCGCGCTGGTGTGGCGTACGGGGGAGCCGGGCGGGGCGGTGAAGGCGGCGACGCCCCAGGCGCGCCGCTCGGGCGCCACGAGCCCCTGGCGGGACCGGGGCTACCTCCGCTTCGTGCTCCTCGACATCCCGATGAACCTGGACGACTCGGTCCTCGGCGTCGGCCTCCCGCTCTGGCTCGTCAGCCGCACCTCCGCCCCGCACGCCCTCGTCCCGGCCTTCCTGGTCATCAACACCGTGCTGGTCGTCCTGCTCCAACTCGCCTTCTCCCGCCGGGCGGAGGGCCCGCGCGGAGCGACGCGGGCGGTGCTGCTGTACGGCGTGCTGCTCTTCGTCACCTGCGCCCTGCTGGCCACGTCCACCGGTTGCGGCACCTGGACGGCGGCCGGGGTCCTGCTCGCGGCGGCGGTCCTGGTCACGATGGCGGAGCTGATGCGCTCGGTCAGCTCCTGGGAACTGGCCGTCCTGCTCGCCCCGCCGGACGCACGGGCCGCCTACCTCGGCGTGGCGGGCATGTCCCAGTCCATCCAGAAGTCGGCGGGCCCGCCGCTGCTCACGGGCGTGGTGATGGCCGCGGGGCCGGGGGGATGGCTGGCGCTCGGCGTCGCCGTGGCGGGGCTGGCTGTGTGGCAAAGGCGCTGCTGCGAGCGGCGGTTGGGTGCGGCGGAGGCGCCCGAGCCGGTGGCCGGGGCGGCCTGAGCGCGGGCGGTCGCCCCGTCGCGGGCCCCTCCGGCGGACGGCCCGTGCCCCGGTTCTACGCTGTGCCGACGCGGCAGCCCCGGGAGCCGGGGCGGGCCGCGACGAGGAGGGGACATGCGAAGACACGTGCTGTGGAGCACGGTGGCCGCCGTGGCGGCCATGACCGTGCTCGGCACGACGGCGGCCCACGCCGAGGGGCGGGGCGACATCCGGATCACGAAGGGGGTGTCGAACAACGGCAAGAGCGTAGTCGTGGGCGTCAGCAGGCATGTGACCTTCCCGGTCAAGCTGACGATCAAGGACGACTCCGGTGTGAAGAGCCTGCGCGACATCTGGGCGAACAGCTCCACGACGCACTGGGGCGCCCCGCCCGAGTGGGACGGTGCCACCTGCAAGAAGCTGAGTGCCACCACGTCGGAATGCACGGCGACGATGCGTTTCGTACCGGCGTACCTGCCCGGCTACAGCGAGGACAACGCCAACGACGCGACCGGCCGTTGGTGCGCGTACGGCAACGTGAAGGCAAACGACGGCGACTACTGGATCTTCGACTGCCTCGCCCCGTTCAACCTCAAGCGCGCCGCGACCCTGACCACCGCCGCGACCGGCCCGAGCCCGCTCTCCGGTGGCAAGCAGGTCAAGGTCACCGGCACGCTGAGCCGGGCGGACTGGGAGGCGCTGAAGTACCGGGGATACGCCGGTCAGAGCGTTCAGCTCCAGTTCCGGAAGGCGGGCGCGAGCGCGTACCAGACCGTGAAGACGGTCAAGACGAACAGCTCGGGGCGTCTCTCCACGACCGTGACCGCGAGCGGTTCGGGCAGCTGGCGCTGGTTCTACCCCGGCACGTCCACCACTGCGCAGATCGCCTCGGCGGGTGACACGGTGACGCTGGGGCCGGCGACGATGCGCGCTCCGTACGTCATGCACGCGGCGACTCGGGGCTGACGCGGCTCCGGGGGCGGCCGGGTGACCACGTACCCGGCCGCCCGCCTGTACGGTCTCGGTTTCACGCCCCTGACCGCATACGTTGGAGCGTCACGGGACAACGACGGAGGTGCCTTCGTATGCGGATCGCCACCACGATCTTCCTCACCGACGAGACGATCACCCCGGTGCGGCTGGCGCACCAGCTCGAACAGCGCGGGTTCGCCGGGCTGTATCTGCCCGAGCACACCCACATCCCGGTGAGCAGGGACACCCCCTACCCGGCGGGTGGCGAGCTGCCCCGCGAGTACGGACGCACCCTCGACCCCTTCGTCGCGCTCGCCCAGGCCGCGGCGGTGACCGAGCGGCTGGCCCTGGGCACGGGCATCACGCTGATCGCCCAGCACGACCCGATCGACCTGGCCAAGCAGATCGCGACCCTGGACCACCTCTCCGAGGGCCGCTTCACCCTGGGCATCGGCTACGGCTGGAACGTCGAGGAGGCCGCCGACCACGGCGTCGAGTGGTCGGCCCGCCGCCGCCTGGGCAGTGAGCGGCTTGCGCTGATGCGGGCGCTGTGGGCAGCGGAACCCACCGCGTACGAGGGGGAGTTCGGCTCCGTACGCGCCAGTCACGCGTACCCCAAGCCGCACCGCCCGCAGGGCCCCCGCACCCTGATCGGCGGCGCGGCGGGCCCCCGGCTGTTCGACCGCATCGCGGAGTCCGCCGACGGCTGGCTCCCCATCGGCGGCGGGGGCCTCACGGACTCCCTGCCCCGTCTCCGTACCGCCTGGGAAACCGCCGGACGCGACCCGAAGGACCTCCACGTCGTCCCGTACGCGGTCCTCCCGTCCCCCGGCAAACTGTCCCGCCTCGCGGACCTGGGCATCGAGGAGGTCGTCCTCCAACTGCCCCCGGCCCCGGAACCGGAGGTGCTGCGGACGCTGGACGCGTACGCGGCGTATCTGTAGGAATCCGCTGTTGCTCCGCCCCACGAGAGGGACCCCTGTGGACACCACCTGCGACGAACGGCTGGCCGCGTTCTCCCGCGAGCGGCTGGACGGGCTGCCCGTGCCGGACGACCTGCGGGTGCTGCTGCTCGCGCACTGGGAGGGCCGCACGGACTTCGACCACCTGCTGGGCCTGGAACACTTCGAGGAGGGCGAACTCCATCCCTTTCTGGACACCGGCTACCTGAGCGAGCAGGAGCTGGCCGACCCGGAGATGCAGGCCGTCAACGCGGGGGTCGCGCGGCTGGTGGAGTACGTCAAGCTCGTCGTCAAGGGCGGCAAGGGGTGGGTCGGCTACTGGGTCCATCCGGACGAGCCGGTGCGGCGGCCCATCGAGCTGGACACGGAGTTCACGCTCTGGCAGATGACCGGCTCCACCCTGACGGAGGCCCTCGCCGTCGAGCAGTCCGCCGTTCAGGACGAACCGGATGAGCGCGTCGCGTTCGGGCAGCTGGCCGCCCGACTCGCCGCCCTGGGGCTCCCGCTGGGCACCACGGACTACGACGCGCTGGACGACAGCGACTACGCGGTGGACCCGGAGAAGCTGATGGAGACCCTGATCGAGGCGGAGCGCGTCGCACGCGGGCTGGGGTGAGGAGCGGGGCTCAGGTCCGGCGCGCCACGAACACGTGCTCCAGGCCGGGGCGGTCGGGCGCCTCGCGGACGTCCTCCAGGGCGTATCCCGCCCGTCGACGCGGTGGGGCCGGTCTGCGTGCTGCCGGAGGCGAGGTCGCCGCGGTCGGGTTCGAGCGGGTCGTAGAGCGCGGCGAGGAGCGGGTGCGCGAAGCAGTCGTCAGCCATGGCGTCGAACGTAGGCGGAGGCCGGACCGGGCGGCGAGCGGATTTCGGGCCCGGGCCCCTGGCGGTGGACCTGCGCCCGAGGGCCGCCCCCGCTGCTTCGGTCGCCTGTTCGGACCCCGGTGATAGCTTGGCAGGCCAGTTCTTGGCGTGTACATCGATGCTTGGGGGACCCATGAAGCAGTCCGTACGGAGTCGAGTGGTGGCCGCCGCGGCGGCCGGGACGCTGGCGCTGTTCTTCGTCTCGGGCTGTTCGTTCAGCTTCGGCGGCGACAAGGTCGTCAAGAAGGACGAGGTCGCCAAGCAGGCGTCCGCCGGTCTCAAGAAGGAGGCCGGCCGCGCCCCCGAGGACGTGACCTGCGAGCACGACCTCAAGGCGAAGGTCGGCGAGTCCGTGCACTGCACGCTCACGGACAGCGGCAAGAAGCTCGGCATGACCGTCACCGTGAAGTCCGTCGACGGTGACAAGGTGAACATGGACTACAAGCTGGACGACAGCGCGGGCGCCGGCTCCGGCGCCTCCGCCGACCCCCAGCCCAGCGATTCGGCCCAGCCGTCCGACTCCGCGGGCACCGACACCGGCGCGTCCGGTTCCGTCCCCAGGGCCGAGGTCGCCCGCCAGGGCAAGGCCGCTCTCGCCGCCCAGCTGGGCAAGCAGCCCGACGCCTTCTCCTGCCCGGCGGACCTGCCCGCCAAGGCCGGCGCCACGATCCGCTGCCAGATGGCCGACAGCGGCAAGCAGTACGGAGTGACGGTCACCGCGAAGTCGGTGGTCGGCGGCAAGGTCAACATGGACTTCAAGGCGGACGAGACTCCGGGCGGCTGAGGCGTCCGGCCCACCCGGGCGTCGGCGCCGCTCCGGGCGCGTCCCTCGTCGCCGGCCGGTCAGCTCACCTTGCCCACCGGGCTGACCTCGATCGTCCCGGCGTCCTCGCCGCCGTCGGTGACGGGGAGCGTGCCTCCCGGCCACCTCAGGGTGACGTGCTCGGTCTCGTTCGGAGGCGTCACCGCCATGTCCGTCAGCTTCACGCCGGTGCCGCCGGTGTTGTTGACCGGGTACGTGATGGTGAAGGCGGCGGCCTCGCCCTGCTTGAGGATCTGCGGCACGACCTGATCGGCGTTGCGGTCCACGGAGAAGGTGTCGCCCAGGGACGTGCTCAGATCGACCCCCGGGAAGCCACTGATGCGGCAGTCGCCGCCGGTGTTCTTGAAGGTGACGGTGACGAGGCCGACCGTCTTGTCCGTGGTGTTGTCGGCGGCGGACGCCTGCAGTTTGCCGGTGCGGCAGATGTCGACCGTGCCGCTGCTCCCGCCGGTGGCGGTGCTGCCGCCCTGGTCGCCTCCGCCGGTGCTGCCGCCCTGGTCCGCCCCGCCGGTGCCGCCCGCTTGGCCGCTCCCGCCGGTGCTGCCTCCTTGGCCGCTCCCGCCCGTCGACGCGGTGGGGCCGGTCTGCGTACTGCCCGACGCGAGGTCGTCGCCGTTGCAGGCGGTGAGGGCGAGGGTGAGGGCGGCGGTGAGCGCCGCGCCGACGGTGGCGGTGCGCTTGCGGGAGCGGAACGTCGTGCGCATGTGGAATCCCCGTGTGTGTGGCGGTCGATGACAGAGATGCGGTCGCGGCCCGGAACACGGGGCGAGTCGCCACCCCCCTTGACCTGCGGACACGTGAACCATCCCGCCCACCGCTGATATTTGGCTAACGCCTCGCATACGTCCTGCGGTCGTCCTCGGCACGGCACCACCCGCCCCGTAACGACTGGGTGGGGCCGGGCGGACGGCGAGCGCCGGGGCAGGGCTCGCCGTCCGGACTTTCAGCCCTGGCGCGCGTACGTGACGAACGCGGACCAGGCCGTGGGCGCCACGTCGAAGTGGGGGCCGGGGACGTTCTTCGAGTCACGGACGTGGACGGCGGTCGCGCAGGACGCGACCTCGATGAGGGCGGGCACGGGCTGCGCCTGGTCGCGGCGCCGGCGGCGGAGTGGGGCGTCGCCGAGCGGGTCGTCGGCAAGACCGTATGGGCGCGGGTGGCCCCGGGGCGGTGAGGCCCTACGCCCCCGACAGCACCACCAGCTCCCGCGTCGCCCGCGTCATCGCCACGTACCGGTCCACCGCCCCGCCGACCCCCTCCCCGAAGCGCTCCGGTTCGACCAGGATCACGAGGTCGAACTCCAGGCCCTTCGACAGCGTCGGGGTCAGTGCGCGGACGCGCGGCGACGGCGGGCGGAAGTCCGCCGGGGCGCCGATGACGCAGGCGGTGCCCTCGGGGTGGGTCGTCAGCCAGGCGTCGAGGACGGCGGGCAGATCCGTGACCGGCCCGCGGGCGACGGGGATGCCGCTGCTGCGGATGGACACCGGGACGTTGGCGTTCGGCAGGGCGGCCCGGATGACCGGCTCCGCGGCCGTCATGATCTCCTCCGGCGTGCGGTAGTTGACCGTCAGCGCGGAGAGCGTGATCCGGTCCAGGCCGACCCGCTCCAGCCGCTCCCGCCACGACTCCGTGAAGCCGCGCCGGGCCTGCGCGCGGTCACCGACGATCGTGAAGCTGCGCGAGGGGCACCGCTGGAGCAGCATCTGCCATTCCGCGTCGGTCAGTTCCTGCGCCTCGTCCACCACCACATGGGCGAACGGGCCCGCCAGCGCGTCTCGTTCGGCGTTGGACAGCGCGTCCGGGTCGAGCAGCGTGTCCTGGAGGTCCCGGCCGCGCAGCATCCCCACCGCACCCTGGCTCTCGTCGATCTCCGCGTTCTCCAGGAGGCTGTCGATCGCCTCCGCCCGGCGTGCCCGCTCGGCGGCGGCCGTCGCCTCGTTGCGGCGCCTGCGGCGGGCCGCGTCCGGGTCCCCGAGCCGCTGCCGGGCCGCGTCCAGGACCGGCAGGTCGGCGACCGTCCACGCCTGGGGCTCGGACCGCTGGAGCAGGGCCACCTCCTCGCGGGTGAGCCAGGGCGCGCACGTTCGCAGATAGGCCGGGACGGACCAGAGGTCGCCGACCAGGTCCGCCGCGTCCAGCAGGGGCCAGGCCCGGTCGAAGGCCGCCATCAGCTCGCGGTCGCGCAGCAGCGCCTGCCGGACCAGGTGGTCCGGGACCTCCTCGTCCTGCCGGTCCGCGTGCTTCTCGGCCAGGATCGTCAGGATCTCCTCCAGGACCGCGTCGCGCGCCTCGTTGTGCGGGACACCCGGCGCCGACTCGAAGGCCACGGCCCACTCGGCGGCGGTCAGCCGGACGTCCGCCCAGGGCGTCGTCACGGTCAGGCCGTCGGACGGCGGCTCCTCGTAGAACGCGACGGCCGCCTCGACCGCCCGCACCAGCTCCGCCGACGCCTTCAGCCGGGCCGCCTCCGGATCGGCCTCGGGCACGGCCGCCGCGCCCTCCGGGACGAGGTCGCGCAGGGTGCACGTACGCACCCCGTCCTCACCGAGGCTCGGCAGCACATCGGCGACGTACCCCAGATACGGCTGGTGCGGGCCGACGAAGAGGACGCCGCCGCGCCGGTGCCCGAGGCGCGGGTCCGCGTGCAGGAGGTACGCGGCACGGTGCAGGGCGACGACCGTCTTGCCGGTGCCCGGGCCGCCGTCCACGACAAGCGCGCCGCGCGAACCGGCCCGGATGATCGCGTCCTGGTCCGCCTGGATCGTGCCCAGCACGTCCCGCATCCGGGCCGACCGGTTGGTGCCCAGGCTCGCGATGAACGCCGACTGGTCGTCCAGCGCGGCGTGCCCGGCGAAGGCGTCCGGGGTGAACACCTCGTCCCAGTAGTCGCTGACCCGGCCGCCGGTCCACCGGTAGCGGCGGCGGCTCGCCAGGCCCATCGGGTTGCCGTGCGTCGCCCCGAAGAACGGCTCGGCGGCCGGAGAGCGCCAGTCCGTCAGCAGACGGCGGCCCTCGCTGTCCGTGAGGCCGAGCCGTCCCACGTACACCGGCTCGGAGCCGTCCGCCCCGGCCATGTGGCCGAGGCACAGGTCCAGGCCGAAGCGGCGCAGGGTGCGCAGCCGGGCGGTCAGCCGGTGGATCTCCGCGTCCCGGTCCATCCCCTGCCGCCCCAGCCCGCCGGGGGCGCGACGGGCGGTGTCGAGGGCGGCGGTCAGTTCGGCGACGGTCTCCTCCAGGCAGCGCGCGATCGCCGCGAAGTGGAGCTCGTCCCCTGCGGTCAGGGCCGGGTCCGCCTTGGCCGCGGCCCGGTCGCCGGTCAGTGCGAAGGCGCTCGTGGTGGCGGTGGTGTGCATCGGTTCGGGCACTACGCGAAACTCCCAAATACGGCAGGTGACTGGCTCGGATCAGCGATTGTGCGGGACAAGGGGGGCCTTGCGGCAAGGCCCCCCTTGCGCTATACGTTGAGAGTGGCCGGAGGTGACTGTCCCCTCCCGCCCGCCGGTGAACACCCCCGGCACCCCGCACCACCGCTCCCGCCCCGCCCGCCCTGCCGCGTGATTGGCAGGCACACGGCATACTTGGCCGCCGGAACACGGGGGGAGCGCCGAGCGCATGGCGTACGGATCGGACGGGGCGGAGCTGCCCGAGAGGGTCGGCGGATACGCCGTGGAGCGGGAACTCGGCGCCGGAGGCATGGGCGTCGTCTATCTGGCGCGGTCCCGGGGCGGGCGTGCCGTCGCCGTGAAGGTGGCGCGGTCCGAGCTCGCCACCGACGCGCACTTCCGCGAGCGGTTCCGGGCGGAGGTCGAGGCGGCCCGGAGCGTCGGCGGATTCCACACGGCACCCGTGGTCGACGCGGACCCCGACGCGGCCGCGCCCTGGCTGGCCACGGCCTACATCCCCGGGCCCACGCTCTCCGCCCTCGTGGAGGCCGAGGGGCCCATGGACGAGCCGCGGCTGCGGCAGCTGGGCGCCGCCCTCGCCGAGGCGCTGGCCGCCATCCACCGCTGCGGGCTCGTCCACCGCGACCTGAAGCCGGGCAACATCATCATGGCGGCGGACGGGCCGCGCGTCCTGGACTTCGGCATCGCCCGGGCCCTGGAATCGACCCGGCTCACCGCGACCGGAATGGCCTTCGGAACGCCGGGGTTCCTCGCCCCCGAGCAGGCCCAGGGGTTCCAAGTCGGCCCCCCTGCGGATGTGTTCGCCCTGGGCGCCGTGCTCGTCGCGGCGGCGGGCGGCAGCGCGTTCGGGGCGGGGACGCCCATGGGGATGATGTACCGGTCGGTGCACGAGGCGCCGGATCTGAACGCGGTGCCGGAAGGGGTGCGGGACGTCGTGGCGGCCTGCCTGGCGAAGGAGCCCGGCGAGCGGCCCGCGCCGGAGGCGCTGTTGGACCTGTTCGCGCCGGGGGGCCCGGTGCACGTCCCGACCATGCCCGTACGGCCGCGGGAGCCCGGGCAACCCGCGCCCGCGCCCCCCGCCTATCCGCCGGGCACCGGGACCCCGCCCCCGTACCCGCCGGTGATGCCGTCCCCCTACGGTCCGTCCCCGTACACCCCCTCGCCCTATCCGCCCGCCGTCGCGGCCCACAATCCGTACGCCCAGGGGCCCGCCGCCGGACCCTGGCAGCAGGCGGCGCCCGCCGGTCCCGTCACCGACATCGGGTTCGTCGGCGTGGGCACGGACGCGTCGCTGGTGATCGACGCGCTGGGCGTCGAGTTCCAGGCGAAGAACGGCCATGAACTGCAGTTCTCCTGGGAGGAGATCGGCCGGATCGACTACGCGGTGCGAGGGCCCAAGCTCCTCGTGGTCACCGTCCGTCTGCGCGCGGGCGCCGTCCACACCTGGACGCTGACCGCCCGCAACCGCTCCCGCTTGCGGGAATGGACCCAGGACCTGCCGCTGATCCTGGAGTACTACGCGTAATCCGGGCTCCGGCCACCCGCTCGTATGCTCGGTGGCATGACCGATCCTCAGAGCGGACCCCCCACCACCAACTCGATGCGGCGCGCGCTCAAGCGTGCGCGTGACGGAGTCGCACTCGACCGGGCGGAGGCCGCCGTGCTGCTCCAGGCGCGCGGCGACGACCTGACGGATCTCGCGGCCTCCGCCGCCCGGGTGCGGGACGCGGGCCTGGCGGCGGCGGGGCGGCCGGGGGTCATCACGTACTCCCGCAAGGTCTTCATCCCGCTGACCCGGCTCTGCCGCGACAAGTGCCACTACTGCACCTTCGTCACCGTGCCGGGCAAGCTCCGCCGGGCCGGGCACGGCATGTTCCTGTCGCCCGACGAGGTGCTGGCCATCGCCCGCGAGGGCGCCGCGATGGGCTGCAAGGAGGCCCTTTTCACGCTCGGGGACCGGCCGGAGGACCGCTGGCCCGAGGCCCGCGAGTGGCTGGAGGCCGAAGGGTACGACGACACCCTCGCGTACGTGCGCGCCATGGCGATCCGGGTCCTGGAGGAGACGGGGCTGCTGCCACACCTCAACCCCGGGGTGATGAGCTGGACGGACCTCCAGCGGCTGAAGCCGGTCGCGCCGTCCATGGGCATGATGCTGGAGACGACCGCGACCCGCCTGTGGTCCGAGCCCGGCGGCCCGCACCACGGCTCCCCGGACAAGGAACCGGCCGTACGGCTGCGGGTGCTTGAGGACGCGGGCCGGTCCAACGTGCCGTTCACCACGGGCATCCTGATCGGCATCGGCGAGTCGTATGAGGAGCGCGCGGACTCCCTCTTCGAGCTGCGCCGGACCGCCCGGGCCTACCACGGCATCCAGGAGGTCATCGTCCAGAACTTCCGGGCCAAGCCGGACACCGCGATGCGCGGCATGCCGGACGCGGAGCTGGAGGAGCTGGCCGCCGCGATCGCCGTCGCCCGGCACATCCTCGGCCCGTCCGCCCGCATCCAGGCCCCGCCGAACCTGGTCGACGCGGAGTACGCGCTGCTCATCGGCGCGGGCATCGACGACTGGGGCGGCGTGTCACCGCTCACCCCCGACCACGTCAACCCCGAGCGCCCCTGGCCGCACATCGACGAGCTCGCCGCCCGCACCGCCGATGCGGGCTTCGAGCTGCGTGAACGCCTCACCATCTACCCGGAGTTCATCCAGCGCGGCGAACCCTGGCTGGACCCGCGCCTGCTCCCGCACGTCCGCGCGCTCGCCGACCCGGAGACCGGGCTCGCCCGCGAGGGCGCCATTCCGGCGGGGCTGCCCTGGCAGGAGCCGGACGAGGGGTTCAACGCCTCCGGCCGCACCGACCTGCACCGCACCATCGACACGGAGGGCCGCACCGGCGACCGCCGCGACGACTTCGACGTCGTCTACGGGGACTGGGAGGCGCTGCGCGAGGCGGCGGCCCCCGGCATGGTGCCGTCCCGGATCGACGGGGACGTGCGCGCGGCGCTGAGCCAGGCGGCGGACGACCCGACGAAGCTCACCGACGACCAGGCGCTCACGCTGCTGCACGCGGAAGGACCGGCCCTGGACGAGCTGTGCCGGATCGCGGACGCGCTGCGGCGGGACGTGGTCGGCGACGACGTCACGTACATCGTCACGCGGAACATCAACTTCACCAACGTCTGCTACACCGGCTGCCGCTTCTGCGCCTTCGCCCAGCGCCGCACCGACGCCGACGCGTACACCCTCTCGCTCGACCAGGTCGCGGACCGGGCCGCCCAGGCGTGGGACGTGGGCGCGGTCGAGGTGTGCATGCAGGGCGGCATCCACCCGGACCTGCCCGGCACGGCGTACTTCGACATCGCGCGGGCGGTGAAGGAGCGGGTGCCCGGCATCCACGTCCACGCGTTCTCGCCGATGGAGGTCGTCAACGGGGCCACCCGCACCGGCATGTCGATCCGGGACTGGCTGACCGCCGCGAAGGAGGCCGGGCTCGGCTCGATCCCGGGCACGGCGGCCGAGATCCTGGACGACGAGGTCCGCTGGGTCCTCACCAAGGGCAAGCTGCCCACCGCGACCTGGCTGGAGGTCATCAGGACCGCCCACGAGGTGGGCCTGCGGTCCTCCTCCACCATGATGTACGGCCACGTCGACCAGCCCCGCCACTGGCTCGGCCACCTGCGCACCCTGGCCGCGCTCCAGCAGGAGACCGGCGGCTTCACGGAGTTCGTGACGCTCCCCTTCATCCACACCAACGCACCGGTCTACCTCGCGGGGATCGCCCGCCCCGGCCCGACCGACCGCGACAACAGGGCCGTCACCGCGATGGCCCGCCTCCTCCTGCACCCGCACATCACCAACATCCAGACCAGCTGGGTCAAGCTCGGCACGGAGGGCGCCGCCGAGATGCTCCGCTCCGGCGCGAACGACCTGGGCGGCACGCTCATGGAGGAGACCATCTCCCGCATGGCCGGGTCGAGTTACGGCTCCTACCGCTCGGTCCGCGACCTGGAGGCCATCGCGGAACTCGCGGGCCGCCCGGCGAAGCCGCGTACGACGCTGTACGGAGAGGTCCCGGCGGAGCGGGTGGCGGCGGCCGGAGCCTCGGACGGCCATCTGCCGGAGCTGTTGCCGGTGCTGGGGGACTGAGGGGGCGGGCGCGGTCAGTCCAGGCGGCGGGGGCCGCCCAGGAGGGCCGCCTCGACCTCGGTCGGGACCATCTTGACCAGCTTGTGGTGCTCCTGGGTGCACCACAGGACCATGTCGTCGCCGAGCTGGGACAGCGCCTCCGCGTTCTGCCGGGGCAGGCGCATGAGGCGGCCCAGGACCGCCGCCTCCTCCGGGGAGACCCGCTGGATGCCGACGAGCCCCGCGTCCCGCACCAGCGTCGGCGCCGCCGGGCCCAGGAACGGCAGCAGCGTCAGCACGGACTGCCAGGGGCCCGGCGCCAGTCTGCTGCGCGGGGGCCGCACCCCGCAGTCCCGGACCACCAGAACCGGGCCCGCGACCGACGCGCCCTGCGGACCCACCTGCCGCACGTCGTGCACCGTCATGCACTGCTGTCCGCCGCCCGCGTCCCGCGCGAGCCCCGCCCACACCTGCGGCCGGCCCGACTCGACGGCGACGCGTGCCCCGGTCCCGGCCGTGCGCAGCGCCAGGACCTGGGCGGTCCAGAGTCCGCCGATGAGCACGACGTCCAGCTGGGCGGGGCGGAAGAGGCCGAGCACCGCGGGCCGCCCCTGCGCGTCGCTGCCCGCGACGACCCCGTCGTCCCCGAGCGGCAGCTCCAGGGCGGCGAGCTGCTCGGCGGGCAGAGCGTGCCGGTCCCGGCGCGGTCCGAGCAGGCCACGCCCGGCGCGGGCGCGGGGCCGGTCGGCGGGGGGCGGGGCGGGTGCCGGGGCCGCGGGACTCGTGCCGGGCGTGTTCAACGGGTGCCTCCGAGGGGCAGGGTGGCCAGCACACCGGGCAGCTGCTCGCGGTCCAGCCGCACCAGGCCGACCCGCACCGCACGAGCTGAGCGCTCCAACTGGCGCCGCAACGCCATGAGTTCGTCATGTCCGCGGGCGGTGAGCCGGACATGGCCGGTGACGGCGGACGTGCCGCCCCCACCGCGCGACACCGTCAGGCTGAACGTGCTGACCGGGGCACGCGTCGACGTCAGGGCCGCCACCACCCGCGCCGACGCCGCCGCCCCCGCGCCCAGGTGCGGCCAGCGGCCCACCCAGTACGTGGTGTGCCACCGGTCGTCGCAGCGCCAGGCCCGGCCGGTCTCCTCGGTCCGCCGCGCGGACGCGTCCGGCCGGACCGCGGGCGCAGCGGCCTGGGCAGTCACCCCGGCGGACGTCGCGAGGGCGGACGTCACCTCGGCCTCGGTCAGGATGCGGGCGCCGAGGCCGTCCGCCGTCAGCCGGCTCGCCAGGTGGTCCGCGGCCCTCAGCAGCGAGCGCTGCGCCCCGCCCAGCCCGCCGCCACGCGCCTGCACGGCCTCCGGGCACAGCTTCGGGTCCAGCTTCAGGGCGATCCACGTCAGCCTGACCGCCGGGGTGCCGGTCTGCGCCTGGAGCGGCCCGTACGAGCGTGCGGCGACGGCGTGCTCCGGCAGGGGCGGGCCGGGGGCGGGCTGGGTGTGCTGCACGACCTGTACGGACTCCAGCCGGATGCCGTCCGCGTCCAGCGCCTCGCGCAGCACGCCCAGGTTCAGTGGACGCGTGTCCCGGCCCGCCCGCAGCGGGGTGTCGCGCGGTTGCACCAGGAGCACCGCCGTCAGGAACGTGCCGTCGCCCACCATGCCGACCCCGCGCCCGCGCTGCCGGTCGGTGTAGGTGTACGTGCGCAGCGCGGCCTCGCACTCAAGGACCGGGGCCAGCACGGGATCCGCCCCCTCGCCCGGCAGGGGCTGCCGTGCCGCCCGCAGCCGGGCCCGCAGCGCCAGCGACGCCCTGATCCGGTCTAGCACCGGACGCCCACGCCACCGCAGGGCCGCCGTCAGCACCAGCACCGCCGCGACCAGGCCCGCGGACGCCGGCAGGACCCGGTCCGTCACCCATGCGGCCAGCAACAGCGCGCCTGCGATCTCCACCAGCACCAGCTGGTGCAGCCGCACCCCGCCGATCCTTCCGGGACGTGGCCGCAACCTCGCCACTCCGGTCGTCGTGCTGCTCATCCCCCGGTAAGTCCCCTCGTTTCAAGGCACTTGGTGTGCGGAACCCTGGCCAACGCTATCGCCCCCGGGCCCCGCGGCAGGGCGGCGGCGGGCATAGTGGGGGCGGTTCGCGGAGCGTCCGACCACGGGGAGAAGCAGGGCAGATGGCATCACGGCGGGACGAACTCAACGCCTATACCTTCGCGAAGAAGAGACTGGTCGCCGCCTTTCTGCAACCCTCGGCGGCCGGAACCGACGAGTCCGCGCCGCGTCCGCTGCGGGCCGTGGTTCCGGGTGTGGTGATCGGTGCCCTGCTGCTCGCCGGTTTCGGCGCCTGGGGCATATTCAAACCCAAGGTCCCCGGCGGCTGGACCGAGCCGGGCGCCCACGTCATCGTCGGCGGTGATTCGACCACCCGCTACGTGGTGTTGGAGACCAAGGGCGTCAAGCGCCTGCACCCGGTGCTGAACTTCGCCTCGGCGAAGCTGCTCCTGGACCCCGACAAGTCCTCCGTGATGCAGGTCCCGGAGTCCGAGCTGGACAGCGGCAAGCTGCAACGGGGCCCGATGCTCGGCATACCGTACGCACCCGACCGGCTGCCCGGCGCGGCGGAGGCGGGCCGCAGCAAGCTGTGGGCGGTCTGCGAGCAGCCGGGCGCCGGCTCGGGGGACACCGTGCAGAAGGCGGTGTTCCTGCTCGCCGACCGGGAGGCCGGCAAGGTCGGCGGCAAGCGGCGCCTGCACGACGGGCAGGCCCTCTACGTCCAGGCGGCCGGGGGCGACGGCACCCGCTATCTGGTGGACGCGGACGGCACCCGGCACGCGATCGGCACCACCGGGGGCGGCAAGCCCTCGGCCCGCGACGAGGTGCTGCGGCGCGCGCTGTTCAGCGAGGGCGCCCGGCCCCAGAAGGTCACGAAGGACTGGCTCGGCACCCTGCACGCCGGTTCGGCCGTCGTCTTCCCGAAGCTCCCCGGCAAGGTCGGGGACCCGGCCGGCATCGACGGCCTGGACCCCCGACTCAACCGGGTGGGCACCGTCCTCAAGGCCGTCGCCGGTACCGGGATGCAGCACTACGTCGTCCTGCCGGGCGCGGTGTCACCGGTCTCCGGCCTGGTGGCCCGGCTGCTCCTGACGAGCCCGGAGGCGGAGGTGCTGGGTCAGAAGGCACGGCCCGCCGAGGTCGCTCCGCAGTCCTTCACCTCGTCGCCCGACGAGTTCTACGCGGAGCAGGGCTGGCCCGACAGCGTCCCCGCCCAGGCCAACGACACCGACGCCCGCAAGGGGACCGTCTGCAGCGTGCTGCACGGCGTCGACGCCAAGGGCGTGCCCGCACTCTCCACCTGGGCAGGTCCCGGATATCCGGTGAGCTTCATGGACGGCGCGACCAGCGCGTACGTCACCCCGGGCAGCGGCATGCTGTACCGGCAGTTCAGCGGGGCCTCGCCCGGGACCGGGTCGGTCTTCCTGGTGACGGACACGGGTCTGCGGTACGCCGTGCAGAGCAACAACGACAGCAGCGCCGGCTCCACGGAGATCGGCGCGACCGCGAGCCCCGGGACGCCCCAGGACCAGGCCGCCGAGGTCAACCAGGCGCAGATCAGGCTCGGTTATCAGAACGTGAAGCCGCTTCCGGTGCCGGAGAACTGGTCGAACCTGCTACCCAAGGGGCCGCGCCTCGACACGAACAGCGCCAAACAGCCGCAGAGTTCCTGAGCCGGAAGGAGAGGGGCGCGAAATGATCACCCGTAACGCATTCCGTTCCACGGCCGTCCTCCTGCTTCTGACCTGTGCGGCGGGCATCGGCTTTCCGGTCCTTCCGGCGATGCCCGCGGAAGCGGCGGATTCCGTTCCGCAAACGGGCGCGGAGGGGAGCGGCGAGTGCACTTTTCCGATGCCGCGGCAGATCCAGGGCCGCCCCTGGTCACTTCAGCGGCTCGTTTTCGACCAGCTCTGGCAGGACACCAAGGGCAAGGGCGTCCGGGTCGCGGTGATCGACACCGGGGTGGACGACACCAACCCGCAGCTGAGGACCGCCGTCGACCGCGGCGCCGGTGCCGACCTGCTTCCGGCGCGGAATCCGGACGGCTCCGCGGCCAAGGGCAAGGGCAAGCCGGGCGGCGGGGACGGCACGACGGATCAGGTCGGCCACGGCACCAAGGTCGCGGGCATCATCGCCGCCAGGCCGCGCGCGGGAACCGGGTTCGTCGGCCTGGCCCCGGAGGCGACGATCATTCCCATCCGGCAGAACGACGACCAGGGCACCGGCACCGCCGCGACGATGGCCGCCGCCATCCGGCACGCCATCAAGGAGCACGCCGGGGTCATCAACATCTCCCAGGACACCGTGCGGCCCCTGCTCGCCGACTCGGAGCTGGCCCGGGCGGTGCGCGAGGCGGTGGAGAACGACATCGTCGTGGTGGCCTCGGCGGGCAACGACGGACTCGCCGCGCAGGTCAAGGCCACCTACCCGGCGGCGTACCCAGGGGTCCTGGCGGTGGCCGCGTCCGACCGCAACGACGAGCGGGCGCCGTTCTCGCAGACCGGTGACTTCATCGGCGTCGCGGCACCGGGCGTCGACATGGTGTCCACCGTCCCCAGGGGCGGCCAGTGCGTGGACAACGGCACCAGCTTCTCCGCGCCGTACGTGGCCGGGGTGGCCGCGCTGATCAGGGCCAAGCACCCGGACTGGAAGCAGGCCCAGGTGGTCGCCCAGATCGAGCAGACCGCGGTGCGCGCGGTGAACGGGCGGGACGACTTCGTCGGGTGGGGGGTGGTGGATCCGGTGCGCGCCCTCAACGACGACGAGCACCCGGTCGACGCGCCCACCCCGGACCGCGCGGTCGCGGACGGGCCGGTGGGGCCGGAGCCGGTGGCGCTCCAGCTGGGGGAGACCAGGCAGGAGCGGATGACCCGGATCTCCACGTACGCCCTGGCCGCGACCGGACTCCTGGCGGCGGTGATCGCGGGCGTCGCGGTCCTGGTGCGGGACCGGGACCGTCGGATGCCGGCTCGCCGGTGAACAGGTGAATATTCGACAACTCGGTTTGTCTTAAAGCGTGTTGGCACCGTTTGCCTTTGCAGCTAAGGTGGCAAACGCAAAATTGCGGTCTGACCCGGACGCGGTTGCCGGCGGTCCGGAAGCCCGCACCATTCCTTGCAGGGGGGAAGACGCGTAATGGGAGACAAAGACAAGTTCAAGATCTCAGCCGAAGAGATCGACCGGCTCGTCCTCGAACTCGACCACATGCACGACACGCTCCAAGGCCGGATCACCGCTCTCAACGGGGTCATCGACGCGGTCGAGGGCCACTGGAAGGGCGTCGCCGCCAACGCGTACAACGGTCTTCAGACGCAGGTCAACCTGGATGTGCGCGCGCTGAAGGAACTTCTGGACTTCACGCGGGAGGCGGTCCGGATGAGCCGCGACGGCTTCGACGCCGAGGAGATCGAGCGGCTCAACAGCTTCAAGGGCATCGGTGGCGTCGACCACCTGGGCAGCAACGGCATCCTGGACCGGTTCCAGGTCTCGTAGCCCCGCCCGCGTATCCCGTTCGCCTTCCGCATCCCGTTCAGGAGACCGCTCATGGAGATCACGTACTCAGGCGTCGTCGAGGCGTCCAATCAGGTCAGGTCCGCCGCCGACAGCATCAAGACCCAGCTCGAAACGCTGGACGGCAAGGTCAAGGCCGTCGTCGCGACCTGGGACGGTGAGACCCAGCGGGCCTTCTACGACCGCCACAGCGGCTGGGACCTCAAGGTCAACCACATGCACGAGACGCTGGTGACGATCGCGAACAAGCTTCTGGAAGCGACCGAGGGCTACCACGCGAACGACCTCGCCCAGTCCCGGCGCTTCCACGGCTGACCGTCGGCCCGCCGGTGCGGGGCGGGGGGGTCCGCCTCCCGCACTCGCGGGCCGCGGCAGCACGGCACTTTTAGGGGGGTGCTGGCATGGGATCCCGTCTTCCGGACGATCCACCGCTGTACGAACCGGGCGGGCCCGACCTGGACGCGCCGGGCGAGTCGCTGAAGAGCTTCAAGTCCCGTGTGGACCGGCTGCTCATGACGCTCGACAGGTCACCGGCCGCGCACGGCCGCATCACGGAGCAGACGGTGACGGTCGACGCGTACGGCTCCGCCGGATTCACGGAGGCCGTCCTCCTGCACGCCACCTACACGGTGGTGCACTCGCGGCTGACGCAGCTCTCCATGATGCTCGGCGAGCAGCTGGAGGCGATGGGCATCACCGTCGACCTCGCGGACCGGGGCTACGAGCACGTCGATCACGAGTACGCCGCGCGTCTGAACACCATCCGGAAGCGTGTCGAGGCCGTCTACCGGCCGCCGGACGCCGATGCGGACACGGACGGGCCGGCAGGCGCCCGGAGCACGTCCGGCGGGCAGGCCGGCTACTAGCCACGTGAACGGAACGGGGAGGGGACGACCATGGAGGGTCACGGCAAGCTGCCGCCGCTCAACACCACCGCGCGCATCACGGACTTCGAGAACATGTCGTTCGAGGACATGCTCAACATGATTCGCGGGGTGGACCCCATGTCGATCATGGGGCGCGGCCGGGCGCTGGTCGACGCGCAGACCGAGATCGAGAAGATCGGCACGGAGCTCAAGGAGCACGTGAGCCGCACGACGTGGAAGGGCAAGGGCGGCGACGCCTTCCGCGAGTGGGGCCACGACTTCGCCAAGGAGACGCTCAAGCTGGCCGACTACGCCGGTGCCGCGGGCGCCTCGCTGCAGACGGCCGGTCAGGCGTTGATCGAGGTCAGCACGGTGTTGAACAGCCACCCCCTGGCCACGATGAAGCCCACGGCGAGCGTGGCGGCGGAGAAGGTCCGGCTGGAGGCCGTGGAGGAGGCGCGGAACGAGGCGATCCCGCAGATGAACAAACTCGCCTCGTACTACATGACGGCGCAGCAGATGATCGCCGCGCAGGAGGAGCCGCGCTTCAAGCCGCTGCCGGATTCCGCGCTGCCGGTACCGGTCGACTCATGGAAGAAGCGATACGGCTCCGAGGGGGGTTCGGATGTGCCCCCGGTCTCCGGTGGGCAGAGCACCAGTGGCCCGGGGGCCGGTCACCAGTCGGTCACCGCACAGCCCGTCGACGGTGGCACGTCGCCCGTTGCCGGCGTGTCCGCGCACGTTCCGAGCGCCGTGTCCCCTTCACAAGCGGTCAGCGCGACGCCCGGGGCGCCGGACACTACGCGCACAAGCATCGACACGGTGACGATGCCGCAGGTCCCGCCGACCACGACTCCGCAACCGCCCGGTGGGCCCCCGCCGCAGCTTCCGGTGAGCGGTGGGGGCCCGACCCCCATTCCGCCCGTGGCGCTGCCCTCGCGGACGGGCCCCTTCGCTCCGGGGGGCCCGCGCGTGACCCCCGTCGCGCCCGTGGGCAGAGGCGGCGTCGAGAGCATCCGGCCTCCGGCGGGCCCCCGGGCCGACCCGGCCATTCACGGCGGGATGCCCGCCCGGCCTGTGACCGGCCCGGTCTCGGGCGGCCCGCGAGGCACCGTCATCGGCGGTGAAGGGCCGGTCACCGGCCGCGGCATGATGGGCGGTCATGGTGCCGGGCCGGTCGGCTCCCCCGTGGGGCGCGGCGTCGGCGCCGGTGCCTCGCGCCGCCTGGTCACCGAGCCCGGCGGTACGGTGGGGACGCCTCGCGGCACGGGAACGGCACGAGAGTTCACGCCCGGCGGCAGCGGACTGGTGCGAGGGGCGGGCATGGGTGCGATGGGCTCGATGGGCGGTGCGCCGAACGCGCGTCGGCGGCCCGGGCGACGGGACGGCGGCGAATCCCCGGACTACCTCACCGAGGACGAGGAGACCTGGGACACGGGGGACGGTGTGGTCCCGCCCGTAATCGACTAGGACACGAGTGGGTGGCATGAGGTCAACGGTCTGGCGACGGCGTGGGCGGACGTCGGCGGTGCTCTCTGCGCTCGGGACCCTGCTTCTCCTCGGCGGTGTCGTCGCCCCGGCCGCGGCGGCGGACACCATGCGTGACCGCGAGTGGTACCTGGACCGGATGCAGGCACCGGCGATGTGGAAGGCCACCACTGGCAAGGGGATCACCGTCGCCCTGGTCGACACCGGGGTGATCCCCACCGTCCCCGAACTGACGGGGAAGGTACTCAAGGGCAGGAACTTCATAGAGCCCGAGCGCGGCGCCCACAAGGACGAGGACGGGCACGGAACCGCGATGGCGATGCTGATCGCGGGCAATGGGGTGAACGGCCAAGGAGTGAAAGGCCTCGCGCCCGACGCGCGCATCCTCCCTCTGACGGTCATCGGTTCGTACCGGGACTCCGGCATCAAAAGCATCCCGGCGCTGGTCGAAGCCATCCGGTATGCCGCCGACAGCGAAGCGCAGATCATCAGCATGTCCTTGGCCTTCGCCGCCTACTTGGTCGATGAGCAGGCGCGGCAAGACATCCAGCAGGCCGTGGACTACGCCATCGGGCGCGGGAAGCTGCTCCTGGCCGGCACCGGCAACACCGGCGAGGAGGGAAACGACCTCGCGTACCCCGCGGCCAGTCGCGGTGTCGCGGGTATCGGGGCCGTTGACAAGACGGCCACGGTCACCAAGTACTCGGTTTCCGGCCCTCAGGTGGCGCTCGCCGCGCCAGGTGAGAACATCCCGATCCTCTGCGGCGGCGGGGAGCCCGGGTACTGCGACAGCGGCGGCACCAGCCAGGCCACCGCCCTCACCTCCGCGTCCGCCGCGCTCATCTGGTCCCTGCACCCGGACTGGACCGGCAACCAGGTCCTTCGCGTCCTCATGAACACCGCGGGCAAGCCCACCACGGGTACCGTCCCGAGCCGCTACCTCGGGTACGGCACCATCCGCCCACGCGTCGCGGTCCTCGAAGGCCCGGGAGACCCGGGCCCCGCCGATGTGAACCCTCTGGTCGAGGCCCGCGAGGCCGCCGCACCGTCGCCTTCCCCGTCCCCTTCCGGGAGCGCGCCGAGGCAGCCGCTACCGGACGCCACCCCGGTGGCGACGGGCGACACCGGCCGGGGCGGTGGGAGCACCGCCGTCTGGATCGTCACCGGAGCGGTCGCGGCCGCGGTGGTGGCCGCCGGCGCGGTCCTGCTGGTGCGCCGCCGCAGGGCCGGGCAGGCGGACCGGGCCACCGCGTACAGCGTCTACTACCCGAACGGGCGCTAGTCCGCGTCCGGCGCCAGCCACCCCGTCTGGATCAGTGCCGACGCGCCCCGGCGGGTGACGAACAGACCGCGTCCGGGCGGCAGCGGGCGGGCCTTCACGTTCCCGAGGAGTTCGCCCTCGCCGGGGTGGCCGGACAGGACGACGCCTTGGGCCCCCAGCTCCTTGAAGCGCTGGATGAAGGGTTCGTACGAGGTACGTCCGGCGCCCGCGCTGCTGCGCGCGATGATGAAGTTCACGCCGGTGTCCCGGGCGAATGGCAGGTTGTCCACCAGCTGGGCCAGCGGGTTGCCGGAGGACGTGGCCACCAGGTCGTAGTCGTCCACGATGATGAACGCCCGGGGCCCGCGCCACCAGCTGCGGGTGCGCAGCTGCTGCGGGGTCACGTCCGGCCCGGGGATACGGCTGGTGATGAGTGTGTTCATGTCGCCCAGGTACGACGCGAACGTGCTCTGTGCCGTCGCGTAGCCGACCAGGTACGGCTCCGGCACGCATTCCAGCAGGCCGCGCCGGTAGTCCCCGACGCAGATCAGCGCCTCCTGCGGGGTGTAGCGGGCGGTGATCTGCCTGATGAGGAGCCGCAGCAGGGCCGTCTTGCCGGATTCCGACTCGCCGAACACCGCGAACAGCGGGTCGGTGTCGAAGTCGACGTACACCGGGGCGAGGTTCATCTCGTCCATGCCGATCGCGACCCCGCGCCGCGCGGTGCCGGCGGGCCCGGTCGGCAGGTCCCGGGCGGCCAGCATCCGGGGGAGCATCCGGACCGCCGGGGCGTGCGGACCGGGCCAGCTGTCGGACACCTCGCGGACGAACGCGGCGGTCGCGTCGGACAGGTCGTCGCCGCCCCCGCCCGCCGAGTCGTCGGTGCGCGGCAGGGCGCCCATGAAGTGCAGCTTCTCCGCCGTGATGCCGCGGCCCGGGGTGCCGACGGGCACATTCTTGGCGACCTTGCGGTCCAGCTCGGAGTCGGTCGGGTCGCCGAGGCGCAGCTCCAGGCGGTTGAGCAGCTGGTCCCTGAGCGCGGCGCGCATTTCCATGTACCGGGAGACCGTGGCGACCAGGTGGATGCCGAGGCCGAGGCCCCGGGCGGCGATGTCGGCGACGACGGGCTCCAGGAACTCGTAGTCCGTCTTGAAGGACTGCCAGCCGTCGATGACCAGGAAGACGTCGCCCCACGCCTCGTCCGGCAGCCGTCCGGCGGCGCGCAGCCTCCGGTAGGTGGCGATCGAGTCGATGTTGTTGTCCCGGAAGAACGCCTCGCGCCGGCCGAGGATGCCGGCGATCTCGGCGACCGTACGGCGGACCTTCTCCGGGTCGAGCCGGGAGGCGACCCCGCCGACGTGCGGCAGGCCGGCGACGGCGGACATGCCTCCGCCGCCGAAGTCCAGCCCGTAGAACTGCACTTCGTGCGGGGTGTGGGTGAGGGCGAAGGAGCCGATGAGGGACCGCAGGAGGGTCGACTTCCCGGAGCGTGGCCCGCCCACGACCAGCATGTGGCCGGCGGCGCCGGAGAAGTCACGGACCAGGGTGTCGCGGCGCTGCTCGAACGGCTTGTCCACCAGGCCGAACGGGACGACGAGGGCGCCGTTCCGCGCGTACTCGGGGGAGTGGAGACCGCGTTCGGGCGTGACCGTGCGCGGGGGCAGCATCCGGTCGAGCGAGGGTGCCTCGGTGAGTGGCGGCAGCCACACCTGATGGGCCTGGGGCCCCTGCCCTTCCAGGCGTCGGGCGATGACGTCGAGGACCGTGTCCGCCAATGCGTCGGGCGTGGTCCGGCCGGGCGCGGGAGAGAGGTCCGGATCGGGCTCCGGGTAGTGCACCTCGACCGGGGTGGCGGTGAACAGGACGGGGCGGCGGTCGATGGCAGGACCGTCACCGGTGACGGGCGCGGACCCGGGCCGGTAGGCCCCCGACACGTATGCCGCCTTGAAGCGGGTCATCCCCTCCGTGCCGAACTTCAGGAACCCGGAACCGGGCACCGACGGCAGGTGGTAGGCGTCGGGCACCCCCAGGGCGGTGCGGGACTCGGCGGCGGAGAACGTCCGCAGACCGATCCGGTACGAGAGGTAGGTGTCCAGTCCGCGCAGCCGCCCCTCCTCCAGGCGCTGCGACGCCAGCAGCAGATGCACGCCCAGCGAACGGCCGATGCGGCCGATCTGGATGAACATGTCGATGAAGTCCGGCTTGGCGCTGAGGAGTTCGCTGAACTCGTCGATCACCAGGACCAGTGAGGCCAGCGGCTCCAGCGCGGCCCCCGCGGCGCGCGCCTTCTCGTAGTCGGTGAGGTTCGCGTAGTTGCCCGCAGCGCGCAACAGTTCCTGGCGGCGCTGGAGTTCACCCGTGATGGAATCCCGCATGCGGTCGACCAGGGTCAGGTCGTCCGCCAGGTTCGTGATGACCGCGGCGACGTGCGGGAGGTCCGCCATCCCGGAGAAGGTGGCACCGCCCTTGAAGTCCGCCAGGACGAAGTTCAGCGTCTCCGACGAGTGGGTGACCGCCAGGCCCAGCACCAGGGTGCGCAGCAGTTCGGACTTGCCGGAACCGGTCGCGCCCACGCACAGCCCGTGCGGCCCCATGCCCTCCTGCGCGGCCTCCTTGAGGTCCAGCATGACCGGGGAGCCGTCCTCGCCGACACCGATCGGGACCCGCAGCCGGTCGGCCGCCGAACGCGGCCGCCACACCGTCTCGGTGTCGACGGCGGCGGGGTCGCCGATGTTCAGCAGGTCCGTGAAGTCCAGGTTGGCGAGGAGTGGTTCGTCGTCTTCGGACCCGCTGCCCATCCGGAACGGGGCCAGTCGGCGGCCCAGCGCCTCGGCGACCTCGACCGGCAGCCGGTCGGGCGTGCCGTGGTAGGTGGCGCCGGCCGATTCCAGCCGCAGCCGGCCCGGCCGTACCGCGATGTGCAGCCCGCCGCGCGGCTCCTCCAGCTCCTCCGGGGCGATCTCCACGACGGTCACCCCCTGAAGCCCCTCCGCCGAGGCGAACAGCGAGTTCTGCGGGACGACGCCGCCGTCCAGGACGAGGACGACATGGGGTTGGTCCAGGAGCGGTGTGGCCTCGCGGTTGAAGCGTGAACGGCCGTCCAGGGCGGGGCGGAGCAGCTCTTCGACCTCGGCCAGGTCGTCGCTGAACATCCGCTTGGTGCCTGCCCCGTCGTAGGCGCCCGGGACCTGGGTGTGCGGCAGCCACTTCGTCCAGTCCCACTGGTCCGTGACGCCCGGGGCGGCGACGACCGCGACCACGAGGTCGTCCGGGGAGTGCAGCGCGGCCAGTCCGGCGACCATCGCACGGGCGGAGCTGCGTACCGACTCCGGGTCGCCGGAGACCACGACGTGATAGAAGGCGCGCAGGGACACCGCCATGGGCAGGCGTTCCAGCGAACCGTGCGTGGCCAGGAACCGGTGCATGGCACCGGCCGACAGCGGTTCCAGCTCCTCCACCGGTGCCGTGGTGGGCGCGACGAGCGGGGTCCACAGCTGCTGCGGGCCCAGTCCGACGCGGACCTGCCCGAAGTCGTCGTCGCCGATGCGGCGCTCCCAGAGCTGTTCCCCGTCCACCAGTGACCACAACTGGTCCGGGTCCGGGTGCAGATAGAACTGCGCCTCGCGCTGGGCGCGCGCGGTGCGGCGCACCTTGCGCCGGGTCTGCGCGAGGTACTTCAGATAGTCGCGGCGCCCCTCGGCGGACTGGCCCTGGGTGCCCTTGCGGTGCCGCACCACCTGGGCGATGGCCATGGCCACGGTGGACAGCAGCATCATGACGCCCATGATCTTCATGAACGGGTGCGAGCCCGGCATGAAGAAGAACACCACCGACGAGCCCATGCCGAGCATCGGCAGGAGCTGCATCGCCACGCCCTCCTGCTGCCCGCGCGGCAGCTCCGGAGGCGGCTCGACCCGCAGCTCCTCAGCGGGAGTTGAGGGTGGCAACGCGCGGGGCGGGCGTTTGACGACGATCTGGGACACCGGCGAATCAGCCCCTCAGTGCGGCCCGGAGCCCTGTGGGCCGGCACCCCCGTGGCAGCGACCTACCTCCGCGCGCCGATCATCCTAATGTAGGCATGGAGGGTCCTCGATAGGGTGAAGTCCAGTGGGCGTACGACAGTGCTCCACGGGCTCGGTCCGGGAGCGCGGATAAGCGAACGAGGGGACCACGCGGGTGAGTTCGACCCTGACAAGCACCGGCTTCTGTCGCATCACGGTCGTGGCGCCGGACAGTCGTATCGACGTTGCGCTGCCGGACGACGTCACGGTCGCCGACCTCCTGCCGGAGATCCTGCGGCTGACCGGCCAGGAGACGCCCCCGGGCGCACCGCCCGGCTACCACCTGACCCGCCGTGACAACACCGTGCTCGACGCGTCGCGCACACTGAGTGTCCAGCGCGTGCTGGACGGGGACGTGCTGCGGCTGAGGCCCTTCACCGAATCGCTCCCGCCCGCCGTCTTCGACGACGTCGCCGACGCGGTCGCCTCGGCCGTCCGCAAGGACCGCTCCCTCTGGGACGACCAACTCCTCCGTGCCGCCGGGCTCTTCGGCGGTGCGCTGCTGCTCGTCCTGATGGGCTTCCTGGTCTGGTTCGCCGACCCGGTGCGGCACGACATGCACGGGCTCCCGGGCGTCGTCGCCGCCGCCGTCGGCCTGCTGCTCGCCGCGCTCGCCGGGGTCCGTGCCCGGCGCTACGCCGACCGGGGTTCCGCCGTCGCTCTCGGCCTCGCGGCCCTGCCGCACGTCATGATCGCCGGATCCGGGCTCCTCGCCCTCGATCCGGGCACCGGGGCCGGGCGCCTCCAGTTCATGCTGGGCTGCGCCGCGGTGCTCGTCGTCTCCGCCGGGCTCGTCGTCGCGATGCCCGCGGGGGACGCCCCGTTCGTGGCGTTCGTCCTCGCCTCGGGCGTCGGGACGCTCGCCACGTACCTGTCCATCGTCACGGAGGCCCGCCCCCGCGACACGGCCGCCGTCTGCGCCGTCGTCGCGATCGGTGGCCTCGCCTTCCTGCCCGGCATCTCCGCCCGTGTCGCCCGGCTGCCCATCGGCTACGCGGCCCCGCACCCCACGACGGACGCCGACCTCGACCGTGACCCCGGGCTCGGCGACGCCGACCCCGTCGACACCGAACGCATCGCCGCCCAGGCCCGGCGCGGCCACGAACTGCTCCTCGGCCTCGTCGGCGGGTGCAGCGTCGTGGTGGTCGCATCGGCCGCCGTGCTCGGCTTCTCCTCCGACGCCTGGGGCCGGTCCCTCGCCCTGACCGCCGGACTCGCGATGCTGCTGCGCGCCCGGCTCTTCCGTTACACCGCCCAGGTGGCCGCCGTGCTCGGCGCGGGCATCGCCGCGCTCGGCCTGCTGGTGCTCGGCCTGGCCCTCAACCCCCCGGCCGACGCGCTCACCGCGCTCCTGACCGAGAACGACCACGGCCCGCTCGACCTCCGTACGCTGTGGCTCGCCGCAGCCGTCGCGGGCGGCGCCGCCCTGCTGACCGGGATCGCGCTGATCGTCCCCCGCAAGGGCCTCTCCCCGTTCTGGGGCCGCCTCTCCGACCTGTCGGAGACCCTGCTGCTCCTGACCCTGGTCCCGCTCTGCCTGGCCGTCCTCGACATGTACTCAGCGGCCCGCTCCATGACCGGCTGACGCCCGCCGCGACGTATCCCGTGCGCCTCGGTGCCGTACAAATCGTTCCGGCCCCCCGGCCCCCGCACCCGTTCGATTACAGTGCTGCGCAGTTGCCGCACAGTCGCACAGGGGAACGAAACCACGGCATACGGGAGTGGCGCGGTGAGCACAGGGATGGCGGCCGTCTGGGGGCGGGCCGAGCAGCAGGACTTCCGCAGCCGGGTACGCGGCACCCTCCTCGGCGGCGCCATCGGGGACGCGCTCGGCGCGGGCGTCGGCGGGCTCACCCTGGAGGAGATCCGCGCCGCCCACGGGCCCGACGCCGTCACCGGCTTCGTGCCCGCCCACGGGGCGCGCGGCACGGTCACCGCCGCCACGCAGCTCACCCTGTTCACCGTCGACGGGCTGATCCGCGCCCAGGTCCGCCGGGACACCGGTGCCTGGCACCCGCCCACCGATGTGCACCGCGCCCATCTGCGCTGGGCCGCCACGCAGTACGACTGGGGGCCCGACGAGCGCCGCGAGGACAACGGCTGGCTCGCCGGGCAGGAATGGCTCTACGCCCGCCGCGACCCCACCCGGGAGTGCCTGGGGGGCTTCGGCGACGACATCATGGGCACCCTGGACCGGCCCAAGTACCCGGCCGCGCACGACGCCGCCGCGCTCACCCGGTCCGCGCCGTTCGGGCTGCTCGTCGGCTGGGAGCAGCGGCTGGTGTTCCAGCTCGCCGTCGAGTGCGCCGCGCACACCCACGGGCACCCCACCGCCCTGCTCTCCGCCGGTGCCTTCGCGGCCGTCGTGCACGGGCTCGCGCGTGGCGAGACCCTGGACGGCTCCGTGCAGCACGCGCTGGGGCTGCTCGCGGACCGCCCCGGCCACGAACCCGTGACCGAGGCACTGGGGCGGGCCCTCGGCGCCGTGCGCCAGGGCATCCCGGGGCCCGCGCTCATCGAGTCCCTGGGCGTCACGGACTCCGCCGAGGAGGTGCTGGCGGTCGCGGTGTACTGCGCGCTCGTCGCGGAGGACGTGCGGCACGGGCTGCGCCTCGCGGTGAACCACGGGGGCCCGTCCGCCGCGACGGGGGCGCTGTGCGGGGCGATGCTGGGCGCCATGCACGGGGAGACCGCGCTGCCCCCGGCCTGGCTCGCCGAGCTGGAGGGGCGGGCCACCCTCCTCGAACTCGCCGACGACTTCGCCATGGAGATGACCCAGGGGCCCGCCCTGCACAGCCCGGCCACCGCCGCCCCGGGCTGGCTGGCCCGCTACCCGCGCTGAGCCTCCCCCGCCGTGCCCTCGGTGGCGGCCCCGATGTCCTGCGGGCCGCCCTGCGCCGGGACGGCGGCCGCGCCGGACGCCCCGGGCCCGTCGCCGTCCGCGTTGATCCGCTCGATCAGCGCGTCGCGTTCCGGGGTGTCCTCCGGGCGTACGAAGCCGATCACCACGTACAGCACCAGCGAGATCGCCAGCGGCAGCGCCACCTGGTACTGGAGCGCCACCCCTTCCTTCACCGAGCCGTCCAGGTCGTAGTTGGTGAAGTAGAACGCCAGCAGCCCCGCCGCCCAGCTGGTGAGCGCCGCCGTCGGCCCCGACTTACGGAAGCGGCGCAGCAGCCCCAGCATGAACGGGATGGCGATCGGGCCCATCAGACCGGCGACCCACTTGATGACGACCGAGATGATGTCCTTGAACGTAGGCGAGTTGATCTGCGTGGCCAACGCCATGGACAGACCGAGGAAGCCCAGCGTGGACAGGCGCGCGGCCAGGAGCCCGGCCCGGGCGTTCCAGTTGCGGGCGGCCTTGGAGAAGACCGGGGCGATGTCCCGGGTGAAGACGGCCGCGATCGCGTTGGCGTCGGAGGAGCACATGGCCATCGTGTGCGAGAAGAACCCGACGATCACCAGGCCCAGCAGTCCGTGCGGGAGCAGCTGCTCGGTCATCAGCGCGTAGCTGTCGGAGGCGTCCGGCTTCTGCGCGTCGACGAGCAGCGGGGCGCACCACATCGGGAAGAAGAGGACGGTCGGCCAGACCAGCCACAGGATGGCGGAGAGCCGCGCCGAACGGGTCGCGGAGGCGGCGGAGTCCGTGGCCATGTAGCGCTGGGCCTGGTTCCACATGCCGCCGTTGTACTCGAAGGTCTTGATGAAGAGGAACGCCAGCAGGAACGTGACGGTGTACGGGCCGGCCGTCGGATCCGCGTGGCCCTCGGGCAGCTTGTCCCAGACCGTCCACAGGGTGCTGAAGCCGTCCAGTTCGCGCATGACGGTGATGAGCATCGCGAGGCCCGCGAGCAACTGGATGACGAACTGCCCCAGTTCGGTGAGCGCGTCGGCCCACAGTCCGCCGACCGTGCAGTAGACGGCCGTGATGATGCCGGTGATGAAGATCCCCTGGGTGAGGGTGATCCCGGTGAAGACGGACAGCAGCGTGGCGATGGCGGCCCACTTGGCGCCGACGTCCACGATCTTCAGCAGCAGCCCGGACCAGGCGAGCGCCTGCTGCGTCGGCACGTTGTAGCGGTTCTTCAGGTATTCGAGCGGCGAGGCCACGTGCAGCCGCGAGCGCATCCGGTTGAGCCGGGGCGCGAACATCTTGGCGCCGATGCCGACGCCGATGGCGATCGGCAGCGACCAGGTCACGAAGGACGTGACGCCGTACTGGTACGCGATGCCGGCGTAGCCCGTGAACATCACGGCGCTGTACCCGGACATGTGGTGCGAGATGCCGGAGAGCCACCAGGGCATCCGGCCGCCCGCCGTGAAGAAGTCGCTGACGTTGTCGACACGCTTGTGGGACCAGAGCCCGATCGCGATCATCACGCCGAAGTAGCCGATGAGCACGACCCAGTCGAGACTGTTCATATGTCCCCTCCCGGGGTCCGCCTTGTGAACAGGGTGCGCACTTCGCCAGTACGGCCGCTCAGCGGTGCCCCGTGCGGGAGCGGGGACTTCGGGGATTGAACCGTCTGCGCGGTACCCCGGTCAAGGACCCTTTCGGTCATAGATGTGAACACAGATCAGCAAGAGGAACGATTTTACTTGTTCTTGACTCACGGAAGCGTTGTAGTGAACGTGACGGCGGCCACACGATGAGCGGGCGCTTCGCCAGGTCGTGAGCGCAGGGAAGCACGCAGAAGACCGCACGGGATGCGGGTCCCGTGCGGTCGAGAAGGAGGGGAACTGCCAGAGAATCCGGCCCGGAAAAGGCGAAAGCCCTCTCGGCCAGGACGGCGGGCCGGTCGAGAGGGCTTGGTGCGGGCCGCGGCGCGAGCGTGCGGCCGGGTCGCGCGGTCTCAGAACTTGGCGGCGCGCGAGACGTCCAGGACGAACGCCGACCAGGTCTTCGCGGAGAAGTCGAGGACTCCGCTGCTCACGCTCTTCGAGTCGCGGACCAGCAGCGCGTGACCCTCCGCCGCCTTGACCTCCACGCAGTTCCCATTCGCGGAATAGGAGGACTTCGTCCACTCCGTCAGTGCGTTCTGCCGAATCGCCATAATGACTCCGATGGTTGTGCCGGTCGTTGGGCGGTGCGCCCAGCCGCTGCGCCCAGCGACTTGTGAGGGACGCTACGCCGCAACATCATCGGCCGTGAGTGGCGTTCACTCGTTCGGATGACTTATGTCTTGGCTGTCTTCCGGCACAACCTGGCGGAGGTGTACCTTCCGCGCCGCCCCGGGAACCCCCGTGGCGGACGCGGAAATCGTCACCCTCCGCAGTTCTCCGCGGCCTGGAGGATGTACGCGCGGGACTGCTCCGCGCTGAGCGCCTTCGCGCGCAGGTGCTCGTACATCACGGCATAGCTCTGGACGTCGGGCGCCTTTTCCAGATACAGGTCGCTGGTGATGCCTTCGAGGTAGACGACGCTCGCGTCCATGTCCTCCTGGAATTCGAGGATCGTGTAGCTCCCGTACATCCCCGGGTGCGCGCCGACGGTGTACGGCAGGACCTGGAGCGTCACGTGGGGCAGCTGGCTCAGCTCCGCCAGGTGCCTCAACTGGTCCGCCATGATCTGCGGGTTGCCCACGACACGACGCAGCACGGCCTCGTCGATCACGGCCCAGAACCGCAGCGGTTCGACCGGATCGGTCAGCCGGTCCTGGCGCTTGATGCGGATCTGGATGCGCTTGTCGATCTCGGTGGGCGTGGCCTCCGGCCACATCCCCTCGATCGCCGCCTGCGCGTACTCCCGCGTCTGCAACAGGCCGGGGACGATCAGCGACTCGTACACCCGCAGGGACGCCGCGTCGGTCTCCAGACCGATGTACACGCTGTACGGGATGTCCCCGAACGCGTGCCACCAGCCCTGCTGGCGCGAGTCCTTGGCCATCTGCATCAGCGAGTCGACCACGCGGCGGTCCTCGACCTCGTACACCCCGCAGAGATCGCGGACGTCGCGCTGGCTGATGGAGCGGCGGCCGTTCTCCAGGCGGCTGATCTTGGACTGCGACACGAGCAGCCGGTCCGCCACCTCCTCGGCGGTCATTCCCTTGACCTCGCGCAGTCGGCGCAACTCCTGACCCAACCGGCGTCGCCTGACGGTGGGATTGACGTTGGACGGCACGGAAACGGCACCTCCGGCTATGTAGCTGTGCGTATCTACTGCTGAGCAGATTGCCACCCACGGCCCCGGCCGCGCTGGGAAACGGACACACACAGCGGCGCGGGGCAGCCGGTGGTACCGACTGCCCCGCGCCTTGGTGCGGCTCCCGGACCGGGTCTGGATGACAACGGTTCGGCGGTGTTCGGTTGTTGACGTGCCTGGTGCGGTCGCGGCCCTAGTGGGCCACGGGGTGCGCCATGCTGCCGCGCCGTGACGGCGACGGCACTTGCGGTTGCAACGGGACGCCGGCCGCCGGAGCGCGGCGCGGCTGTGCGACCGCGCCGTTCTGCACGTCCATCACGGCGTGCGCCACGAGGCCGCCCATCGGGTCGTGCCTGATCAGATCCCGGAGCCGGGAGCGCGATGAACGCCCCTCGTTCCCGGGGTACAGGTGCTTGCCGAGTCCGACCGCGTGGGCCAGTGCGGCGAGCGCCGCGGTCCGCGGGTCCGGCGGTACGCCGGTGCGGATCGCACTGTCCAGCCTGGCCCTGATGTCCCGGCTGATCGCCGTGTCCGTCGCCTGGTAGCGAGTCGTCGGCAGCACTCCGCACATCTGGCCCTCGACGGCATGCACCATGCCGCACCGCTCCAGATGAGCGAGGTAAATCTGACGGAGCCCCAGCCGGGGTCCGCCGATCCAATGGACCGCCCGGACCGGACTGCCGCGCCTGCGCAGCAGTTCCAGTGCGGAGTCCAAGGTCGGATCTCCTGTCGGCCGTGGCATCACCACGGCGATACGATCCCCGTCTGGGGCTATCCGTCCTGCCAGGGCCAGCTCCACTAGCTGGGCTCCGGCGAGGCCGAGGTCGAGCGACTGCGGCTGCGCTGTGGTACCCGTGGTCGGGTCCAGAGCGAGCAGCAGAAGCTCCTCCGGAATTGTTCTGCGGCTCCTGCCCATCCATGCCTCCCCGCGTGGATGAATGACAGGGTGACCCCTCTCACATCTTCCTGTCGAGGGTGCCTGGTGGCTTTGTACGGGAACCAGTAGGTATGTCGTTCTCGTCTAGCAGCCCGGCCAAGGGTTCACACGGGACACTGGTAGATGGTTCGGACAGCGCGGGTGGTTCCCCGCGCCGCATGGAGGAGGCATCGGTGGCGGGCGAGTCCCCCGACAAGTCGGAGCAGCAGCAGTCGTCGGGAACGACTCGCAACGAGCGCGATCCGCGGCTCGGCGTCTTCCGTGAGCCCGAACCCGGGTCCGGTTCGGCCGGTACGGATTCCGGCTCCACTGGTTCGGCGTCCGCCGGTGCCGCCCGGGAGCCCGGGGACGGCCCGGACGAGGACGCGGGGGCGGCCCCGGAGGCCGCCGACGGCGCTCAGGCCGCGGCGGGCACCGCGGGCGCGCCGGACGAGGACGTGGATGCGTCCTCCGAGGGCGCTGAGAGCGCTCTGAGGGCCGCTGAGGAGCCGGACGCGGCGCCGGACGCCTCGGAGGACGGTGAGCCGGAAGCGGCGGCTCCCGCGACCGCGCGGACCGCCGAGGATGCGGAGGCCGGTGAGGCGGAGGCCGCCGCCGAGCCGGGTGAGGGCGACGCGCGCCTCCGGGCTGCCGTGGCCGCCTGGGTGTCGACGGCCGACGAGGCCCCGGTCGGCTCCGCCGACGAGGTCCCGGACGAGAAGCCGGACACGGCCGAGGAGCCGGCGGCCGAGCCCGAGCCGGAGCCGGAGCCGGAGCCGGAGGCCGAGTCCGCCGAGGCGAAGCGACCGGCCGGTGACGAACCGGCCACCGCCGAGCCCGCCGAGCCCGCCGAGGCGGCAGCGCCTGCGGCCGAGGCGAAGGCGCCTGCCGACGCGGACGCTCCGGACGAGCAGGCGCCTGCTGCCGACGACGCTCCGGACCCGAAGGCCCCCGCCGCCGAGGCGGAGGCGCCCACCGACGACGACGCTCCGGACGAGAAGACGTCCGCCGCCGACGACGCCCCGGACCCGAAGGCGCCCGCCGCCGAGGCGAAGGCCCCCGCCGCCGACGCGGACGTGCCCGTGGATCAGCCCACCGCCGTCTTCAAGGCCCCCCGCCTGCCCAAGGTCGACCAGCCGACCACCGCGCTGAAGATCACCAGGTCGCCGTCGGGGCAGCCGCTCACCGCCGAGGCGGAGTCGCTCGCCGAGCGCACCAGCCAGTTCGTACCGCTGCGCTCCGACGACGTGCGCCAGGCGCCCGCGCCGCGCAAGCCCGAGAGCCCCGTCGCCGGGGCGCCCGCGGCCCTCAGCGGGGCCGAGCGGACCCGGCAGCAGCCGATGCCGCCGAAGCCCCCGCTCGACCTGCTCGCCGAGCTGACGAACACCCCGCCGCCGCCGGAGACCCCGGTCCGCACCGCGGTGCGCAGGGTCAAGATCTGGACACCGCTGGTGATCCTGCTGCTCATCGTGTTTGCGATCGTGCAGATGGTGCGCCCGCTGCCGGAACCCTCGCTGTCGATGACGGCGAAGGAGACGTACGGCTTCGACGGAGGCGCCCCGAAGCTGCCGTGGCCCGACCAGGGCCAGGGCTACATGGCGGCCACCGGCCTCGGCAAGGTCGACTCGTTCGGCGAGCAGAAGCCCGTGCCGATCGCGAGCGTCGCCAAGGCCATGACCGCGTACCTCGTCCTCAAGAGCCACCCGCTCAAGCGCGGCGAGAACGGCCCGGACATCGAGATCGACGCCAAGGCGGAGGCGGACGGCAAGCTCTACACCGAGGGCGAGTCCACGCTGAGCACGGTGAAGAAGGGCGACGTGCTCACCGAGCGCGACGCGCTCGCCGCGATCATGATCCCCTCGGCCAACAACATCGCCCGGCTGCTGGCCCGCTGGGAGGCGGGCTCGGAGAAGGCGTTCGTCGCCAAGATGAACGCCACCGCCGACGAGCTGGGCATGAAGAACACCACGTACACCGACCCCTCCGGGCTGACCGCCTCCACGGTCTCCACCGCCGAGGACCTGGTGAAGCTCGGCGAGAAGCTGGTCGAGTTCCCGGCGCTGATGGACATCACCAAGCTGCCGGAGTGGAAGGACCCCTCGGGTCACAAGTGGCGCAACTACAACACCCTCGTGCCGTTCGACGGCGCCCTGGGCATCAAGACCGGCTCCACCTCCAAGGCCGGCGGCAACCTGCTCTTCGCGGCGCACAAGATGATCGACGGCACCGACCAGCTGATCGTCGGCGCGATCCTGGGGCAGTACGACGACGTCTCGATCATCGACGAGGTGAACCGGGTCAGCAAGAAGGTGATGGTCTCCACGCTGGACCTGCTGGAGGGCGCCAAGATCGTCAAGAAGGGCGACGTCGTCGGCGAGGTGGACGACGGCATGGGCCACACCACCCCCGTCGTCGCGACGAAGGACGTCAAGGCGGTCGGCTGGTCCGGCCTCACGGTCAAGCTGGAACTGACCGACGACGGCAGGACGATCCCGCACGAGGCGGTCGCCGGTACGCACGTCGGCACGCTCACCGTGGGTGAGGGCCGCAGCCAGGTGAAGGTCGCCGTCGCGCTGCAGAGCGACCTCGCGAAGCCGTCGTTCGGCGACAAGCTGACCCGCATCGGCTGAGACACCCGGAGGGGGCGCCCGCACCGCGCCCCCTCCACCCCCCACGGCCTTCCCGCACGCCGGAAGAGCCCCGCGTGTTAGCGTCCCGGGGGCAACGCGCGGACCCCGGAGCGCGTCTTTCGGCCCATGAGACCCGAGCAGGAGAGCCGGCCGAAACCACGCGTCCGGGAAGGGACGGGGAGAGAGCAGTGACCACCGCCGAGCCGACACGGGCGAAGGACGGCACCGCTTCCGGCGGCACCACGGAGCCCGCGGGCGACCAGGGCCGGTCCGGCCCCGCCACGGGGTTCGACGGCCTGAAGCAGCGCTGCCTGCGCCACCCGGTCCTGCTGACGACCGCGGTCGCCGCGGTCGCCCACATCCTGTGGTTCCTCTTCTTCGCCAACAGCGGCGGCGACATCGCGGCCCAGGACGCCTGGGCCGAGTTCGTCGGCCGGCACCCCGGCACGGCGTACAACCTCGCCTGGTACGGGGGCATGCACCCCGTCTCGTACAGCGTCGTCTCGCCGTATCTGATGTCCCTGCTCGGCGTGCGTACGACGATGATGATCGCCGGCACCGTCTCGGCCGGGCTCACCTCGCTGATCCTGTACCGCGTCAAGGCGGTCCG
Organism: Streptomyces sp. NPDC041814; assembly: GCF_055590565.1. Classification (NCBI taxonomy): domain Bacteria; kingdom Bacillati; phylum Actinomycetota; class Actinomycetes; order Kitasatosporales; family Streptomycetaceae; genus Streptomyces; species Streptomyces sp. NPDC041814. The sequence continues at coordinate 297,943 of NZ_JBVJAM010000008.1, read as the reverse complement.
CAATCCGCTGGCCTGCTCGATGGCGGGCGTCTTCGCGTACCTGTGCAACGCACTGTCGGGCCGGGTGACCTTCGGGCTCGGCATGATGTTCGCGGTCGGCGCGGCGGCCGCCGTCTTCTGCTGGCCCCACCGGTGGCGCTACAAGCGGTGGGCGAAGGCGGCCGTGGCCGCGCCGCTCGCCGGGCTCGCGACGGCCGGCAGCCCGGTCGCGGGCCTCTTCCTCGGCGTCGTCGCGGCCGCGCTGTTCCTGAACAAGCGGCGCCCCGGCGCGTACGCGCTCGGCCTCGCGCCCGTCGCGGTGGTCGCGCTCTCCGCCTGGCTGTTCCCGTTCTCCGGCACCCAGCCGATGTCGGTCGCGACCCTGTCCGGGCCGTTCATCTTCGCGTGGCTCGTCTTCTTCCTCGTACCGTCCGACTGGAAGACCGTACGCACCGCCTCGGCCGTGTACGGGATCGGGACGCTCGCGACGTACGTGGTCGACTCGCAGATCGGCTCCAACGTCTCGCGGATGGCGATGCTGTTCGCGGGCGTCGTCCTGCTGGCCGCGCTGCCGTACACCGCGCCCCGCTCGCGGCGGTGGTACGCGGTCGTCATCGCGTTCGTCTCGCTGAACGTCTGGATCGGCTTCAAGGGCGTGGACGACATCGTCCGGACCGCCCCCACCGCCTCCTGGACCCGCTCGCTCGCCCCCCTGGTCAACCAGCTCCAGAAGGTCGGCGCGGAACGCGGCCGGGTCGAGGTCGTCCCGCCGAGCAGCCACCGCGAGGCGTCGGCGCTGCCGCGCTCCGTCAACCTGGCCCGGGGCTGGAACCGCCAGGCCGACATGAAGCGGAACCCGCTCTTCTACGACGACACCCTGGACCCCATCAACTACCGCCAGTGGCTCGACCGCTGGGCGGTGCACTACGTGGTGCTGCCGCAGGGCGACCCCGACTACAGCGGTGCCCGCAAGGAAGCCGAGCTGGTCGGCAAGGGCCTCTCCTACCTGAAGCTGATCTGGTCCAACAAGGACTGGCGGCTCTTCGAGGTGGACAGCCCCGTCCCGCTGGCCGACCCGCCCGCCACGGTGGAGCGCGCGGGTGAGGGCGAGCTGACGATCCACGTCAAGAAGGCGGGCCGGGTCCTGATCCGCGTCCCCTACTCGCGCTGGCTGGCCGTCGTGGACGAGGACGGCAACGGCGTGGAACGCCCCCAGGAGACCGAGGCGTCCAAGCAGCGGGCGGACGAGAGCACCCCGCGGACCTTCGTCAACGAGCACGGCTGCCTGCTCAAGGTGGACGAGGACGAGGAGGGCGACGAGTGGACGGAACTCCTGGCCCCGCGCCCCGGCACCTACCGCCTGGGCGCCCCGTACCAGCTCCCGCCGGGGACGCCGTGCCCGGACGAGCTGCGGTGAGGACGGGACCGGTGCCGCACGAGCAATCCAGTCCGTCCGGCTCCGGTCAGCCTGCCACCGCCCCCGCCAGGTCGTACACCGCGAAGTCCGTCACGGGCCGGTAGCCGATCCTCTGGTAGAGGCTGTTGCTGGTGGGATTGGCGAGGTCCGTGAAGAGCAGCACCTCCGCCTCGCCCTCGGCGAGCGCGGCCCGGCTGGCCTCGACGGTCGCCGCGCCCGCGTAACCGCGGCCGCGCAGCCCGGCCGGGGTGTAGACGGGGGCGACCCGGATCTGCCCGGCGACCAGGGCCGTGAGCCCCGCCATGGAGACGGGCACCCCGCCGGGGGTCTCCCAGAAGGTGATCCGACGGTCCGCTATGTGCTGGTCGGCCCAGATACCGGGGTCCTGGGCGCCGCTCCCGCCGATGTCCCGCACGAACTCCGCGTACCACCGCGCCAGGAGTTCCCGGTCCCGTTCGTCCGCGATCCTGCTCCGCCCCTCCGGCACCGGCTCGGGCCGCCGCAGCTCCCCGAGCCGGTAGAGCCGCTGCCGCTCGTGGAGCCGCGGCGCCACCCCCGTACGCGCCCGCCACGCCTCGGCGAACGCGGCGGCGGTCGCCTCGTCCGCGTTGACCCCGGGGACGGGGTCGCCCACGGCATGCAGATGGGCGGCCAGCGAACCGGCCTCCTCGGGCGTGAGGGGCGTGACGATCAGGCGGTAGGGCGGCGTCCGGAAGTAGGCGGCGCGCACCTCGCCGTCCTGTTCCAGCACCCCGAAGACGGGTGCCTCGTCCCCGTACACCAGCGGTCCCCGCGAGCGCAGCCCTTCGCACACGGTCAGGGTGACGGTGTGCAGAGCGGGCCGCGACCGCAGGAAGTCCCCGGCGCGGGCGAGGAGGGAATGAACGTCGGGTACGCGAAGCCACGTTGAGGAATCCATGACGCATCCTCCCGTGGAAGGGGAGGGGGGCGCCCGCGAATTTCGGCTGCCTACTCGACGACGATCCCGTACTCCGTGACCAACTCCTCAAGCCCGCCCCGGTAGCCCTTGCCGCCGGTGACGAACTCCCAGTCCCCGTTGGCCCGTCGGCGGAACGAGCCCAGGACGAGCGCGGTCTCGCCCGGCCGGCCGTCCGAGACGTCCAGCCGGTCGAGCGGGGTGCGCTCGGCGTCGAGCAGCCGGATTCCGGCGTCGGTGAAGCCGGACAGGTCGGCGCCGGGGTTGGCGACGGGGTCGACCGCGGCGATGATCACCAGCCGGTCCGCACGCGCCGGGAGCGCGTCGAAGCCGACCTGGATCGCGGCCTTGTCGGGCGCCACGGGGATCAGCGCGCGGACCGAACCGTCGGGCGTACGAGGGTTGTTGAAGAACACGAAGTGGTCGTCGTCCAGCACGCGGCCGCCCTGGCAGACGAGCGCGCAGACGTCCAGGGCGACGGAGCCGGACCAGTACATGCCGAGCACGTTGTGGTCGCCGTCGCGGCTTTCGTCGTTGAGGCCTTCGTCGTCCGGGCCGGTCCGCTGGGCCGGGACCGGCCGCTCCCCGCCGCCGCCGAGGCGCCCGCGCAGCCCGTGCCGGTGCAGCAGGTCGACCAGCTCGGAGCCCGGGACCAGCTCCAGCGGCTTGCCGTTGGCGAAGGTGTGCGAACCGGGACCGAACTTGGAAGTGGTGACCAGCACGCCCTTGTTGGCGCCCGTGTCCTGGACCGTCCCGTACAGATCGCGGACCGCCGTCGGCGGCACGGTGTTCCGGTAGCGCTTCACCTGGACGACGATCTTGCCGCCGCGTATCGGGGCCGGGTCCAGCGCGTCGACGTCCACGCCGCCGTCGTTGGACCGCTGCGTGGTGACGGCCTGCATGCCCATGGCCCGGAAGAGCTCGGCGACCAGCGCCTCGAAGGCGAGCGGGTCCATCTCGTACAGGTCGGGCTCCTCGTCGCCGCCGTGCGTCACGACCCCGTTGCCGACGTCCTCGGGGACCCGGCCGGGCCGCACCGCGGCGTACTGGTCGGGGCGCGTGGACAACTGCCCGCGCAACCCGTCCACCAGGCAGTTCACCGCGTTCACCTGCTCAAGGTGCAGCCCGTCGAAGTCCGCCCGGGTCGCCATGACGGTGCCGAGGAACATGGGCATGCGCCGCCCGGTCGCCGGGTCGTGGTCGTCCACGAAGCCGTTCAGCGCGACCGATTCCAGCGCGCCGAACTCGTCGGCGGCGAAGAGGTCGCGCAGGACGAGCAGCAGGCACTGGGCGAGCACGTCCCGGTACAGGGCCCGGCGCTGCGTGACCGGCCGGGGCGACTCCTTCTCCTGGTCCGCGTTGACCATGTACCGCACGGACTTCGCCTCGGGGACGACGTCGTACCGGGGCAGCTCCCAGTTCAGCACCAGCTGCCGCGCGCCCGAGTCGTACGCCGCCGCCACCTGCCGGGGCAGTTCCTCGGGCCAGCCGGTGGAGGCGTAGAGCGCGGCGGAGAAGTACTCCACGGCCGCCTCGGCGTCCCCGGCGCGCAGTCCGGCGGTCATCTCCGCGATCCCGGCGTTGTGCCGCCGGATCTCCCCGAGCTGCGCGTCCGCCCACTGCTGGTACTGCCGCTGGTACGTGGCGAACTGCGCCTGCCGTTGCGCCTCGGCCGCCTGCGCCGCCTGCCGGTCCCGCTCGAACCGGGCCCGCGCCTCGGCCTGTGCCTGGGCCCGCCGCCCGGCGGTCCACCCGCCGCCCTGTGCCTCGTACCGCGCGGGGTCGGGAATGGGTACGGGGTGCGCCAGCGGCCCCGGCGCGAACGGCTCGACCCGCTCCGGCCGGGTCAGCGCCGAGGCCCGGAACGCCGGCGCCCGGCACCCGGCCGCCAGCAGCCCCTGCAACGCCTCGACCCGGGCGTCCAGTTCCCGCGTACGCCGCCGCGCCTCGGCCTCACGCTGCTCCCGGTAGGCGGCCTTCTGCTCCCGCTGGCTCCGGGCGACCTCGCGCTGATACGCCCGCTGCGCCCGTTCCTGATCCCGCTGATACCGGGCTTGCGCCTCCTGCTGCCGCTGCTGCTGCCGTTGTGCCTCGGCCCACACGGCGACCAACCCATTGGAGCGACGACTCATCCCGCCCAGGCCCTCCCCACCGGGACGCGCCCGGCCCCCTCAACCAGCAGTGATGGCGCAACTTTAATGCGCAACGGTCCGGGGGCTCATGGACTTGGCAGGGTTGGGGGAAGCCGGGGAACGCCGACTCGGCCGAACCAGTCGCCGAAGCCGTCCCGGGCAACGTCGAGTCCGATTGCCACGGCTCGCTCATCACTTTGGTCGCTTATTGGTTGCCTATTGGTTGCTTATTGGTTGTCCCTACAACCTTTCAGCCCTTCCAGAGGTCTGGAAGGGCTGATTGGATCTTGATTCCTGGGGGGAACACATGAGAAGACGCACCCTCTCGGTGCTGTGCGCACTTGGCGCACTCGGTGGCGCGCTGGCGACTCCGACGGCGGCACAGGCGGCCGACCCGCACCCGTCGAGCCCCTTGGTCCGGACCGACGAGACCCGGATCTACATGGACTTCGGTACGCGCACGCTGCCGAAGAACCTGAAGGTGCTCCTGCGCAAGTCGGGCACCGACACCCCGGTGGCGACCATCGATGAGTTCGAGTACCTGGAGGACCCGGACCCCTGCATGCCGTCCTGCCAGGACGACACCGGTGAGACCGCCGTCGGGACCACCCCGCTGCGCCTGGCGGACCTGGGCCGGTACGCGGTGGACGTCGAGTACGACGGCACCGAGGGTGAAACGATCCTCCACAAGGACGAGGCGGTCTTCGACTACCACCTGATCCCGCAGGTCAAGACGTTCGAGGTGAGCGGGAGACCGGACCTGGAGCACAGGACGGTGACCATCAAGGCGGACGCGACGCTGCGCGACCCGCGCGACGGCGCCGAGACGCCGATGGCGAACGGCCGGCTGGTGCTGGAGACGAGCGCGGCGAAGACGGGACTGACCACCGATGCCGCGGGTCATGTCGAGAGTTCCTTCACCTTCACGGGCACGGAGAAGCACGACCTGGATACGCCGGAGAACGACCTCAAGGCGGTTCTCCGGCCGGCCGGCGAGGACGCCGCGCACGGTCTGACCCGCCAGGTCGAGGTCGGTTTCACCCTGACCGACATCACGCTGGACTCGCTCACGGTGCGGGGTGCGGACGGGACAGACGTCCCGTTGAGCGGCCGGGCCACCTACAAAGACAACGACGGCGTCTCCAAGCCGGTCCCCGTCGACACACTGATGTCGGTGTACAACGTACGGAAGTTCAGGACCGGGGAGGACGGCCGCTTCACCACCCAAGTCCCTGTCTACGGCACGCGACGGCAGACCATCGCCCTCCACGGCACGCCGTGGCTGTCCACCACGTACGCGTACGTGACCCCCGACCCGACGACGAGCGCGGGCTTCCACAGGCTCCCCACGGTCACCGTCAGCCGGTACAAGAAGGTCACGGTGTCGAGCGTCTTCGACCGCTACGAGATCCCGGCCGCGACGACGCTGAAGGTGAACCTCCAGTTCAAGGCGAAGGGCACCACGACCTGGGTCACCAAGAAGACCATCGACAGCCCCGCCGTCGTGGGCGACAGCTCCCGCACGGTCTCGGCCGCGGATCTGCCCTACCAGGGCATGGGCGTCTGGCGGTTCCAGTTTCCCGGCACCGACAAGATCCCGGCCGGCGCCGCCCCTGAGTCGTACATCGTGTCCCGCAGCATGACGGCCTTCGCGGAGTTCAACGCGCACCCCGAGCCGGTCAAGGCGGGCGCCCCCCTCACGGTCACCGGCAAGCTCGACACGAGGAACGAGGACAACGGGCAGTGGTCCGCGCTCGCCGGCGCGCGGATCGGCATCTACTTCCGCGCGAAGGGCACGACCACCTGGCGCAGGGCCGGCATCGCCGTGGCGGGTGATGACGGCAGGTTCACGAAGACCTTCAAGGCGGCCCAGGACGGCGACTGGCAGGCCAAGTACGACGGCGACGACTGGAGTCAGTTCGCCAGCGACAGCCGCCTGGACTCCGTGGACGTCCAGTTCCCGTTCCAGGGCTCTTTCGGGCGGCCGGCGGGCGGGGCCGCAGCAGGGCAGAAAAGCCACGCGGCCCCGACGCGACGCGGGTGACAGCATCCCGGCGGGCCCCAGCGCCGTGACCGGCGCCGCGGCCGACCGGGCCTCCCGCACACACACGTGCGGATACGGCCCTGGCTGAGCCCGGGGGCCCGCGCTACCCCGCGAGGGGCCCCCGGGCAGCCGTAGCCCCCCGGCACTTCCGCGTTCTGAGCCTGCCCCGGGGGCGGCGCCGACCATGTGCGATCGGCTCCGGGAGGGCTTACCGAGCCTGAACGCGTCAAGGCCGCCGCGGCCGTAGTCCGTGGGCCGAAGCGTGTTGTGGTGCCGAGGGATGCGGGTGTCGGTCACCCCGTATCGCATAGCGGTAGCCCGCTTGCCGGCGGTGGATCGGTGCCGCCCAAAGGCCCTGGGCCCTCCCGGCCGCCGTTGAGGCCGGCAGCAGATGCCAAAGGCCACCCAGGAACGTTCCTGGGTGGCCTTTGGCGTTGTGCCCCCGGCAGGATTCGAACCTGCGACACCCGCTTTAGGAGTTCGACCGCAGCACGGTAGGGCGTGCCAGAACGGGGTTCACCGCTCGCCCGTCGATCCGGCTGCGGCTACCTCGGTGCACCATCGTTCGCTGTCGTTGATGTCAGCTGGTGATGTCAGCCGAGGGGCTATGCGCTTACGGCCGACTCGCGTGCTCGCTGGCGGGCCTGGGCTCTCAGTTCCTTGAGGCGGCCGTAGAAGGGATTGTGGCGGTTCTGGTCGAGGTTCAGAGGGAGGTCGAGTATAGAGATGAGCTCCGCCTCCATGGTCCACGGTTCGGCATGCTCGATCCAGCACACTCGGGCGTTCTCTGCCATCCACTCAGTGAGGGCGGCTTCACCAGCCTTGCCAAAGGTCAAGCGCTTCCCGCTGCCTACGCGGCGCAGCTCAATCCCGAGAAGGCAACCGAGGGTTAGGCGGAGCGTCGATCCGGCCGCATTGCCCCGGTAGTGGTACCGCACACGCCTGCGCAGGTTCTGCGTGCTGACCCGGTTCGCCATGTGCCGCGGGGCTATGCCGACATAGAGCAAACGCCCGGCAGCGAGCTCTGCGTAGGGAGCCTTCTCGAAGTACCACCCGTAGACCCCGGCTGCTGCCGGCACCGGGCTTGGAGGCACGAGGACCTCGCGCGCCGACCACAGCCGATCGGGTTTGGTGAGAGCAGCATGTTCCACGGCGCCTCTTCCAAGTTCGGAGCAAGGACTGTTGGCCGCAGACTACTGGCACATGACGGTCGAAGTTGGGTGCCAGCCGCGGGCCGCAAGTGCGTACGTGGCAGCCGGCTTCGTGCCGTCTGGGCTGACCCGGCGATGGAGCCCGGGCCGTGGCTGTCAGTCCCGTGATCTAGGGTCAGCTCATGACCACTAGTGTTGAAGTGATCAGTCCCGGCGATGTCCGAACTCGGGCGCAGATTCGCAGAGCCTTCGGCGGAAGTCCGCAAGGCGGGATTTGTCCATCCGGGGACAAAGCCAGCGTCAACCTCTACTCAGATCCCGACGTCGGCGAACAACTCGGCTATTACGACGGATGGTTGGCTGAGGAAGACGAGCTGGGGGCTGTCTTCGAATACACAGGTGCCGGCAAGTCTGGCAACCAGACATTTGAAGGCATTGCTGGTACGGGGAACCGGGCGATTCTGCGTCACGCCGAACAAGGGCGTACGCTCCGAGTCTTCACACGAGTAGGCAAGGTACCCGGTAGCGATACGAAGACGCACCGCTACTTGGGGTCATTCACACTGGATAGCCTGGAGCCTTATGTTTGGCGCAAGGTTCACGGCGAAGACGGCGTAGACCGCAACGTCGTTGTTTTCAGGCTTCGCGCTGACGGCGAAGTACGACGCGATGAGACGGACGTGATCCCGCCCGCCGAGGAGACCGATGGAGAGTTTGTACTCTTCAGGCCAGTCACCGCGGCGTTGATACAGACAGGTCCCGTCACAAGCGGAGATTTGCCGTTGCCCAGCCAACGGGTTCATACGGGTAGAAGGAGAAGAAAGCCCGCGCCGAACGCCGAAACGAGTGGGATTTTCGTGGTTCCCGAAGCCTTCGGGAATCGACTCAGCGTTCGAGCCGCAGCTGCCGCCACGGTGGCTATCCGACGCGAGGCCGAACTCACTCAAGCCTATAAAGACTTCCTTGAAAGCGTCGGGCATCGTACTGGGTCATACCAGATCAAAGTGAAGGGGCTCACTTCGACTCTTCGGGTCGATCTCTATGACGCCACGGCCCACGTGCTGTATGAGGCGAAAGGGTCTAACTCGCGCGAGGACGTGCGAATGGCGCTCGGTCAGGTTTTGGACTATGGCCGTTACGTGACGATGGAAGAGCATGAGGGTGAGCCCCGCCGAGTCATCCTCTTGCCGGCCGCGCCTACCCCTGACATGCATTCTCTGCTAGAGCGATATGACGTCCACGTCGTGTATCGATCCGATGATGGTAGTTTCGTTGGGGGAGCCGTTCCCGCGTCAGATGCTCCATGACTTGGCGTAGTTACCCAAAGGCCTGGTTCCCGCGTACGACGCCAAATTAAGCGGATTCATCCACGCTTCCGAAAAGTGAATATTCAGGTGAATTGCGAGCGGCAGTAGGATATCCTCGTCAGGGTCGGCGTTAATTTGAAAAAGTGCCGCCCCGGCGGATGGCGATCGATATAGGATGCCTGTTTGCGGGTCCCCCCATTGCAGGAACCCTTTTCCGATAACCCACACGCTGTCGGGCCATTCGTTGGGGTTGCGAGTTTTGCACCAATCCATTAGGTGGTTTCCGAGCGTCTCAAGATCTAGGCTATTGAATGCAATGACCATTCCTGATGTTGGATAATAGTTATTTTCCTCCCCGTACGCCGTTGCTGTGCGTGTAATCACCCCCGAAATCGGCCTATAGGCAGTCTTGGGCATTCGTCGAAGTTTGCTGATTTTATTGCAAGAGTCGATTAGCTGCTTCTTGTCGAGTTTCGTTTTGACTTCGATCATCCCGTAAACGCATTCGTTGGGGACGATGCGATAGCCTTTTAGGCTGGTGAATGGTGGTGCTCCGCGGTCGATAATGACAATGTCGGCCTGTGGTGAAGTGTCCCCATTTGTAGCGATCACTTCAGCGTTATGTAGCGCTTCGACGTGGGATGGGAGATAGTCGCAGAGGAATTGTTGAATGAGAACCTCTCGTGAGGTTCCGGACTCACCGTTGTGGTTAAAGGCTTGTGATTGCTCGAAGTCCGCGTGCATTCTCTTCGCTACGGAGCGAAGGATATTTCCAAGCTTGTCGGTGGTCATCTAGGTAGTCCTAACGTATTGCGCAGTGCTTCGGCAACAGTTCACTTGGCAGGTCTGTCGTATACGCGCTGGCACTCAGCCACTAGATCTTCAGCGTGGATCGCTCCGTATTGCTCAGGTGTGCACACCTCCACTGCTTCCAGGATCTGATGGGCCGACGCCGACCGGTAGCCGCGGGCGCTGTCGTCTGTTGTCACCTGCACCTGCCAGTACTTCGCGAAGATGGGTGACTCCTGGAAGCTTTGGTACCTCTTCGTGTCCCGAAGGTCGCAGTCCTTAATCGCAACGTTCAGCCCCTCTGCCAAGGCCTCCTGGGCGTAGGCAAGTGCGGCGTTCAAGTCCATCGTGTACAGGGTGAGTGGGCGCCCGTTGGGCTCGCGAGGAATCGTCATTCACGCATTTTATGACGGCGTTGTGGTCTGGGAAGGGCTAACCAACCAGAAGGACTGTCTAGTTCGGATTGAACGCTTCGTGTGCTCCGGGCGGTCGGGTAACGAGCTGTCCTGGCAACGCCGCCCACCACTCACCCCAGCTCCCATCCCGTCCGCCTTCGACCCACACGTCGTGGAGCGGGCGTGGTTCAGGGCGTCAAGGTGGAGCGCGCTACTGTACGAACGACCTTGACGCCCTGGGCCGCGACTGCTCGGCTCTGCCTGGGTCGAAGGTGGTCGGGATGGGAGCCCCACGACGCTCGCCCCGCTCCGGCCGGCACTCGCGAACGGCGCCCCTGCCATCCCGGAGTCTGAGCGCCCCCGCCGGAGGCATCGTCTTGAAGCCGCGGGCTTGGTTCTCGCCTCATGCCCTCGGGCCTATCCAGCGGGCGCGCGTCGGCGGCGGCAGCGCCGAGCGGGCCGAAGGCAGGAGCGCGGGCGCAGCCAGAGCCGGGAAGCGCGCCCGGCGGAGCGGAGCGCAGCCGGGTGCCTTGATGAGGTAGAGAAACCTGTAACAGCTCTCGGTGGCCGGAATCGGCGTCTTGGCACCTCTACTGGGGCATGGTGCGGTGGACTCCCGAACCGAGGGGGTAGATAGCCGTGCTGCAACAGGACTTGGTGGGCAATCGGCCGGGAGATGCGATCCGGAGGAAGCTCGCAGAACTGGAGCCCAACCGAATGAAGAGGCCGTTCGCCCGCTGGTCGCCAGATCGGGAGATACGCAACTGGGCGTTAGGGCTGGTCGGTGAGCGTACGACTGGCCGGCGCCTGAACACTCTCAGACGACATGGTTGGCGGGTTCTTCACTCTGTCCAATGGCCCAGCGGGTCGGACATCGATCACCTGGTCATAGGCCCCTCGGGCGTCTTCACCATCAACTCGAAGTGCCGCCGGGGCAAGACCGTCTGGTACGGCGATCACGCCATTACGGTCAATCGCGCCCCCACCAAGTACATCGTGGTCAGCGAGCACGAGGCTCGCCGCACCTCGCGTGCTCTGTCAGACCACTGCGGGTTCCTTGTGCCCGTCCGCCCGGTCATCGCGATCGTGGGCGCGGCCAGACTTTCCGTGAAGAACGCGGCGCCTCCGGTTCTCGTCATCGATGGCGCCAGGGTGCACGCAGTCCTCTCCGGACTCGCACCTGTGCTTCCGCTCGAGCGGGTTGAGCAGATATTCAGCGTTGCCCGCCGAGGCGAAACCTGGGCTGGGCGCTGAGGAGCCCCTACGCGTCAAAGGCGTATTCGAGGATGTACGAAGCGGAGTCAAGGGTCATCTCGTTGACCTCGACGGCACGCCCCTCGTCCGCAAACGCCGTCCGGCAGATCAGCATGACGGGCGTCCCGGTGGAGAGCTTCAGTTGTTCCGCCTCGTCCGTCGACGGCATGCGAGAACGAATCTCCTCGCGGAAGTGGACCGGCTTGGAGCCGAGTTCAGCGAGCCGGGCGTAGATGCCGCCAGGCCCCGTGTCCTCTTGAGTGATTGCAGACCCGGCTACCAGGCTTGCTGGCAGGTACGACGTGGCGATGAGCACTGGCTTGTCGTCCAGCACGAACCGTCGGCTGCGTACGCACACGGGATCGCCCTGCTCCACTCCCAGCACGTGCGCGACACGCTCCGGGGCGCCCTGTTCGGTGACGCTTACCTGGTCAACGACCAGAGTCCGATCTTCCGTGTCGACGGCCCAGATGGACCGGCCCTCGCCCCACTGTGACTGAGCCAAGCGCTTGATGCCCTGGCGACGCAGCGGGCGGAACGATCGCACGAAGACGCCGGCGCCCTTGCGCGACTCGGCGATGCCCTCGCTTTGCAGAAGGCCGAGGGCCTGGCGCGCGGTCATCCGGGCCACGCCGTGGCTGGCCATGAGGTCGTTCTCACCTGGCAGCCGGTCTCCCGGCTGGTACTGCCCGGACTGGATGGCGTCTCGCAGCTCATCGGCGATCCGTTGGTACTTCGGCTGCCGCTTGGCGCCCTCGGTGGACATGAGTGATCTCTTCCTCTCCTCTCTAGACAGCCTAGAGCTTTCTTTCACGAAAGAAACGTACGTCCCACGAGCGGAACGTGCTCGTTACGAACCGATCGCATGCCCTGAGGTGCCACAACAACACATCTCTAGACAGGTGTTGACGTCTCTAGAGATGGGCTGCTTCACTGTAGATGTCTAGAGAGGTCGCCGGTTGGCGGTGACCTCCTGAACAAGGGATGCGCTCATGCCGTCTTTCAAGATCGACGTTTCGACCGCTGTCGTGTTCGTGGCGACGCCTCCGACGCCGAAGCTCGTGAGCAAGCAGACCGGCGAGATCGCGGTGGACCGGGAGACCGGGGCCCAGCTCGCGACGGTGGGCCTGCTGATCTCGGACGAGGGGGAGGGCAACCTCTACCAGGTGACGGTTCCGAGCACGGGTGTCCCGGAGAACCTGGTCCCCGGCACCCCGGTCACGGTGATCGGCCTCAAGGCCCGCGACTGGGAGAACACGTTCAACGGCCAGACCCGGCACGGGATCAGCTTCCGCGCGGTGGCCATCACGGCGGGTGCCTGACCATGGCGGACCTGTCCACGGCGATCGAGGTAGCGGGGGCCTTATCGGCCGCCGGCGGCCTCGGCTACGCGAAGGTTCGGTCTCCTCGGGTGTTCTGGTCGCTGGTCGGCGCCCCGGTTGCCCGGGTCCGCTTCTCGGTGACGTACCGGGCGACAATGGACGTGTGCGGGCTGACGGTCCAGCCGTCCCGCCTGCGGGCGTTCATGGTCCGCAACGTGGCCCGTCAGGAAGTCCAGCCGGTGCCGCCGAGGGTCCGCCGGGTCCGCTACTCCTCGACCGGGATGCGGGCGACGCTACGTCTCCCCGCCGGTCTGGAACCCGCCGACGTGTCCGCCGCCTCCGAACGGTTGCGGCACGCCTGGGGCGTCCACTCCGTGCACGTCGTGGAGGTGAAGCCCGGGTTCGTGGAACTGCGCATGACCGGCTACGACGTCTTGCGCCGGGTGAAGATGCCGCGCCGCCTGCCCCGTACCGCCACCGCAGGCCCGCTGGTGGTCCCCGTCGCGCTCCGGGAAGACGGCACAGCGTTCGTCCGCGACTACCAGAAGATTCCGCACGCCCTGACGGTCGGGGCGAACCAGTCGGGCAAGTCGATGTATCAGCGCAACCTCATCTCCGAGCTGGCCAAGCGGCCGGTCGGTCTGATCGGGATCGACTGCAAGAGGGGTGTGGAGCAGGGCGGTTACGCGCCTCGGCTCTCCGCCCTGGCGGTGACCCCGGACGAGGCGGACGGGCTGCTGGAAGCTCTCGTGGGCGAGATGGAAGAGCGCTTCGACCTTCTCAGCTCTCACGGTGTTCCGGACATGTGGGGCCTGCCGGCGAAGGTGCGGCCGGTGCCGCTCGTCGTCCTGGTCGATGAGGTGGCGGAACTCTTCCTCGTCGCCGAGAAGAAGGACGAGGAACGCCGGGACCGGATGGTGATGCGCATGATCCGGCTCGCGCAGATGGCCCGGGCGGTCGGGATCTTCCTGGAGGTCTGCGGCCAGCGTTTCGGCTCCGACCTCGGCAAGGGCGCCACCGCGCTGCGTGCCCAGCTCACCGGGCGTGTGGTGCACCGGGTCAACGACAAGCAGACCGCCGAAATGGCCCTGGGCGACATCGCCCCGGAAGCGGTCTTCGCCGCGACGACCATTGCCCCCGACCGCCCCGGTGTCGCTGTGGCCGGGGATGCCTCCGGCGGCTGGTCCCGCATCCGAACCCCCGCCATGACCCCGGCCGACGCGGTCGCGGTCTGCCAGGAGTACGCGCACCTCACCCCGCACCTCGCCGCTCTGGCACCCTTCCGGCCGGCCGTTCACACCGCCCCGGCGCCGGCCGCGCCGCTGCTGAAGCCGGTTCCGGTCACCGAGTAGCACCCCGCTCTTCCCGGTCGGCGTGACTGTCTCGCGCCAGGTCCCTACCCCGTCCATGCCCGGAACCGGAAGGAACCCCCGCCATGGCACCTCGACGGACCACCCTCAAGCCCTCGCCCGTGGTCGCGAACGGTGATTGCAAGCCGTGCGGCGGGACCGGCAACGTCCCCACCACGGTTCGCGTCGGCCGCAAGCGCCGCCCGGTCGGACAGCAGGACGGCCTGTGCCTGAACTGCTTCGGCACCGGAACCGACCCCGACGCCTGACCCCCGCTGCTCCGGGTGCCGGGCGGTGACCACGCGCATCCCGCCCGGCCCCGGCACCACCACAGATTGGAGGTGACCACCATGCCCCGCACCATCCGCCCCGATGCCGTCCTGGTTCAGGCCGTGATCGCCGGCGCCCTGTCCTTCTCGCACCTGCACGACCTGGCCGACGCTGCCGGACAGGACGGCTGGAAAGCCTGGGCCTACCCGATCAGCGTGGACCTGCTCCTTGTCGCCGCCTGGCGCCGGATGCGCACGGCCGCGGACAACGGACCGGCCTGGATCTGGTTCGTCATCGCCCTGGCCGCATCCCTCGGCGCGAACATCGCGACCGCCGGAATGCTCGACCTGGACAACGTCCCGCCCTGGCTCCGCATCCTCGTCGCCGGCTGGCCGGCCCTCGCCTTCCTCGGCGGCACGCTCCTCGCTCACTCGAACACCGCCACCCCCACCGCCCAACCGGCGTCGACAGAAGCGCCGTTGACGGCCTCGGCACCCGATCCCGTCACGGTCGAGCGCGAGCCCGACCCGGCCTCGGCCTCTGCGCCCGAACTCCCGCCTGTCACGGCTCCGACGGCCCCCGAACCTGTACCCGCCCCGGAACCCGTTGTGGCACCGGCGCCTGTCCCGGTGACTGTTCCGCCGGCGTTGCTGGACCACGCGCGGAAGGTCGCTGACACCCACCACGCCACCACCGGCAACCGGATCGACACCGCGACCCTGCGCGCACGCCTCGGCGTCCCCGCACCGCTCGCCGACGCCATCACCGCCCAACTCGCCTGATCAGAAGGGATCTCGACTCATGGCCCTGTTCAACTTCAATCGCCCCGCCGACTACGTCGACGCCGCCCGGGAGATGGCCGCCACCGGCCGCCCCGCTCTCGCCCGGCTTCTCGCCGAGGAAGCGGCCGACCGCACGACGGACCCGGCAGAGGCCGACCGTATCCGCGCCGAGTTCCCCGGCAACACCCTCCGTCAGGAGGACTGACCATGCCGCGTCCCAACCGCTTCACCGACGTGATCCGTATCGGCCCCGTCCAGGTCGGCACCCACCACGACGGCCGGGGCCGCACCAAGCACACCGCCGCCTGCACCGCCCCCGGCTGCAACTTCTCCGCCAACTACCACAACCGCTCCGCCGCCGAACTCGCCGCCCGCACCCACCGCTGCAACCCCTGACAGGAGGAACCGTGTTCACCCCCAAGATCCCGCCCCCGGACACCGCGCCCACCACCCCCTCGACGCCCCTCGCCCGCCCGCTCACCGGCATCACCCACACCCCCGCCTGCACCTGCCACCACACCCCCGCGGCCCCGGCCCCGGTGGCTCCGCCCACCCGGCCGACCGTCCGGCTGACCCCGGGCTCCCTGATCCTCGCCGCCGCCGGCGGGACCGCGATGGTCCTGATCATCGGCACGGTCCTGGTCTCCATGCTCCTGGCCACCGCGATCACCGCCGCTTCGGTCGCGATCTGCGCCCTGGTCCTGCGCTCGCTCCTCAACAACAAGGCCCAGTGATCGGCATGGACCTGTCCATCGTCGCCACAGCCTTACCCGCCCTCGGGTGGGCCCTGCACGGCAGCCTGCTCACCCACCGCCTGTCCACCGCTCGACGCGACCCGCTCACCAGCCTGCACACCCGAACCGGCTGGACGGCCCGCGCCGAACGTATCGCCACCCGCTCACCCGACGCCGCCGCCCTGCTCGTGGACCTGGACGACTTCAAGGCCATCAACGACACCTACGGCCACTCGGCCGGCGACGCCGTCATTGCGGCGACCGCCGCACGGCTGACTGGCTGGGTCTCGGGCCATGGGATCGCGGCCCGTCTCGGGGGCGACGAATTCGCCGCCATCATCACCGACCCCGCCCGCACTCCCGGCTTGGCCGCGCTTCGCGAAGCGCTGCACCGCCCCGTCGCCTATGGCGGGCAGACGGTCCCGGTCGGCGCCTCGGTCGGTGTCTGCTACCTCGCCGACCTTCCCGCACGCACCCTCACCGACGCTCTGTCCGCTGCGGACTCGGCCATGTACGCGGTCAAGGGACACGGCCGACGCAACAACACCCTGCGCGCTCGCTCTTAACGGCCCCCGGGGCGGCCTCAACCGCCAAGTTTCCGCCGCCCCGGGCGCCTCAACACCTTCCAGATCTAGCTGACCCGAAAGGGAGACACCATCATGCCCCAGCGCACGACGCCCCGGCCGATCTGCGGCCACTGCGACGGCTTCCCCACCGTCGCCATCACCACCGGCACCCGCACCCCGGCCGGCGAGCGCCGCACGATCACCGCCGACTGCCCCGCCTGCCACGGCACCGGCCACACCCTCCCCGCCGCCCGCACCCACGCCCGGATCGGGGCGTGAGCGCCATGGCCGACCTGACCCCGACCCCGGACCGCCCCGGCCTCCACATCAGCAAGCCGTCCCCCAACGCCCCCGCCACCGGGTCCGCGGTCTGCCACTGCGGGGCCTCTGCCACCGCCACGGGCGACGCACAGGTCAAGGCACTGGTGGAGGGCTACACCGCCAACCACGGGCCCGCCCACAACCGGACGGGACGCTGAACATGATCCACACCGCCACCGCGGCGGGCCTGGACCCGGCCACCCTCACCGACCTGCTGAGGGTGGCCGGGTCACCCGGCTTCGACCGCCTCACCGAACAGCTCCGCCGCACCGGCGGCTGCGCCCAGCCCATCCACCTCACCGGCGCCACCAAGACCATCGACCGGGCAACCGGCACCCTGCTCCACCACTACACGACCGACAACGAGCCCGGCGGCCGGTTACGGATCGCCTGCGGCAACCGCCGCGCCTCCCGCTGCCCCGCCTGCGCCTGGACCTACGCGGGCGACACCTACCACCTCATCCGCGCCGGACTCACCGGCGACCCCGACAAAGGCACCCCACACACGATCCGCGATCACCCCCGGGTCTTCGCCACCCTCACCGCCCCCTCGTTCGGCCCGGTCCACAACCGCCCCGGCAACCGGCCCTGCCGCTGCGGCACCCACCACCCCGACAACGCCCCGGAACTCGGCACCCCCCTCGACCCCGACCGCTACGACTACGCGGGCGCCGTGCTCTGGAACAACCACGCCTCCGACCTCTGGCGCTACTTCACGATCTACCTCCGCCGCGAAATCGCGAAGCGAGCCGGCCTCACCCAGAAAGCCGCCCGCGAACAGTCCAAGGTGTCCTTCGGGAAGGTCGCGGAGTACCAGAAGCGCGGGGCAGTCCACTTTCACGCCGTGATCCGCTTCGACGGCCCGGAAGGACCGGACACCCCGCCCCCGGCCTGGGCCACCCTCACCCTGCTGGAAGACGCGATCCGCGCCGCCGCCGCCCGCGCCGAAGTCACCGTCCCCGCGAACGAGGAAGCCGGCTTCCCCTCGGAATGGGTGCTGCGCTGGGGCACCCAGCTCGACGTCCAGCCCATCGGCGCCTTCGGCAACGGCGAAGACCTCACCGAACAGGCCGTGGCCTCCTACGTCGCCAAGTACGCCACCAAAGCCGCCGAAACGACCGGCACCGTCGACCACCGCATCGGGAACAAGGAAGCGCTGATCCTCCTCGACGTACCCGAGCACCCCCGCCGACTCATCGAAGCATGCCTCGACCTGCACCACGCCTACCCGGACCGCAAGCTCCGCGACTGGGCCCACATGCTCGGCTTCCGCGGCCACTTCTCCACCAAGTCCCGCGCCTACTCCACCACCCTCGGCGCCCTCCGCCAGACCCGCGCCGACTACCGCGCCGCCGAACAACGAGCAGCCCTCGGCCTCCCCGACCCCGACGACCACCCCGAAGCCACCACGCTCACGCTCGCGCACTGGACCTACGCCGGGAACGGCCACACCCCCGGCGAATCCTGGCTCGCCGCCAACATCCACCGCGACATCCAGCACAACCGCGAAACCGCCCGCGAACACCGCGCCGAACTCATGGACCAACTCGCCCTGGAAGGAACCGACGCATGACCACCGCCACCGCCGAACTCCTCACCGTGCCCCAGGTCATGGCCCGACTGAAGCTCGGACGCTCCACCGTCTACGACCTGATCCGCTCCCGCCGGCTCGTCTCCATCACCATCGGCCGCTCTCGACGCATCCCCGCCGACGCCGTACGGGACTTCATCGTCAACGAGATCGAGGAAGCCGCCTGATGCCTCCCCAGCGCAAGCGCAATCCCAACGGCGCCGGCACCATCACCAAGCGCAAGGACGGCCGCTATCAAGCAGCGGTCTACGTCCTTCAGCCGGACGGCACCCGCGCCCGCAAATTCGCCTACGGCAAGACCTGGGCCGAGTGCGACACCAAGCGCCGTGACCTGCTCGCCAAGGTGGACCAAGGCGTGCCCGTGCCCACGCGGTCGGCCAAGCTCTCCGAGTGGCTGCCGTACTGGCTGGACAACGTGGTGAAGCCTCGGCGCAAGCTCAGCACGTACGACAAGTACGAGGCGCACGTTCGGCTGTACCTGGTGCCCATGGTCGGCGGGAAGCGGTTGGAGTCGCTCGGTGTCGCTGATGTCCGGCGCTTCCTGGTCCAGCTGCAGAACAAGACCACCGCGGCTACTGCCAAGGAATCGCACCGGGTGCTACGCACCGCCCTTACCGCAGCCTGCCGGGAAGAGCTGGTCACTCGGAACGTAGCCAGCCTCGTTGAGCCGCCGCGGGCCAAGTCTCGTGAGCTGAGTCCGTGGTCGCTGGACGAGACACTGGCCTTCCTGGCTGCGTCCCGCAAGGATCCGCTTTATGCGGCGTTCGTCCTGGCGATCACCATGGGGCTACGCCGGGGGGAACTGGTCGGGCTTCGTTGGGCTGACGTGGACCTGGACAACCGAATTCTTTACGTTCGCCAGCAGACTCAGCGCCGGCGCGGAGTTCTCTACGACGACGATCCCAAGGGGCGCCGCCGCCGGGCTGTTCCGCTGCCGGCCATGTGCATTGCGCCCCTTCGCTGGCACAGGATGCGGCAAGGCGATGCCAAGGCTCGGGCCGGGGAGTCGTGGCAGGAAAGCGGGCACGTCTTCGTCACTCGGACCGGCCGCCCGGTGGAGCCGCGGAACGTCTACCGGTCCTTCACTCGCGTTTCAGAAGCCGCCGGCCTCCGGGTGATTCGCCTGCACGATGCTCGGCATGGCTGCGCCACGATCCTTACCGCCGCCGGTGTGGCTCCTCGCGTCGTGATGGAGATCCTGGGGCACAGCCAGATCAGCATCACGATGGACGTCTACACGCATGTCGTCCAGGACACGCAGCGCGAGGCAATCAGCCACATGGACCGGCTGCTCAAGAGGCAGCCCGGCCGTGAGTGACTGCTGCCGTTGATGTCAGGCGTAGATGTCAAAGGCCACCTACCAAGATCGGTAGGTGGCCTTTCGCTTGTGCCCCCGGCAGGATTCGAACCTGCGACACCCGCTTTAGGAGAGCGGTGCTCTATCCCCTGAGCTACGAAGGCATCCGCCGGCGGACCGGCGTACCGGCGTCAGTGTAGCGGGTGGGGGTGGGCGGGTGCGGAGGGTAACCCGGCCGGAGGCTCCACTCGTGGGTCAGTCGTCCTGGGTGCTGTTCGCGGACCACTCGTTTGCGAAGTGCTCCATCTGCTTCAGCACAAGGTCGATGGCCTCCGGTGTTCCGTCCGGCGGGTAGTTGCGGCGGGCCAGGAGGCGCTTGATGGCGCTGCGGAGGCGGGCGCGGACCGGCTCGCGGGCGATCCAGTCGGGCCTGAGCTTGCTGCGGACCTCCGCGACCAGCTCGCGGGCGATGCCGGCAAGCACCTCGTCGCCCATGACCGAGCGGGCCGTGCCGTGGTCGGCGACCGCGTCGTAGAAGGCGAGCTCGCGCCAGTCCAGCGACGGCTCGAACTTCTCACCGCGGCGGGCGTCCTCCATGACTTCCTTGGCCATCTCCACGAGCTTTGCGATGAGCTCCGCGCTCGTGCACTGCTGCCGCATGTACCGGACCATGAGGTCCTGCAGCCGCTCGGAGAACGTCGTGCGCCGGACGATGTTGTGCCGGGTGACCTCGCGCATCTTCTGCTCGATGAGCCGATGCAGGGCCTCAGCTGCCAGGTGCGGAGTCTCGCTGTTCTGCAGTTTCGCGGCGAGCGCGTCGTTGAGGTGGGTCAGGTCGGCGGTCTCCAGGCCGGCCTCGGCGAGGAGGTCGGTCACCCCGCCCGTCTCGACGACCGAGGAGGTGAGCTGCGCCAGGTACAGCTCGACGTCACGGGCGACGGGAAGGCCGCGGGCCTTTCGGTCCTCGGCGTCGTACTTCGCCATGTAGACGCGGACCTCGACAAAGAACTGGATGTCTCGCTTCCAGTCCGGATCGTCCGGGAACCGCCTGCCGATGTCGGCGGAGCTGCCGCAGAGCGCGTAGAAGCGCTCCAGGCGGTGGGCGTGCTCGCGGTAGCGCCGGCCGAGCGTCTGGCGGGGGTCGTCCAGCCTCTCGGGGTTGTTGCCGGGCGTGGCCGGGTCCCGGAGATAGCTGGTGGTCGCCATCGCGGCGCTGATGAACGCCTTCGGGGACGGGCTCTCCAGCCGGGCCCGCCAGTCGAAGCCGCGCAGGATGTCGTTGAGGATGTCGTACTCGTTGCGCAGCTCGTCCAGCGCCCGGTCGAGGTCCTGCCCGAGCGTGCGGTCCTGCTGGTCGGCGTCCGTGTACTCGGCGATCGCCCGCTGGAGGTTCTCGGTGAGCGGCGCGTACCCGACGAGGAGGCCGTCCTCCTTCCCCCGGAAGCGGCGGTTGACGCGGGCCAGGGCCTGCATCAGGCCGGCGCCCTTGAGGGGCCGGTCCAGGTACATGGTGTGGACGGGCGGCGCGTCGAAGCCGGTCAGCAGCATGTTGTTGACGATGAGCAGCTGGAGCTCGTCCTCCGGGTCCTTGGCCCGGTTGATGACGGCCTTGCGGCGGCTGTCGCTCAGGGCGTGGGCGAGGAGCCGCTTGGAGTCCTTGCGCGTGTTCGACGAGAACACGATCTTCATCGCGCCCTTCTCGAAGTCGTCGCTGTGCCACTCCTCCCGCAGCTCGCGCAGGGCGTCGTAGACGCTGACGCAGATCTCGCGGGTCGCGCACACGATCATCGCCTTGCCGGGCGCGCCACCGCCCGTCTCGGAGATGCCCACGAACGGCTGCATCGCCGTACGGCGCGTCTCCCAGTGCTGTATGAGGTCGGCGGCGAGGTCCCGGATACGGGCGGGTGCGCCGTACATCGCGTTCATCGTGGCGACGGCCTGCTCGACACGGGTGCGTTCGACGTCGTCGAGGCCATCGGTGATCCGGTCGGCCTCCTCGTCGATGGTCGTCGGGTCGACGTCCTCGTCCATGACGAGCTGGATGACCCGGCTCTCGTGGAAGACCTTGACCGTCGCGCCGTCGTCGGCGGCCCGCTTGAGGTCGTAGACGTCGATGTAGTCGCCGAACACCTCGCGCGTGTTGCGGTCGGCCTCGGAGATCGGCGTACCGGTGAAGGCGAGGAGAGTGGCGTGCGGGAGCGCGTCGCGCAGGTGTCGGGCGTAGCCGTCGAGGTTGTCGTAGTGGCTGCGATGCGCCTCGTCGACGACGACGACGATGTTCCGGCGGTCGGAGAGGAGCGGGTGGTCCGCTCCGGACTCCTTCTCCTCCTTCGTACGCCCGAACTTCTGGAGCGTCGTGAAGAGGATGCCGCCCACGCGTTTGGCCGCGAGCTCCTCGCGCAGCTCGGCTCGGGTGAGGACCTGCTTCGGCGCCTCCGGGAGGATCTCGCTTTCCAGGAACGTCGAGTACAGCTGGTCGTCGAGGTCGGTGCGGTCGGTGATGACGACGACCGTGGGGTTCAGGAGAGCCGGGTCCTTCATCACCATGGTGGTGGTGAGGACCATCTCCTCGGACTTGCCGGAGCCCTGGGTGTGCCAGACGACGCCGGCCTTCCCGTCGCTCGCGGCGGCCACGCGTACGGCCTCGGCGGCGCGGGTGACGGCGTGGTACTGGTGCGGCTTCGCGATGCGCTTCATCCGCTTCGACGGCACGAAGTTGATGAAGGACTTGATGAGGGCGAGGAACCGGTCCTGGGTGAACAGGCCGTGCAGGGACAGATTCTGGCCCGAGTCCCATATGCCCTCGGCGGAGAACGGGTCGACGCGCTCGCCGAACTCGTCCGTGTTCCACGGCGCGAAGTGCTCGTACGGAGTGAAGGGCGTGCCGTACTTGGCCGTGATGCCGTCCGAGACGAGGACGACCGCGTTGTACCGGAACGCGGTCGGGAACTCCTCCACATAGCGGGTCACCTGGGTGTGCGCGTCCTGGAGCGTCGCGTCCTCGTCGCCGGCGCGCTTCAGCTCAAGGACGGCGAGCGGCAGCCCGTTGACGTACAGCACGACGTCGAAGCGGCGGCGCTTCTCGCCGTCGATGACGGTGACCTGGTTGAGGACTCGGTACACGTTCCCGGCCGGGTCGTCGAGGCTGACGAGGCGGATGGTGGGGTTGTGTTCGGCTCCGAACGCGTCGGTGTACGTGACTGACCGGATGCCGGCGGTCAGGTGGCCGTGGGCGGTGCGGTTCTCCTGGTACGTGTCCTGGGAGCCAGGCGTCGTCGCCGCACCGACCGCGTCCCGGACGGCCCCCGGCGGCAGGTCCGGGTTGAGCCGCTCGATCGCGTCGCGGAGGTCCGGGTAGAGGATCAGGTCCTTCCACGACTTCCGGTGGCCCGAGCCGGGCGCGAACTCGTTCCCGGGGGCAGGCAGCCAGGCGAGCTCGGCCAGCTCATCGAGGGCGAGGAGCTCCCAGTCGGACTCGTGGGGGCGGTGGTTCTGGCTTCTGTCGCCGGGGGCGTCGGTCATACGTGGTCCTCGACAATCTTCTCGGCGTCCTTGACGCGGAGGCGGCCGGACATGAGCTGGGGGAGGAGGGTGTCGCGGAGGCTGGCGAGGGTGCGGGATTCGACGGCCGCCCGATGCGCACGCCGCCGCAATGTCATGGCGGCCTCCTCGAACTTCTCGCGGTCCGTGGACATGGGGAGCAGAAGCGGCGCCTGCTTGAATCGCTCGGCTCTGACTGCCGGATAGGCGCTGCCTTCCGCGACGCTCTCAAGATACGACTGGAACTCCGGGGTCCTCGTCACCTCGTACAGGAAAGCCGGCCCCACCGAGACAGGAGTCAAAACCGCCAGCCCTGTAGAGAACACGAGGTCCTCGTCCGTGTCCAGTACCAAAGCGTGGGAGCGCCGGTTAGGTCGAACCGTCGACCACACGGTCGAACCCGGGGCGGCCAATCGACGTGCCCGACCAGGAGCTTCGCTCCATTCGATCCGTTCCGGCCATTCGTAAGAGCCCACTCCGACGCTCGAGATATCGATGTATCGCAGGGTCCCTTCCTGCTCCGGCTTGATCGAGCGGGAGTTGACCGATGCAACATCGCCGAGTTCAGCCTCCTCAAGCCTCGAGCAACCGGCCATCAATGCAGAGAACATCGCCGACACGAGCTGATCCGTGACAGTTGCCATGCGCTCATTGACGGCGATCTTGTCATCCAGTGCTCGCAGAGCGTCCGCGATACCTCGCTGTTGCGACAGGGTGGGATGTGGAATCTCAAGCTTCTTGAGATCGCTTCCTCTGATGCCGGCGGCCGCGACCTGGGTGACGATCGTCTCCATGTTCGACCGGCCTTGCGGTGACCGGAAGTAGTAGTAGACGAAACGCGGGTCTGAGAGTCTCTCGTCCAAACGGGCGCGGATCAGGTGGCTTTCCCAAGTGCGTGGGCCCGTGCCCGAATCCACGAATACACACCGGCCCGCTCCCGAATAGACCAGGGATTGACGCACGAAAAGCAGGTCCCCCTCCTCCAGGAGGAACCGATCCTGCTCGCGTTCGGTCAGTGGAACCAATTCGCATTCCTGATCGCGAATCACGTCGTACGCGAACGCTTCTCCCATGTTGACCATCGGGATGCCACTGCCGCGCAGCTTCGAGGGGTAACTGACACCGTTCCGAAGCGGCTCGGCAAGAAGACTGTCCAACTGGACCCGGCCCCACTCAGACACCGATGCTCCCCAGCTGCTCCCGTACGGTCTTCTCCAGCTCCGCCGACCGTGCGAACAGCCCGAACAGCTCCTCCGTCAATGACGCGATCGTCGCTGCCACAGCCTCCGCGTTCTCTTCTTCCGCCTCGACGGCTCCCACATACCGCCCTGGCGTCAGCACGTGCCCGTGCTCCCGCACCGTCTTCAGTCCTGCTGAGAAGCAGAAGCCCGGTACGTCCTCGTACGTCAGCCCCTCGGACTTCGCCGACTCCGTCCCCCGCCACGCGTGGTAGACGCCCGCGATCTTCGCAAGGTCCAGCTCCGTGAACACGCGTTCCGTCCGGTCGGCCATCTCACCCATGTTCCGGGCGTCGATGAACAGGATCTCCCCGCGCCGGTCCGCCAGCCCCTTCGCTCCCTGCGGAGACTTGTCCTTCGCCAGGAACCACAGGCACGCCGGGATCTGCGTCGTACGGAACAGCTGAGCCGGCAGCGCCACCATGCACGCCACCAGGTCCGCCTCCACCATCGACTGGCGGATCTCGCCCTCCCCGCTGGACTGGGAGCTCATCGAGCCGTTCGCCAGGACGATGCCGGCCGTGCCGCGCTCGCCCAGTTTCGAGACCATGTGCTGGAGCCACGCGTAGTTGGCGTTGTTCTTCGGGGGGACGCCGTACTTCCAGCGGGCGTCGCTCTCGTCCCTCGCCCAGTCCTTGATGTTGAAGGGCGGGTTGGCCATGACGAAGTCGGCCTTGAGGTCCGGGTGCTTGTCGTCGGCGAACGTGTCGCCCCAGCGTGCCGCCAGGTTGCCGTCGATGCCGTGGATCGCGAGGTTCATCTTGGCCAGGCGCCAGGTGCGCTCGTTGAGTTCCTGGCCGTAGACCGCGATGTCGGCCTTGTGACCCCGGCCCCGGTGCGCCTCGATGAACTTGCTCGCCTGCACGAACATGCCGCCCGAGCCGCACGCCGGGTCGTACACGCGCCCGTGGTACGGCTCCAGGATCTCGACGATCAGCCGGACCACCGACTGCGGGGTGTAGAACTCGCCGCCACGCTTGCCCTCCGCGCGCGCGAAGTTGCCGAGGAAGTACTCGTACACCTCGCCCAGCACGTCCTGGGCCGGCTTGTCCTCGGTACCGCCGAAGCGCGCGTCGCTGATGAGGTCGACGAGCTCGGCGAGGCGCTTCTGGTCGACGTTGTCGCGGTTGAAGATCTTGGGGAGGACGCCGGTCAGAGCGGCGTTCTCCCGCATGACCGCGTCCATCGCGTCGTCCAGGAGCTTGCCCACGCCCTGGCTCTTGGCGTTGGCGGCGATCCACGACCAGCGGGCCGTCTCCGGGACCCAGAAGACGTGGGCGCCGGTGTACTCGTCGCGGTCCTCCAGGAAGTCGCCGATCTGGTCCTCGGAGATGCCGTCCTCGGCGAGCTCCTTGGCCAGTTCGCCCCGGCGCTCCTCGAAGGCGTCGGAGACGTACTTCAGGAAGATCAGGCCGAGAACGAACTCCTTGTACTGCGCGGCGTCGATGGAGCCGCGCAGCTTGTCGGCGGCCTTCCAGAGGATCGCCTGGATCTCTTTGGGCGTGGAGGCGCTGAACAGCTCCTCCTGCTCGGTGGGCTTCTTCTTGCGCGGAGGCATGAGGTGGGCCGTCTCCTTCAGCTGGCGGTCTCGGGCAAGTTCTGGATGGTCAGGGTGCCGTCGGCCATGCCGGCGGCCGTGATGCGGGTCAGGTCGTCGAGGGCCTCGGACCGCTGCCGCAGCAGCTCCGCCCGGCGCTCGATCTCGGCGAGCACGGCCTCGTACCGCTCCAGCTCCTCGCGCCCCAGGTCGGGGACGCTCAGATCCTCGACGCCCCGCGAGGCGCGTACGGCTCCGCTCGTGCGGCCGTACTCGGAGGCGGCGGCCCGCAGGAGGGCCGCCAGAGCCCGGGGGCGTACCGGCGGGTCGGCGTCGGGGTGAACCCGCAGGACGCGGGCGGGAGCGACGACGACCGACAGGCCCTCGGTGTCGACGTGGACGCCGAAGCGCGGGCTGGTGGTGACGACGAGGTCGCCGGGCTCGGTGAACTGGACGTGCTCGTACGCCGTGAGGAGCAGGCCCCGGTCGATGCGGCGGCTGCCGAAGCGCGTGGCTCCGAGGATCTCCTCCGGACCGATCACCGCGTAGTGGCCGTCGGCCGAGAGGTGTTCGGGGGCGATGCGGTGGCCGGGGCGGCGGCGCAGGCGGCGGTCCTTGAGAAGTCGGCGGACGGTCGTGCGGCGGACCTGCTGGTCCTCGGGGCGGAGCACCGCCCCGCTCCGCAGAGGGCCATCGACGCCGGTCCCGCGTGTCGCCCGCTCGTCGAGTTCGGCGAGTTGCCGCTCCACGTCGGCGATGCGGGTGGGGCGTTCCATGACCGCCCGGGTGTACCGGGCCTCGGGGGGGCGGTGCTGGGGGGTGAAGGCGGAGCCCGGCCGGTCGTCGAGCTCCTTCGCCAGTACGACGGCCGCGTGGCGGAGCTCGTGACGGCGATCCCCGCGCCATCCCGAAGCCCTCCAGATGGCGACGTCCTCGGCGAGTGCGTCGAGGACCGGCTCCGTGAGCGGCTGGGCGGAGTAGTCGGCGAGGAGGACGCGGCCCGTGCGCTCCTGCTCGGGGGTGCGGGCCAGGACCCAGATGGCGGTGCGGTAGCCGGGGCGGTAGGCGAAGACCCCATCGGGGAGGCTGATCGCCGCCTTGAGGAGGCCCTCGTCGAGGAAGGAGCGGCGCAGCCGGTCCGCGTCTCCGTGCCGGGGCAGGGGGCGGACCAGCGCGTCGGCCGGGCCCAGGACGACGGCCGTCGAGCCGTCGCCGAGGTAGTCGGTGAGGTCCCGGACCCGCTCCAGCACCTCACGTGCGCGGCGGGTCTCGCCCGCCTCGTACGGGAGCGCGCAGACCAGTACGTCGGGGTCGCCCCAGTCCTCCGTGGAGAGTGTCTCGCCCTCGGTGACGTCGAGCGAGAACTCGTACACGCCCCGGACGAGCATGCGGCGCCGGACGAGACGGGCGAGCGCCGGGTCGGGCTCGGCCGCGATGCACGTGTGGCCGGCGTCCTCGGCCGCCGCCGCGTGCAGGGCGGCGAGCAGGTCACCGCTGCGGGCGTACGGGGCGGCGAGGACGGACTCGTCGGGCAGGTTGTCGATGCCGGCCAGGGCCGCGAGGGCGCGGGCCACCGCAGGGGTGGGCTCGTCGGCGGCCAGATCGTGGGAGCCGAGGCGGCGGCGGGCCTCCAGGACCCAGTCGAAGGCTTCGGCGGGGCTGTAGGCGGCCTCGGTCAGCTCGTCGGCGAGCGCTCCCAGGGCCGGGCCGAGGCGGTCCGGGCCCGGGACCGCCCGCAACTCGGACAGGAGGAAGGTGTCCTCCGCGTCGAGGTCGGCGGCCCGGGAGAGGAGGTCGCCCCAGGCACGCTCCCCGACGGGGGTGTCGTACTGCTGCCGCAGGCAGATCAGGGCCGTCAGGGCGCCCACCAGCACGGGGGCGGAGAGACCGGAGGACCGCCAGGCGGAGAGGGTGTGCAGGGCCGCCTCTGCCCGCAGGCGGCGGGGCTCCGCGTTGCCGCGGCCGGTCCGGACCAGCCAGTCCACGACCTCCCGGGCGTCGAAGAGCGGGCTGCCGCTCTCGCGGGTCACCGGGGCGGGAAAGTCGGAGTGCCGCCGGCTCCAGGTGGTGGGGACAGGTCGCTTCACCTGGGCCAGGGCCGCGATCTCGGCGTAACCGATAGGCCAGGACAGCGGGCCGGGCAGGATGGGGGAGTCGTCGACAGGCGTCGGGCTGCTCAACGATCCCCCTCCCGTGGGCTTACGTGTACGTCCACGGAGTTCCGTGGAATCGCGACCGCCGCTACAGCTCCGGCAGAGCCGTCAGCGAAGCAACGGATGACCAACCCTACCGGCGATCGAGAAACCAGTCCCTCAAGCAGCTGATAACCCCGGTTATCAGCAAATCGAAGAGGAACGATCTCACTTTCTCTCTAACGTTCTGTCCTGCCAGCAGGTGGTGTACGACACCGCCCCACCCCGCCACACCGTGCAGGAGGCCCCTCGTGACCGAGACGGAACAGCACCAGCAGACCGCGCTTTCCCTCACCGAGACGGTGACGAAGCGTCTGGCCGAGTCGACTCTTCCCGAGCCCGTCAAGGCCCTTCTCCGCGACGCACTCGGCAGCGACACCGCCGACGCCGGCACCACCACGTCGTCCGCCGCCTCCGGGCGCGTTTACCTCGACTCCCTCACCGTCAACGGCTTCCGTGGCATCGGTCCCCGCGCCCGGCTGAGCCTCAGCCCCCGTCCCGGTGTGAACCTCGTCGTGGGGCGCAACGGTTCCGGCAAGTCCAGCCTCGCCGACGCCATCGAGGTCGGCTTCACCGGCACCCGGGCCCACCGGCCGGGTCTGGACGCCACGCGTGGCGGCCACTGGGCCAACCTCCACAACGCCGCAAGCCCCAAGATCGAACTCAAGCTCGCGATCGAGGGCGACACCGGCAGCAGCACCCTTACCCGCACCTGGACGAGCGAGGAGTTCGGCAGCTCCGAGGCCGTCTTCAAGCGCCCGGGCCGCGGAGCCGTCCCCCTGGCCGAGGCGGGCTGGGACACGGCCCTCGCCGACCACCGGCCCTTCCTGTCGTACACCGACCTCGACCTCATGCTCAACGGCAAGCCGTCCGAGCGGTATGACGCGATCGCCACCATCCTCGGGATGGACCAGCTCTCCGCCGCGACCAGCCTGCTGAGCGCACGGGAGAAGGCCCTCGCCGCCACCGCGAAGGAGACGAGGGATGCCCTGCCCGGCCTGAAGGACGCCCTCTACGCGCTGGAGGACGACGACCGCGCCGTACAGGCCCTGCTCGCCGTGGACACGCCGGGAGCCCTGGACCTCGACACCATCGACGCGCTCGTCGCCGGTCTCCCCCCGGCCGACGACGGCCGGCTCGCCGCGCTCCGGATCGAGGCCGGGGCGCAGGGGCCCGACCTGACGGAGGTCGGGGAGGCCGTCCAGCGGCTGCGCACCGCCCTCGCCGACGTGGCGGACCTCCACGGCACCGACGCCGAGAACGCCCGGCTGCGCGCCGACCTGCTGGAGAAGGCCCTCGCCCACGCCGACCGGCACCCCGACGACGACGTCTGCCCGGCCTGCGGAACGGAACGGGCCCTCGGGCGGGAGTGGTACGACCGTGCCTCCCGGCAGATCGCGGAGCTGCGCCGCGAGGCAAAGACCGCCGCGGACGCGCACGCCGCCGTACGGACGGGAGCGCGGAACCTCCAGAACCTCATCGAGAAGCCCGCGCGGATCCCCACGTCGTTGGCCGGCCCGTGGAAGGCGTGGACCGACTGCCGGCAGATCACAGACCCCTCCGAGTTCGCCCGGAGCGCCGAGGAGGCCGCCACGGGCCTCGCTGACGCCTGCGACGCAGTCCGGACGCACGCGGTCCGCGAGCTGGAGGAGCGCGACGAGCGGTGGCGCGCACTCCTCACCCGGCTTGCCGCCTGGGCGGACAAGGCGCGTGAGGCCGAACGGGACAAGTCCGTGCGGACCGACCTCGGGAAAGCGGTGAGGTGGCTCAAGAGCCTCTCCACCGAGCTGCGGGAGCAGCGCATGGAGCGCTTCACCGACGCCACGCAGGCCATCTGGGAGCGCCTGCGGCAGGAGAGCAACGTCGACCTCACGGCCGTGAGCCTGAAGGGCAGCGAGAAGGCGAGCGTCCGCAAGCTCGTCATGGCGGCCTCCGTCGACGGCCAGGACGCCCCGGCGCTCGACGTCATGAGCCAGGGGGAGCTGCACTCCCTCGCGCTCTCCCTCTTCCTGCCGAGGGCCACGACCGCGGACAGCCCGTTCGGCTTCCTCGTCATCGACGACCCCGTGCAGTCGATGGACCCGACCAAGGTGCACGGACTCGCCCAGGTGCTGCACGAGATGGGCCGGCGCCGGCAGATCGTCGTGTTCACCCACGACCCTCGTCTGCAGAAGGCGTTCACCGATCAGGAACTGCCGGTCACGGTCTTCCAGGTGACGCGGGGCGAGGGGTCACGCGTGAAGGTCGCCTGCCTCGACGACCCGGTCGCGCAGGCCATCGGTGACGCCCGGGCCATCGCCGCCACCCCGGGCCTTCCCTCCGAGACGTTCAGCCACGTGCTGCCCGGCCTGTGCCGTATCGCCTTGGAGAACGCCTTCCTGGAGGCCGCGTGGATCCGCCACCACCGCACCGGCGGATCGGAACACGACCTTCAGGCCGCGATCGACAGCGCGGAGAGGTTCCAGGAGGTCGCGGCCTTCGCCCTCTTCGGCGACGTGAGCCGCGGTGGCGACGTCAAGGAGGAGGTGCGCCGCCGCTACGGAAGCCCGGCATGCTCCCTGATCCAGCAGTGCCAGAAGGGAGCCCATCCCGACGGCGCCTCGATCCCTAACCCCCACCGCTTCGTCACGGACGTCGAGAACCTGGCGCAGAAGATCCGCAAGCCGGAGGTGACCGCGTGACCACCGCCTCTCCCGCTTCCGTCGAAGGTCTGCTGCTGGCCGCCGACCGCCTCCTCGACGGCGGACCCGCCGAGGCCACCACCGCCGGCCGGTACCGCGGCGCCTGCCTCGCGCTGCGGACCGCACTGGAGATCCGCGTCGACCGGGTGCTGGAAGCCGCGACGCCCGGCCTGTCCCGCACCACGGGGCGTGGCAAGTTGCTCCTCCTGCACTCCGTCGTGCCGGGGGAGACGGCACGACGGGCGAAGGCCCTCTGGTCCCAGCTGAGTCTGGGGTGCCACTACCACCTGTACGAGCTCGGGCCCACGTACGACCAGGTGTGTGCCTGGCGGACCGAGGCCGGCGAACTCGTCCGAGAACTGATCCGCTGACTGTTCGTCAGCGTCCGGTTTCTGATAGTTGTTTCAGCGGGGTACGGGCACATGCCCGTGGCGGTGTCCCCCGGCACCGCAGGGAGGACGCACATGGGCACCACCAATCGGGACGAGATCCTCGCCGGCGAGCAGCGGGCGGTGGACCACGCGTACGACTGCTACACCGCGAAACTGGCCGAACTGAGCGGCACGTCGGCCGCCACCGCCTCGGCGTGCGGCAAGGACGGTATCGCCAACCGGGCCGAGGCGGAGGCCCGTGCCGAGGCCTACGGAGGGCTGGGCAATGAAGCCCTGGTCTTCGCCCGCGTCGATGCGCCGGAGGACCCTGGAGGAGAGCCCCGCCCTTGGTACATCGGGCGCCGGGGCGTCCACAGCGCCTCGCACGATCCGGTGGTCCTGCTGTGGACCAGTCCGCTGGCGAAGAGGTGGATCGAGACGCGGCCCGAGAACCCGGGCGAGGTGGTCCTGCGCCGGCAGCTGCGCTGCGTGCAGCGGATCGTCGAGAGCTACTTCGACGAGATCGCCCTGTTGGCGCCCGCTCCCGAGCCCTTGGCCGTACACGAGCTCGCGGGCGTACCGGAGCCCCGTCAGGCCGCCGACGACAGCGCGGCGGAGGGGGCGGATGCGTCCCCTGCCCCGGAGCGTGCGCCTGCCGCTACTCCCGGCGATGTCGTACGACGCCAGCGGCGGAAGGCGATCCAGCCCGACGACTTCCTGCTGCGGGAGCTCCAGCGGTCGCGCGGCGGCCGGATGCGGGACATCGTCGAGACCATCCGCCGTGACCAGATGGAGCTGGTCACCGGCTCACCCTCGGACATCCTCGTCGTGCAGGGCGGCCCCGGTACCGGCAAGTCGGCGGTCGGTCTCCACCGGGTGACCTGGCTCGTCAACAACGAGCACTTCAAGGCCCAGGACATCCTCGTCATCGGCCCCCACCAGCGGTTCCTCGACTACGTCGGGCAGGTCCTGCCCACCCTCGGCACCCGGGACGTCAACGCCGTCCAGCTGGACCGGCTGTGGGAGGGCGAGACCCTCGGCACCGACTCGCCGAGGGCGCGCCTCGTGAAGTCGGACGACCGCATGGCGGCCGTGCTGCTGCGTCGCGTCGAGAGCGACTACCGCCCGGAGGCTCTCGACGCCCTCACTGTCGACCCGTCCTTCGAGGGCGACGAACCCGCGATCGTCGTCAACGCCGGCAGCACGACCCTTCGCGTGCCCAAGTCGGAGGTCCTCGCCCTCCTCGACCTGGCCCACGCCGGCGACGGGCCCTTCCGGGAGCGGCGCGACCGCTTCCGCGGCCTGTTCGTTGACCGGCTCCTGCAGGAGCTCGCCGACATCGCGCCGCGCCGCGGGCAGGCCGGCACGATCCGTCGTGACCTGGAGCGCAACCGCCGGGTCGAGCGCCTCGTCGAACGCGTCTGGCCGTCCCCCGGCCCCCGGGAGGCCCTGCGCAGCCTCTACGATTCGGCCGACCTGTTGCGGGACTGCGCCGACGGCATCCTGGAGGAGGATGAGCAGGCGGCCCTGCTGCGAGCCCGGGCCGCCAGCGCCGACGCCGATACGTGGACCCTCGACGACCACGTCTGCCTCGAAGAGCTCGGCGTGCTGATCAGCGGCGACACCCCACCGCGATACGGCCACATCGTCGTCGACGAGGCCCAAGACCTCACGCCCATGCAGGCCCGCTCCCTGCGGCGGCGCTGCGCCGTGGGCGGCTCCATGACCGTCCTGGGCGACCTCGCGCAGGCGACGGGCGCCCACATCCCGACGAGCTGGGACCTGCTTGGCGCACTCCTCTCCGATCACGGCGACTGGAGCGTGGCTCAGCTCACCACCAGCTACCGTGTCCCCGCCGAGATCATGGAGTTCGTCGCCCCGCTCGCACACGCGATCGCTCCGTCCCTGCCGTACCCGCAGGCCGTCCGGGAAGCGGGAGCGGACGCCGTACGGATCGTGGCGACCGACCCGTGGAAGCTACTCGACGACACCGTCGCCCACGTGGCCCGGCTCATGGACACCAGCGACGGCAGCACCCCTCGCTCCGTGGCCGTCATCGTTCCTGACGACTCGGACTGGCTGGACGCCATCAGCCGCAGGATCGCCGAGGACGGCGACATCGGCGGTCGGAACGACGAGGCTGTCTCCGTGCTGGCCGCAGCTCATGTCAAGGGCATGGAGTACGACCACGTCCTGGTCGTCGAGCCAGCCACCATCGCCGACCGCGGTCCCGCCGGGCTGCGCCAGTTGTACGTGGCCCTCACCCGCAGCACCCAGAGCCTCACCGTCCTGCTCACAGCCCCTCTGCCAGCGGCGCTCACCGCCTCCGTGGACGACACCGAACCCGCGGCACCGGACGCCCGGCCAGCGGGCGAGGCGGCAAGCCTTCCCCGGATCGGAAGCGATGTCCGGGTCGAGGTCGTGGGCCACGTCTCCGGTGGTAGGTACAAGGTCAGGCCGCTGTCTCCGGTGATCGACCGACCGCTCGTGCTCACCGTCCGCCAGGGCTCGGTTCCCCCGCGCCGGGGTGACGAGTTGGACTGCTGGGTGTTCGCGAACGACACGGGTCAGACAGTGGTCACTGCCGATCAGCGTGGCCGGTCGCCCATCTCGGAGCGGATGGCGGGACGCTATCTCGCGGCGCTGGACGTGCTGGGAGAGCTGGCCGGCAGCGGCAGCGATGTTCCCGAGGCCCGCAGTCGCCTCTCCGAACTCCAGGGAATGGCCAACCGCGTCCTTCGCCGGGACCAGGCCGACTGGGTCGACGTACTTCACCTGCTCGGCGATCCGGACAGAGAACGACTCGGAGTCCTTCGCGACCTCGCCGCGACGAGCAATCGCGCGCTCAAGGAGGGCACCTTCGACGCGGGCAGCCTCGCGGAGGGGCTGGCGGCTTCCGGCTGGGCGGAGCCCCTCGCCGAAGCACGGCGAGAGCTCCAGGAGCGCTTCGGCGTGGCGACGAAGCCGAGCTCCGACGACGCGGTGCCCGTCGCCCCGCCGCAACCCGATCAGAAGGAAGAAGTGCAGATGACCACCGCGGACACCACCGCCGCAACACCGGCTGCGACCACGAAGGACGGCTTCCTCCGCGCGCTGGAGGCGGCTGCCGGGGCCGACCGCACGTGCAAGAAGCACGAGGCGGTCCGCCACGCGCTGAAGGCGGCACTTCTCTGGGCGGACCTCCAACCGACCGACTCCTCGGTCGTCGATGTCAGCTGCGTCACCCAGCACGGTCTCTTCCTCTACGAGGCCCTGGGCGCGGGCTGCTCCACCTATGCGGACCTGCGATCGGGCGCGACCCGCCTGCTCGAGATCAACCACACGCTGCCCGCGCCGGCCGACGGTCTTTACCTCGTTCTCTCCGAACCGCCCGCCGAGGACTGGTCCGTGGACACGATTCGCGACGTCTTCCACGTCAATGTCATCTGGCACAGTCCGGCCGGCTGGAGTGGCGAGAATGCAGACGTCGTTACAGGAATGTCCGGATGAGTCCCTGGTCAGGTGGCCGAAGCGCCTGCCGCGGCTCAGCGCACGCGGCGGTCGGCTGCAGTCGCCGCCCGCCTCCCCCGGGACGCCCCCTACGACCGCGTCACCTGCACCCGGTAGTCCCCCTTCTCGTCCTTCTCCAGTACCGAGATCCGTATCCCGTTCGTCCGGTCCGTGAAGGTGTCGCCCGGCTGGTACGGGGCGTCCGAGAGTTCGGCGTGGACGTTGGGGAGGCGGGTGCAGCCGGGGCTGCTCTTGGTGCTGTCGGACACCGAGACCGGGCCCTGGCCCGTGTCCACGTCGGAGTTCACCTTGTAGATGAGGACGCCGGGGCGGCAGACCGCCTGGTCGTTGCCCGCCTGGGTGCGGACCTCCACCGCGTAGCCGGACTCCGCGGTCAGGGGGACGACGGCCAGCTTCAGGCCGCCCCGCGTGGCCAGGGGTCCCAGGACGTGGTCCGTGGTGCCGGGGCGGGCGGCGCAGCTCACCTGGTCGTTGTCGAGCCAGCCCAGCTTCCACTTGTGCCAGCCGAGCAGGTCGTTGTTGGCGCCCCAGTCCTCGGACATGATGTCCCAGTGCCCGACGGAGCCGCCGCCCTCCATCGTGTAGAGGTCGGGCAGCCCGAAGACGTGGCCGTTCTCGTGGGGCAGGACCCGGTAGCCGGTCTGGGCGTAGGAGCCGGAGCCGTCGTCCTGGCGGCTGTAGACGAATGAGGTGTTGGACAGCGGCACCCCGTCCGCGACCGGGGCCTCGTCGTTGCCCGAGAAGGTCACCGAGAGCACGGTGTCCAGGGCGGACGGCCCGGCGTTCGGGGTGACCAGGATGTTGACCAGGTCGTACTCGTCGAAGTCCACCCGCGGGTCCGCGGCCGCCACGATGTCCCGCACCAGGTGGCGGTAGCCGGGCTCGTACGGGGAGCCCCGCTCGATTCCGTACTCCTCGAAGGGCAGCGGCATCCGCAGCCACGAGCGGATCGGCGCCTCCGGTATGTAGGTGAGCCGCCCGTACGAGCTGGTCCGGAACCAGTCCGTGGTCTGCGGGAAGAATTCCGCCAGCCGGTCCATGGCCGGCTCGGTGCCCTCCGCGTCCGGGAAGTCGATCATCAGGTTCAGCGCGCGGACGCGGCCGGTGGAGCGCGCGTAGCCGGGCTGCGTCGGCATGCCCTCCGACATCTGTACGCCCATGGCCGACGCGATCCGGCAGGGGCCGAGCCCGGTGGCCAGGGGAGCCGTCGCGGTGGGGCCGGCCGACGCGGGGCTCTGGAGGGGCAGCGTGCTGCTCGCGGTCGCCAGGGCCGCGATGACCAGGGCCGTTGCGGCGCCCAGGGCGACCGGGCGGCGGTGCTTGCGTATCCGGTGGCGGGGCTGCTGCATCGAGGCGCCTTCCGGTCCGCGGCAGCCGGCCGACCCCGGCTGCGCTCTGCCGTCAGCCTCTTCCGGGTGATCGCGGGCCGCTCGTTGGGTGCGCCGTTCGGCTGGTTTTCCGGCAGCACGGTGTGTGTGACGCGGGTCACAAACTCGCGGGAAATAACCGGGGAGGGTTTCCCCGTTTGCACCCGTGTCCCCGCGAAACGGGGAAGCGGTCCCCGGTTGTTCGTCCGGCCGGAACCGCGCAGGGAAGAACCGGAAGACGAAGACGACCGGAAGACAAGGAGCACCGCCGTGGCCACCATCGCACCCGCGCAGCCCCGTACGCCCAGGCCGAGGGCCGACGCGCTGCGCAACCGGGAGCGGATCGTGACGGCGGCGCGCGAGATGTTCGTGGAGTTCGGGCCCGACGTGCCCCTCGACGAGGTCGCCCGCCGCGCCGGCGTCGGCAACGCGACGCTCTACCGGAACTTCCCCGACCGGGCCGCCCTCATCCACGAGGTCGTGCTCGCGGTCACCTCACGTACCACCGACCGCGCCGAGGAGGCAGCCGCCGAAGAAGCGGACCCCTTCGCCGCGCTCACCCGCTTCGTCCACGCGGCCGCCGACGAACGCATCGGGGCCCTGTGCCCCATGCTCTCCGGCGGCTTCGACAAGGACCACCCCGAACTGCTCGCCGAGCGCCGGCGCCTCGAAGAGGCCGTCGAAGGGCTCGTCGCGCGTGCCATGTCCGCGGGGCGCCTGCGCACCGACATCGCCGTCGGTGACGTACTGGTGGCCCTCTCCCAGCTCACCCGGCCGCTGCCGGGCATCGCCTGCCCGAACATCGACCGGTTCACCCACCGCCACATCCAGCTGTTCCTGGACGGACTGGAGGCCCCGGCCCGGTCCGTACTCCCCGGAACGGCGGCGACCTTGGAGGACCTGCGGCGCCGCACGTGACGTGATCCGCGCCCGCCTTTCCCCTCTTCTCTGAAGCCCGACGACTTACTCAGAAGCCCGACGACTCACCGAAGCCCGACGACTCCCCGCCGGACCTGTCCTCAGCCGTGCCCGTGACCAGCGGAACGCACGGTTCGCGATCTCTCGCGCCCTCACGCGCTCCTAGGTGGCTACTTCCATGTCAAAAACACCTGATCTCCGACTTCCCGATCCCAGTCGCTGGAAGGCCCTGGCCTTCATCGCGCTCGCGCAGCTGATGGTGGTGCTCGACGCCACCATCGTGAACATCGCGCTGCCGCACGCCCAGACCGCGCTCGGCATCACCGACGCGAACAAGCAGTGGGTCATCACCGCCTACGCCCTGGCCTTCGGCGGGCTGCTGCTCTTCGGCGGGCGCATCGCCGACCTCTGGGGCCGCAAGCGCACCTTCGTGGTCGGCCTGATCGGCTTCGCGCTGGCCTCCGCGCTCGGTGGCGCGGCGCAGAACCAGGGCATGCTGTTCGGCTCCCGCGCCCTCCAGGGCGTCTTCGGCGCGCTGCTCGCGCCGGCCGCGCTCTCGCTGCTCGCGGTGATGTTCACCGACGCCAAGGAGCGCGCCAAGGCGTTCGGCATCTACGGGGCGATCGCCGGTGGCGGTGGCGCCGTCGGCCTGATCCTCGGCGGTTTCCTGACCCAGACGCTGAACTGGCGCTGGACCTTCTTCGTCAACATCCCCTTCGCGATCGTCGCCGCGGCCGGTGCGTACTTCGTCATCCGCGAGCCCGCCGGCAGCCGCAACCGCTCGCCGCTCGACATCCCGGGCGTGGTCCTGTCCGCGCTGGGTCTGGTCTCGCTGGTCTACGGCTTCACCCGCGCCGAGTCCGCGGGCTGGTCGGACGCGCTGACCGTCGGCTCGTTCGTCGCCGCGGGCGTGCTGCTGCTGTCCTTCGTCCTCACCGAGGCCAAGGTCAAGTCGCCGCTGCTCCCGCTGCGCGTCGTGATGGACCGCAACCGCGGTGGCGTCTACCTCTCGCTGGGCCTGGCCGTCATCGCGATGTTCGGCCTGTTCCTCTTCCTCACGTACTACCTCCAGGTCGTCCAGGGCTACTCGCCGATCAAGACCGGCTTCGCCTTCATGCCGATGATCGCGGGCATGATCACCGGCTCCACGCAGATCGGCGCCCGGCTGATGACCCGGGTCCCGGCCCGCACGCTGATGGGTCCCGGCTTCCTGGTCGCCGCCGTCGGCATGCTGCTGCTCACCCAGCTGGACGTCGACTCCTCGTACGCGGCGGTCATCCTGCCCGGCCAGCTGCTGCTGGGCCTGGGCATGGGTACGGCGTTCATGCCGGCCATGTCGCTGGCCACGCACGGAGTCGAGCCGCGTGACGCGGGTGTCGCCTCGGCGATGGTCAACACCTCGCAGCAGGTCGGCGGTGCGATCGGTACGGCCCTGCTGAACACGATCGCCGCCTCGGCCGCCACGGCGTACGCCACCTCGCACGCCGCGCTCGGCGCCAAGAACCCGGAGCTGCTGAAGCTCCAGTCGATGGTGCACGGCTTCACCGGTGCCATCTGGTGGGCCGTCGGCATCCTGGTGGTGGCCTCCGCCATCGCGCTGACCTTCGTCAACGCGGGCCGTCCGACCTCTGCGGGGACCACCGGAGGCTCCGCTTCCGGTGACGCGGAGGGCGTCGAGGACGAGATCAGGGTCCCGGTCGTCGCCCACTGACCCCGGCCGCCCGCGCGGATACGTCTCTGCCCCGGTTCCCTCGTACGGAGGAACCGGGGCAGAGGTGTGTCGCGGCGGGATTCAGCGCAGCCAGGGGAGGTCGGCGTCCGCGCCCTCCGGCTGCAGCCCGGACGCCAGGACCTGCATGATCTCCCCCAGCGAGCGCACCTGGTCGGGCGTGAGGCGGTCGAACATCGCCTGGCGGACGGCCTTCACGTGGCCGGGTGCGGAGCGGCGCAGCATCGCGTGGCCCTCGTCGGTCAGGACGGCGTTCTGGCCGCGCTTGTCGGAGGGGCAGTCCTCGCGGCGGACCCAGCCGCTCTTCTCCAGCCGGGCGACCGCGTGGGAGAGGCGGGAGCGGGTGATCTTGGCGTTCCTGGCCAGTTCGGTCATCCGCATGCGGTGCCGGGGCGCCTGGGAGAGCTGGACGAGCAGGCCGTAGTAGATGTGCGGCATGCCGGCATCGGCCTGCAACTGGCGGTCGAGGTGATCCTCCAGAAGCGTGGTGGCGTGCAGATACGCGCGCCAGACGCATTGTTCTTCGTCGGTGAGCCAGAGCGGCGCACCGGTTGATGCCGTGGTCATGTACTCCACTGTACGACCTTTTCTTGAAAGTTGAACTAGATAGAGCTAAGGTCTCTGAAGGTAGGAGCTTGAAGATTAAAGAACCCTTCCTGCCGAAGCCCTCTACAGAAGAATTACCTTGAGTAGCCGCAGTTGGGGAGTGTCATGACAATCACCTCGGAGCGCATGCCCGCCCTCTACCTCTCCCACGGAGCCCCGCCGCTCGCCGACGATCCCGTCTGGCCCGGCGAGCTGGCCGCCTGGTCGGCGAAGCTGCCGCGCCCCACCGCCGTCCTCATGGTGTCCGCGCACTGGGAGGAGGCCCCGCTCGCGCTCGGCGCCACCGAGACGCTGCCCCTGGTGTACGACTTCTGGGGCTTCCCCGAGCACTACTACCAGGTCAGGTACGCCGCCCCCGGCGCTCCCCAGCTCGCCGAGAGCGTCCGCAAACTGCTGCGCGGCGCCGGTACGCCCGTCCAGGACACCCCGGACCGCGGCCTCGACCACGGCGCGTACGTACCGCTGGTCGAGATGTTCCCGGACGCCGACATCCCGGTGCTCCAGATCTCCCTGCCGACGCTCGACCCGCAGAAGCTCATGGACATCGGGCGCAAGCTGGCGCCGCTGCGCGACGAGGGCGTCCTGATCATCGGCAGCGGCTTCTTCACGCACAACCTCGCCGCCCTGCGCCACACCGGCGGCGGTGTCCCCGGCTGGTCGGCGGAGTTCGACGACTGGGGAAACCGCGCGCTCCAGGCGCAGGACATCGACGCGCTCCTGGACTTCGAGCACAAGTCCCCGGCGGGCCGTCTGGCACACCCGCGCACCGAGCACTTCGCCCCGCTCTTCGTCACCCTCGGCGCCGCCGAGCAGGAACTCGGCCAGGGGCGCAGCGTGATCGACGGCTTCTGGATGGGGCTGGCGAAGCGCTCGGTGCAGTACGGATAAGGGCTCTCAGAGCACCGGCGGGTTCAGCTCCACCGAGCGCAGCGCCGCCGCCAGGGCCGTCGCGTCACCCACGTCCAGCGCGGTGTCCGTGAACTTGATGGTGTGGTCGTCGCCGTGCGCCGCCGCCCGCGCGAACACCTCGTCGGCCGTGAGCGACGCCCCGTACCCGGCCGGGAGCACGGCGGCCTCGGCGGGGGAGTAGGCGGCGGTCACCGCCGCGCTCGCCGCCCACGCCGCCCCCACGCTCGGCGCCCACAGCTCGCGCGGCAGCGCGGGCAGCGTCCGCAGTACGGCGTTGGGCGCGGTCGCCGCGTGCACCAGCATCACCGGCGAACCGTGCCCGTACTCCGCATAGCGGTGGACAGCGGCCCCCACCAGCTCCTCAAGGCCGGCGCGCGCCTCGTCCGCGCCGGTCGCCGCCGCGCCCTCCCACTGCGGGAACCCCGTGATCCGGGCCAGCCGGGCGACGATGCCGCCGCTCTGGTCGGGCACCCGGGGCACGGCGTCCAGGGCCGCACCGGCGGTCCGGACCGGAGCGAGCGGGGTGAGTGCGGGCAGCGGCTGGTGGCGGGCGGCCCAGTAGCCCAGCGCGTGGGCCAGCTCCTTGACGCGGGGCCCGGTCTCCTCGGTCGTCAGCAGGGTGCGGACGCCGTGGCCGACCCGGATCACCGGGTGCGTGGCGCCGCCAGCGATGCCCGGGAGCAGCCGGGGCCACCACTCGGCGAGCACGTCGCGCCAGGGGCGGTCGGCGGTCTCCCGCTCGAAGTACACCGCCCAGTCGGCGATGCGGCGGGGGTCGCCCAGGGCCTCCTGCCAGTTCGCCGGGGTGACCTCGGCGAAACGGTCCGGCATGTCCTCCAGCTTTGCCCGGTAGTGGTCGAGCCAGCGGTGCACGGTGGCCGCCTGGCCGTTGCGGACCAGGGCCTCCACGGCCATGGGCGCGTGATTGGACAGCCAGCCGTCGCGCTCGGGGCCGGAGGAGTGCAGGCGCTCCAGGGCCTCGTCGAGGGTGCCGGTGCTGTCGGGGTCGGTGCGGTGCGTCGTCTCGTTCATGACAGCGACGCTAGGCACCCCGTGCGCGCCCGGTAACGGACTGCGGTCCCAAGGTCCCGGGCATGGGGCCTAGGACTCCGGACCGGGACCCGCGGGGCCGGGACGGGGACGAAGGTCCGGGCAACCGGCGACCCGTACCCGGCGTCTTCCGGGGTACGGGGATGCCGAGGGGCCCCGGAGCGACCCGGGTGCCCGGCCTGACCTGCGCGGTTGTACCCGGCTGTCGCATGCGCCCGCCCCGGTGGCGGAACAGGGTACTGCATGATCGCGAAATTGAATGCCAGGCATGGGAATTCTGTCCGGATTCCAGTCGTTGTTTCCATCGGATGCAGGGCACCCGAGAGGGTGTCGCGACCTACTCAGCAAGGGAGCACGCATGGCAACCCGTGCCGTCGCCCGTCGTTCGTCCGCCACCGGCGGGACCAACCGGGCGAGCAGTGTTCGCGCCGTGGGCGGAGAGATCGCCGATCGCGACCTGGTCGGCATGTACCTGGACGAGATAGCGCGTACGCCGCTGCTCGACGCCGCCAAGGAAGTCGACCTCTCGCAGGCGGTCGAGGCCGGTGTCTACGCACACCAGATCCTCGACGGCCAGGTGGAGAGCGACGCGGGCGGCGCCTCGCGCGAAGAGCTGGAGGCGCTGGTCGCCGAGGGCGAGCGCGCCAAGGACATATTCATCCGCTCCAACCTCCGTCTCGTCGTCGCCGTCGCCCGCCGCTATCCGCGGGCCGGGCTCCCCCTGCTCGACCTGATCCAGGAGGGCAACGCGGGCCTGGTGCGCGCGGTCGAGAAGTTCGACTACGCCAAGGGTTTCAAGTTCTCCACGTACGCCACGTGGTGGATCCGCCAGGCCATCACGCGCTCCATAGCGGACCAATCGCGCACGATCCGGCTCCCCGTCCACCTGGTGGAGGAGCTGGGCCGCATCCGCCGGGTGCAGCGCGAGTTCAACCGGGAGAACGGCCGCGACCCGGAGCACGCCGAGATCGCCGCCGAGCTGGGCTCGACGCCGGGGCGCGTCGGCGACGTCCTGGACTGGGCCCGCGACCCGGTCAGCCTCAACATGTCCGTGGACGACGAGGGCGACACGCAGTTCGGCGACCTCCTTGAGGACACCTCCGCCATCTCGCCCGAGCAGTCCGTGCTCACACTGCTGCGCAGCGAGGAGCTGGAGGAGCTGATCGGCAAGCTGGACAACCGCACCGCGTCGATCATCCGCATGCGGTACGGAATCGAGGACGGCCGCGAGCGCACGCTCACCGAGGTCGGCAAGCAGCACGGCCTCACCCGCGAGCGCATCCGCCAGATCGAGAAGCACGCGCTCCTCGAATTGAAGCGAATGGCTCACGACACGGGCTTTGACGCTGCGGCCTGAGCCCGAGTCCAGTAACCTCCGAATTGGGCCGCTTCAGCAGGCCCCCTGAGCTGAGTCCCGGCGCCCACCCCCCCCTGGCGCCGGGGCTCATCCTTTTTTCGGGCCTCTTCGGACGCGTGTCCCTCACGCTCCGCCGGACCCCGCGCGGCTGAGCCGGCCGCCCAGCTCCCTCACGTACGCCACCAACTCCGGCGGCCGGTGCACGGTGAACTCGCAGTCCACCATCGCCAGCCGCACCGCCAGCCACTCCAACTGGTCCCGCAGCACCGCCCGCAGCCGGCAGCCGCCCTCACCCTCCGGCTCCAGCGGACCGATCCGGCCGTGCAGCCGCGACGCGACGAACTCCGGCGGCGCCGCGAAGCTCACCTCCACCTCGATTTCCGGCTGCCGACGCGCCATCGAGCTGGACAGGAACTCCGCCGCGTCCCCCTCCGGCAGCTCCCTCGGCGTGAACCGGGCGCCGGTCGCGAACGGCTCGCTCACCCGGTCGACGCGGAAGGTGCGCCACGCCTCGCGCCCCAGGTCGTACGCCACCAGATACCAGCGCCACCCGGTGCTCACCAGCCGGTACGGCTCGACCTGGCGCCGCGACTCCGCGCCGTCGCCCGCCCGGTACGCGAAGCGCAGCCGCTCGTGACCGGTGACCGCCGACGCCATCACGGTCAGCGTCTGCGGATCGATGGTCGACCCGTCGCCCCTGGCCAGCGGGACCGTCGCATTCTGGAGGGTGGAGACCCGGTGGCGCAGCCGCGACGGCAGCACCTGCTCCAGCTTGGCCAGCGCCCGCACGGACGCCTCGTCCACGCCCTCGATGGCATGGCCGGCACCGGCCCGCAGGCCGACCGCGATGGCGACCGCCTCCTCGTCGTCCAGGAGCAGCGGCGGCATGGCGGCGCCCGCCACGAGCCGGTAGCCGCCGATCGAACCGCGTGAAGCCTCGACCGGATAGCCGAGGTCGCGCAGACGGTCGATGTCGCGGCGGATCGTGCGCGGGCTGACGTCGAGGCGCTCGGCGAGCTCGCTGCCCGGCCACTCGCGCGGTGTCTGGAGCAGAGACAGCAGATTCAGGAGTCGTGCCGGGGTATCGGTCATGCCATCCAGCATGCGCGCGCATTGGGTCATGAACTGTCCTATTGGCTGTTTAGGTTCTTCCCATGACTTCCTCCGCACCACTGCCGTCCCCCGCGGCACCTTCGGACCGACGCCGATGGTTCGCCCTGGCCATCGTGATGACCGCGGCCTTCATGGACCTCGTCGACGTCACGATCGTCAACATCGCCATTCCCAGCATCGAGCGGGACACCGGCGCCTCGTTCAGCTCCATCCA
Source organism: Streptomyces sp. NPDC041814 (assembly GCF_055590565.1). Taxonomy (NCBI): domain Bacteria; kingdom Bacillati; phylum Actinomycetota; class Actinomycetes; order Kitasatosporales; family Streptomycetaceae; genus Streptomyces; species Streptomyces sp. NPDC041814. The sequence goes on along the minus strand of NZ_JBVJAM010000008.1, from coordinate 253,974 downwards.
GTGGATCGTCGCCGGATACGCCCTGGCCTTCGCGGCCGGGCTCATCACCGGCGGCCGGCTCGGTGACATCTACGGCCGCAAGCGGCTCTTCCTCATCGGCATAGGGGGCTTCACCCTCGCCTCCGCGCTCTGCGGCTTCGCCGCCAACCCGGAGATGCTGGTCGCCTCCCGCTTCCTCCAGGGCGGCACGGCAGCCCTGATGGTGCCGCAGGTGCTGTCGATCGTGCACGCCACCTTCCCCGCGCACGAGCGCGGCAAGGTCTTCGGCCTGTTCGGTGCGATCGTCGGCCTCGGCGCGGTCTCCGGGCCGCTGCTCGGCGCGCTGCTGACCGAGTGGAACATCGCCGGTCTCGAATGGCGCCCGATCTTCCTGATCAACCTGCCGGTCGGCATCCTCGGCCTGGTCCTGGGCCGCAAGTTCATCACCGAGTCCAAGTCGCCCAGGGCGCTGCGCCTCGACCTGGTCGGCGTCGTGCTCGTCACGCTCGGCATGCTGATGCTGATCTACCCGCTGACCCGGGGCCGGGAGCTGGGCTGGCCGCTGTGGGGCTACCTGTCGATGGCCGGGAGCGTCCTCGTCTTCCTCGTCCTCGTGCTCTTTGAGCGCGCCAAGGCCGGCCGGGACGGGTCGCCGCTGATCGAGCTGTCGCTGTTCCGGGTGCGCAGCTTCGCCGCCGGGACCGCCGTGCAGCTGACCTTCGGCATCGGGCTCGGCATCTTCTTCCTGGTCTGGACGCTGTACATGCAGATGGGCCTCGGCTGGAGCGCGCTGCGGGCCGGCCTGACCGGTGTCCCGTTCTCCGTCTCCGTGTCGGTGGCCGCCGGTCTCTCCGTACAGAAGCTGGTGCCCCGCTTCGGCCGCAAGGTCCTCCAGACGGGCGCCCTGCTCATGGCGGCCGGGCTGCTCCTCTACATCTGGGAGTCGGACCACTACGGCATGGACATCACGCCCTGGCAGATGGCGCTGCCGCTGGTCGTCATGGGCGTCGGCATGGGCCTGATCGTGGCTCCGCTGGCCGACGCGGTGCTGTCCGAGGTGCCGAAGGAGCACTCCGGTTCGGCGTCCGGGCTGTTCAACACCGTGCAGCAGATGGGCAACGCGCTGGGCCTCGGGCTGGTCTCGGTCGTCTTCTACGGGGCGATCGGTGACCGGCTCACCCCGGAGCAGGTGGGCCCGGCGTTCGCGGACGCCTTCGAGCAGTCGCTGTGGTGGGTGGCCGGTGTGCTGCTGCTGATCTTCGTGGTGATGTTCGCCCTGCCGGCCAGGCCGAAGCAGCACGTCGAGGGCGCGGCGGAGGACGAGCCCGTCGCGACGGAGCCCGCCAAGGAGCCGGCGCTCACGCACTGAGCCGACGGCGTACGGAGCGGAGCCACCGGTGCCCGCGTCCCCACGGGGGGATGCGGGCACCGGCATGCGGCAGGCGTTCAGCAGATGCGCGTACGGGCTTCCATCGCGCAGCGCGCCGTCGCCTCGTCGCCGTACACCTCGCACATGTGGCGGCCGTCCGGAGTCGCCGTGTGCTCGACCTCCCACAGGCTCGTCTCGCTGCCGTCGAGGAGCAGGAACGCGTGCTCGTACAGCGTGAAACCGGCGTCCCGGCCCTCCACGCGGCACTGCCGGCCGAAGACCTGAGTGATGTGGTGCGCGAAGGCGGCCCGGAGCAGACGGGCGGTCTCCTCGCCCGGCACGTCGCCGTTCTCCGCGCGGCGCAGCACCCGGCGGGCGTGGTCCGCGGAGTTGTCCGGCGCGTACATCCGGGGATGCGGGGCGGGGGGAGCGGCCAGCAGTGCCGACATGAGCTCCAGGTCGGCCCGGGCCCCCTCGTCGTCGCAGAAGTCGGGGACGTCCCACAGGCTGCCGGTCAGCCGGGCGGCGGCGATGTGGGCATCGGCCTCGTCGTCGTACAGCTCGTGCTGCCGGGTGTCGGGATGGCCGTCCCCGCGCGGACCGCTGTGCACCAGCTCCCACAGCGTCAGCGCGGAGCCGTCGCTCAGCAGATACGCATGGCGATAGGTCTCGCGGTGCAGGGTGGCGCTGTGGTGCGAGGAGTGCAGGGAGCTGCTGTGGGCCAATGCGGAGCCCAGCCGCTCCACCGTGCTGTCGGGGAGGTCGAACGAATTGAGAGCCCGACGCAGGATTCGCTCAAGGTGCTGCTCGGTCGTCTCGTACGGATCGCTCAAGGTGCTGTCTCCAGGCCGTCGCCGCGTGTGACTCGATGCGTGCATAACGTAGCCCCTGGGGCTGACATCGGGACCGGGGTTCAGAAAAACGCATGGGGCGCACGGAAGGTTCCGCGCACGCGGCCCGGACCTCCTCACGCGGGCGGGACCGGCCCGTAGAGGTCGCCGTACGACGGGAAAGTGCCCCCGCCGTCACGGCCCTCGACGCCCTTCGCGGCCCGGACCGCCTTCACGATGGCCCGGGCCACCGCGTCCGCGGCCGCCGCGAGGAGGGGGTTGAGCGCGACCGGATCCTGCGCGTCCAGGTCCCGCCGGCCGGTGGCGAGCGCGAACACGGTGTCCCCGTCGGTCATCAGGTGCACGGGCCGGATGGCGCGAGCCAGCCCGTCGTGCGCGGTGCCCGCCAGCTTCTGCGCCTGGGCGCGGGTGAGGGCGGCATCGGTGGCGACGACCGCGAGCGTGGTGTTGAGCGGAGGGCGCGCATCCGCCCCGCGCGCCTGCGCCAGGTGCCGTCCCGCCGCCTCGTGGACCTCGGCCGGCGGGGCGACGGCCGGCTCCTCGCCGCCGTACTCCCCGAACAGCACGCCCGTACGGGGATCGAGCACCGAGCCCGCCGCGTTGACCACGACGAGCGCGCCGACGGTGAGCCCGGACGGCAGCAGGACGCTCGCGGTCCCCACCCCGCCCTTGAGCTGCCCGGCCACCGCCCCCGTGCCCGCGCCGACGCACCCTTCGGCGACCGCGGCGCCCTCCGCCGCGCGGGCGGCGTCCGCCACGGCCGCCCGGCCCGTCGCCGCGTCCGGCCTGGCCCGCCAGTCGCCGCCCCGCCCCAGGTCGAACACGCAGGCGGCCGGGACCACGGGGACCACCTGGGCCGGATCGGCGCCCACCCGCACCCCGCGCCCCCGCTCCTCCAGCCAGGCCATCACCCCGGACGCCGCGTCGAGCCCGTACGCGCTGCCGCCGGTGAGCACGACCGCGTCGATGCGCTGGACCAGGTTGCGCGGATCCAGCGCGTCCGTCTCCCGCGTCCCCGGTCCGCCCCCACGCACATCGACCGCGGCAACCACCCCGCCCTCGGGCGCGAGCACCACGGTGACCCCGGTGAGAGCACCCTTCCCGGGAACCTGGGCGTGCCCGACGCGCAGCCCGGCGACATCGGTGAGGGCGTCCTGACGGGTCATGAGGGCTCCTTCGGGGCGGGGGCGGGGCGGCCAACGTACCGCCGAGGGGGCGTTGCGGCTTCGAGGGCTTCCCCGGGGCCCCGCCCCCCGCCCCCCCCGCCCCCCGCCCCCCGCCCCTCCCCGCCCTCCCGCGACTCGCTCACCCCCTGGCTCCATAAAACAGGCCCAATCGCCCTATACCGACCTACCGTGGCACCGTGACCGAGCCACCTGAAGCCGCAGGCGCAGCCGCGCAGCCCGCACCCGGGGGTCGTACCGGGGCCGTCGACGGGGCCGGCGGTACGTCGGTACCGGGCGGGTCCGGGCGGGCCGGGGGGCTCGTTCCCCGGTCCGTCACCGCGCGGGCGACCGCGGCGGGCGTCATCGTCTCCCTTCTGCTCGTCGTGGCCATCGTGCTCGGCAGCAGATTCCTGGAGCATTTCGACTCCGCGCTGCTGCCGTACGCCGTCGCCACGGTGTTCCTGGCCTTCGGCGTCGCGTACCGGTACACCGTGTGGGTCTCCGCCCCCGGCGCCAAGCGGCTGTTCAAGAAGGGCTGGGGGAGCCTCTTCTCGGTGGACAACTTCCGCCGCGCCCCCACCGCCCTGCCGAAGATGATCGCCACCTACCTCGGCTTCCAGAAGTTCCTCGGCGCCCGCTCGCACGCCCGCTGGGCCGCCCACCAGCTGATCTTCTGGGGCTGCGTCCTCGCCGCCCTGATCACCTTCCCGCTGACCTGGGGCTGGTTCACCTTCACCTCGGGCACCGGCTCCGGACCCGGCTACGAGATGCGCATCTGGGGCTTCAAGATCCTCGGGTTCGACTCCCTCGACTTCCTCGGCTGGCTGATGTTCCACGGCCTGGACATCGCCGCCGTCCTCGTCATCCCCGGCGCCTCCTACTTCCTGTGGCGGCGGATGAAGGACCGGGCCGCCATCACCGGCCAGCGCTTCGCCTACGACCTGGTGCCGCTGATCGCCCTCATCGTCATCTCCGTGACCGGGCTGCTGCTCACCTTCTCCTCGATCTTCCTGCACGGCGGCGGCTACGAGTTCCTGGCGATCCTCCACATGGTCGCGGTGGTCTTCACCCTCATCTACATCCCGTTCGGGAAGTTCTTCCACATCGTCCAGCGGCCCGCCGCCGTCGGCATGCAGCTGTTCAAGTACACCGGCCGGCAGGACGAGGAGGTCTTCGCCTGCCGCCGCTGCGAGGAACCGATCGACACCGCCCCGTACGTCGACAACCTTCGCGGCACCATGCGCGACCTCAGCCTCGGTTTCGACGAGTGGGCCGAATACTGCCCGCGCTGTAAGCGGGTGCTGCGAGGCAGCGCCTACCTCTCCCAGGTGAAGAAGGGCTTCAATTGACCGCGGACTCGCGAACGCCCGAACCGCATGCGGTCGTTCCCATCGATCCCTCCCTCGCACCTCCGGGCACCCGCGCCTTCCGCGACGCGGGCGGCATCCCCGCCGACCGGTGGCACGCCGACCAGAACGGCGAGACCCTCGTCCCCACCCACTGCTGCTTCTGCGGAGTCCAGTGCGGCATGTATCTGCGCGTCGACCGCGGCGGCAAGGTCTTCGGCGTCGAACCCCGCAACCACGACATCAACCGCATGCGCCTGTGCCCCAAGGGCATCAACGCCTACCAGCAGATCAACCACCCCGACCGGCTCACCGCCCCCCTGATGCGCCGCTCCCGCGACGAGGACTTCCGCGAGGTCTCCTGGGACGAGGCGCTCGACTTCACCGTCGCCGAGATCCGGCGCATCCAGCAGGCGTACGGGAACGACGCCTTCGGGCTGCTCGGCGGAGCGAGCCTGTTCTCCGAGAAGACCTACCTGGTCGGCAAGTTCGCCCGGGTCGCCCTCAGGACCCGGCACGTCGACTACAACGGCCGGCTCTGCATGGTGAGCGCGGCCGGCGCCAACAAGCTCGCCTTCAACATCGACCGGGCCGGCAACCCCTTCTCGGACATCCTCCTCACCGACTGCCTGCTCATCGCCGGCTCCAACGTCGGCGAGTGCTTCCCCGTCATGACCCAGTACGTGTGGGGAGCCCGGGACCGGGGTGCCAGCCTCATCGTGGTCGACCCCCGCGAGACGGCCATCGCCCGGACCGCCGACATCCACGTCGCCCTCAAGCCCGGCACCGACTCGGCGTTCTTCAACTCCGTGCTGAACGTCGTCATCGAGGAGGGCCTCACCGACGAGGCGTACCTCGCCGCCCACGCCACCGGCTGGGAGGAGGTCAAGGCCAAGGTCGCCGAATACCCGCCGTCCCGTGCCGCCGAGATCTGCGGCATCCCCGCCGAACAGATCGTCCAGGTCGCCCGCACCTTCGCCCGCGCCCCGAAGGCCATGGCCTGGCACGCCCGGGGCATCGAACACCACTCGCAGGGCGTCGAGAACTGCCTCACCGTGATCAACCTCTGCACCGCCACCGGCCACATCGGCAAACCCGGCGCCGGCTACGGCACCATCACCGGCCAGGGCAACGGGCAGGGCGGCCGCGAACACGGCCAGAAGTCCGACCTCCTTCCCGGCGGACGCTCCATCAACAACGCGGAGCACCGCCGTCAGATCTGCGAGATCTGGGGCATCGAGGAGTCCGAACTCCCGCCCGCCGGAACGTCGATGATGGAAATGGTCTGGCAGATGCAACGCCGCGAGATCCGCGGTCTGATCGGCATCTGCAACAACCCCTTCGTCTCCCTGCCCAACTACAAGGTGGTCAAGGAGGGGTACGACGCCACAGAGTTCCACGCCCAATTCGACTTCTTCCTTTCCGAGACCGCCGCCAACGCGCACGTCGTCTTCCCCGTCACCACCTGGGCCGAGGACGACGGCGTCATGGCCAACGCCGAAGCCCGGGTGGTCAAGCACAACAAGGCCCAGGACCCGCCCCCAGGAGTCCGGACGGACACCTGGGTCATGTGTGAACTCGCCCGCCGGCTCGGGGCCGGCGACAAGTTCGCCTTCGAGAACTCGCGCCAGGTCTTCGACGAGCTGCGGATCGCCTCCGCCGGCACCGTCAACGACTACTACGGCATCACCTACGAGCGGCTGGAGGAGACCGGCGGCATCTCCTGGCCCTGCCCGTCCACCGACCACCCCGGTACCCCCCGGCTCTTCGAGGACGGCAGGACCTACCACCCCGACGGCAAGATCCACCTCCAAGTGGTCGAGTGGCACCCGCCGATGGATCCGTACGACGACGAGCACCCCATGACGCTCACCACCGGACGCACCGTCGCCCACTTCCTCTCCGGCAACCAGACCCGCAGGCTCGGCGGCCTGGTCGAGCAGACCCCCCGCCCCTGGGCCGAGGTCCACCCCTCCCACGGCTTCCGCAACGGTGAACCGGTCCGCGTCGTCACCCGGCGCGGCAGCGAGGTCTTCCCCGCCCTGGTCACCGAGGCGATCCGCCCCGACACCGTCTTCATCCCGTACCACTGGCCGGTCCCCACCGCCGCCAACGCGCTCACCATCGACGCCCTCGACCCCCGTTCCAAGATCCCCGAGTACAAGGTGTGCGCCTGCCGCATCGAGCACGCCGAGCGGATCGACGAGGTCCCCGCGCCCCCGGTCGCCCCCGGCCACGTCGCCTACCCGGAGGCCCAGGTCTCCCGCACCGACCCGCTGCCGCCCACGTCCCCGCAGGGCCGCGGCACCTCGGAGAGGAGCTGATGCCCGCATGATGGGCCGAACGATCTTCATCGACCCGGGCCGCTGCATCGGCTGCCAGGCGTGTGTCTCCGCCTGCCGCGAATGCGACTCGCACCGCGGCAAGTCCATGATCCACCTCGACTACACCGACGAGGGCCAGTCCGTCGCCTCCCTTCCCACCGTCTGCATGCACTGCGAGGACCCCGTCGCCCCGTGCGCCGAGGTGTGCCCCGCCGACGCGATCCTGGTGACCGCCGACGGCGTCGTGCAGCAGGCCGACACCACCCGCTGCATCGGCTGCGCCAACTGCGTCAACGCCTGCCCCTTCGGCGTACCGAAGATCGACCTCCAGGCGAAGCTGCAGATGAAGTGCAACCTCTGCTACGACCGCACCGCCTACGGCCTCGCCCCCATGTGCGCCACGGTCTGCCCGACCGGAGCGCTCTTCTACGGCACCGTTGAGGAGCTCCAGGCCGAACGGCCCGGTGTCCAGGTCGCCGACTCCTTCGTCTTCGGCGAGAGCGAGGTCCGCACCGGCGTCGCGATGGTCGTGCCCGCCGACCGGGTGCAGTGGCCGGTCCCCGGCGGCCTGCCCGTCGTGGAGATCAACGGGAAGGACGTCCGACGGTGACCGAGACCGACTACCCGCCCCCCGGGGACCCGAAGCAGCCCCCGCCCCGCGACCCCGGCAGCACGCCGCCCGGCGCCCCCGGGCAGCCGTCCTCCGGCGACCCCCGCGAGGCCCTGCACGACCGGATCGCCGCCGACGCCCTCACCACCCGGCGCGACTACCTGCGCATCGTCGCGACCGTGTCCGGTGGGCTCGCCATCGGCGGTCTCGGCGTCGCCGGCGGCATCCTGCCCCGCCACGGCGACCCCGACGACGGCAAGGCCCCCGCCCCCAAGAAGATCGCCGCCCAGCTCCTTCCCGGCGAGTCCATCGCCTTCGACTACCCCGACGAAGAGGACCGCGCGGTCGCCGTCCGGCTCAACGACGGCACACTCGTCGGCTACTCCGCCATCTGCACCCACCTCGCCTGCGGGGTCCTCTGGCGCAAGGACCGGGGCACCGAGGGCGAGCTGTACTGCCCCTGCCACGAAGGCGTCTTCGACGCCCGCAGCGGCGAGGTCACCGCCGGACCACCGCCCCGGGGGCTGCCCAAGGTGGTGCTCACCGAGGAGACCGACGGCAGCATCTGGGCCGTCGGCACCACCCGCTCCGGCGAGAGCATCGAGCACGGGCTGTGCCGCCAGTTCGGCGAGGACCGCCCCGACCTGGCCTCCCGCCTCGGCTGCCCCGGCGTTCGCGACGGCGCCGAAGCACCCGCCGCCCCCGGCGGGACCGGCCGCACGGTGGCCCCCGGACCGGTCGCCACCGGCCCGGCCCGTACGCGCACCGGACCAGGCGCGTCCGACACCCCCGGGAGCCCGTCATGAGCGACGACCACCGGCCCCCCGGGACCCCGGGCCCGCAGCCCGCCCCCGACCCGCTGACCCCCGGCCCCCCGCCGCGCCCCGGCCCGCACTACCCCGAGTACCACCCCGGCAGCGCGCGGGCCGAACTCAACAGGCCCGTCCACGAGCGCTATCCGCAGATCCGGCCCACCAGCGGCTACGGCGACCCCCGCGTTCGCCACACCGGGCCCGGGCCCGGTGCCGGCACCGACCAGGAGCCCGAGCGGTCCTCCAAGCTCACCGCACGCCTCGTGCTGGCCATGTCCGTCGTCATCGGGCAGCTGTGGGGCCTGACGGTCATCGTGGACGAGTGGATGGAGGGCAACTCCGGCACCGCGTGGTGGGGCGCCGGCTTCCTCTGCCTGTCGTTCCTCGTCGTCCTCGGGCTCTGGCTGCTCGACCCCAAGGACCGCTGACCCGCCGACCGGGGCGGGGCGGCCGTACCCTGGAGGCATGAGTACCGCCCCCGCCCCCGGACCGCGAGACGCGGAGCCCACCACGCCGGACCGGCCCAGGCCCAGGCCGGCGCTGATCTTCGACGATCCGCTGGACCAGCAGTCGGCGGACGACACGGACCAGGGGTGGGGCGAGCGGGCCCCGTCCGGCGGCAGCGCCGCGGACCTCGCACGCTTCCTGGACGAGAAGCCCCCGCACCACATCTGAGGCCGGGCGGCGACCCAGCGGCCTGCCGCCCGGGCCGCACGGCTCAGCACAGGACCACCGCGAAACCGCCGGAGATCCCCGCCCCCGCCAGGCCCGCCGCCGTCGCCCTGGGCACCGCCAGCACGATCAGCGCACCCTCGCCCGACGGCCCCCCGGCGTCCGCCGACGGCACCCGCTCCACGCGCGCGCCCCTCGCCACCACCCGGGCCTCCGCCGCCCCGGGCTGCCCCGACGCGACCACGTCCACCCGGTCGCCGGGCCGCAACAGCCGCACGGTCTCCGCGTCCGCGATCCGTACCGGCGCGGACACCAGGCGTACCGCAGGCGAAGCCCGCTCCCGGGACACCGCCCGCGCCGTATCACCGCCCTGCCCGCCCCCGCCGCCCCCGGCCAGTCCGGAGACGGCCAGCGCGGCCGCCGTGAGCGCCAGGCCCGCCGCCATCGACCGGCGCTGCCGCCACACCGCGCGGCGCAGCCGATGGCCGGCGCCCCCGCGCACCCGTAGCGGAGGAAACGCGGGCACCCCGCACGGCGGGGGAGCGGGCAACGGCCCCGGCGGCCCGCCCGCGTACGGAGCGGGGAAAGGGGCCCGGGGGAAGGAGGGGGAACCGGACGAGCGCATCGCGAACACCGCCTGCGTCAGAGGCCGATGGGGCAGGCCGGCCACCGGAACCCCTGAGGTCCCGGCCGCCGGACAGCCCTCACGATCCACCAGCTCCCCGAATTCCGCCGGAGCCTGTGGACCGCCCACAGCATGTGGAAAACTCCGTCACCCGCAGGCGGGAACGCGGGCAGCGGGAACGGCCCCTACGGCAGCACGATCCCCGTGTCCAGCCCGTCCAGCGCATGCCCGCACGGGCAGCCCCGGTCCTCCGTCGCCGGCAGCGCCGCCACCGCGTCGAAGAGGACCGAACGCAGCCGGTCCACATTGGCGGCGAAGACCTTCAGCACCTCCTCGTGGGAGACGCCCTCGCCCGCCTCGGCGCCCGCGTCCAGGTCCGTGACCAGGGTCATCGTGGTGTAACAGAGGCCCAGTTCGCGGGCGAGCACCGCCTCCGGGTGCCCGGTCATGCCGACCACGGACCAGCCCATCGCCGCGTGCCAGCGCGATTCGGCGCGGGTCGAGAAGCGCGGGCCCTCGACCACCACCAGCGTTCCGCCGTCCACCGCGTCCCAGTCCCGGCCCCGCGCGGCCGCGAGCGCCACCTTGCGGCCCTCGGGGCAGTACGGGTCGGCGAAGCCCAGGTGCACCACGTTCGGCAGGACTCCGTCGGCCCGGGTCTCACCGTCGTAATAGGTCTGCACGCGGGTCTTCGTCCGGTCCACCAGCTGGTCCGGCACGATCAGCGTGCCCGGGCCGTACTCCGGGCGCAGGCCGCCCACCGCGCACGGGCCCAGCACCTGGCGCACGCCCACCGAGCGCAGCGCCCACAGGTTGGCGCGGTAGTTGATGCGGTGCGGGGGGACGTGGTGGCCCCGGCCGTGCCGGGGGAGGAAGGCGACCCTGCGGCCGCCGGTCTCGCCGATGAAGACGGAGTCGCTGGGGTCTCCGTAAGGGGTTTCCACGCGGACCTCGGTGACGTCCTCCAGGAAGGAGTACAGCCCCGAGCCGCCGATCACGCCGATCTCTGCGTTCGCCATGCGGTCACCCTAGGCGCCGGGCCCGCGGCCCCCTCAGGCGGGCGGGAGGACGCGAAAGCCCCGCCGAGCGGAACGGCGGGGCTTCGTGAAGGCTGTGGAGCCGGCTGCTCAGGCGGCCGACGTACCGCTCGTCGAGGAAGAGGACGAGGAGGACGACGCGGACGCCGGGGCGGCCGACGACTTCGTCTCGGACGACGTCGAGGAGCTGGTGGCGGACGATCCGGAACCGGAGGTCTTCGAGGCCGAGGCCGGCGTGCTGCTCGACGAGGAGCCGCGGCTGTCGTTCCGGTAGAAGCCGGAACCCTTGAAGACGATGCCGACCGCCGAGAACACCTTCTTCAGGCGTCCGTCGCAGTTCGGGCACACCGTGAGGGCGTCATCGGTGAACTTCTGCACCGCTTCGAGGCCCTCGCCACACTCGGTGCACTGGTACTGGTAGGTCGGCACTTTGTTCCTCCTGGCACTCTGACTCGATGAGTGCTAACGACGCTCCATAGTGACGTATTCCGCTGGATCAGTCCACCGTGACCGGCCCGCGGTGACCGATACCACGCGCCACGGTCCGCCCCGCACCGGCCGGCAGGAGCCTCGAACGCAGCGTCAGCAGGGTCGCCAGGGCGAGCACCGTACCCACCAGCGGGACCAGGAAACCGGCGCTCGCGCCGTGCCCGTCAGCGAGCCGGCCGGCCACCGTCACCGCGGCGGCCTGGCCCAGCGCCACCGCGCCCGTCAGCCAGGTGAACGCCTCGGTCCGCGCCGAGCCGGGCACCAGCGCCTCGACCAGCGTGTAGCCGCTGATCAGGGCCGGAGCGATGCAGAGCCCGACCAGCAGGCCGAGCCCGGCGAGCAGCGGCGCCGAGTGGACGGCCCACAGGCCCGAAGCGGTCAGGGCCAGCGCTGTGTAGCCGACGAGCAGGCGGCGACGGGGGCCGGACTTCCAGGCGATGGCCCCGCAGGCGATCCCGGCCAGCATGTTGCCGGCGGCGAAGATCCCGTACAGCACGCCGTTGGCGCCCGGGTTGCCGATCTCCTCGGCGAACGCGGTCAGCGAGACCTGCATGCCGCCGAAGACCGAGCCGATGCCGAGGAAGGCGACCGCCAGCACCCGCACACCGGGGACGGACAGGGCGGAGGCGTGCCGCTCGGCGCCGGGGAGGGCGCGGTCGCGGACCGGCGGCTGCGTGGCGCGCCGGGCGGCGAAGATCAGGCCGCCGACCAGGGTGAGCGCGGCCTCCGCGATCAGGCCGGCCGCCGGGTGCACGCCCGTGCAGAGCGCGGTGGCGATGACCGGGCCGATGACGAAGGTGAACTCGTCCGTCACCGACTCGAACGCGGCGGCCGTCGCCAGCAGCGGGGACGCCTCGCGGCTCGGTGCCGCACCGAGCATCGCCGCCCAGCGCGCCCGCACCATGGGGCCGATCTGCGGGACGGACGCGCCGGTCGGGACCGCCGCGGCGAACAGGGCCCACAGGGGTGCGTCCGCCAGGGCGAGCGTCACCAGGAGCGAGACGGAGGCGGCGTGGACCAGGACGCCGGGCAGCAGCACGGCCCGCTGGCCGAAGCGGTCGGCGAGCTTGCCGGTCTGCGGCGCGAACAGGGCCATGGAGACCCCGGTGACGGCCGCGACGGCGCCGGCACTCCCGTATGAGCCGGTGGTGTGCTGGACCAGCAGCACGATGCCGATGGTCAGCATCGCGAAGGGTTGCCGAGCGGCGAAGCCGGGAAGGACGAAGGTCCACGCCCCGGGGGTGCGCAGCAGCTGCCCGTATCCGGGGCGTTCGGAGACCGTGGACGCCACGGTCCTTGCCTTTCTGCCGCCTGGTGGCCGTGCCCCCGGGGCGGCCGGCACAGGAGTGCGGGCCCGGGCGGGCTGCCGAGAGCTGTCCTCTTCGCGCGGAACTGCGGTAGATGCCGGGCGCTCGCGGCCGGTGTGCGGGGCACAGCCGGTGCGGAGGACGCCACGACCGCCATACGGTCGCGCCAGCTCTGCGTCAGGCAGAGTTGGTCGATCATTCGGTGGTGCTGGGTTTCCTTCATGCTACAGGCAGGAGGGGCGGGGGCCCTGTGATTGTGTCCGCCCCGCCCCTTGCTGCCTGTGATCACTGTGTGTGCTCAGTGATGTGCCTTCGCGTTGCGCTTCTTGCCCTCGTCCGTTCTGCCGCCGCGCTTCTTCACCGCTTTGAGCGCCCCGGCCACCTGGGGCACGGGGGACTCCACTCCGGCGGGGTGCCCGCCGGGCGTGCCGAGCCAGCCGGCCAGCTTGCCGCCCTGGGCGACCGCGCGCAGCCGCGCCTCGGCCGCGTCGCGCACCGGGTCGGTGGCCACGACGAGCAGTTCGTCGCCGCGCCTGAGCACCGTCGACGGGGCGGGTACGAAGCTCTTGTCGTCGCGCACCACGAGGGTGACCGCGGCGCCCGCGGGCATGCGGAGTTCCCCGACCTCGACGCCGTGCATCTTCGACTCCGCGGGGATGGCCACCGACAGCAGGTGCCCGCGCAGCCGTTCCAGGGGCGCCGATTCGATGCCCAGGTCGGAGGCCTCGGACGGGTCGTCCTTGATGTCGAGGGCCTTGGCGAGCCAGGGGAGGGTCGGGCCCTGGATGAGGGTGTAGACGATGACCAGGACGAAGACGATGTTGAAGACCCGGGTGGAGCCGTCGATTCCGGACACCATGGGAATGGTCGCCAGAATGATGGGTACGGCGCCGCGCAGCCCGGCCCACGACATGAGGGCCTTCTCCTGCCAGGGCAATCGGAACGGCAGCAGCGAGATGAAGACTTCCAGCGGCCGTGCCACCACGGTCAGCACCAGGCCCACGACGACGGCGGGCCAGAAGTCGTCCAGCAGGTCGTGCGGGGTGACCAGCAGGCCGAGCAGGACGAACATGCCGATCTGGGCGAGCCAGCCGAGCCCGTCCGCGAAGCCCCGGGTCGCCGGCCAGTGCGGCAGCTTGGCGTTGCCGAGGACCATCGAGGCCAGGTAGACGGCCAGGAAGCCACTGCCGTGGAGCATGGCGCCGGCCGCGTACGCGGACACCGCGATGGCCATGACGGCGATCGGGTAGAGGCCGGAGGCGGGGAGCGCGACATGGCGCAGCCCGTACGCGCCGAGCCAGCCCACGGCGATGCCGACGGCGACGCCGATGGCCAGCTCCAGGGCTATCTCGCCGACCAGCACGTACCAGCTGTCGACCTCGCCGATGGCCGAGAAGGCGACGACGAGGATGACCACGGGGGCGTCGTTGAAGCCGGACTCGGCCTCCAGGACGCCGGTGACGCGGGCGGGCAGCGGGACCTTGCGCAGCACGGAGAAGACCGCGGCGGCGTCCGTCGAGGAGACGACCGCGCCGATGATGAGCGCCTGCCGCCACTCCAGACCGACCAGGTAGTGGGCCCCGGCCGCGGTCACGCCGACACTGATGCCGACGCCGACGAGCGACAGCACCGCGGCAGCCGGAAGCGCCGGTCTGATCTCTTTCCACTTCGTGCCGAGTCCGCCCTCGGCGAGGATCACGACGAGCGCCGCGTAGCCGATGACCTGCGTCAGTTCCGCGTTGTCGAACTTGACGTCGAAGAAGCCGTCCTGGCCCAGGGCGATGCCGATGCCGAGGTACAGGAGCAGGCTGGGGAGCCCGCTGCGGGACGAGACGCGTACCGCCACGACGGCGACGAGCAGGACGAGTGAGCAGACGAGCAGGAGTTCGTTGAGCGTGTGGACAGTCAGTGGCCGGTCCTTTCCCTGCGTACGCCTGCCGGATCGTCTTCCGGCGGCCGGTACTTCGTTACCTTACCTAATCTTTAACGTTTTCTTGATGCGTTCGAGTATTCGTACGATCGCTACGCAATTCGAGCCATCCTGATACCGCGTCCGAGTGGGTGACGCGCTGCGCCTATGGTTGCTCCTGCACTCCCAGGACCGCCCTGCCCTCGAAGGACAGCGATGCCCGCCACAACAACCGCCTCTTCCGGATCCACCGGTACCGCCGGTGGCGGGCCGCGCAAGAAGAAGAAGGGGCGCCGCGCCCGCCTGCTCTTGATCGTCCTGGTGCTGGCGCTCGTCGCGGGCATCGGTTACGGAACGTACTGGTCCGTGTCCACCGTGCGCGCCTCCTACCCGCAGACCAACGGGACCATCCACATCGACGGCCTCTCCGGCAACGTCGACGTCAAGCGCGACGGCTACGGGATCCCGCAGATCTACGCGGACTCGGACGCCGACCTGTTCCGCGCCCAGGGCTTCGTGCAGGCGCAGGACCGCTTCTGGGAGATGGACGTACGCCGCCACCTGACGGCCGGCCGGCTCTCCGAGATGTTCGGCTCCGGACAGGTCGAGACGGACTCCTTCCTGAGGACGCTGGGCTGGCGCAAGGTCGCGCAGGAGGAGTACGACACCGTCCTGTCCGACGAGACCAAGAAGAACCTCCAGGCGTACGCGGACGGCGTGAACGCCTACCTCAAGGGGCGCGACGGCAAGGACATCTCCGTCGAGTACGCCGCGCTCGGCCTCACCAACGACTACAAGCCGTCGGAGTGGACCCCGGTCGACTCGGTCGCCTGGCTGAAGGCCATGGCCTGGGACCTGCGCGGCAACATGCAGGACGAGATCGACCGCTCGCTGATGGCGAGCCGCCTCGACGCCGACGAGATCAAGCAGCTCTACCCCGCGTACCCGTACGACAAGCACGAGCCGATCGTCACCGAGGGCGGCATCTCCCCGGTCACCGGCACGTTCGACCCGAAGGCGACCGACACCGGCGCGAGCGGCGCGAACACCGTGGCGGACGCGACCCAGGGCCTGAACACGCAGCTCGGCGCGCTCTCCGACACCCTGGACGAGATCCCCGCGCTGCTCGGCCCGAACGGCACCGGCATCGGCTCGAACTCCTGGGTGGTCTCGGGCAAGTACACGACGACCAACAAGCCGCTGCTGGCCAACGACCCGCACCTGGCGCCGATGCTGCCGTCCCTCTGGTACCAGATGGGCCTTCACTGCCGGCAGGTCTCCGAAACCTGCAAGTACGACACGGCCGGCTACACCTTCTCGGGCATGCCCGGTGTGATCATCGGCCACAACCAGGACATCGCCTGGGGCTTCACCAACCTCGGCGCCGACGTCACCGACCTCTTCCTGGAGAAGGTCACCGACGACGGCTACCTGTACGACGGCAAGACCAAGCCCTTCACCACCCGTGAGGAGACCATCAAGGTCGCGGGCGGCAAGGACCGGCACATCACGGTCCGCGAGACCAACAACGGACCGCTGGTCTCCGACCGCAGCAGCGAGCTGGAGAAGGTCGGACAGAAGGCCCCCGTCACCAACTCGGCGCCGGACCGCGCCGACGGTTACGCCGTCGCCCTGAAGTGGACCGCGCTGGAGCCCGGCCACTCCATGGACGCCGTCTTCGAGCTGAACCGCGCCAACGACTTCACGAGCTTCCGCAAGGCGTCCGAGCACTTCGAGGTGCCCTCGCAGAACCTGATCTACGCCGACACCAAGGGCAACATCGGCTACCAGGCCCCCGGCAGGATCCCGGTGCGCAAGCAGGGCGACGGCACCACGCCCAGCCCCGGCTGGACGTCGGCGTACGGCTGGAAGAAGGACCCGATCCCGTTCGCCGAGCTGCCCTACGAGTACAACCCGGAGCGCGGCTACATCGTCACCGCCAACCAGGCGGTCATCGACGAGGACAAGTACCCCTACCTGCTCACCAAGGACTGGGGCTACGGCAGCCGCAGCCAGCGGATCAACGACCTCATCCAGTCGAAGATCAAGGGCGGCGGCAAGATCTCGACCGAAGACATGCAGAAGATGCAGATGGACAACACCAGCGAGATCGCCGCGCTGCTGGTGCCCGAGCTGCTGAAGATCAACATCGCCGACAAGGACGTCCGCGAGGCGCAGAAGCTGCTGGAGGGCTGGGACTACACCCAGGAGGCCGACTCGGCCGCCGCCGCGTACTTCAACGGCGTCTGGCGCAACATCCTCAAGCTCGCCTTCGGCGACAAGCTGCCCAAGGAGATGCGCGTCGAGGGCGAGTGCCTGAACGTGCCCCCGGCGAAGAACTCGGGCCCGGCCGACGAGCAGGACCGGCTCGTGCGCGAATGCGGCCAGCGCTCCCCGGACTCCGCGCAGCCGGACGGCGGTGACCGCTGGTACCAGGTCGTCGCCAACCTCATGGACAAGCCGGACAGCAAGTGGTGGAAGTCGCCCAGGAGCCGCAAGGACAAGGCGACCGAGACCCGCGACCAGCTCTTCGCCCGCGCCATGGAGGACGCGCGCTGGGAGCTGACGGCCAAGATGGGCAAGGACATCACCACCTGGAACTGGGGCCGGCTCCACCAGCTGACCCTCAAGAACCAGACCCTGGGCACCGAGGGCCCCGGACTCCTCCAGCGGCTCCTGAACCGGGGCCCCTGGAACCTCGGCGGCGGCGAGGCCGCGGTGGACGCCACCGGCTGGAACGCGGCCGGCGGCTACGAAGTGGTCTGGGTGCCGTCGATGCGGATGGTCGTCAACGTGGCCGACTGGGACAAGTCCCGCTGGATCAACCTCACCGGAGCCTCCGGGCACGCGTTCGCCGCGCACTACACCGACCAGACCGACAAGTGGGTCAACGGTGAACTGCTGCCCTGGGCCTACGGCACGAACGCCGTGGCCGGGACGACGACGGACACGCTGACCCTGAAACCGTAGGCGCGCCCCTCAGGGCCCCCGGTGCTTCAGCTCACGCCGAAGCGCCGGGGGCCTTCCGGTGTGACCACCGCGTCCACGGGGAAGTCGTGCGGCTCCGCCGGGACCCGTGCGGTCACCTCGTTCGCGTACAGCAGGACGATGAGCGCGGGCGTGGCACCGGCCGCCGTCAGGCGGGCCAGCACCCGGTCGTAGCTGCCGCCGCCGCGCCCCAGACGCATGCCGCGCGCGTCCACCGCGAGACCCGGCAGCAGCACCGCGTCCGCCTCCAGCACGGCGTCGGGGCCCAGCCGCCCGCCGGTGGGTTCGAGCAGCCCGCGGCCCGCCTTCGCGAGCCCTTCCGGGCCCTCGTACGGTGCCCAGTCCAGGTCGTTGTCGGCGAGGAGCACCGGCAGCAGCACCCGTACGCCCCGCGCGCGCAGCGCGTCCAGCAGCGCGCGGGTGCCCGGTTCGCGCCCCACCGAGACGTACGCGGCGACCGTGCGGGCCCCGCTCAGCTCCGGCAGCCCGAGCGCGTGGCGGGCGAGAACCGAGGCGGCGCGTGCGGCGTCCTGATCCGTCAGGAGGCGGCGCGCGGCGAGCAGTTCACGCCGCAGTCCGGCCTTTGCGGACATGTCGGTGTTCAACGGGCATCCACCGGCCTCTCAGGCAGGGCTATATGAGGACAAAGTTAACCGGAGCCTCATCTTCCGCCCATGTGGCCCCGCTAAGGTCGGCGCATGACCCAGTCGAACCCCAGGATCAGCAAGGCCGTCATCCCGGCGGCGGGCCTCGGGACCCGCTTCCTTCCGGCCACCAAGGCCACTCCCAAGGAGATGCTGCCTGTTGTCGACAAGCCTGCCATCCAGTACGTCGTCGAGGAAGCGGTGGCCGCCGGTCTGCACGACGTACTGATGGTCACCGGCCGGAACAAGCGTCCCCTGGAGGACCACTTCGACCGGAACTACGAGCTGGAGGGCGCCCTGACCCGCAAGGGCGACGCCGACCGGCTGCGCAAGGTCCGCGAGTCCACCGACCTCGCCACCATGCACTACGTCCGCCAGGGCGACCCCAGGGGCCTGGGGCACGCCGTCCTGTGCGCCGCACCGCACGTCGGCGACGAGCCGTTCGCGGTGCTCCTGGGCGACGACCTCATCGACCCCCGCGACCCGCTGCTGACCCGGATGACGGAGATCCAGGAGCGCGAGGGCGGCAGCGTCATCGCGCTCATGGAGGTCCCGCCCGCGATGATCCACCAGTACGGATGCGCGGCCGTGGAGCCCACCGCAGAGGCGGACGTCGTACGCGTCACCGGCCTGGTCGAGAAGCCGGAACCCGCCGACGCGCCCAGCAATCTCGCGATCATCGGCCGCTACGTCCTGGACCCCGCGGTGTTCGGGATACTGCGCCGGACCGAGCCGGGCCGGGGCAACGAGATCCAGCTGACCGACGCCCTGCAACTGCTCGCCGAGGACGAGAAGGCCGGCGGCCCCGTGCACGGCGTCGTCTTCAAGGGCCGCCGCTACGACACCGGCGACCGCAGCGACTATCTGCGTGCCATTGTCAGACTCGCGTGCGAACGTGATGATCTGGGGCCGGAGTTCCGCAGTTGGCTCCGCCGGTACGTCACCGAGGAGATGTAGCACGTTGAGCAGCACGATCTGGTCGGTGGACGAGCACCTGGAAGACATCCTCGCCGCGGTGAAGCCGCTCGAACCCATCGAGCTGCAACTGCCCGAGGCCCAGGGCTGCGTCCTGGTCGAGGACGTCGTGGTGGAGGTCGCGCTGCCGCCCTTCGACAACAGCTCGATGGACGGTTACGCGATCCGCGTCGCCGATGTCGAAGGCGCGACCGAGGAGTTCCCCGCCGTCCTCACCGTCATCGGGGACGTCGCGGCCGGCGACGACGGCCTCGGCCCCGGCCGGCGCGTCGGCGCGGGCGAGGCCGCCCGCATCATGACCGGCGCCCCGCTCCCGGAGGGGGCCGAGGCCGTCGTCCCCGTCGAATGGACCGACGGCGGTACGGGCGAGGGCCCCGCCGCCGCGATGCGCGCCCACAGCGATGCCCCGGAGGGCGCCGCCGGAGAGGTCCGCGTCCACCGCCCCGCCGAGGCCCGCGCCCACGTCCGCGAGCGGGGCAGCGATGTGCGCCCCGGCGACCTCGCGCTCAAGGCGGGCACGGTGATCGGACCGCCCCAGATCGGCCTGCTCGCCGCGATCGGCCGCTCCACCGTCAAGGTACGGCCCCGCCCCCGCGTGGTCGTCCTGTCCACCGGCAGCGAACTCGTACAGCCCGGCGGCGAGCTGACCGGCGGGCAGATCTACGACTCCAACAGCTTCGCGCTCACCGCGGCCGCCCGGGACGCCGGGGCCATCGCCTACCGCGTCGGTGCCGTCGCCGACGACGCCGAGACCCTGCGGGCCACCATCGAGGACCAGCTCATCCGCGCCGACCTCCTCGTCACCACGGGCGGCGTCAGCGTCGGCGCGTACGACGTGGTGAAGGAGGCCCTGTCCTCCGTCGGCGACGAGGAGGAGCCGGGCGGCGGCGTGGACTTCCGGAAGCTCGCCATGCAGCCGGGCAAACCGCAGGGCTTCGGCTCCATCGGCCCCGACCACACCCCGCTGCTCGCCCTCCCCGGCAACCCGGTCTCCAGCTACGTCTCCTTCGAGCTGTTCGTCCGCCCCGCGATCCGCGCCCTGATGGGCCTGCCCGCGATCGACCGCCCGACGGTGAAGGCCGCCCTCGTCGCGGACAAGGCCCTGTCCTCACCCGCAGGGAAGCGCCAGTTCCTGCGCGGGACGTACGACGCCGAGGCGGGCACCGTCGCGCCCGTCGGCGGCTCCGGCTCGCATCTGATCGCCGCGCTCGCCCGGGCGGACGCCCTGATCGTGCTCCGCGAGGACGTCACCTCCGCCGAACCCGGCTCCGACACCGAGGTGGTCCTGCTCAGCTGACCGGGCCCCGGTGGCGGTACGGTATCTGGCGCTGTGCCGTCCGGGGGACACCCCCCGGCTCCCGGACCCGCGCCCCGGTGCGGCCCGGGGAATCCGGCGCCCTACCGCTAGGCGGAGTGAGTTGAGTACGCAGAACAGGCTGACGCACATCGACGAGGCGGGGGCCGCCCGCATGGTCGACGTCTCCGGGAAGGACGTCACCGCGCGCGTCGCCCGGGCCAGCGGCCGGGTCCTCGTGTCGCCGCGTGTCGTCGAACTGCTCCGGGGCGAGGGGGTCCCCAAGGGTGACGCCCTCGCCACCGCGCGGATCGCCGGGATCATGGGCGCCAAGCGCACCCCGGACCTGATCCCCCTCTGCCACCCGCTGGCGGTCTCCGGCGTCGGCGTCGAGCTGAGCGTGGCCGACGACGCCGTGGAGATCACCGCCACGGTGAAGACCACCGACCGCACGGGCGTCGAGATGGAGGCCCTGACCGCGGTGTCCGTCGCCGCGCTCACCGTCGTGGACATGGTCAAGGCGGTCGACAAGGCCGCGGTCATCACGGACATCCGGGTCGAGGCGAAGTCGGGCGGCAAGTCCGGCGACTACGTACGCGCCCAGGTACCCGGGACCGACGCGTGAGCGCCCCCGGCGCCTCCGCCCCGTACCGCGCCCTCGTTGTGACCGCGTCGAACCGCGCGTCCGCCGGGGTCTACGCGGACAAGGGCGGGCCGCTGATCGCCGAGGCGCTGACGGGCCTCGGCTTCACCGTCGACGGCCCGGAGGTCGTGCCCGACGGCGACCCGGTCGAGCGGGCGCTGCGGACCGCCGTGGCATCCGCGTACGACGTGGTCGTCACCACCGGCGGTACGGGCATCTCGCCCACCGACCGCACCCCCGAGGCCACCCGGCGCGTCCTGGACCACGAGGTGCCCGGCATCCCCGAGGCGATCCGGGCAGAGGGCCGCGACAAGGTCCCCACCGCCGCCCTCTCGCGCGGCCTGGCGGGCGTGGCCGGGCGCACCCTGATCGTCAACCTCCCCGGCTCGACCGGCGGGGTGCGCGACGGACTCGCGGTCCTCGGACGGCTCCTGGTGCACGCGGTGGACCAGCTGCGCGGCGGCGACCACGCCCGACCCGGGAGCCCGAGCTGAACGTCCCGACCTGGCCGGTGATCCTGGTGGACGGCGACGTCGCCCTCCGGCCCATCAAGCTGCGCGACCAGCGCGACTGGCGTGAGGTCAACCGGCGCAACCGGGACTGGCTGCGCCCCTGGGAGGCGACGGTCCCGCCGCCCGCGCCCGGCGGCCCGGTCGCCCAGCGGCCCACGTACCGCCAGATGATCCGCCATCTGCGCTCCGAGGCGAACGCGGGCCGGATGCTGCCGTTCGCCATCGAGTACCGGGGCCGGCTGGTCGGGCAGCTGACCGTCGCCGGGATCACCTGGGGCTCGATGTGCTCGGGGCACGTCGGCTACTGGGTGGACCGCGAGGTGGCCGGGCGCGGGGTGATGCCGACCGCCGTCGCGCTCGCCGTCGACCACTGCTTCCAGGTGGTGGGCCTCCACCGCATCGAGGTGTGCATTCGGCCGGAGAACGGGCCGAGCCGACGGGTCGTGGAGAAACTCGGATTCCGCGAGGAGGGGCTGCGGCCTCGTTATCTGCACATCGACGGGGCGTGGCGCGACCACCTGATCTACGCGCTGACGGCGGAGGAAGTGCCGGACGGGATGGTGCGGAGATGGCACCGCTCGCGGCCGCTTCCCCGTACGGATCAGCCGGAGCCTCCCACATAATAAAAAGTTTGTTCGAATTGCTCTCGATCGGATGATCCGCGCTCTTACAAAAAAGTCCGTGATATCGGCCGGATCGCGCGACACACCGCGCCAATTGGCGGATCCCTCCGCGCAAACCCCTCTACGGTGTGAGATGTGAGCAGCAGCGGCCTCATCTACGCAGTCATCGTCGGGGCCTGGGCCGCCTACTTGGTGCCGATGTGGCTCCGCAGGCAGGACGAGCTGAACGAAGAGCGTCCGACCGAGCGCTTCAGCACCGCCATCCGGCTGCTCTCCGGCCGGGCGGCGATGGAGCGCCGGTATGCCAAGGGGCTCCAGGAGCGCACCGAGGACGAGGCGGCACCCGACACCGACCCGGACGCGAACACGGACCGAATGGACCCCGTCGACGTCCGGGCCTTCGCCGCGCCCCCGGCGCACACCGAGGCCCGGATGCACGACCCGGCCGGTACGCCGGAGCGCGCCCCCCGTAAGCGGCGCGGTGCCGAGCCCGCCGTCCCCGGTCCCGCCCGGCGCGCGCGCCCCGGTGGCATCGACGCGGAACGCGCCCGGCGCGCACAGCGCCTCCAGGTCCTCGCGCGCCGTCGGCGCACCACCGTGATCCTCTTCCTCGGCTTCACGCTCGGTGCGATCGTCGCGGCCGTCGGCGGGCTCCGCTTCCTCTGGGCGCCCGCGGTCCCGGCCGTGCTCCTCAGCGCGTACATCGCGCACCTGAGGGCGCACGAGCGGCGGCGGTTCGTCTTCACCATGGACCAGCGGCGCGCCGAGGTGGCGGCCCAGCGGCTCCGCGAGAACCGGCCCCGCCGCCACCAGCCCGCCACCACGGCGTCGGCCGAGGCCGACGAGGACTCCGAGCCGCGCCACCCGGTCCCCGAGCCGACGCCCACGGTCTCCCCGCAGGAGGCCGGGCGACGGGCCCTGGTCGAGCAGACGGACCACGCGGAGTGGGTGGACCAGCAGCGCGAGCGCGGCCGCGTCCAGGGCGACAGCTGGGAGCCGGTCCCGGTGCCGCTGCCCACCTATGTCACCGCCCCGGTCGCCCCGCGCGCCACGGGCGGGGTCGAGGTCGGCAACCCGGAGACCTGGAGCGCGGCCCGCTCCAGCGCCGCCGAGCCGGCGCAGCCGGACCCCGCCGCGCCCCCGGTGGACCCGGCGCCGCGCCAGCGGTCCCCGCAGTCCCGCCGCTCCCGCGACCGGGGCCGCACCCCGCTCTTCGACCAGTACGAGGGCGGCGACCGCCCCCGCGCGGCCAACGAGTGACACCGCGCCGCACGGTCGTGAGCCACGCCACGGCTGACCAGCGCGGAACGGATTTCCGAGCACCCCCTGGAGGGTGCTAGAGTTTCACACGTCGCAAGGGCCTGTGGCGCAGTCTGGTAGCGCACCTCGTTCGCATCGAGGGGGTCTGGGGTTCAAATCCCCACAGGTCCACTGCACAAGGGAAATCCCGTCCAGCCTCTGGCTGGGCGGGATTTCGCCGTTCCGGGCCCGCTGTGACGCGGGCGGACGGGTCGTCAGGTGAACGATGCCGACGCCTGGGCCTTGAGGAGTCCTTCCACTCCGTTGAGGAAGGTCTCGCACACCAGCTCCGGGTCGAAGAGGCAGCCGGCCGCCATCGCGCCGTCGCGCAGCATGACGAAGTGGCGGGCCGCGCGGTCCGCCGGTTCCTCCCGGATCGTGCGCAGGAGCCCGGTGAGTGTGTCGAGGAACCACTGGCGGTGTGCGAGGACGACCTGGTGCACCGGGTCGGCGGGGTCGGGGTACTCGGCGACGGCGTTGAGGAAGGCGCAGCCCCGGAAACCGGGGGACCGGATGCCCTCCGCGATGGACGCGCCGATGGCGCGGAGCGTGTCGGGCGCGGGGAGCCCGGCGGCGACGACCGCTTCGGCCTGGCTTCGCAGGGCGCGGTCCGCCGCGGTCAGGTACGCGACGACCAGGGTCTCCTTGCTGGGGAAGTGGCGGTAGAAGGTCGCCCGGGTCACCTGCGCTTCCTTGACGATGCGATCCACTCCTACGGAGTGGATGCCTTCCGAGTAGAAGATCCGGGTGGCCGTGCTGAGGAGCCGGTCCCGGGCTTCGGACGGGCGGCTCTCGGGTTCGTTGTGCGCCATGGCCTCAGCCTACGTGGCACCTAGGTAGAACGTTCGGTCTTGACAGCGGGGTGCGGCCTTGCCAGTCTGGTGCACAGAACGTTCGTTCTCGTGCGGGGTGGCGGTAAGGCCGTGCCCGCACGTGCCCGGGGCGGCGGTCCGCCGCGTTCCCGTACCCCCGTCGAAAGGTTCGCCATGACCACCGTTGCCGCCCCGTCGGGCATCACGAACACGGCTTCCGCGCTGCGGCGGCTGTACTTCGTCCGTGCCGCGTTCGCCGTCCTCTGGGCCCTCGTGACGTTCGCGACGGCCGACGGGATCAGCCCGTTCGTGGCCGCGCTGCTCGTGCTCTATCCGCTGTTCGACGTGGGCGCGGCCGTGGTGGACGCCAACGCCTCCCGCGCCACCCGTTCGCCGGTGCTGCTCTACGTCAACATGGCGGTCAGCCTCGCCGCGGCGGTGGGGGTGGGGATCGCCTCGGCGTCCGGGATTCCCGCGGTGCTGCGGGTGTGGGGGGCGTGGGCGGTCGTCGCGGGGGTGGTGCAGCTGGTCGTGGCCCTCCCGCGGCGCCGGATGGGCGGGCAGTGGCCGATGATCCTCAGCGGTGGCATCTCGGTCCTGGCCGGGGCGTCGTTCGTCGGGGCGGCGGGCGCCGAGGACCCCACGCTCTCCAGTGCGATCGGCTACGCCGTTCCCGGCGGCATCTTCTTCCTCGTCTCGGCGCTGCGCCTGGGGCGCTCCGGCAAGGAGGGTCCGCGCGGGCGGGCCACGACGACGTCCCTGTGACCCGCCGCCCTCGTGATTCAGCCGCCGCCCGTTCCCTCACCCGGACCGGGCGGCCAGGCGAGGGCGAGGAGCGCCGCGTCGTCGTAGGTGTCGGCGCGGTTGTAGGCCTGGGCGTCCTCCTGGAGCCAGGCGAGCAGGTGTTGCGGGTCCATGGGCGGGGAACGGTCGCGCTGGTAGGCCGTCAGGCGGCCGGTGAGCGGGTAGAAGGCGCCGGCCTCGTTCCGGGCCTCCGCGATGCCGTCCGTGTACAGCAGGAGCGTGTCACCGGGGCGTAGAAGCGCCCCCGCCGACCGCGGGCCGTCCGTGTCGGCGGGGGCGCTCGTGAGGGCGCGGAGCCCCAGGGGGAGGCCGGTGTCTGCCGGAAGCTCCCGGGCCGTACCGTCGCGCAGTACGAGTGCGGGCGGGTGGCCGCAGGAGTACGCCTCCGTGTGGCCGTCGGGCGCGATCTGGACCAGGAGAGCGGTCACGAACGCCTCGTCGTCGCGCAGGAAGCGGTTCAGGCCGGTGTCGAGCCTCCCGGCCAGGCGGCCCAGCGTCTCTTCCTCGTAGGCCGCCTCGTGGAACGAGCCGAGGACCACTGAGGCGGTGGACACGGCGTCGAGCCCTTTCCCGCGTACGTCCCCGATGAGCGCGCGGACCCCGAAATCGGTGTCCGCCACGGCGTAGAGGTCGCCCCCGATGCGCGCGTACTGCGCGGCGGCCAGATAGCTCGCGGCCGTGCGGAAGTGGCGCACCGTCCCGGGCGGTGGGCGCAGGACCGCCCGTTGCGCGGTCTCGGCGACGGACACCACCTTCCGCAGCTGCGCGGACTGCCGCTCGCCGCGGCGGACCACGAAGCAGGTCAGCGCGGCGATCACGCAGATCACCACGGTGGTGCCGATCGCGGAGCCGATCCGCTGCGGCTCGGTGGGCAGGAGCAGCCAGCGGATCCCGGCGGCCACCACCGCCGAACCGATGATCACCGACGACCCGAACCCGAACGCGATGACGGCGGGCACCGCGACCAGCACCGAGGCGATGTGCGAGGAGGGCGGGGTGCTCAGTTGCAGGACCACGACCACGACGCACAGCAGCAGGGCCGTGCCCAGCACCGCCGCCCTGGGGCGGCCCGTCGTGGCCGGTGCGCTGTCCCGCCCGTCACCTCCGCCACGGACGCTCCTCTCACCAGGCCCGGCACGCATCCAGCGACGCCTCCCTCTGTGTGCGGACGTGACCCCGCCATTGTTGGACACCCCCTGGCATCCCGCTCGCGGAAGCCACGGGATTCGCGTACATCGCGGAAGGGAATGCCCCCGAACCCGTCCCCGTGGGTTATCGGTGTCGAATTTCCTCCGTGCGGCGGCTCCGGGATTCTGTCGCACCGGCTTCCGGATTCATCTTTACGTGAGCACGCGGAGGCATTACGTTATCCAGCGAAGATCCCGCGAAATGCGAACCCTCGTCACCCGGGACGGGGTTTGTGCCATGCGTCCATCGATTTCTACGCAAAGGTCAAGCTGGATATGCTCACCACTCGAAACATGCGGGTCCGATTCGCTGTGCTGCTTGCCACCGTCCCGGCACTCATCCTGCCCGCGGCCACCGCAGCGACCGCCGCGACCGGCCCGGGAAGCGCGGCAGACTCCGGGGTCATCACCACGTGCCCGACGACGTGCCTCCAAGGAATCCGCGTCGCGACGCACACGGGATATGACCGCCTCGTGTTCGATCTCACCAACAAGACGCAGTACACGACGCTGACGAATACGACGGGCGAGTACCTCTCGATGAGCGGTCAGACCGAGCACCTCGTCACCGTCGGTGATTCCTATCTTTTCGTCAGGATGGATCCGGCCATCGTGAGCGGGGATTACGAGAATCCGCCCGTGCAGGACATGGGCCTGCCCACGATCAAGGGGGTCCAGCTGACGAGCTACCACGCGGGCGTCTCCGAGTTCGGTATCTCGCTCGGTCCCTCCACCCGCTACAACGTTTTCACCCTGACCCAGCCCGACCGTCTGGTCGTGGACGTCTACCGGTAGAAATATCCGTCGTATGCCGATGGCCCGGCCGGGCCATCGGCATACAGGGATCGGTGTACGGGCCGGGCGCCCCCGCTCGTATTCAGCGTCTTCTTCAGTCGGACCAGATCTCACCGGCGTGTGTACGGGGTATCCGCAATGTCCCGCGCCTCCTGGACGGCGATCTCGTCTGCGGAGGAGGGCATGAACCATCCCTTCACGACGGTCCCTTTCTCTCCGGGCGCGTGGAATTCTTCAAGGTGAATCGAGTGGTTGGCGCTCCGTCGGGCTGTGCGGGTCAGCCTAGGGCTCGGACCGCCGAGTCAGCTCCCGTGGGAGGCAGTTGACGTATTTGCGCCACCGGCTTTAGTCAGGGGTGGTTCAGATACGCCAGTACCGCCAGCACCCGGCGGTTGGTCGTGCCGTCGTCCGTGATGCCCAGCTTGCCGAACAGTGAGGTCGTGTACTTGCTGATCGCGCTTTCGCTGAGGAACAGGCGTGTCGCGATGGACTGGTTGGAGAGGCCCTCGGCCATCAGGGCCAGGATGTCGTGCTCGCGCTCGGTGAGGCCGTCGAGGCGGCGGTGCGACGAGCCGCTGGACAGGAGCTTCGCGATGACCACCGGGTCCATGGCCGTGCCGCCGGCCGCGACCCGTTCCACCGCGTCCATGAACTGGTCCGCGTCGAACACGCTCTCCTTCAGGAAGTAGCCGACGCCGCCCGACCCGTCGGCCAGCAACTCGCGGGCGTACAGCTGCTCCACGTACTGGGACAGGATGAGGACCGGCAGCCCCGGCATCTCCGCGCGGGCGGCGAGGGCCGCGCGCAGGCCCTCGTCGGTCTGCGTCGGCGGCATGCGGACGTCGACCACCGCCACGTCCGGGCGAAACCCGCGCAGCGCGGCCAGCGTCTCCGGCCCGGTCGTGGCCGTACCCACCACCTCATGTCCGTACGCCTCGATGAGACGCACCATGCCGTCCCGCAGGAGGTACAGGTCCTCGGCTACAACGATTCGCATGGCACCATGATCCTCGCGAGGGTGGGCCCGCCGGCCGGACTCGTGACCTCAAGGCGGCCGTCGAACACCGCGAGGCGCCGCCGCAGCCCCGCGAGACCGCCGCCGTCCCGGACCACCGCACCGCCGCGCCCGTCGTCCTCGGCCTCCACCACCAGACCCGTCCCGTCCTGGGCGAGGGTGATCCGCATCCGTGTCGCACGGGCGTGCTTGACCGCGTTCGCCAGCAACTCGGCGACGCCGAAGTAGACGGCCGACTCGACGGGCGCGTCCAGCCGCTTCGGCACGTCCGCGACGACCTCCGTTTCGAGCGGGCTGTCGAGGGCGAGGGCGCGTACGGCGTCGACCAGACCCCGGTCGTTGAGCACGGGCGGGTTGATCCCGTGCACCAGGTCCCGCAGTTCGGCCAGCGAGGCGGTGGCGCCCGCCCGCGCCTCACGCATCAGCGCCCTGGCCCGGTCCGGGTCGGTCTCCATCAGCTTCTCCACCGTGGCCAGGGACATCCCGAGCGCGACGAGCCTGGCCTGCGCCCCGTCGTGCAGGTCCCGTTCGATCCGGCGGATCTCGGCGGCCTGGGCCACCGTCGCGTCGGCCCGCTGCCCCGTGAGTTCGTCCACCCGGTCGGCGAGCGCCATCCTGGCGGACGGCCGCAGGAAGCGGACCGCGACCGGGGTGACCGCCCGCCAGGCGTACGGGGAAGAGGCGGCGGTCACGAGGAGGCCGAGGAGCCGGACCGGCCTGCCCGTTCCCAGCCCGACGGCACCCCACACCACCCCCGCGGGTGGCACGCACGCCACGATCCCCGCCGTGAACGGGGCGATCATCGTGAACCGCAGGTCGCGCCAGTTGGCCGGGTCCTTCCAGCGCAGCCGCCACCGCTGGTCCATGAGGGCGTCCCGCCGGGTGCGGTGGTAGTCGAAGCCGTTCCACCAGAAGCCCGTGGCCATGCGCGTCACCGGCGGGGCGGTCCGGTAGCCGGACGGGACGTCGGTCCCGGACCAGCGGGCGACCAGCGCGCGGACCGCCCGGCACACGGGCCGCGTCAGGGCGGCCGTTCCCGCGCACACCAGCACGAACGGCCCGACCCACGACCAGGGGTTCGACGCGCCCCACCCGATGCCCCAGGCCACCGCGCCCGCCCACACGGCGGGGATCAGCATCGTGGTGGCGGCGACGGCGCACGCCCGTACGAAGCCGGCGCCCGCCCCCGCCGCCCACGACCCCAGCACTCTCATCGCCCGCTGCCTCCCCGCGTCCGTCCCGATGCACCCACTCTGCACCGCGCGGCGGGCGCGGAGGCGCTGTTCGGGCGAGGAGTGGGTCTGGACCCACCCCCCCTGTGCGCCCAGACGCATACCGCGCCGGACCGGCGATTCGTAGCGTCGTCACCATGACAACGAACACGGACACGAACCTTCAGCCCGAGGCCCTGGGCGCCCTCGCATCGGCCCGCCGGAGCTTCACGCTCTACGGCGCGCTCACCGCCACCGCCCTCGGTGCGGTCGTCGTGGTGGCCGCCACCGGTCACACGGTGAACACCTTCATGTGGGTCCGCGCGGTCCTGCTGCCGGTGATCGCGTACGTACTCCTCCGCATCACGGCCGCAGCCGCGGAGGGCTCCCGCCGGGCCTTCGAGCGCGTGAGCACCCTCGCGGTGATCATGCCCATCGCCATCATCGGCGTCGACCTGATCCCGGGCGTCTGCCCGCCCTGGTACGCGGTGGCGCAGGCGCTGTGCATGCTGCCGGTGATCCGCGTCGCGTTCCTCACCCGGGGGGCGGCCCTGAAGGCGGCGTTCCCGAAGGCGGGGTGAGGTGAGCGCCGTGTCAGACGGCGCCGTTTCCCCGCAGCGGCTTCGCGAAGCAGCGGCTGCTGTCGTACGTGCGGTAGTGGCCGAACTTCTCGCACGGGGTGTAGCCGCTGGAGAGGTACAGGGCGATGGCCTCCGGCTGGCGGTCGCCCGTCTCCAGGACCATGCGGGTGCGGCCCGCGGCGCGGGCGTCCGCCTCCAGGGCCGCCAGGATGCGGCGGGCGAGGCCGAGGCCGCGGCCCTCCGGTATGACGTACATCCGCTTCAGTTCGGCGTCACCGTCCGAGTAGCCCTCGTCGTTGCGCTCCTGGGAGCGCCAGCCGCCCGTGGCGACCGGCTGGTCCGACGCGTCGTACGCGATCAGGTACAGGCCGTGAGGCGGGTCGAACATGGTGGGGTCCAGCGGTGTGACATCGCCCCCATCGCCGTAGCGCTCGGCGTATTCGAGCTGCACGCGGTCGTTGAGTTTGACGGCATCGGGGTGATCGAAGGCCCGGACGTGGATATTCATGCGAAGCATCGTACATGTATGCGACATCATTGACCGGTATCGTGCCGGAATGCTCACCGTGACCTCCGTGAATGTAAACGGTCTCCGCGCCGCGGCCAAGAAGGGCTTCGTCGAGTGGCTGGCGCAGACCGACGCCGACGTGATCTGCCTCCAGGAGGTCCGCGCCGAGCCCGGGCAGCTGCCCGCGGACGTGCGTGACCCCGAGGGCTGGCACACCGTCCACGCGCCCGCCGCCGCCAAGGGCCGGGCCGGGGTCTCCCTCTACTCGCGGCGCGCCCCGGAGCGGGTGCAGACCGGCTTCGGCGGTTACGGGCACGCCGGGAGCGAGGAGTTCGACATGAGCGGGCGGTACGTGGAGATCGACCTGCCCGGCGTCACGGTCGCGAGCCTCTACCTGCCCTCCGGCGAGGTCGGCACCGAGCGGCAGGACGAGAAGGAGCGCTTCATGGCCGCCTTCCTGCCCTACCTCGTCGGACTGAAGGCACGCGCCGCCGCCGATGGCCGCGAGGTCGTCGTCTGCGGCGACTGGAACATCGCCCACCAGGAGGCCGACCTCAAGAACTGGCGCGCCAACCGCAAGAGCTCCGGCTTCCTCCCCGAGGAGCGCGAGTGGCTGACCCGGGTCTTCTCGGAGGCGGCGTACGTCGACGTCGTACGCGCCCTGCACCCGGACGTCGAGGGCCCGTACTCGTGGTGGTCGTACCGGGGGCGCGCGTTCGACAACGACACCGGCTGGCGCATCGACTACCAGGTCGCGACCCCCGGCCTCGCGGGCCGCGCGGTGAAGGCATGGGTCGAGCGGGCGGCCACGCACGGCGAGCGGTGGAGCGACCACGCGCCCGTGACGGTGGTGTACGAGCAGTAGGCGGGTCACGGGGGTTGAGCGCGGGCGGGCGGGGTACGGCGAGGGCGCCGCGCCCCTACCCGGACCTACCCGGGTCGGCGGTGGGTTACGCCGGGGTCCGCAGCATCCGCCCCGCCGTCACCGCCGCCAGGAGCATGCACAGCGCGGCCCACCACGGGGGGCCGTCGAGCAGGGTGTACAGCGCGGTGCCCAGGGCCGCGGTCAGGAACAGGGTTGCCATCAGAGCGCCCGCCGTCGCGCCGGAGTGGCGGGGGGTGAGGTCGGTCAGCGCGGCCGTGAGGAGCGCGGTGAGGGTGAGGCCGATTCCGATGCCTGCCACGATCAGGCAGGCCGACAGGGCCGCGTAATCGCCGTCGCTCTCGATGGCGACGATGCCCAGCGCCACCCCGACCGCCGTCGTCGGCAGGCCCGTCACCGCCATGCGCGCCTGTGTCATGCCGTCGCGCAACAGGCGCGGTGCGATCCAGCCGCCGCTGACCGCCACCGCCACCAGCATCGGCAGCATCGGCCCCTTCCACGGCGCCGAGTGGTCGAACGCCTCGCCCATGATGCCGGTCAGCGGAGGCAGCAGGCTGAGGATGCTGAAGCCGACCAGGCCCATCGTCAGGAAGCCGCCCCGGCGTCCGCGGTCCCGGAGGACGTACGGCGGAAGCAACGGGGCCGACGCCGCCCGCTGCCGCGCCGCGAACACGATCAGCAGCGCGACGCCCACACCCAGCGCGACGCCCGCGTCGCCGTCCGCCCGGCCCGCCGACGGGACCCCGGCCAGCCCGTACATGACCGCCCCCGTTCCCAGGAAGCCCAGCAGCACGCCCGGCAGGTCGGCCGGTACACCGCCCGTCCGGTCCGGGGAGTCCGGCGGCAGCGTCCGCATACCCGTCAGGGCCAGCAGCGCGAGCGCGGGCGCCACGGCCGTGAGCGGGCCCCTGGCCATGAACCACAGGGCGTCGCTCCCCAGCAGCCCGAGCATCGGACCGCACGCGCTCACCGCCGCGTAGGCACCGAAGCCCCGGCCCGCACCGCCCCGCGAACCCGCCGCCACCGTCGCCAGGGCCGCCGCCGTGGCCAGCGCGCCGAAACCGCCCTGGAGGAGGCGGCTCGCGAGGAGCAGCGGCGGGGCACCGGCCAGCAGGGCGAACCCCGAGAGCAGCCCCGACACCGCGAAGCCCGTCACCCCGGCGATCAGCGACCGCCTGCGGCCCACCCGGTCCGCGATATGGCCCCCGGGCACCAGCATGGCCGCGAAGGCGACCGCGAAGGCGTAGGAGACGGGCGCGGAGGTGGGATAGGGGGCGGTCCTTCCGTCGGGGCCGGCCGGATTCCCGAGCACGGCCCCGGCCAGGACCGCCAGTTGCGCCACCACGATCACGGCGAGGCCCCGCGTACGGGCCGCTCCGGTCGGCTGCGCGGGAGTCGTCGGCGGGTACGCGGGGGAGGCGACGGGCTCCGTCACGGCCTCAGTCGGCTTCGCCGCCGAGTTCACCGGTGCCGCCTCCTCCCGCGCCTCCGGTACGTAGTCCAGCAGCCGCGCCGATCTCCGCCCCAGCTCCGCCAGCACCTCGCCCGGCAGCCACACCGCGTCCCCGCCCCCGTCCCCGGACGTGCGGGCGGCGATCTCGTGCGGGGCGGGGCGGGCGGCCGGATCCTTCGCGAGGCAGGCGCGTACCAGGGGGAGCAGCGACTCCGGTACGCCCGTCAGATCCGGTTCGTCCTCCGCGATCCGGAACAGGTGCGCGTTCAGACCGGTGTCCGTGGCGCCGAAGAGCAGGCGGCCCGTCGCCGCGTACACCAGGACCGCGCCCAGGCAGAACACGTCACTGGCCGGGGTGAGTTCGAGGCCCCTCACCTGTTCCGGGGACATGAAACCGGGTGAACCGATCAGCATGCCCGCACGTGTGAGCAGGCTGCCGTCCGTCAGCTTGTCCATCGCGCGGGCGATGCCGAAGTCGATGACCCGCGGCCCGTCCACCGTCACCAGCACGTTGGACGGCTTCAGGTCGCGGTGGATGAGGCCCGCCCCGTGCACCGCCCCCAGCGCGAGGGCGAGGCGGTTCGCCAGGACGCGGACCGAGTGCTCGGGCAGCGGTCCGTAGTCCGTGCCGACCACCGTCGCCAGGTCCGGGCCGGGTACGTACTGCGTGGCCAGCCACGGCACTTCGGCCTCGGTGTCCGAGTCGAGGACGTCCGCCGTCCAGCTCCCGGCCACCTCACCGGCCGCCGCCACCTCACGCGCGAAGCGCTTGCGGAACTCCGGCTGCGCCGCGTACTCGCGCTGCACGACCTTCACCGCGACCGTGCGGCCGACGTCCGAGCGGCCGAGGTAGACGAGTCCCATCCCGCCCGCGCCCAGGCGGGCGATCAGGCGGTAGGGGCCGATGCGCGTGGGGTCCTCGGCGGTCAGCGGCTTCATGCCGGAAACCTAGCGGGGGGCGGCCGGTACGGGTGGCGGAATGAGCAAGATCCGCACCGGATCTACCCGGTCTCCTCCGCCGTCTTCCGCCGCAGCCGCCGGTCCAGCGCCATCGACAGCTCCGCGTCCACCACCGCGCGGGCCAGCGGCCGCAGTTGGGGCGGTTCCGGGTCCGTCTCCGCGCCGTACTCCTGGAGCACCGAGACGAACAGGTCCGCCAGCGCCTCCGCGTGCGCGCGGACGTGGCGGCCCGTCGAGAGCACCGTCGAGAGCGGCACCCCCTCCCGTACCAGCTCGGCGGACACGTCCAGCAGGCGGCGGCTGATGTGGACGATCTCCTCGCCGTCCGTCCCCAGGTAGCCCAGCTCCATCGCCAGGGCCAGGTTCTCCGGCGTGGACTCGCCCTCGAAGTAGTCCGCCAGCTGCTCGGGCGTCAGGCGGACCGGGGTCTCCTCGGACGGTTCGCCCAGGCCCAGCACCTCGGCGACATCGCGGCCGCTCTCGAACGTACGGGCCAGGTCGGCGATGCCGGTCAGGGTGTGGCCGCGTTCCAGGAGGCCCGTGATCGTGCGCAGGCGGGCCAGGTGGTGGTCGTCGTACCAGGCGATGCGGCCCTCCCGGCGGGGCGGCGCGATCAGGCCGCGCTCGCGGTAGAAGCGCACGGTCCGCACGGGGATGCCGGCCTCCTTGGCCAGCTCCTCCATGCGGTACTCGCGGTGCTCGGGTCCGTCTGCCACCCCCGCAGCCTATCCGCCTCCCCGGGGCGCGGGCCTCAAGTTGTACCGCGGGTAACTTTGCTTCGTCCGCCCCCTACCCATCGGTACTTCGCTGCTCTACCCTCCCAACCATGCCAGTGATTGCTGGCAGAGTCGTGTGACGTACCGCGGGAGGCGGCAGCATGGCCCAGCACGAGCATGTACGCGTGGCGGTGATCGGATCCGGATTCGGGGGCCTCGGCGCCGCGGTCCGGCTGCGACGCGAAGGCATCACCGACTTCGTGATCCTGGAGCGCGCCGGTTCCGTCGGCGGCACCTGGCGCGACAACAGCTACCCCGGCTGCGCCTGCGACGTACCGTCCCACCTCTACTCCTTCTCGTTCGCCCCCAACCCCGAGTGGCCGCGCACCTTCTCCGGGCAGGAGCACATCCGCGCCTACCTGGAGCACGTCGCCGACACCTTCGGGCTCCGCGCCCATCTGCGCCTCGACCACGAGGTCAAGCAGATGCGCTGGGACAACGACGAGCTGCACTGGGTCATCGACAGCGCGAACGGCACCACGATCGTCGCGGACGTCGTCGTCTCCGCGACCGGGCCGCTCTCCGACCCGAAGATGCCCGACATCCCGGGGCTCGCCGACTTCCCCGGCAAGGTCTTCCACTCCGCCCGCTGGGACCACGACGCCGACCTCACCGGCAAGCGCGTCGCGATGATCGGCACCGGCGCCTCCGCCATCCAGATCGTCCCCTCCATCCAGCCGAAGGTCGGGAAGCTGACCCTCTTCCAGCGCACCCCGCCCTGGGTCATGCCCCGCATGGACCGCAAGATCAGCGGCGCCGAGCAGTGGCTCCACCGCGCCCTGCCCGCCACCGGCGCCGCCCGTCGCGGACTCCTCTGGGGCATCCGGGAGTTGCAGGTCAGCGCCTTCACCAAGCACCCCGACCAGCTCGGTCTGGTCGAGCGCATAGCGAAGTCCAACATGGCCCGCGCCATCAAGGACCCGGCCCTGCGCGCCAAGCTGACCCCCTCCTACCGCATCGGCTGCAAGCGAATCCTGCTGTCGAGCACGTACTACCCCGCTCTGGCCCAGCCCAATGTCGACGTCGTCGCCTCCGGCCTCGCCGAGGTACGCGGCTCCACGGTCGTCGCGTCCGACGGCACGGAGGCCGAGGTCGACGCGATCATCTTCGGCACCGGATTCCACGTCACCGACATGCCGATCGCCGAACGCGTCGTCGGCGCCGACGGGATCACGCTCACCGAGGCCTGGAAGGACGGCATGCAGGCGCTGCGCGGCGCCAGCGCGGCCGGGTTCCCGAACTGGATGACCATCATCGGCCCCAACACCGGGCTCGGGAACTCCTCGATGATCCTCATGATCGAGTCCCAGCTGAACTACATGGCCGACTACCTGCGCCAGCTGAACCTCCTCGGCGGCAAGGCCGCCCTCGACGCCCGCCCCTCCGCCGTGAACACCTGGAACCGCCGCGTCCAGGAACGGATGAAGCGCACCGTCTGGAACACCGGCGGCTGCAACAGCTGGTACCTGGACGCCAACGGCCGCAACACCACCGTCTGGCCCGGCACCACCTCCGAGTTCCGCAAGGCCACCCGGACCGTCGACCTGTCCGAATACCAGGTCCTCCGTCCGTCCGTCCCCGCCCAGCGCACGTCCGGCGACACCGTCTCCGAGGAGGCCGTCCGATGAGCCGCCCCCTGCCCGTCGCGGGGCGCCGCCCCGTGGCCGCCCGCGAACTCCTCGCCGTCTCCGCCGACGGCTCCCGGATACACGTCGAGATCCACGGCCAGGAGGGCGCGCCCGCCGTCGTCCTCTCCCACGGCTGGACCTGCAACACCAGCTTCTGGGACGCCCAGATACGCGACCTGGCCGTCGACCACCGCGTCATCGCCTACGACCAGCGCGGCCACGGCACCTCGCCCGCCGCCGCCCGCGACGGCTACACCACCGACGCCCTCGCCGACGACCTCGAAGCGGTCCTCGCCGCCACCCTCGCCCCCGGCGAGAAGGCGGTCCTCGCCGGGCACTCCATGGGCGGCATGACCATCATGTCCGCCTCCCGCCGCCCGAAGCTGCGCGAGCACGCCGTCGCCGTCCTGCTGTGCAGCACCGGCAGCTCCCGGCTCCTCGCCGAGTCGCTCGTCGTACCGATGCGCGCCGGAGCCGTACGCACCCGCCTCACCCGCGCGATCCTCGGCGCGCGCGCCCCCCTCGGGCCGGTCACGCCCGTTTCGCGTCGGATACTGAAGTACGGGACGATGGGCGCCGGTTCGGCCCCCGACCGGGTCGACACCTGCGCCCGCATCGTGCACGCCTGCCCCCGCATCCCCAGGGTCGCCTGGGGCCACGTCCTCGCCGAGCTCGATCTGGACGAGGGCGTACGGGAGTTGCGCGTGCCCACTGCGGTCATCGCGGGTACGGAGGACCGGCTCACGCCGCCCGTCCACGCCCGCGCCATCGCGGCGGCCCTGCCCGACTGCCTCGGCCTCACCGAGCTGACGGGCATGGGGCACATGACGCCCGTGGAGGCGCCGGAGACCGTCACGGCGAAGATACGGGAGCTGGTGGCCGCGTACCTGCCGTCCGGCCCGGACCGGGACGCGCGGGGTACTACAGACATCGAGGGCAAGGAGGAGGTCGCATGAGCGGCACGGGAAGTCTCGAAGGACAGGTCGTCGTCGTCACCGGCGCGGCACGCGGCGTCGGCGAACTCCTCGCCCGCAAGCTCTCCGCCCGGGGAGCGATCCTCGCCCTCGTCGGCCTCGAACCCGACGAGCTGAAGAAGGTTTCGGCCCGCCTCCACGGTGAGAGCGACCACTGGCACGCCGACGTCACCGACCACGAGGCGATGTCCCAGGTCGCGAGGGACGTCAAGGCCCGCTTCGGCAAGGTCGACATCGTCGTCGCCAACGCGGGCGTCGCCACCGGCGGCCCCCTCGTCGACTCCGACCCCGTCGCCTGGCGCCGGGTCATCGAGGTCAACCTCATCGGCGGCGCGGTGACGGCTCGCGCCTTCCTGCCCGTCCTCATGGAGAGCCGGGGCTACTTCCTCCAGATCGCCTCCCTCGCCGCGATGACCCCGGCCCCGATGATGAGCGCCTACTGCGCCTCCAAGTCCGGCGTCGAGGCGTTCGCGCACAGCCTGCGCGGCGAAGTCGGCTACAAGGGCGTGAAGGTGGGCGTCGGCTACCTCTCCTGGACCGACACCGACATGGTGCGCGGCGCCGACGAGGACGACGTCATGCGGGACCTGCGCAAGCGCCTCCCGTGGCCCACCAACCGCACGTACCCCCTCGGCCCCGCCGTCGACCGCATCGTCGCCGGAATCGAGCGCCGCTCCGCCCACGTCTACGCCCAGTGGTGGCTGCGCGGCATGCAGTCCGTACGCGGCTACCTGCCCACCCTCATCGGCGTCGTCGGCCAGCGCGAGATGCGCCGCTTCGGCCCGCGCATGGAGGGCCGGAGCAGGGGCCTCGTCGGTGCCGGAGGCGCCGCTGACCAGCAGGAACGCGCCGCGCGCACGGAGCGTGAATGATCGACATGCGGAGCGTGGTCGGCCGTGTGAATCTGGTCGAGGCCCCACCGGGGCCGTACCCCACGCACCACATAGGAGTGAACAGCATGGGCATCGCCGACCAGTTCAAGGACAAGGCCAAGGACCTCGCGGGCCAGGCGCAGGACCAGACGCAGGACCGCCAGCGCCAGGGCCAGGGCCGCGACCGCGCCAAGGACGCGACCCAGCAGGGCCGCGACCGCGCGAAGGACGCGACGCGGCGCGCCCAGAACGAGGCGAACGAGCGCCTCGACCGGTAACGGTCGCGCGGTGACGCCGAGGGGCGCGCCCGGATTCTTCCGGGCGCGCCCCTTCCGGCTGTCCGAGGGCCGCCCGGCGGGCCCCGACGGCCGCCCTCGCTTCGGCCTCGGCCGGAAAGGGATGGCGCCCCGCGAACCGCTCCCGGGTCACCCCGCATTGCCCTCGCGGGCCTGGAACCCTGCTCCACCGGCCGTGTATGCATGAAGAGTTGCCATTCTCAGTTGCTGCGGAGCGGGCCTTGAGTGAACACGAGAACCTGAAGAAGTCCGCCGGCCCCCGCCGGGCACCGGCCGCCCAGCAGACGGGCGCGCCGCAGGCGCAGCACGAGGGGCTGTGGGCCCTCCAGGCCCAGCACGGGAACGCCGCCGTCGTCCAGATGCTCCGCGAGGCCGGCCATCCCTGGGTCCAGCCGTCGCACGAGCGGCATCAGCACGGTCCGGGCTGCGACCACCAGGTCGCCGAGCAGGCCGAAGCGGATACGGCACCCGTGCAGCGGTCCACCGTGCACGAGGTGCTCCGAGCCCCCGGCCGGGCGATGGACGACGCGACCCGCACCGACATGGAGGCCCGGCTGGGCGCGGACTTCTCGGACGTGCGCATCCACGACGGTTCCGCTGCCGCGGCCTCGGCGGCCGAGGTCGGCGCCCGCGCCTACACGTCCGGCAACCATGTCGTCATCGGCGCGGGCGGCGCCGACAGGCACACCCTCGCCCACGAGTTGACCCACGTCATCCAGCAACGCCGGGGGCCCGTCGCCGGGACCGACGACGGCAGCGGGCTCAGGGTCTCCGACCCGGCGGACCGCTTCGAGCGCGAGGCGGAGGCCAACGCGAAGCGAGCCCTTGCCGGGACGCCTCCGGTCCACGCCCCCGAAAGCATGCCGTCGACGTCCGCGCGGGACGTGTCCCCGGTGCACGGCCGGCCCCACCTGCAACGGACCAGGACGAAGGAAGTCCCGGCCGCGGCGACCAAGCGGTCCATGGGCAAGATGACGTCGGACTGGACGCAGATGCCCTATGCCGGCGGGAAATGGCCCGACTCCGTCGAGAACAGCGCCAAGCGCCGTATGGAGGCCGATGAGCAGGCTCTGCGCCACGTCGCGCGGCAGTTCTTCAACAGCGGAAGGGCCTACATCGAGGACGACGGGAACCAGGAGACCCAGGTCATGTGGGTCGGCGGCGGGATTCTTGTCGCCTGCAACGACAACACCACCGCCGCCAAGATCCTGAACACCCTTGAGACGAGAACGCTCGCCGATGTCATGCGGGACTCGCACGGGACAGGAGGCGACGCGAGAGCCCAGAGGTCGGCGGACTACATGACCAACCTCGGTGAGGGGAACGGCCGGGAGGGCGCGGTCAACGCCTTCATGGCCACCGCCATGGCCGTGCAGGACGGCGTACTGGCGGCTCAGACGGCGACGGAGGCCGCGGCGACGATCGGGGCCGGGCAGATGGACGGGAAGATCGTCTTCATCCGTTCCGGCTTCGAAGAACTCCACGCGGAGCAGAAGCTGGTGCTGGCCCTGCTTCAGTCCGGCTCGACCGGTGCGGCGATGATCGCCGGCAAGAAGAGGCCGTGCACCTCGTGCTTCTGCTCCTTGTCGATCGCGAAGGAGAAGAAGCTTCCCCAGCTGAGCTTCCAGACGAAGCCCGGCGGCTACTGGGCAACCGCGAACGCCGGCCTCACGAAGATCGCCAACGCGGCGGGGGTCAAGGACGAGAAGGAGCTCGACGAGCTGATCCAGAAGTACGGGCCGACGACCGCTCACCGCACCGGCCCGGACGGGAGCCAGCAGTACGGATCGGACTCCGAGGAGTCCGAGAAGTCCGACGTCGAGATGACGGGGTAGGGCCCGCGTGGCTGCTGCGTCAGGCGGCCTTGACGGACGCGATGAACGGCGCCCAGGCGGTGGCGTGGACGACGAGCGCGGGCCCGTCGGGCCGCTTGGAGTCGCGGACGGGGACGAGGCCGGGGTGGCCGTCGGCGACTTCGAGGCAGTTGCCGCCGCTGGTGTTGCTGTAGCTGCTCTTACGCCACAGGGCGTACCCCTCGGCTACTTCGAGGCAGTTGCCGCCGGAGCCGTTGCTGTAGCTGCTCTTGCGCCAGCGGGTGGTGCTCAGGTCAAGGGTGGTGCTGGCCATTCCGGAACTCCTCAGCCGCCTTCTTCAGCAGGGCGAGGGACACCTCTGGCGGCAGCGCGGCGGCCCTGAGGCGATCGTAGGCGTTGCGGTACTGCTTAACGAGCCCCGGATCATCGATGGTCTGCCCGTGGTAGGCCCCCTCGGTGTAGAACAGCGGCGGCTCGTCGTCGAAGTCCAGGAGCAGCAACGGCATCTCGCTGATGGGGCGGGTGGCCGCGTTCCACGGAAGGATCTGTAGAACGACCCGACGGCTTTGCACCAGGGCGGCGATGTGATCCAACTGCTCGGCCATCTCCGCTGGTTCCAGCAGCGGATGGCGGAGCACCGACTCGTCCAGTACCACCCAGTACTCGGGTTTCTTGGGGTCGGCGAACAGCTTGGCCCGCTCCTGTCGAGCGTCGATCTTGGCCTGCACCTCCTCGGGAGTGTCCAGAGGGTGCGTTGCCTGGATGACGGCTCGTGCGTAGGCGGGGGTCTGGAGGAGCCCCGGGATCAGATTGCCCGACCACTCGTTGATGGTCCGGGCGCGGGTCTCCGCTTCCGCGATGTTCGCAAAGAACGCGGCGTGTCCCTTGCTTTGGGCCTCCCGAACGTCTTCACAACGCCGAGTGAAGAAGTCCGTGCTCAGC
Organism: Streptomyces sp. NPDC041814; assembly: GCF_055590565.1. Lineage (NCBI taxonomy): Bacteria > Bacillati > Actinomycetota > Actinomycetes > Kitasatosporales > Streptomycetaceae > Streptomyces > Streptomyces sp. NPDC041814. The sequence continues at coordinate 212,989 of NZ_JBVJAM010000008.1, read as the reverse complement.
TTCTGGTCCACGTGTGCGGCGAGCGGAGGCGGCATGCGGCGGTCGCCGTGCTCGACGGCGCTGAGCATGGCGATTCCGTAGTAGCTGCCGTCCAGCAGCTTCTCCATGGTCAGGCCCGCCGCCTCCCTCTGGTACCGCAACTCCTTCCCGTAGAACTGCGGCACCCCCGCCGAACCGTCGATCTCCTTGGCCACCGCCGACCGCCTTTCACGCCTCGCTCTGTGGAGCGGAATTGGCTTCCACGGTACGGCTCCATACGGCAGCGTGTGAGGTATTCGTCACAGCAAGCAACCGAAAGGTGGGCGGCCCTCATGGACCACGGCCCGTACGACATCGGCCAGGAGATCGACGCACTGCGTGCGGCGCTCAAGGCCAACGGCATCACGCTGCCGTCATTGGGAGTTGACCCGCTGACGCTCGCATGGTCCGGCCGCCAGCCGCTCGTCGCGCTGGGTAACTGCAACACGGAGACGGCGCGTCAGCTGGCCGAGGTGCTGCAGAGGGCGGCCGGGGGATGAACGGGCTGCCCCTGACATGGGAGTTCCTGGCGGTCCCGCAGGCGGTACCGGAGGTACGGCAGATACTGCGAGCGCGGTTCGACGGCGAGGACGCGGGCGATCTCCTGCTGTGCGTCAGTGAGTTGCTGGCGAACGTGATCGCCCATGTGGGGGAGCGCACGCCGGTGTCGCTACGACTGAGCGCGACGCCCTCGGGACGCGTACGGGTAGCGGTGAGCGACCCCGCAGCAACGGTCTGGCCGGTCCTCCGCGAGACCGGCCCGGATGGCACGTCGGGCCGGGGCCTCCAACTGCTGGACGCGCTCGCCCTGCGGTGGGGCGTGGAACAGGCCCCGTACCGCAAGACGGTCTGGTGCGAACTACGGGCCCCGGGAAGCCGGGCGGGCCTCCGGCCCGAGGGGGCGCAGACTGGGGAACGCGCCTCGGTTGACGAGGCGTCGTCCACGCCCGCCCTCACTCTCGGAGGCCGCCATCACCAGCTCTGAACCGGTCGTCTGGGTCCGCAACGACATCTGCGGCCTCGGGCCCTACCGCGCCGACCTCGTGGAAACCTATTGGTCTTGGGAACAGGACCCCGCCCTGATCGTTGCCTTCGGCCGCACGCGTCCGGAATCCCTGGAGGCCCGCACCGAAGGCATCGCGCGTCAACTCCGCGGTGAGAACATCCGCTTCACCGTCTACGACCTCATCGGGGAGCCGGTTCCGGTCGGGATCGCCACGCTTCTGCCCGATCCGGCCGTCCGGACCGCCGAATACGGGGTGTTGCTCGCACGCGAGGCACGCGGCAGGGGCCTGGGGACCGCAGCCACCCGCCTCACCCTGGACTACGCCTTCCACGTCACCAACCTGCGCATGGTCTGGCTCAAGGCCCTCGCCCCCAACAAGGCGGGCATCCGCGTCTACGAGAAGGCCGGATTCCGACCCGCCGGCACTCTCCGCGAAGCCGGCTACTGGCTCGGCGAGGTCTGCGACGAGGTGATCATGGACGCCGTTGCCGCCGACTTCACCGGCCCCTCGGCGATCGCTCCGCTCGTGTAGGTGTGCCGAGGCCCGAACACTGGTGGCGAGGGATCACCAGGGGTACCCGCGCACGAGTGGGGTGATCCGGTTTCCGTTCCGCATGATGTCGATTCCGAGGGAGGCGTGCGATGCCGCTGAACGCGCAGCAGCTGAACACCGCGACGTTCGCTGAACTGCTCGCCGACACCCGCCGCACGGCTTTCCACCTGGAGATGCGCGACGTGTACGCAGTCGGCGACGAGACGGACGACTACGCCGCTTTCCTGCGTACCGGCGTCCCGAACCTCGACCCGGCTCGGTCGTTCTGGCCCCAGTGGATGCCGCTCGTGAAGGATGCGGTCGCCCGCGGCGTGGTCATGCGCCGCGCACGGATCGTCTCCGAGCCGGTCACCGACTACATCCGCTACGAGCACGCCATCACCCCGCTCAACCTCCAGGCCGGAGAGGACGTACGCTGGCTGCCCCGCCGCAGCGCGAGCGACATCGCGCTGCCCGGTAACGACTTCTGGCTCCTGGACGGCCGACTCGTGCAGTTCCACCACTTCACCGGCACCGGCGACTGGGCATCGGACGGCAAGGAGCGCACCACGGACCCGGCCGCCGTCGCGCTGTGCCAGGCCGCCTTCGAGGCAGTCTGGGAGCGCGGCATCCCGCACGAGAAGTACACCGTTCAGGCACTCTGAGGTCGGCTAGAAGCTGTCGTACGCAGGCCGCCCCGCAGGCCGGTAGACCGCGAGGACCGTGCCGCCCTTCGTCCCCGTCACCGTGACCGGTTCCAGGGCCGTCGGGATCGCGCCGTCCGCGAAGAGGCGTTTGCCGGTGCCGAGGATGACCGGGTGGATCGTGAGGCGGTACTCGTCCACCAGGTCCTCGCGCATCAGGGTCTGGGCCAGGTCGCCGCTGCCGACGACGTTGATGTTGCGGCCCTCGGTCTCCTTGAGGCGGCGTACCGCGTCGGCGGTGTCGCCGGTCAGGAGGGTGGAGTTCTGCCAGTCCACGGACGTGAGGGTGCGGGACGCCACGTACTTGTGCATGGAGTTCATGCGCTCCGTGAACGGGTTGTCCGGGTCGGCGGTCGGCCAGTACGACGCGAAGATGTCGTACGTCTTGCGGCCGAGGAGCATCGCGTCGGTGTCCTCGTACCAGCCGGCGATCGCCTCGCCGACGCCCTCGTCGAACGTGGGCTTCTGCCAGCCGCCTTGCCGGAAGCCGCTCTCGGGGTCCTCGTCGGGGCCGCCGGGGGCCTGCATGACGCCGTCGAGGGTCAGGAACGTGGAGACGATGATCTTGCGCATGGTGTGTGCTCCTCTCGTCGCGGCAGACGCCGAGGCCGTCGGCCTCAGCGGACCACGTCGAAGACGTTTTTCTGGATGCCGTTGGGGAACGCCTCGTGCTCCACGAGCTTCAGGTGCCGGGTGTCCTTGTCGGCCGTGCTGAACAGGCGCTTGCCCGCGCCGAGGAGCAGCGGGAAGACGAGCAGGTGATAGCGGTCGATCAGACCGGCGTCGGAGAGCGCGTGGTTGAGGGCGGCGCTCCCGTGGACGATGACCGGGCCGCCGTCGGTCTCCTTCAGCGCGGCGACGTCGTCCATGGACCGGAGGATGTGGGTCTCGCCCCACGTGTCCACGAGGCCGTCCTCGGTGAGCGTCGTGGAGACGACGTACTTGGGCATCGCCTTGTAACCGGCGAACTCCTCCATGCCCGGCCACACGGGGCTGAACGCCTCGTAGCTGAGCCGCCCCATCATGAGCGCCCCGGCCTCCTCCTGCTCCCGGCCCTTGATCTCGTACGCCTCGGGGAGGAAGTCGATGTCCTTGAACGTCCAGCCGGAGTTCCGGTAGCCGGGCTCGCCGCCCGGGGCCTCCATGACGCCGTCGAGGGAGACGAAGGCGGTGCTGATGAGTGTGCGCATGGTGTCCTCGGGGTATGTGCGGCGTGCTTTACATGGGTTCAGACTGCGCGGTGCGGGAAAAGTCATCGGTCCGGCGTTCCGGACGGGTCCCCCGGATGGCAGAGTCGGTACGCATGATCGATGACGCGGTGAAAGAACGCCTCCACGGCAATCTGCGGATGGCCCGTGAGGCCATGGTCTGGAAGCTCGACGGGCTCGGAGAATACGACATCCGGCGGCCGTTGACCTGGACCGGGACCAACCTGCTGGGGCTCGTCAAGCACCTGTCGTTCTGGGAGGCCCGCTACTTCGGGGACGTCTTCGGGCGGCCGTTCCCCGAGCCGCTTCCCCGCTGGGACGACAACGAACCGGCCGGCCGGGACATGTGGGCCACCGAAGGGGAGACCCGGGACGAGATCGTCGGCCTGTACCGACGGGTGTGGGCGCACACCGACGCGACGATCGCCGCGCTGCCCCTCGACGCGCCCGGCCGGGTGGAGTGGTGGGGGCGGCCCGAGGTGCGGCTGTTCGACGTCATGATCCACATGCACGGCGAGACCGCCCGGCACGCGGGCCACGCCGACATCCTCCGCGAACAGCTCGACCACGCGACGGGCAGGGCCGCCGCGTACGCCGAACCGCAGCAGGACGCGGCGTACTGGGATGCCCACCGCGCGAAGGTCGAACGCGCGGCGAAGGCCGCCGAAGAGGCGTAGAACTCAGCGGCCCCGCCTGCGCAGCGCCTTCACCTCGCGGTCGGCCTCCCACGCGTCCGCCACCGGGCCCAGGTGGCCGAGCTTGTCCGGGTTGATCACCGAGCGGACCGTCTGGACACGGCCGTCCAGCACGTCGAGGGACAGGATGTGGAGCACGCCCCCGTCGCGCACCCGGAACAGCGCGCCCGGGCGGCCGTTCACCTCGCGCGGTTCGCAGGTGATGCCCGCCTCGGCCATGAGGGGGTAGACCGTGGCGAGCAGCCGGGCCGCGTTCTCCGCGCCCACGACGGTCCTGGCCAGCTGCGGTGCCTTGCCGCCCCCGTCACCGACGAGCTGGACGTCGGCGGCGAGCAGGCTCCGCAGGCCCTCCACATCGCCCCGGGACAGCGCGTCGAAGAACCGGCCCGCCAGCTCCCGCTGCTCCGCGCGGTCCGCCTCGAACCGGGGCCGCCCCTCGTGCATGTGGCGCCGGGCCCGTACGAGCAGCTGGCGGCAGGCCGCCTCGGAGCGGCCCACCGCCGCCGCGATGTCGGCGAAGCCGAAGGCGAAGACGTCCCGCAGCACGAACACCGACCGCTCCAGCGGGCTCAGCCGCTCCAGGAGGAGCAGCGACGCCATCGACACCGAGTCCGCCAGCTCGGCGGCCCGTGCCGGGTCCGCGTACGGGTCGTCCAGCAGCGGTTCCGGCAGCCACGGGCCGACGTACTCCTCCCGCCGCACCCGGGCCGACCGCAGCACGTCGATCGCGATCCGGGTCACCGTGGTGGAGAGGAACGCCTTCACCGACTCCGGCCGGGTGGCCGAGGCGTCGTAACGGAGCCAGGTCTCCTGGACGGCGTCCTCCGCCTCGGCGACGCTGCCCAGGACGCGGTACGCGATCGAGAACAGCAGCGCCCGCAGCTCCTCGAACTCCTCGGCCTTGCCCATGCCGGACCCCTTCCCTCGCTTCTTCCGCTCAGTGGAACTGTCCGGGCCGGTAATCGCCCGCGGGCTGCTGCGTGATGATGTTCAGCCGGTTCACCGCGTTCATGAACGAGACCAGCATGACGAGCGCGGTCAGCTGCTCCTCGTCGTACAGCTCGGCCGCCCTCGCCCAGGTCTCGTCGTCCACCCCGGTCCCGGCGTCGGCCGTACGCGTGCCCTGCTCGGCGAGGGCGAGGGCCGCGCGCTCGGCGTCGGTGAACACGGTGGCCTCCCGCCAGACCGCGACGAGATTCAGCCGCACCGCGCTCTCCCCGGCCGCGACGGCGTCCTTGGTGTGCATGTCGACGCAGGCCGCGCAGCCGTTGATCTGGCTGACGCGGAGGGCGACGAGCTCCTGCGTGGCGGCGGGCAGCGGCAGGTCCTTCACCTCCCGGCCGCACGCCATGAAGTACTTGAGCGCCTTGGCGGCGACGGGGTTGGTGAAGTAGCTGAGGCGAGCGTTCATCGGGTCCTCCTCGGGAGCGCTGTGGTGCGTTCACTCCCTGGACGAGACAGCGGGCCGGGCTGTGACACGGGGGTGCGCGGTGTGACGCGGGTCTCGTGGGCCACGACAGTCGTACGCGTACGGCCCGGGCCGCCCGGCGCACGCCGCCGTACTCGTCCCCGAGACATCCGGATCCGGCGACCTCGACCTCAAGCGGTTCACGCCCCGGCAGGGCGTCTGCACCGTGTACGCCCGCTGCACGGGCAACGGCCACGTGGACGGTGGCGGTCGTGGCCGGTGCGCCCGACGTGTGAAGGCCGGGGGCCCGGGCGGCGTGTACGCCAACTCACCTGGCACCATGCGCCCATGACCACCCAGGACATACAGACCCGGGGCGAGGCGCTGGTCGCCGCCGCTCTGGCCAAGGATGTGAAGGCCGCCCACCGGCACACGGACTTCTTCGTGTTCGGGAGACACATCGACGAGGGCATCCCCTACTGGGAACGGGCCGTCGAGGCCGGGGACATCTGGTCGCACTACACGCTGGCCCGGTACCGGAAGGTCCGGGGCGACCGGGCGGCGGCGGACGCGCTCTACCGCGAGTGGGCGGAGTTCGACGGGGGGTGCGCCTGGGGGCTCGGGGTGCTGCTGCGGGAGGACGGGAAGACCGACGAGGCCGCCGAGTGGCTGCGGCAGGGGTGGGAGAACTCGCGGCACCTCGAATGCAAAATCGAGCTGGGCAAGATCATGGCCGCCGAGGGGCGGTGCGCGGAGGCGTCCGCGTTCCTGATGAGCAAGGCCGAGCTCGGTGACATCGCCGTATTCCGCTGGTCCCGGCTCTTCGACTCGTTCGAGGAGGTCTTCGACCGGGTCGAAGAGGCGCTGGAGGCCGCCGAGGCCGACGAGGACGGCGCGGCCGCCCTGGCGGCGGTCCGGGGACTCTTCGAGCTGGACAAGCACTTCGCGGACTACCCGGGACTCGCCCCCCGCGCCGACGCGCTCTACCGCCGGGGCTCCGCGCTCAGCGCCGAGGCAGGGGTGTACTACGCGATGTTCCTCACCGAGACCGGCGAGGAGGGCTGGCCCGAGGCCATCGAGCTGCTGCTCCAGGCGCGCGAGGCGGGCGTGGAGCGGGCCGCCGGGGTGCTCGGCAACCTGTGCGAGCAGCGCGGCCAGCTGGCGGAGGCCGAGCGTGTCCACCGGCTCGCCGTCGAGGCGGGCGACGAGGCGCCCAAGTGGAACCTCGGGATGCTGTGCATGCGGCTCGGCCGGTACGACGAGGCCGAGCACTGGTTCCGGCAGTTCGGCGAGGACGACAAGGACGCCGTGCAGCAGCTGGCCCGGGTCGCCGCGCTCCGCGAGGGCGGCCCCCGTGCCGCCGACGAGCCCGACTTCCGGCAGCTCCCCGGACTGCGCGAGCGGGCCGAGGCGGGCGACGCCGAGGCCGGGTACGAATACGCCGACATGCTCAACGACTGGGGCGGCAAGAACGCCCGCTACCTGATCCCCTGGATCGAGCCCGCCGCCCGCGCCGGGAACCCGGACGCGGCCTACGACCTGGCGGAGCTGTACGCGAAGCTGCGCCGCTTCCCCGACCGCGACAGGTGGCACCGGGTGGCCGCCGAGGGCGGCGACCGGCACTCCTGCCACTACATGGGCTGGCTGTCCGACCAGCACCGGGACTACCAGGAGTCCGAGCGCTGGTACGTCCGCGCGGCCGGTCTCGGCTCCCGCCTGGACTCCATGCTCGCGGGCAAGCTGATGGTCCAGCGCAAGGCGTACGCCGAGGCCGAGCCGTACCTCCGCCGGGCCTGGGAGGAGGGCGACGACAACGACACGTTCCGCACGGAGGCGGCCGGATACTACGGAGTCGCCTTGCGCCACCTGGGCCGGCTGGACGAGGCCATGGACCTCCTGACGCTCGCCGCCGACCGCTGGCGGGAGGACGTGCTGCCCCACTACGACCCGGACGACCTGGACCTCCGCGCCCGGATGATCCGGCCGGAGGAGGAACTGGAGGCGCTGGACGAGCAGTTGGACGCGGAGCTCGACGCGGAGCTGGCGGAGGACGACGAGGAGTGACCCCGCCCCCGCCCCCTACCTCGGCGGCAGCGGGGGCCGCCTGCGGTCCGGGGCCGTGTCGTACGTGGGCGGGGTCGCCGGGGGATGGGCCGCCAGGAGGTCCAGGGCGGTGCGGACCGCGTCGTCCAGGACCGCGTAGCGGCCCTCCGCCCAGTCCAGCGGGGTGCGCAGCGCCTCCAGGTCCGGTTCGACGCCGTGGTTCTCGACGGACCAGCCGTACGTGTCGAACCAGGCCGCGTTCATCGGCACCGTGATCACCGTGCCGTCGCCCAGCCGGTGGCGGCCGGTCATGCCGACGACGCCGCCCCAGGTGCGCTGGCCGACGACCGGGCCCAGCTTCAGCAGGCGGAACGCGGCGGTGATCATGTCGCCGTCGGACGAGGTCGCCTCGTCGGCCAGGGCGACGACGGGGCCCCGGGGGGCGTTGGAGGCGTAGCTCACCGGCTGGGCGTTGCGGGTCAGGTCCCAGCCCAGGATCGTACGGGTGAGCTTCTCCACGACCAGTTCGCTGATGTGGCCGCCGGCGTTGCCGCGTACGTCCACGATCAGCGCGGGGCGGGACACCTCCATCCGCAGGTCGCGGTTGAACTGGGCCCAGCCCGAACCGCCCATGTCGGGGATGTGGAGGTAGCCGCACCGCCCCCCGCTCAGCTCCCGGACCACCTCGCGCCGCTTGGCGACCCAGTCCTGATAGCGGAGGGGGCGTTCGTCGACGAGGGGCACGACCGCGATGCGGCGCGGAGGGCCCCCGCCCTCCGCCGGGCGGAAGGTCAGCTCGACCGTCGTGCCGCCCGCCGCCGCCAGCAGCGGATACGGCCCGGCGACCGGGTCCACCGGCCGGCCGTCCACATGGGTCAGCACCGCCCCCTCGCGGATTCCCGTACCGGCCAGCGGGGACCGCGCCTTGGAGTCCGACGAGTCGCCGGGCAGGATGCGCAGCAGGGTCCAGTCCCCGTCCCGGCACGCGAAGTTGGCGCCGAGCAGCCCGATCGCGCGCTGGTAGTGCGGCGGGCCCTCGTTGCGGCGCGCGGGCGCCACGTAGGCGTGCGAGGTGCCCAGCTCGCCCAGCACCTCGCGCAGCAGGTCCGCGAACTCGTCGGGCGTGGCGACGCGTTCGACCAGGGGCCGGTACTGGTCCAGGACCCCCGGCCAGTCGATGCCGCACATGTCCGGCTCCCAGAAGTAGGAGCGGATGATGCGGCCCGCCTCGTCGTACGCCCCGCGCCACTCCGCCGCCGGGTCCACCTCGTGCAGGATGCGGCGCAGGTCCAGATAGACGGTCGAGTCGTTGTCGCCGGGCTCCGCGGCGGGGACCGCGCGCAGCTCGCCGTCGTCCATCACGACCAGCCGGGACGCGTCACCGCTGACCTCGAACCAGTCGAGGTGGCCCACGAGTTCGGTCTTCTTCGCCTTGGCGATGCTGAAGTGCTCCAGGGTCGGCCGGCCCGACATGTCCGCCGGGTTGGCGAAGGTCTCGCCGAGCGCCCCGGAGATCGGCCAGCGCAACCACACCAGGCCGCCGCCGCTGACCGGCGCCAGCGCGGAGTACTTCGAGGCGGAGACCGGGAATGGCGTGACCCGGCTCTCCAGCCCCTCGAACTCGACGGTGACCGTGGACCCCTCCGTCATCCCCGCCTCGGCCGTGTCGACCGGGTCCAGGCCGCCCGCCGCGGGCCGCCCGTCGGGCAGCAGGGCGAAGGGGGACGGGGTCGCCGAGGAGAGCGGCACCAGGTAGGGACGGCAGCCGAGCGGGAAGGACAGGTCGCCGGTGTGGACGTCGTACACCGGGTCGAAGCCGCGCCAGGACAGGAACGCCAGATAGCGGCCGTCGCCCGTGAAGACCGGGTTCTCGTCCTCGAAGCGGCCGTTGGTGACGTCCACGATCACGGGCTCGCCCGGACCGCCGATCCGGGCCAGCTTGATCTTGCGCAGCGAGCGGCCGATCCCCGGGTGCGACCAGGTCAGCCAGGCGCCGTCCGGGGAGAACGCCAGGTCGCGTACGGGCCCGTTGACGGACCGGATCAGCTCGGTCGGCTCGCCCGTGGCCGTCTCCTCGTCGGTGTCCAGGAGCAGCAGGCGGCCGTCGTGCGAGGCGATGGCGAGGCGTTCGCCGTCCGGGTCGGAGACCAGCTCCTGGACCCGGCCGATCAGGCCCGAGGCGAGGCGGCGGACCGGGCGGTCGCCGCTGGCGCGCGGCAGCGGGGCGATCTCGACCGCGTCCTCGCCCTCCGCGTCGGTGACGTACGCGACCTGGCCCCCGCTGCCCAGCATCTCCGGCAGCCGCACCCGCACACCCGGCGTGTCCGAGATGGTGCGGGCGGGCCCGTCGCGGTGCGTGAGCCAGTACAGGCTGCCGCGAACCGACACGGCGCTCGCCCGGCCCGTCTCGTCCACGGACACCGCGTCCACATGGCTCGACGCCGGGACCTGGTACGTACGCCGCCCCGCGCGCGGGCCGCCGAGCCGGACCTCCAGCTTCCGGGGCACCGCGTCCGGCGTCTCCAGGTCGTCCACGAGCCACAGCTCGCCCGCGCACTGGTAGACGATCCGGCGCCCGTCGCTCGCCGCGTGCCGGGCGTAGAACGCGTCGTGGTCGGTGTGGCGGCGCAGGTCCGTGCCGTCGGGACGGCAGGAGTAGAGGTTGCCGACGCCCTCGTGGTCGGAGAGGAACGCGATCCGGCCGCCCACGAACATCGGGGCGTCGAGGTGCCCGCCGATGTCCGGGAGCAGCCGCTCGCCGTGCAGCCACAGGCGGCCCATGGCTCCGCCCCGGTAGCGCTTCCAGGCCGCCGGTTCGTGCGGCGGGGTGCCGGTGAGCAGCAGGGTGCGGCGCTCGCCGTCGGTGTCGGCGACCGCGATGTCGGTGACCGGGCCCCAGGGGAGCTTGCCGCCGGGGCTGCCGTCGGTGGGGACGCTGTAGGCCCACGAGAAGTAGGAGAACGGCTGGTTGTGCGAGGAGACGGCGAGGATCTGTGCCGCGTCGCCCGGGTCGGGCGTCCAGCCGCAGACCCGGGTGTCGGTGGAGCCCCAGTAGGTGAGCCGGCGGGACGGTCCGCCGGCGACCGGGGCGAGGTGGATCTCCGGGTCGAGGCTGCGCCACGACGTGTACGCGATCCGGGTCCCGTCGGGCGAGAACCGGGGGTGGCCGGCTCTGGTGCGGTCGACGGTGACCCGCCAGGCCCGGCCGGGGCGCTCCCCTTCGGCGGCGAGGGGGGCGACCCAGAGATCGTCCTCGGCCACGAAGCAGAGCAGATCCTCGTGGAGGTGCGGGAACCGGAGATACGAGACGTCGTCACTCACCCCCCAATGCTTTCCGCGCGAGGGGGGCCCGGCAACTCAGAGAGGCCCGCTTTTTGTGGTGCGAGCCACAAGCGAAACCGTTTCGTTTCGCTCGACGGCCGGGGTACCGTTCTACTGTACGAAACGGTTTCGTTCGATGATCCATCGGACAGGAGGTCGGCCATGGCACGCACACGGCTCACGCCCGAGCGTGAGAGCGAGCTGTACGCCGCCGTGCTCGACCTGCTCCGCGAAGTCGGTTACGACGCCCTCACGATGGACGCCGTCGCCGCCCGTACGCATTCCAGCAAGGCCACCCTCTACCGCCAGTGGGGGAGCAAGCCGGCGCTCGTCGTCACGGCCCTGCGGCACAACAAACCCGGCAGCCTCGGCGATGTCGACACCGGCTCGCTGCGCGGGGACTTCCATGCCGTGCTCAGCCGCAGTGACGACTGTCAGATGGAGAAGGACGCCGCGCTGATGCGGGGTCTGAGCCATGCCGTCCACGACAACCCCGACCTCCTGCAGGCCCTGCGCGAACTGCTGATCGAACCGGAGATGACCGGTCTCGACACGCTGCTGCGCCGGGCCGTGGACCGGGGAGAGGTGAGCCCGGACAACCCGGCGCTCAGATACGTACCGCACATGCTGGTGGGCGCCGTCGCCACCCGGCAGCTGGTCGAGGACCGCCCCGTCGACCAGGCATTCCTTCTCGACTACGTCGACTCCGTGATCCTCCCCGCTCTCGGCGTCTGACCTCAGGTCCCCGCGCTTTCCGCACGGCCCCTCCCCAAGCCCCACCTGACACGCCGCTCTCGTCGTCGGGCTGGTTCCTCACGCCCATTTCCACTCAACGACCTGACCGGGAGTACGCCCCCGTGGCCACATTCCTCTACAAGCTCGGACGGCTCGCCTTCCGGCGCCGCCGCTATGTCGCCCTGATCTGGGTGGCACTGCTGGCGCTTGCCGGGTTCGGCGCGTCCTCCGCAGCCACCGCGACCTCCAGCTCCTTCTCCATTCCCGGTACGGAGGCCCAGAAGGCCTTCGACCTGCTGGAACAGCGCTTCCCGGCCGCCAGTGCGGACGGCGCCACCGCGCGCATCGTCTTCAAGGCCCCCGAGCACGAGAAGATGACGGACGCGGCCAACAAGGCCGAGGTCAACAAGATCACCCGGGAGCTGAAGGAAGGCTCCGACCAGATCGCCTCGGTCACCGACCCGTACACCGGCAACGCCGTCTCCAAGAACGGCTCCACCGCGTACATCTCGGTCTCGTACAAGGTCAACTCGATGGAGCTGACCGACGCGACCCGGGACGCGCTGGAGGACGCCGGCACCCACGCCCAGAAGAGCGGGATGACCGTCGAGATCGGCGGTGACGCGCTCCAGGTGATGCCGGAGACCGGCGCCACCGAGGTCATCGGCATCGCGCTGGCCGCCGTGGTGCTCGTCATCACCTTCGGCTCGCTCATCGCGGCCGGGCTGCCGCTGCTCACCGCCCTGATCGGGGTCGGCATCGGCGTCTCCACGATCACCGCCCTGGCCAACGTGCTCGACCTGGGCTCCACCACCTCCACGCTCGCGATGATGATCGGCCTCGCCGTCGGCATCGACTACGCGCTGTTCATCGTCTCCCGCTACCGCGCCGAGCTGGCCGAGGGCCGGGAACGCGAGGAGGCGGCGGGCCGGGCGGTCGGCACGGCCGGGTCCGCGGTCGTCTTCGCCGGGCTCACCGTGGTCATCGCCCTCGTCGGCCTGGCCGTCGTCAACATCCCGATGCTCTCCAAGATGGGCTTCGCCGCGGCCGGCACGGTCGCCATCGCCGTCCTCATCGCCCTCACCCTGGTCCCGGCCATGCTGGGCTTCGTGGGCAAGCGCATCGTGGGGCGCAAGGCGCGCAAGGCCGCCGAGGCGGAGAACAAGCCCGAGGCGAAGCCGAACATGGGCACCCGCTGGGCCCGGTTCGTGCTGCGCAAGCCGGTCTGGGTGCTGCTCGTCGGCGTCCTGGGCCTCGGCGCCATCGCTGTTCCTGCCGCCTCGCTGGAGATGGGTCTGCCGGACGACGGCTCCCAGCCCACCAGCACCACCCAGCGCCGCGCCTACGACCTGCTCTCCGACGGCTTCGGCCCCGGCTTCAACGGTCCGCTGCTCGTCGTGGTGGACACCGAGGACAGCGCGGACGGCAAGGCCGCGGCCAAGCGGGTCGGCGACGAGATCGCCGGGATCAAGGGCGTCGTCGCCGTCACCCCGGCCACGTTCAACAAGGCCGGCGACGCGGCGATGATCACCGTCGTCCCGAAGGACCGCCCGAGCTCCGTCGAGACGGAGAACGTGGTCCACGCGATCCGCGACGCGGGCAAGGACATCAAGTCGGACACCGGCGCCGAGGTGCTGGTCACCGGCTCCACCGCGATGAACATCGACTTCTCGCAGAAGATGAACGACGCGCTGCTGCCCTACCTGGCGCTCGTGGTCGGCCTCGCCTTCCTGCTCCTGATGGTGGTCTTCCGGTCGGTCCTGGTGCCGCTGAAGGCGGCGCTCGGCTTCCTGCTCTCGGTCGTCGCGGCCCTGGGCGCGGTCGTCGCGGTCTTCCAGTGGGGCTGGCTCGGCTCGCTCTTCGGGGTCGAGCAGACCGGTCCGATCATGTCGATGATGCCGATCTTCATGGTGGGCGTGGTCTTCGGCCTCGCGATGGACTACGAGGTCTTCCTCGTCACGCGGATGCGTGAGGCGTACGTCCACGGCGAGAAGCCCGGCCAGGCCATCGTCACCGGCTTCAAGCACGGGGCGCGGGTCGTCACGGCCGCCGCCGTGATCATGATCGCGGTCTTCTCCGGGTTCATCGGCTCCAGCGAGCAGATGATCAAGATGATCGGCTTCTCGCTCGCCATCGCCGTCTTCTTCGACGCGTTCGTCGTGCGCATGGCCATCGTGCCCGCCGTCCTGGCGCTGCTCGGCAAGCGCGCCTGGTGGCTGCCGCGCTGGCTCGACCGCGCGCTGCCCAACGTGGACGTCGAGGGCGAGGGCCTGCGCAAGGAGCTGGACGAGCCGTCGTCCGGCGACGCCGGGCCGGAGTCCGGCGGGGAGCGCGAGCTGATCCGCGTGTGAGCCGCGCGGAGTGAAGTCCGGGGCCGCGTCCGAGCGGTGCGCGGCCCCGGCGGCCCGGGTTACCTGTGGGGACGGGGGGCCGGGGCGGCGAGAGCCCCCGTGCGGTGTGCACGGGGGCTCTCGGCATGTCAGGTGCGGGCGGCGGTCTCCGGCCGCGGCGCCTCGTGGTGCGTACGCCGCAGGAAGCGGACCAGCGGGGCGCAGTCGAACTGGACGACGTCGACGCCGGCCGTGTCGTGCCGCTCCATGATCACCTGGACCCGGCCGCACGGCCATATCCGCCAGCCGTCCTGCTCGACCGGGTAGCGCAGTCCGCGTTCCAGGAGCTCGCGCTCGACGGCCCACTCCGTGCCGCCCGGGTAGGCGATGCGGATCGTCGCGGGGGAGTCCGCGCCGTCGAACCGCAGCTCGACCGGGACGACGGGCAGGTCGCGGGCGTCGGTGACGAGCCGGGCACGGGCATGGTCATGGATCACGGAGGACATGGGCCGACTCTCCATCCTGCTTCTGCAACTTTGTTATCTAATGTCCCATATTTTGCGTAAAGGGCACTATGGAAGCCCTATGCAGTTGTGAGTGACGCGCTCTTGCGAACGCTTCGCAACAAGGTCCTATCATTGAGAGGTTCACGACCCCGCGCACCCGGCGCGCCCACGCGAGAACGCAGGAAGCGGAGCCTCCCCCATGCATGTACCCGACGGATTCATCAACGCACCCGTCTCCGCCGTCGCGGGCGTCGTCGCCGCCGGAGCCGTCGCCGTCAGCCTGAAGGGGGCGCGCCGCGAACTCGATGAACGCACCGCGCCGCTGGCCGGGCTCGTCGCCGCCTTCATCTTCGCCGTGCAGATGCTGAACTTCCCCGTCGCCGCCGGCACCAGCGGCCATCTGCTCGGCGGGGCGCTCGCGGCGATCCTCGTCGGGCCGTATACGGGCGTGCTCTGCATATCCGTCGTCCTGCTGATGCAGGGCATCCTCTTCGCCGACGGCGGCCTGACCGCGCTCGGCGTCAACGTCCTCGACATGGGCGTCGTCACCACCGTCGTCGCGTACGCCCTCTTCCGCGGCCTCGTCGGCGTGCTGCCGCGCACCCGCCGCTCGATGACCGCCGCCTCCTTCGTCGCCGCGCTGGTCTCCGTACCGGCCGCCGCCGGGGCGTTCACGCTGATGTACTGGATCGGCGGGACCACCGACATCCCGATCGGCAAGGTCTTCACCGCCATGGTCGGCGTGCACGTGCTCATCGGCATCGGCGAGGCCGTGATCACCGCGCTCACGGTCGGCGCCGTCCTCGCCGTCCGCCCCGACCTCGTCCACGGCGCGAAGGGCCTCGCCGCCCCGCTCAAGCTCCGGGTCGACGGCGAACTGGTCGACGCCCCGGCGCCGGTGCGCGAGCCCGCCCCCGCCGCGCACCGCCCGACCCGCGGCCTGTGGGCCACCGGTCTGGTCACCGCCCTCGTGCTCGCCGGTTTCGTCTCCTTCTACGCCTCCGCCAACCCGGACGGCCTGGAGAAGGTCGCCGCCGACAAGGGCATCGACAAGGAGGCCAAGGAGCACGCCACCGCGGACTCCCCGCTCGCCGACTACGGCGTCAAGGACGTCTCCGACGCCCGGCTCTCCGGCGGCCTCGCCGGGATCATCGGCGTCGGCGCCACCCTCGTCGTGGGCAGCGGCGCCTTCTACGTGGTCTCGCGCCGACGCCGTACGCAGGGCGAGGCGGACTCCCGCACCGAAGAGAAGGTCTGACATGGGCGCCGGACACGCGCACAAGCTCTACCGGCACGGGCACTCACCGGTCCACGACCTGCCGCCGCACTGCAAGCTCGCCGCCGTCTTCTGCTTCGTCGTGGTCGTCGTCTCCACCCCGCGCGAAGCCGTCTGGGCCTTCGGTCTGTACGCGCTGCTCATCGCGGGCGTCACCGCGTCCGCCCGCATCCCGGCCGGCTTCCTGCTGAAACGGCTGCTGATCGAGGTGCCGTTCGTCGCGTTCGCCCTGCTCATGCCGTTCGTCGTGCCCGGCGAGCAGACCCACGTCCTCGGCCTCTCGGTCAGCGTCCCCGGCCTCTGGGGCGCCTGGAACGTGCTGGCCAAGGGCACCCTCGGAGTCGCCGCCTCCGTGCTGCTGGCCTCCACCACGGAACTGCGCGAGCTGCTGCTCGGCCTCCAGCGCCTCAAGCTCCCGCCGCTGCTCGTCCAGATCGCCTCCTTCATGATCCGGTACGGCGACGTCATCACCGACGAGATGCGCCGCATGTCCATCGCCCGCCGCTCCCGCGGCTTCGAGGCGCGCGGCCTGCGGCACTGGGGCGTCCTCGCCAAGTCGGCCGGGGCCCTGTTCATCCGCTCCTACGAGCGCGGCGAACGCGTCCACCTCGCGATGGTCAGCCGGGGCTACGCGGGCTCCATGCCCGTCATCGACCAGGTGACGGCCTCCCGCACCCAGTGGGCGTACGCCTCCGCCCTCCCGCTGCTCGCCCTCGCCGTGTGTCTGGTGGGATGGACCGTATGAGCCCCGACCCCGCCCCCGTGCCGCCCTCCCTGGAGGTCAGCGGCCTCGCGTACGCGTATCCCGACGGCCACCAGGCGCTCTTCGGAGTCGACCTGACCGTCGGACGCGGCGAACGCGTCGCGCTCCTCGGCCCGAACGGCGCCGGCAAGACGACCCTCGTCCTCCACCTCAACGGCATCCTGGAGGCGGGCGCCGGGTCGGTGCGCGTCGCCGGGATGCCGGTCGACAAGCGGAACATGGCCGAGATCCGCCGCCGCGTCGGCATCGTCTTCCAGGACCCCGACGACCAGCTCTTCATGCCCACCGTCCGCGAGGACGTCGCCTTCGGACCCGCCGCCGGGGGACTGCGCGGCGCGGAGCTGGAAGGGCGGGTCATGGAGGCGCTGAAACAGGTCGGCATGGAGGAGTACGCGGGCCGGCCGCCGCACCACCTCTCCTTCGGCCAGCGCCGCCGCGTCGCCGTCGCCACGGTCCTCGCCATGCGGCCCGAGATCCTCGTCCTGGATGAGCCCTCCTCCAACCTGGACCCGGCGTCCCGGCGTGAACTCGCCGACATCCTGCGCTCCCTGGACGTCACCGTCCTGATGGTCACGCACGACCTGCCGTACGCGCTGGAGCTGTGCCCCCGCGCGGTGATCCTCAGCGACGGGGTCATCGCCGCCGACGACCGCACCCAGGACCTCCTCTGCGACGAGCCCCTGATGCGCGCCCACCGTCTGGAACTCCCCTTCGGCTTCGACCCGCGTTCCGTGACGGTGAATTCGGGGTGACCCGCCCCACCTCCCACCTGCGGTGCCGTGCACCATGGGGGGATGAGCGGGAGTGCGGCAGCAGGCGTGGACGTACGAGGCACGGCGGCGCCCGGATTCGAAGCGGTCCGGGACGCTTTCGTCCGTAATTTCGAGCAGCGCGGGGACCGGGGGGCGGCGGTCGCCGTCTACCGGCACGGGCGCAAGGTGGTCGACCTGTGGGCCGGCACCAGAGACGTGGACGGCACCGAACCCTGGGCCGTCGACACCGTCCAGGTCGTCCGCTCCGCGGGCAAGGGCATCGCCGCCGCCGTCCCGCTGCTGCTCCACCAGCGCGGCCAGATCGACCTGCACGCCCCGGTCTCCACGTACTGGCCGGAGTTCAAGGCGAACGGCAAGGAACGCGTCCTCGTCCGCCACCTCCTCGCCCACCGGGCCGGAGTCCCGGCCCTGGACCGGCCGCTGACCCCGGCGGAGGCGGCGGACGGGGTGAGCGGGGCGCGGGCCGTCGCCGCCCAGGCTCCGGCCTGGGAGCCCGGCGCGGCGCACGGCTACCACGCGCAGACCTTCAGCTGGCTCATCGGCGAACTCGTGCGCCGCGTCACCGGGCGCACCGTCGGCCGCTGGGTCGCCGAGGAGATCGCCCGCCCGCTCGGCCTCGACTTCTGGTTCGGCATCCCCGAGGACGAGGCCCACCGGGTGGGCCGGATCGGGCCGGTCGAGGCACCGGCCGCCGAGAACACCGGGGCGCTGCGGATGCGCCCGAAGCGGTCGGTGGTGGACGCCTACCGCGATCCGGAGTCGCTGACCCGGCGGGCGTTCGGCGCGATCGACCCGCTGCCCGACGAGAACGACGCGGCGTACCGGGCCGCCGAACTCCCCGCGTCCAACGGCACCGCGACCGCGCGCGGCCTGGCCCGCTGCTATGCCGCGATGATCGGTCCGGTCGACGGCCAGCGGCTGTTCGCCCCGGCGACGCTGACGCTCGCCCGCACCGAGGAGTCGGCGGGCCCGGACCAGGTGCTCGTCGTCAACACCCGGTTCGGCCTGGGCTACATGCTCCACGGCCCGGCCAGCCCGCTCCTCGCGCCCGGCTCCTTCGGACACCCGGGCCGGGGCGGCTCGCTGGGCTTCGCGGACCCGGAGTCCGGGATCGCCTTCGGGTACGTGACGAACGGGCTCCAGAAGGGAGTTACCGCCGACCCGAGGGCGCAGGCGTTGGTGAGGGCGGTGCGGTCGGCGTTGTGACCGCTTCGGGCTTCGGGCAAGTTGCTGCCGACCGCCCCCGGGCCCGGGCCCTGACCCGCGGGGTACGGTCGGCGTCATGACTCCTGCGCGCTTTGACGGATACGCCGTCCTCATCACCGGTGCCGGACGGGGTATCGGCGCCGCCACCGCCCGCCTGCTGGCCGCGGAGGGCGCCCGCGTCCTCGTCACCGACATGGACGGGGAGCGGGCGGAGTCCGTGGCGGCGGAGATCCGGGGCAGCGGCGGTACGGCCGATGCGCTGGTCTGCGACGTGGCGGACCGGGCGGCGGTCGAGGCGGCGGTGGCGTACGCCGCGGAGACCTTCGGCGGGCTCGACGTCCTCGTCAACAACGCGTACTCCTGCAGCCTGGACAGCACGCTCTTCGAGGACGAGCCGGACGAGACCTGGCACCGCGACCTGGACGTATCGCTGGGCGGCGCCTACCGGTGCTCGCGCGCCGCGATGCCGCACCTCGCCGCGTCCGGCCGGGGCGCGATCGTCTCCATCGGCTCCGTCAACGGCATGCAGGACTTCGGCAACCACGCCTACAGCGCCGCGAAGGCGGGCCTCGCGAGCCTCACCCGCACCCTCGCCGGCCACGCGGGCCCGCGCGGCGTCCGCGCCAACCTCGTCGTCCCCGGCACGATCCGCACCGACGCCTGGGCGGGCCGCGAGGCGGAACTGGACCGGGTCAGCGCGCTCTACCCGCTGGGTCGCGTCGGCGAACCGGAGGACATCGCGAAGGCGGTGGCGTTCCTCGCGTCGTCGGACGCGGAGTGGATCACGGGGACGTCGCTGTGTGTGGACGGCGGGCTGACGGCGGTGAACACGGGGTTCCGGGCGGCGGTCTCGGAGTAGCCGGAGCCGCCCGCGAACGCTCGGGTCCCTCCTGTGCAAGTACGGGGTGAGACCGCCGCCCGGCGGTCCGGGACAGGAGACCCATGGACCCGGACGAGGATCTGCTCACTCGTTCCGCACGTGAACCCACGGCCTTCGAGCCGCTGGTCGCCCGGCACTCCGCCGCCCTGCACGGCTATCTCGTACGCCGTGCCCCGGCAGCCGCCGACGACCTGCTCTCCGAGGTGTGGCTCCAGGCGTACGCCCACCGCGCTACGTTCGACGCGGCGCGCGGCTCCGCCCGGGGCTGGCTGTTCGGCGTCGCCCGCAACGTGCTCTCCCGGCACCGGCAGACCGCGGCGCGTGCGGCCGGCCGCGCCGAGCAGCCCGACGCCGACGCCACGACGGCCGACCCGTGGCAGGCCGTCGACCAGCGGCTGGACGCCGCCTCGGTCGCCCCGGAACTGCGCCGCAGAGTCGCCGAACTCCCCTCTTCGGAGCGCGAGTTGCTGCTGCTCGTGGCCTGGGAGCAGCTGACCCCCGCCGAGGCGGCCGCCGCCGTCGGCATCCCCGCCGGAACAGCCCGTTCCCGCCTGCACCGGGCCCGCGCCCGGCTGCGCGACGGACTGGCCGGCCCCGCCCGTACGACCCTGACGGGAGACTTCGCATGACCCACGACAACCGCCCCACGGACCTGCTCGACTTCCCCGGCGCCGCCGCCCTGGAGCGCGCCGGCCGCACCGGACCGCTCGACCCGGCGGTCCAGGCCCGCGCGCACTCGCTCATCCTGGATGCCATCGCTACGGACGCCGCGTCGGCGCCCGTGACCGTTTCGCGCTTCGGCCGCCGCCGGGTGTTCGCCCTCGCGGCGGCCGTCGCGGCGGTGGCGGTGGGCGCGGCGGTGCTCCCGGTCACCGACTTCGGGGGCGAAGGACCGGCGGCGAGCGCGTCGGCGTCCGAGGTGTTCACGAGCATGGCGGACCACCTGACGGTCGCCAACGGCGCCCACGGCGGGATGATCACCGGCCAGAACACATCCTCGATGTACTGGAAGAGCACGGTCGAGTCGTGGGTCGAGGGCGAGAAGCCCCGCGTCGACACCCGCTACCTGAGCATGAACTCGTTGACCGTCAAGACTGCGGACGGCAAGACGATCACCAAGATCATTCCCGGACGCGCCAGTTGGCCGGTCGGCAAGGGGACGGTGACCTGGGAGGGGCTCGCCGACCTGCCCACCGAGCCCGACGCACTGCGCCGCAAACTGGCCGAGGGTTCCCACGGGGCCGACGCCGCCGCCGAGCAGACCGTCCAGCAGGCCGGCCAGCTGCTGACCGACGCCCCCCTGTCCTCCGAGCTGCGCGCCGCGATCTTCCGCGTCCTGGCGAAGACACCCGGGGCCACGGTGAAGGAGGGTGCGAAGGACGCGAAGGGCCGTTCCGGCACCCGCATCTCCTGGAAGTGGGCCAAGCGCTTCAACGAACAGAAGCCGAAGAACTGGGGCTTCTGGCCGAACTACTACGTGGACAGCCCCAAGGACGCGCACAGCGGCAAGGACGCGGACAGTCCCAAGGGCGCGGGCACCCCCACCGGATTCAAGCTCGAATCCGCCCCGGCCCTCCGCTCGAACTGGATCGTCTCCCCGTCCGACGGCCGCCTCCTGGAGGTCAACCACGACCCCGACGACAACGCCGGCCACATCGTCCGGCGCGAGACGTACCTGAGCACGGGCCCGGCGAGGAGGACGGGCTGAGCGGGGCCGCTCGCCAACGGGCCTCGGAATCTCCCGGTGCGCTCCTTGCCGGCGCGCACCGGGAGCCGATCACCAGGGGATCTCGCCCTCGTCGCTGAAGAAGCGGCCGGTCGGTCCGTCGTCTCCCACCGTGGCCAGCTGGATCGCGGAGGTCGCGCCCTGCTGCGGGGTGCGCGTCCCGCGGAAGCCGTTGAGGTCGGTCGCGGTGAAGCCGGGGCACACGGCGTTGATCAGGATGGGCGTGTCGGCCAGCTCCTTCGCGTACTGCACGGTCACGGCGTTGAGGAACGTCTTGGACGGTGAGTAGCCGGCGGATATCGGGCCCGTGTCGGCACCCGGGGTGGTCTGGAGCGTGAGGGAGCCGACGCTGCTGGACACGTTCACGATCCGCGGCGACGGTGAGCGGCGCAGCAGCGGGAGCAGGGCGTTGGTGACGCGGATGACGCCGATCACGTTGGTCTCCACGGCCGCCCGCACCCGGTCCACGTCGACCGCGGTGGGTTCCTGGGGGTGGCCGCCGGTGATCGCCGCGTTGTTGACGAGCGCGTCGAGCCGCCCGGCGTGCTCCTCCACCAGCCGGGCCGCCGCGGTCACGCTCGCGTCGTCGGTCACGTCCAGCGGTACGCCGAATGCGTCGGCCCCGGCCGCGCGCAGCTTGTCCACGGCGGCCTCGCGCCGCTCCTCGTCCCGCGCGCCGACGCCGACCGTCCAGCCGAGCGCGCCGAGCCCGGCGGCGATCTCGTATCCGATGCCCTTGTTGGCGCCGGTCACCAGCGCGACCTTGGGGTGGTTCACAGTCTTGGTCTCAGTCATGTCCTCGATGTTTCTCCTCGCCGGGCGGGGCGTCCAAGACCGACCGGGTGGGCGTCGATACCGTCCGGGTATCGCTCCAGGTGAGGCCCGTTACGCTGGCGGTGTGGAGACACGTGAACTGCGGTACTTCGTCGCGGTCGCCGAGGAGTTGCACTTCGGCCGGGCCGCCCAACGGCTCGGGATCGCCCAGCCTCCGTTGTCTCGGGCGATCGGCGGGCTCGAACGGCGGCTGGGCGTGCTCCTCCTGGAGCGCGGCAGCCGGGGCGTCACCCTGACCGGGGCCGGGGCGGTGCTGCTGCGGGAGGCGCGGGCGGTGCTGGACGCGGTCGAGGCCGCCGAGCGCCGTACCCGCCGGGCCGCTCCCACCGAGGCCGGTCACCCCGCGGTGGTCCTCGCCGCGAAGGCGGGCGCCTCCGGCGAACTGCTGGCCAAGCTCCTCGACGCCTACGCCGCCGAGCCCGGTGCCGTCACCGTGGACGTCCTGCTGTGCGGGCCGGGCGAGCAGGCGGGCACCTTGCGCGACGGCCGGGCCGACGTGGCCCTGCTGCACCGGCCGTTCGACGACCTGGCCGGCTTCGACACCGAGGACCTGCACACGGAGGGCCAGGTCGCGGTCCTCCCGGCGGGCCACCCCCTCGCCCTCCGCCCCCACCTGAGCGTCGCCGAGGTCACCGCCCTCCCCGACCTCCCCCTCCCGCGCTGGCCACGCCCCGACGGCACCTTCCCGGACGGCCCCGGCCCCAAGGTCCGCGACCACACCCAGCTCACCCAGCTCATCGCCCTGGGCCGCGCCTGCGCGATCGTCCCGGAAACGATCCGCACCGGCCTCCCCGAGGGCCTCGTCGCCGTCCCCGTACCCGACAGCCCCCGCGTCACGACGGTCATCGCCTGGCCCCCGCACAGCCGCTCGACAGCGGTGGCGGGGTTGGTCCGCGCGGCCACGGGGCTGTGACTCCCCCGCGCGGGGCGTTCGTTGTCCAGGAGGGCAGAAGTTCTCACCGCCTCCCTCGAAGCCGGGTGGGACCTTGTGCCAGGATCGCGGGATGCTGCGACTCACCGATTTCATCATCGACTGCCCGGACACGATGAGGCTGGCTTCCTTCTACTCCGAGGTGGCAGGCCGCCCGGTGAAGGAGGACAGCTCCGAGGACTGGGCCGGAATCCGGTTCGGCGAGATCGAGTTGGCGTTCATCCGGGTGGACGACTACCGCGCTCCGCAGTGGCCCGACAAAGAGCACCCCAAGCAGTTCCACCTCGACTTCGAAGTGGACGACATCGAGTCGGAGCAGCGCCGCGTCCTCGACCTCGGCGCGACGCTGAGGCAAGACTTCATCGGCCCCAACGGCTACGGCTGGCGGGTCTACACCGACCCGATCGGCCACCCCTTCTGCCTCTGCCGCAACAAGGGCGTCGTCTGGACCGACCAGGGCCCGGTCTGGCCCGAGCGCGGCCAGCCCTCCGGCTCGTAGCGGTTGGTGGCGTCCCCCAGGGGCAGTCTCAGGGGGCCGGGAGCGGTGTGCCATTCCCTGAAACGGGACGTCGAGGTGGCCGTACGCCGGTCGGCCGCTGCCACCGCCTGGCGCGCGTACCGTCCGGGCCGGTGACCGGGCGGTGCGCCTACGCTGGTGTTCATGACCTCAGTGGAGGAGGAGCGTCCGCGCGCGCTGCTCGCGGGCGCTTCGCGGCGGTGGGTGCGGGGGCTGCCGTGGGCCGTGGCGTTCGTGCTGTGCGTCGCCCTGCTGCCCACCACCATCCGGGTCCTCACCGCCGACTACGGTCTGAACGGGGGCGTAGCCGCGGTGCTGGCCGTCGCGCAGGCCGCACCGCTCCTGCTCGCCGTCGTACGGCCGCTGCGGGCCTGGTACGTGATCTTCACCGCGGACGTGGCGGGGGCGCTCGCCCTGCTCGCCGTCGACTTCGAGGACCGCCTGCTGTGGCCGTTCCCGCCCATGCAGATCGTCGGGTACGTCGGGCTCTGCCTGGCCCTGGGCCTGCGGGAGCGGCGCCGGACGCTGATCCGGGTGTGGCTGGTCACGGCGGGGGCGAACGTGGCCCTGGGGTTCGCCGCGCCCCACGGCTTCGGCGCCGGGGACCTGCTGTTCACCATCCTCGGAGGCATCGCGCTCCTGCTGGGCGGCGCGCTCCGCGAGCGGTCCGACGCGCAGCGCAGGCTGGCCGAGCAGGAGACGATCAGCGAGGCCGAGCGCGGCCGGCGCACGCTGCTGGAGGAGCGCGCCCGGATCGCCCGCGAACTGCACGACGTGGTGGCCCACCACATGTCCGTCATCACGGTGCAGGCCGACACGGCGGAGTACCGCCACGACGGGCTCCCGCCGCAGCTGCGGGAGGAGTTCACGTCCATCGCGGCCACCGCGCGCCAGTCACTCGGCGAGATGCGCAGGCTCCTCGGCGTGCTGCGCAACGAGGAAGCGCACGGTGAGCTCGCGCCCCAGCCGGGCCTCGCGCAGATCGGCCCCCTGGTGGAGGCGACGGAGCGGGCGAGCGGGCGGGTGGACTTCACCCCCTGCGATGCCGAGGTGCCCGAAGCGGTGGGCCTGTCCGCCTACCGGATCGTCCAGGAGGCCCTGGCGAACGTCGTGCGGCACGCGCCGGGCGCGCACACCCGGGTGTCGCTGTCCGTGTCGGACCCCACCGCTCCCGTGTCGGGCCCGGCCGCATCCGTGTCGGACCCCACCGCGCCCGCCGTCCCGCAGCTCACCGTCCTCGTCGTCAACGGCCCGCCGCCGGAGGCGTCCGGAGGGCCGCTCGAAGCGGGCGGCACCGGGCACGGGCTGGTCGGCATGCGTGAGAGGGTCAGGATCATCGGCGGCACCCTCGACGCGGGGCCGCTCCCGGACGGCGGCTTCCGGGTCGCCGCCCTCCTCCCCCTCACCGGAACGGACGACCTCACGTGACGACACGCGTCCTCATCGTCGACGACCAGGCCATGGTGCGGGCGGGCTTCGCCGCGCTGCTGGCCGCCCAGAGCGACATCGACGTAGTGGGTGAGGCCTCCGACGGCGAGCGGGGAGTCGAGCTGAGCCGGCAGACCCGTCCCGACGTCGTGCTGATGGATGTCCGGATGCCCGGGATGAACGGCCTGGCGGCCGCACGCGAGCTCCTGCATCCGCCGACGGGCGTGACCCACACGCCGCGCGTCCTGATGCTCACCACCTTCGACGTCGACGACTACGTCTACGAAGCGCTCCGGGCCGGCGCGAGCGGCTTCCTCCTCAAGGACGCGCCCCCGGCCGACCTGATCGCGGCGGTCCGCGTCGTGGCCTCGGGCGACGCCCTTCTCGCCCCCTCCGTGACCCGCCGCCTCATCGCGGACTTCGCCAAGCAGCGCCCCGCCGCCCGGGGCAGGCCCGCGCAGCGGCTGGGCGGCCTCACGGAGCGCGAGACCGAAGTCCTCTCCCTGGTGGCCCGCGGCCTGTCGAACGCGGAGATCGCGGAGACCCTGGTGCTGGCCGAGCAGACGGTGAAGACCCACGTCAGCCGCGTCCTCACCAAGCTCGACCTGCGCGACCGCGCCCAGGCGGTGGTCTTCGCCTACGAGTCGGGGCTGGTGACCCCGGGCGAGTAGGACGGGGGCACCCCCGCACGGTGCGCACCCGCTCTCCGCCACCCCCTACGGCCGTAGCACCGCCACTTTGGCTCCCGGGTATGACGCCCCGCGCACAGCCTTCGCCGCACTCTTCACCCGTACGGGAAACGGACGTGTGAGGGAGACCGGAAGATGAGGCTACGCAGGAGCAAGCGGGGGAAGGCGGGGGCCAGGCCGGAGGCGGGCAACGGACCCGGGGGCCCGGCCGCCACGCCCGGCCTCGCGGTCGAGCTGCGCGACGTCCGGCGGCACTACGGGCGCGGTGCGGGCACGGTGCACGCCCTCGCGGGTGTCGACCTGGCCCTGCCGAGCGGCACGTTCACCGCTGTCATGGGCCCGTCCGGGTCCGGCAAGTCCACGTTCCTCCAGTGCGCCGCCGGGCTCGACCGGCCATCGGCGGGCTCGGTGCGGGTCGGCGGTACGGAGATCACCGGCATGGGCGAGAACGACCTCACCGAGCTGCGCCGCAGCCGCCTCGGCTTCGTCTTCCAGGCGTTCAACCTGCTGCCGTCGCTGACCGTGGAGCAGAACGTGCTGCTGCCGATGCGCCTGGCCGGGCAGCACCAGGACCGGCACCGGGCGCAGGCGGTGCTCGCCCGGGTCGGACTCGCGGACAAGGCGCGGCGCCGCCCCGCGGAGCTCTCCGGCGGCCAGCAGCAGCGCGTGGCCGTGGCCCGTGCCCTGGTCACCGGCCCCGACGTGATCTTCGCGGACGAACCCACCGGCGCGCTCGACACCGGCACCGCCGCCGAGGTCCTCGGCCTCCTGCGCCACGCGGTGGACTCGCTCGGGGCCACCGTCGTCATGGTCACCCACGACCCCGTGGCGGCCGCCTGGGCCGACCGGGTGCTGTTCCTCGCCGACGGCGCCTTCGCCGACCACGTCGAGCGCGGTTCGGCCGAGCAGATCGCGGCCAGGATGGCAGCTCTCACCGCACGGTCCGCCCGTGCCGGGGCGACGGCCGGGGTGGCGGCATGAGGCGCCCCAACGGACTCGCACGTGAGGCCATCCGCTTCAAGCCCGCGTCCTTCGCGGGCACGTTCCTCGCGCTGCTCATGTCCGCGCTGATCGTCTCGGCCTGCGGGATCCTGCTGGAGACAAGCCTGCGCGCATCGGTGCCGCCGGAGCGGTACGCCGACGCGCCGGTCGTCGTGGCGGCCGACCAGAACGAGTACGTCGTCACCGGCAGTGGCGAGGACCTGGAGAAGGAGGCGACGCCGCTGCCGGACACCGCCCGGATGGACGCCGGGCTGGTGGCGAAGGCCGCCGGGGCGCCGGGCGCGGCCACCGCCGTCGCGGACTTCACCTTCCCGGTGCACGCGCGGGGCGGTGCGCTCACCGCGCACGGATGGGGCTCGCACAGCTTCACCGGTGCCTCGCTGACCGCCGGCTCCGCGCCCCGCGAGGGCGAGGTCGTGCTCGACACCGGTGCGGCCCGCGCCGCCCGGGCCGCCGTGGGCGACACCGTCGCGCTGGAGACCGCCGCCGGGCAGCGGGACTTCCGCGTGGCCGGCCTCGCCGATGCGGGCCTCGCGGAGGCCGCCCGGGACTCCGGCGACGCGGGCGGCACGGCCTGGTTCGCCGACGCCCAGGCCCCCGTCCTCGCCGGGCACCCCGGCAAGGCCGACGCCGTCGTGGTGCTGGCGGAGAAGGGCACCGACGCCGGCACCCTCGGCGACGCCGTGCGGCAGGCCCTGGCCGGCTCCGATGTCCAGGTCCACACCGGCGACGACCGCGGAGCCGTCGAGGAACCGGGCCTCGCGTCCGCCAAGCTGACGCTCTTCGGGATCGGTGGGTCCTTCGGCGGCATCGCCGCCATCGTCGCCGTCTTCACCGCGGCCGGGACCGTGGCGCTCTCGGTCGGTCAGCGGGCCCGCTCCTTCGCCCTGCTGCGCGCCATCGGCGCCACGCCGCGACAGGTGCGCCGCGCGGTCGCCTCCGAAGCGCTGCTCGTCGCACCGCTCGCCGGGATCGCCGGCTGCCTGCCCGGCATCGGGCTCGCCCACTGGTGGTTCGGGCAGCTGCAGGACCGTGGTGCCGTCCCGCGCGCCGTGGACCTGCACGTCTCCGTGCTCCCGCTGCTCGCCGCCGTCGTCCTGGGCCTGCTCAGCGCGCTCGGCGCGGGCTGGATCGCCGGTCGCCGGCCGGCCCGGATCGCGCCGGGGCAGGCGCTGTCGGAGGCGTCGGTGGAGCGGCTGCGGCCCGGCCTGATCCGCACCCTCCTCGGCGCCGCCGCCCTCGTCGGGGGGACGATCCTCACGGGCGTGTCCGCCCGCTCCGCGGGGGACGACGCGGCCGGTGCCGCGCTCGGCGTCGTCATGCTCTTCATGCTCGCCGTCGGGCTGCTCGGCCCGCTGGTGGCGCGGCTGTGCGCGGGGCTGTTCGGCCTGCCCCTGCGCGCCGCGGGCCCGACGGCCGGACTCGCGGCGGCCAACTCCCGGGCCAACGCCCGCCGCCTCGCCTCCGCGATCACCCCGATCGTGCTCGCCGTGGCGTTCTCCTCGACCCTCGTGTTCATGCACACGAGCGAGAACCACGCCGCCGACAAGCAGCTGCGCGCGGGGATCACCGCGGACCACGTGGTGACGGACCCGGCCGGGCTCCCGGTGGACGCCGTGGCCCGCGCGGCCCGTGCGCCGGGTGTGCAGACGTCCGTCGGGCTGCTGAACACCCAGGTGCTGGTGCCGACGGGCTCGGGCGAGTTCAAGTCGTTGCAGGGGGCGGCCACCCAGGGCGTCACCGGCTCCGGCGCCGCCCTCGCGAAGGTGCAGGACCTGGACGTACGCGAGGGCAGCCTCGACCGGCTCGGGGCGGGCCGCATCGCCATCGACCGGACCCTGGCGGACTCGGCGGACGCCCGCGTCGGCGACCGGCTTCCGCTCTATCTCCCGGACGGGACCGAGGCCGCTCCCGAGATCGTCGCGGTCTACGGCCGCGGCCTCGGCCTGGCCACGGTGACCATGGACCGGGCGTCCCTGGCCGGGCACGTCACCGCGGGCTTCGACAGCACGCTGCTGGTACGGGGCGGCTCGGCGAAGGCGCTCACCGCCCTGGGCGAGGTCACCGACGCCTCCGGCTACGCCACCGCACGGAACGCGGAGGCGGAGCTGGGTGCCTGGATGAACACCACCATGGCCGCGGTCCTCGGCGGCTTCGCGGCCGTCGCCGCGGTCAACACCCTGGTGATGACGGTCCGGGACCGCCGTCCGGAACTGGGCGCGCTGCGCCTCGTCGGCGCCACCCGGCGGCAGGTGATGACGATGCTGCGCTGGGAGGCCCTGCTGGTCGCGGGGGCGGGCCTGGTCCTCGGCTCCGCGATCGCGGCGGCCACGCTGATCCCGATGATGAACGGTGTGACCGGCGACGCGCCGTACGTGCCCCCCTTGATGTACGGGGGTCTCGCGGCGGCCGTCGGCGGCCTGGCCCTGCTCGCGGTCTCGCTGCCGGCCAGGACGGGACTGCGCCGCCGGGCGTAGAGGGGCGGGCGAGGCGGGAGTCCGGTCGAGACCGGACTCCCGCCTGCTCATGCCCCCGGGCGCCCGCCGGCCCCCGGGCGCCCGCCGGCCCCCGGGCGCCCGCCGGCCCCCGGGCGCCCGCCGGCCCCCGGGGGCCGGCCGCGGCGTGGCCGTTCCCTCAAACGGGACGCCGAGGTGGTGGTGTGCCCGCGGCGGTCAGCTGTAGACGCCGAACTCGTAGAGCGAGTAGCCCCAGCCCGTGCCCCGCGCGGTGCCGTTGACGCGCACGTAGCGGCCGGTGCCGGTGACGTCGAGGTCGTCGATGTCGCCGTTGCCGTCGGTCACGGTCTTGACCGTCGTCCAGTTCCGGCCGTCCTCGGACGTCTGGATCTCGTAGCCCTTGGCGTACGCCGGGTCCCACGCCAGCTGCACGTGCTTGATGGCCGTGGAGGCGCCCAGGTCGACCTGGAGCCACTGCGGGTCGCTCCAGTCACTGGCCCAGCGGGTGTCGAACTTGCCGTCCACCGCGTTGTCCGCGCCGCACGGACAGCCGCCGGTCGGGTCCGTCTGGAAGGAGGAGGCCGTGGCCGGCTTGCCCCGGGAGACGTTGGTGCCGTCGACCTTCGGCGGGATCACCTTGAGGGACTTGGTCTCGATGCCCACATTGCCGTGGCCGTCCCTGGCCTTCACGTAGACCTTGTAGACGCCGGTCCTGCTCGGTGCCTTCGCGGTCAGCGTGCCGTCGCCGTTGTCCTTGGTCTCGGCGGGGACCAGCGCCTTGTTCTGGTCGATGTAGTTGCTGCTGAACAGAACCTGGTACGTGACCGCGTCGCCGTCCGGGTCCGTGGTGTGCGTGCTGACGCGCACGTCGGAGCCGGTGGGGACGCCCTCGGTGGCGTTGTCCACGGCCATGTCCGAGATCACGGGCGGGGTGTTGTCACCGGAGGTGTCCGCGCCGTACGCCTTCTTCACGGCGTAGTACGAGAGCCGCTTCTCGCCGCCCGGAAGCAGGTTGAACCACACACCGCCGAAGTCGTCCTCGGTGCCGTAGTGGAACATCGTGGCGCCCAGGGCCACCCCCGTGTGCCCCGTGACGCAGCCCCACGCCTTGGTGTAGCCCTCGGCCTTCGCCGCGTCGGTGGGCTCCTCCGGTACGCCGTTGGCGTCGTCGTCCACCTCCCACTCACCGGCCGGTCCGGTCTCCGTGACGATGTACGGCTTGTCGTAACCGCCCTGCTCCCAGTCCGACTTGACGTTGCAGACCGCGTCGTAGGCGTTGACCGCGTACAGGTCCAGGTCCGGGGCGTTCTTCTTGTAGTACGGCCAGGCGCCGGTCCACGCGTCCGTGGAGGTGACCGGGTGGTTGGGGTCCACCTCGTGGATCTTCTTCGCGATGTCGTTGACGAAGGAGGTGTACGCGTTGCGCTGGGCCTCCAGCTCGTCGCCGCCGTAGCAGTTCTGCAGGCCGAGGGTGGACTCGTTGCCCACGTTCCACATCAGCACGCCGGGGTTGTCCTTGTAGGTGTCGACCCACTTCGGGAACTCGGCGAGCATGTCGTTCTTGTACTGCGTGTCCGTCAGGTAGTTGACGCAGCCGCCGCTGCCGGGGCCGCCGCCGGGCTGGAGCCAGAAGCCGGCGATCACCTTGACGCCGTTGG
Organism: Streptomyces sp. NPDC041814; assembly: GCF_055590565.1. Lineage (NCBI taxonomy): Bacteria > Bacillati > Actinomycetota > Actinomycetes > Kitasatosporales > Streptomycetaceae > Streptomyces > Streptomyces sp. NPDC041814. Next base: position 182,344 of record NZ_JBVJAM010000008.1, on the reverse strand, counting down.
CCGCCGCCGTGTCGAAGAGCGGCTTGCTGGTGGCGTCCGTGCCCCAGGTGCGGATCGTGTTGACGCCCATCGACGCCAGGTCCGGCAGATACTTCCCGGCGTCCGCGACCGAGGGGCCCCAGGTGAGGCCCTTGACCGTATACGGCGAACCGTCCACGGTCAGCTGCCAGTCGCCCTGTGAACCGGTGACCTTCACGACGTTCCCGGCCGCCTGTGCCGCGGGCGCCTGGAGGGCGAGCAGCCCGCCGCCGAGGAGGGCGGCCGCAGCGACGGGCGCGATCAGGCGACGGGCCGTACGGGTGGGGGGATGGTGCATGTGTCTCTCTCCTTGCGTGTGGGGGGAGTTGGGGGTGGGGGGGGGGGTGCTGTGCGCGCGGTCCGGGGCCTCCGCGATCTTGGAGAGCGCTCTCCGGAGTGGGCCGAAAAAAGGCCCCGGACCTGTGGGGGTGCGCGCGCCGCCGGTTACGGCAGCTCGTAGTTCCCGTCGAGCACCGCGCCCTTGTCGGGGTGGTTCTCGTCGTAGCCGTGCGGGTCGCACTGGAGGCCGCCCTTGATGCAGTGGGTGACCATCGCGTCCAGCGTGGCGGTGTCCCAGGCGTTCATGAAGTCGTAGTGGAACGAGTAGCCCGCCCCGCTCGCCAGCCTCACCTGGGACATGTCGCCGTTGACCGGCCACGCCATCTTGAACTCGATCATCGGCAGCGCGACCGGGTGGTCCGCCGGGCAGGAGTTGTAGTTGGCGCCGCCCGCCACGGGGTACGCCATGTGGCTCTTGTGGTCCGGCGTGTCCAGGTGGATGCCGTCCCAGCAACTCGGCGCCTGGAGGCGCAGGTTGAGCTGCACGTCCCGGCGGTCGGGGCAGCTGGCCGGGAAGTCGTAGTTCTTGAAGGAGTCACCGCACTCCCAGCCCTCGACGGTGCCCTTCAGGTTCTTGAACTCCTCCTCGCTCTGCATCGGGCTGCCGACGACGAAGCGCAGGCCCTTGGGGAAGGGGCGGACGCTGCGGTAGTCGGTAACGCCCGCCTTGTAGTAGATGGTCTGGACGCCGTCGGGGAGGATCTTCTGGTCCCCCTTGAACAGGCTCGGCATCCAGTACGCCGACTTGTCACCGGGCGCCAGGCACGTGGTGCTGCCCGTCTCCAGCGAGGCGGCCGTGGTGTTGGCGTTGGTCGTGGTGTTGCCCATGAACGTGTGGTCGTGGGACTTGCCGGGCTGGCCCGGGTAGACGATCGGGTCGTCCGGCGCGGTGTGCGTGGGGGCGCACTTGGCCTGGAACTCGTGGAAGTACGCCTGCGGCGGTACGTCCATGGAGGGGGTGACCCCGGTGACCGGCGGGTCGGCCATGATGTAGCCGTCCCCGTCCGGGTCGTCGCCGGATGCCTGGGTGGACGCCGGCATGCCGGGCATCCCCGGCATCGAGTAGGCCGCGTGCTCGGTGTGCGCGGCGGCGCTCGTCTCGGGAGCCGCGTTCGCCGTCGCCGCGATCCCGGCGATCCCGGCCGTGGTCAGGCTCAGCGAGGTGAACAAGAGCAGTCCGGTGAGGGTTCTGGACCTCCGTGGCATGGAGACCTCCTGCTGCGTCGTGGGGGAGCGTGGGGTGAGGGGAGGGCGCCCGGCCGGGGAGGACGGAAGCACTGCGGTGGTTCTTGGAGAGCGCTCTCCCGTTGTTTCTGGAGTGTTCCGTCCCTGACAAGAGCGTGTCAATACTTCGTGTCGTCACTTCACGAGTCGTCCCCGTCCGTCACGGGGATGCCGAGCGCCCCCAGGAACGCCGTCGCGGCCGGTGTCCGGCCCGACCGGCTCCAGGTGGCGTGCTGGACGCGGAGGGGCGCGTCGGACACCTCGATCGCGACGATGCCGGGGAGCCGGGCGGCGTACGCGGGCGGCAGCATCGCCACCGCCAGGCCGGGCGCGACGAGGCTCGCGATGTAGTCCGCGGTGGTGACCTCGAAGGCGACGTCGCGGGTGAGTCCGGCGGCGGCGAACGCCTGGTCGGTCTGGGCGCGTCCGGCCGTGCCCGCCGGGAAGTCCGCGAAGACCTCCGAGGCGAGGCGGCGCAGGTCCACGGAGGGCGCCCCGGCCAGCGGATGGTCCGGGGCGACCACGGCGACGAGCCGGTCGCGGGCCAGTTCGTGGCGGCCGACGCCCCGGGGCACGGCGGCCGCGGGCAGCCCGAGGAAGGCCACGTCGAGGGCGCCTTCGCGGACCTGCTCGGCCAGCTCGTCGCTGGCGCCCACGCGGAGGCTGACGCGCACCTGGGGGTGGCGGCGGCGGAAGTCGCCCAGGGCGGCCGGGATGTCGACGGCGGTGACGGTCGGGATCAGGCCCACCGCGAGCCGGCCGCGCACCTCGCCGACGGCCGCCGCGACCTCGGCGGCGGCGCGCTCGGCGGCCTCCAGGCACTGGCGGGCGGCCGGGAGGAACGCCTCGCCGGCCGGGGTGAGCCGCACCCTCCGGGTGGTCCGTTCGAAGAGCCGGCCGCCCAACTCCCTTTCCAGCCGGGCGATCTGGTGGCTCAGCGCCGACTGCACGACGAGGCACCGCCCGGCGGCCCGGGTGAAGCTGCCGGTTTCGGCCACGGCGATCACGTAACGCATCTGCTGGAGCTCCATGGCTGCATCGTCCATCCATCGCGGATCGAGATCAATGCGGTGACAGACATGTGTTGGACTCATCAATGGCCCCGGGCCGAGACTTCGAGGCATGACAAGCCGACCCACGCGGGGGGCTGCCGGGGCGCTGCCCCGTACCGCCCTGACCGCGCTCGCCCCGGCGGTGTGGGGCACGACCTACATCGTCACCACGGAGTTCCTGCTGGCCGGGCACCCGCTGTTCGCCGGCTTCCTGCGCGCCCTGCCCGCCGGCCTCCTCGCCCTCGCCCTCACCCGCACGCTGCCGCGCGGTGCCTGGTGGGGAAAGGCGGCGGTGCTCGGGGTGCTCAACATCGGGCTCTTCCTGCCGCTCCTGTTCATCGCGGCGGAGCGGCTGCCGGGCGGTGTCGCCGCCACGCTGGGCGCCGCGCAGCCGCTCGTCGTCGCCGTCCTCGCGGTGGCCGTCCTGCGCCAGCCCCTGGCAGCCCGGCCCCTGCTGTGGGGCGTTACGGGGGTGCTCGGCGTCGGCCTGGTGGTCATCGGGCCCGGGGCGGAGCTGGACGCGGCCGGGGTGGCCGCGGGCCTCGCCGGGGCCGCGACGATGGGGCTCGGCGTGACGCTCACCAAGCGGTGGGGGCGGCCCGAGGGCGTCGGGCCGCTCGCCTTTACCGGCTGGCAGCTCACCGCCGGGGGCCTCTTCCTGGCGCCGGTGACCTTCCTCATCGAGGGCGCCCCGCCCGCGATCGACGGCCGCGCCGCGCTCGGCTACCTCTGGCTGGGCCTGGTCGGCGGGCTGCTGACGTACGCCCTGTGGTTCCGGGGGATCGGTGCCCTGCCGGTGACCTCGGTCGCCGTCCTCGGCCTGCTCTCGCCGCTCGTCGCGGCCGGTCTTGGCGCGCTCGTCCTCGGCCAGACGCTCGGCCCGGTCCAGCTGACGGGCTTCGCGCTCGCCCTGGCCTCGATCGTCGGGGGCCAGCTTCCGGGCCGCGCCCCTGTCGTCCACCCGACTCCCGTACCGGAAAGGACTCCTCGATGAGGATCGCCGTTCTCGGAGCCGCAGGCATGGCCGGCTCCCGCGTCGTCACCGAAGCCGCGCACCGGGGCCACGCGCTCCTCGCGGTGTACCGCTCCACCCGCCCGGACACCCTGCCGCCCGGCGTCACCCCGGTGGCGGGCGACGCGGACGACGCCGCCGCGATGGCCGCCCTGTTCGACGGCGTCGACGCGGTGGTGGCCGCGACCCGCCCGCCCGAGGGGCGCGAGCACACGATCGCGGCGACGACGACGGCGCTGCTCGACGCGGCGGCGAAGGCCGGGACGCGCATCCTGGTGATCGGCGGGGCGGGTCCGCTGGAGGTCCCCGGGCACCCCGGACGGCTGGTGGCCGACGACCCCGCGTACGTACCGCCGCAGTGGCGCACGGTCGCCGCCGCCAGCTCCGCCCAGCTCGCCGTCTGCCGGGCGCACGAGGCCGACTGGACCTATCTCAGCCCGCCCGCCGTCCTCGAACCGGGCCCCCGCACGGGTGCTTACCGCCGCGGCACGACGACCCTGCTCACCGCGGAGGACGGCGCGTCCCGCATCGCGGCGGAGGACCTGGCGGTGGCGGTCCTGGACGAGCTGGAACGGCCGCGCGGGGAACGGCACTTCACGGTGGGTTACTGAGGGCGGGCGGGCGCCCGCAGCCCGCCGCCCTCGCTCACGGCCCCGCCCGCAGGACCTCCGCGACGACCGGGCCCGCCGCGTCGCCGCCGTGGCCGCCGGACTGGACCAGGGCGGCGGCCGCCAGGTCGTTGCTGAAACCGGTGAACCAGCTGTCGGAGGTGGCGTGGCCGTCGATCTCCGCCGAGCCGGTCTTGGCGCCCTTGTCGCCGCGCACGTTCGCCATGGCCTGGGTGGCGGTGCCCTCGGGGGCGGTCGCGGCGTAGCGCAGCATCTCCGTCAGCTGCGACGAGACCCCGGGCGGCAGCGGGCTCGCGACGGCGAAGGTCCGGTTGTCCAGGTCCTTGGGGACGATGTACGGCTGCAGGAACCGGCCGTTCACCGCGGTGGCGGTCACCGAGGCCATGTTGAGCGGGTTCATCTCGATCTTGCCCTGGCCGATGAACGAGGCGGCCGTCTCGGCGTCCTGGGACGCGGGGACGCTGCCGTCGACCGTGACGATGCCCGACTGCCAGTTCTGGCCGATACCGAAGTACTGCTTGGCCTCGTTGCCCAGCGCGGTGTCGCGCTTGTCGCCGAGGGGCAGCACCGGCTTGATGAACGCGGTGTTGCAGGACCGGGCGAACGCCGTCTTCAGCGTGGCGCTCGGCATCGAGAAGTCCTTCAGGTTGTGGAAGGTGACCCCCACCCAGGGCACGGTCGCGGGGCACTGGACGGGCGCGTTCGCACTGCCCAGGCCGTTCTGGATGATCATCGCGGCGGTGATGATCTTCATCGTCGAGCCGGGGGCGACCTTGCCCTTCCGGGCCGCGTCGAAGCCGTCGGCCCGGTTGTTCGCGATGGCCCGGATGGCGCCCGTGGACGGCTCGACGGCGGCGACCGACGCCTCCGCGAACTTCTTCACGCCCCGCTCGGCCGCCGCCTGCACCTTCGCGTCCAGCGTCGTCTGCACCCGGCCCGACTTGCCCTTGACCAGGGTCAGCAGCGTCTTGTTCGCCCCGTCGGCGTTGGCGCTGTTGATCCAGGTCTCGATGCCCGTCGTGCCGCCGGCCTTCTCGCCGTACTTCTTGCGCAGCTCGTCCAGGATGCCGGCGAGCGACGGGTACTTCTCCTTGGTGAGCACCTGTCCGTTGCGGTCGACGGCCTCGATCGAGGCGGTGGAGGACTCGCCGGTCTCCAGCGACTCGCCCTTGGCGAGGTCCGGGTGGACGACGGAGGGCTTCCAGTCGACGAGCGGGCGCCCGGTGGTCAGTCCGCGTACGACGGTCAGCTCCGAGGCGTACGACCAGGACTTCGTCGCGCCCTTGTACGAGACGGTCGCCTTCACGGTGTACGGGACGGTCGAGCCCGTCGCCGCGCCCGGGGTGATCACGGCCTTGGTGACATGGGCCGTGTCGCTGTAACCGGTCAGCGCGGTCTCCGCCTCGGCCTTGTTGTTGGTGAGGGCCGCCGCGACCGCCGCGTCGCCCTCCGCCCACGCGGCGAGGAACTTCTTCGACGTGTCGGCGATCTCGTCCTTGGTGACCGGGCCGGACCTCACCTCGGAGGAGTCGGCGGCGGTGCTCGTGTTGCCGCCGACACCACTGTCCCCGAGCCCGTCCAGGATGTTGTACGCCCCGTATCCCACCCCGCCCAGTACGAGTGCGAACACCCCGCCGACTATGCCTACCTTCGCTCCACTGCGCATTCCCTGCCGTCCCCATCCCCCGGAGCTTCTTGAACACGTTCAAGAAAGTTGTACGGGGCACCCTACGGGACCGTAGTGACGGGAGTACCGGTTGTTATCGGAATGCGACGCGGACATGGCATGAATGGAGGCGGACTTGGCGTGAATGGTGGGGTCGGGCCCCTCAGATCCAGGTGTCCAGCCACATCCGGTCCCGCCACGAGTCCTCCGGGATCGGCGTCCCCGTGAACAGTGGCCAGAAATAGATGAAGTTCCAGATGATCAGCAGCACCAGGACCCCGGCCGCCACCGCGCCCAGCGTCCGGCGCCGTTCGCCCGACGGATCGGGCTTCGCGAGCCCGAGTTCGTACCGCGGCCCCGTCTCCGCCGCCGGACCCAGCATCGCGCCGATCATCATCGACACCGCCAGGCACAGGAACGGCACGAACACGACCGCGTAGAACAGGAAGATCGTGCGCTCCTGGTACAGGAACCACGGCAGCCACCCCGCCGCCACGCCGCAGGCGATCGCGCCCGCCCGCCAGTCGCGGCGGAACACCCAGCGCCACAGCACGTACACCAGGGCGAAGCAGGCCGCCCACCACAGCAGCGGAGTCCCGAGCGCCAGCACCTCGCGGGAGCACTTCCCGGTCACCGACTCGGCGCAGCCGTTCTGCTCCTCGTAGAAGTACGACACGGGCCGGCCCAGCACGATCCAGCTCCACGGGTTGGACTGGTACGTGTGCCCGGACGTCAGGTGCACGTGGAAGTCGTACACCTGGTGCTCGTAGTGCCACAGGCTGCGCAGCCAGTCCGGCAGCCAGGTCCAGTCGCCGCCCTTCCCGTCCGTCGTCGCCCAGTCCCGGAAGTAGCCGTGCCGGTCCGGCGAGTTCCGGACGATCCAGCCCGTCCAGGAGGCGAGGTAAGCGGCCAGCGCGACCGGGACCACCGAGACGAACGCCGGGAGCACGTCCCGCAGCAGCACCGCCAGGTACGGGCGCACGGCCCCGGCGGTGCGGCGCGCGCCCACGTCCCACAACACCGTCATCAGGCCGAACGCGACCATGATGTACAGGCCGTTCCACTTCGTCGCGGCGGCCAGGCCCAGCGAGACACCGGCGGCGATCCGCCAGGGCCGCCAGCCCAGGCGCAGGTGCTCCGCGATCCCCGCGTCCGGGCGCAGCACACCGTCCTCGTCCACCGGCAGCGCCGCCGCGAGACGGCGCCTGGCCCAGTCGCGGTCGATCAGCAGGCAGCCGAACGCGGCCAGCACGAAGAACATCAGCACCAGGTCGAGCAGCGCGGTGCGGCTCATCACGAAGTGCAGCCCGTCCACCGCGAGCAGGGCGCCCGCCAGGCAGCCGAGGAAGGTCGAGCGGAACAGCCGGCGGCCGATCCGGCACAGCATCAGCACCGACAGCGTGCCGAGCACGGCGACCATGAACCGCCAGCCGAATGGCGTGAACCCGAACATCTGCTCGCCGAGGCCGATGATCCACTTGCCGACGGGCGGGTGCACCACATAGCCCGGGTCGGTCGGCACCGGCACCTGCGAGGGGTCGTTCAGGATCAGCTTGTCGACGTCCTTGGGCCACGCGCCCTCGTACCCCTGGTTGATCAGCGCCCAGGAGTCCTTCGCGTAGTACGTCTCGTCGAATATCACCGCGTGCGGGCTGCCCAGCTTCCAGAAGCGCAGCACCCCCGCGACCGCCGCGACCAGCAGCGGACCGCCCCACGCCGACCAGCGCACCAGCCGGTCCGCGAGCAGCGGCGGCACGCCGAGCACCGCCCACAGCTGGTTCCCGGGCCGGGTGTACGGCGGGATCAGCCGCTCCCGCAGCCCGATTCCGGGGCGCGGGGAATGGCCGAAGCGGCGCAGCCGCTGCTGCCAGGAAGTCGGCTCCGGGCCGTGCTGTTCCCCGGCGTCTTGGCCCTGCCGGGCTTCGGGCGCAGTACTCGTCACCGCGCCATCGTAGGGAACGCGTCTGTGGGAGAGGTGTTCCCCGTGCGGGAGGATGGGGCCTGTGACTGGAACGACTGGAACGCTCGTGCTCGCAGGGACCCCCATCGGCGACCTGGCGGACGCCCCGCCCCGCCTCGCCGCCGAACTGGAGGCGGCCGACGTGATCGCCGCCGAGGACACCCGCAGGCTGCGCCGGCTGACCCAGGGCCTCGGCGTCCACACCACGGGACGGGTCGTCTCCTACTTCGAGGGCAACGAGTCCGCCCGTACGCCCGAACTCGTGGAGGCCCTGGCGGGCGGGGCCCGGGTGCTGCTGGTGACGGACGCCGGGATGCCGTCCGTCTCCGACCCGGGCTACCGGCTGGTCGCCGCCGCCGTGGAGCAGGACATCAGGGTCACCGCCGTGCCCGGCCCGTCCGCCGTGCTCACCGCGCTCGCCCTGTCCGCGCTGCCGGTGGACCGGTTCTGCTTCGAGGGGTTCCTGCCGCGCAAGGGCGGCGAACGTCTCTCCAAGCTCCGCGAGGTCGCCCGTGAGCCCCGCACGATGGTCTTCTTCGAGGCGCCGCACCGCCTGGACGACACCCTCGCCGCGATGGCCGAGGTCTTCGGCGCGGAGCGGCGGGGCGCGGTGTGCCGCGAGCTGACCAAGACGTACGAGGAGGTCAAGCGCGGTCCGCTGGCCGAGCTCGCCGCCTGGTCGGCCGCCGAGCAGGTGCGCGGGGAGATCACCGTCGTCGTGGAGGGCGCGGGCTCCACCGGCGAGGAACTGGACGCCGGTGAGCTGGTGCGCAGGGTGCGGGTGCGCGAGGAGGCGGGGGAGCGGCGCAAGGAGGCGATCGCCGCCGTGGCGGCCGAGGCGGGCCTGCCCAAGCGCGAGGTGTTCGACGCCGTCGTGGCGGCAAAGAATGCTGCTCGGACCGGCCACGACGACGGCAAGGGACTATCGTGAAAAGCAAAGCGAGAGCCGCGTACCGGCCCCTTTGACCACGAGAAGGCCAAAACCGCTCCAACACTCGACAGGGCCCGGTGCGCTCCCGCCGGTGAAGGCGTCCACTGGAAGGCAGGGCGCATTCCCCGGAGTGCTTGTCCGACGGACAAGAGGAGCAGGCATGAGCGACACCACAGCAGCCACCGCACACGAGGCCTACGCCTTCGCCTGCATGAGGTGCGGACACGGGTGGGAGCAGGCGTACGAGATAGAGCACCACACCGACGCGTCCGGCCACGCGTACGTGGTCTACAAGGCGGACGGCGAACGGGTGCCGTCTCCCCTGTCCACCCCGACCTGCGCCAACTGCGGCGGGCACGTCGTACGGATCATGCGGTCCGGCCGGGTCTCCAACATCCAGCGCTTCCTGTACAACCAGAACCGCACCCAGCCCGCGGCCGGGCCGCTGCTGCCCGAGGCGCCGGCCGAGGAGCCGGTCGCGGCCACCGCCGTCCCGTCCGCCGGGCACCACTGGCACCTCTCCGACCTCCTGCACCCGTTCCGGAAGTAGGGCGGACCGCCGCGGTCCTCGTACGATCGTGGCCATGAGCCGCACCGAAGCCCCGCCCCTGCCGGAACCCCTCCGGGTGCCGGTCGCCGATTCGCACACCCACCTGGACATGCAGGACGGCACCGTCGAGGAGGGCCTGGCCAGGGCCGCCGCGGTGAACGTGACGACCGTGGTCCAGGTGGGCTGCGACGTGAAGGGGTCCCGCTGGGCCGCCGAGACCGCCGCCGCCCACGCGAACGTGCACGCGGCGGTGGCCCTGCACCCCAATGAGGCCCCGCGCATCGTGCACGGGGATCCGGACGGGTGGTCGCGGCAGGGGGCGCGCGAGGCGGGCGGCACGGCCGCGCTGCACGAAGCGCTCGCCGAGATCGACGCGCTGGCCGCGCTGCCGCACGTACGCGGGGTCGGCGAGACCGGCCTCGACCACTTCCGGACCGGCCCCGAGGGCATGGCCGCCCAGGAGGAGTCCTTCCGGGCCCACATCGAGATCGCCAAGCGGCACGGCAAGGCCCTCGTCATCCACGACCGCGAGGCCCACGCGGACGTCCTGCGCGTCCTCGCGGACGCGGGGGCGCCCGAGCGGACCGTCTTCCACTGCTACTCCGGCGACGCGGACATGGCCCGGGTCTGCGCGGACGCCGGCTACTTCATGTCGTTCGCCGGGAACATGACCTTCAAGAACGCCCAGCCGCTGCGCGACGCGCTGGCGGTCGCCCCGCTGGAACTGGTCCTGGTCGAGACGGACGCCCCGTTCCTGACCCCGGCGCCGTACCGGGGGCGGCCGAACGCGCCGTACCTGATCCCGGTGACGCTGCGGGCGATGGCGGCGGTGAAGGGCCTGGACGAGGACACGCTGGCCGAGGCGATCGCGGACAACACGGCGCGGGCGTTCGACTACTGAGTGGGGTCCGCGCCGCGTGAGTCGACTTACGTGGCGCGCCTTACGCTTTACAGGTGAGCACCACTGAGCCCGACGCCCTCCTGGGCCCCGCAGACATCCGCGAACTCGCCGACACCCTCGGCGTACGCCCCACCAAGCAGCGCGGGCAGAACTTCGTCATCGACGCCAACACGGTCCGCCGGATCGTGCGCACGGCGGAGGTGCGGCCGGACGACGTGGTGGTCGAGATCGGCCCGGGCCTCGGCTCGCTGACCCTCGCGCTGCTCGAGGTCGCCGACCGCGTCGTCGCCGTCGAGATCGACGACGTACTCGCGGCGGCCCTGCCCGCCACCGTCGCCGCCCGGATGCCCGCCCGCGCCGACCGCTTCGCGCTGGTGCACTCGGACGCCATGCTCGTACGCGAACTGCCCGGCCCGCCGCCCACCGCGCTGGTCGCCAACCTGCCGTACAACGTCGCCGTACCGGTGCTGCTCACCGTGCTCGACCGCTTCCCCAGCATCGAGCGCACGCTCGTCATGGTGCAGGCGGAGGTCGCGGACCGGCTGGCCGCACGGCCCGGCAACAAGGTCTACGGCGTGCCGTCGGTGAAGGCGAACTGGTACACCGACGTCAAGCGCGCCGGGTCCATCGGCCGCAAGGTCTTCTGGCCCGCGCCGAACGTGGACTCCGGCCTCGTCTCGCTGGTGCGCCGCAGCGAACCCGTGGCGACGACCGCGAGCAAGGAAGAGGTCTTCGCGGTGGTGGACGCGGCGTTCGCGCAGCGCCGCAAGACGCTGCGCGCGGCACTCGCGGGCTGGGCCGGTTCCGCGCCGGCCGCCGAGGCCGCCCTGGTCGCGGCGGGCGTCTCGCCGCAGGCGCGCGGGGAGTCCCTGACGATCGAGGAGTTCGCGGCCATCGCCGAGAACAAGCCCGCCGACGAGAACGGGAGCGACCGGTGAGCGTCACCGTACGGGTCCCCGCCAAGGTCAACGTCCAGCTCGCGGTCGGTGCCGCGCGCCCCGACGGCTTCCACGACCTGGCCAACGTCTTCCTCGCCGTCGGCCTGTACGACGAGGTGACCGTCACCCCCGCCGACCGCCTGCGCATCACCTGCTCCGGGCCCGACGCCGCCCAGGTCCCGCTGGACGCGTCGAACCTGGCGGCCCGGGCGGCGTCCGCGCTGGCCGCGCGCCACGGCCTCGCGCCCGACGTGCACATCCACATCGACAAGGACATCCCGGTCGCCGGCGGCATGGCGGGCGGCAGCGCGGACGGCGCCGGCGCCCTGCTGGCCTGCGACGCGCTGTGGGGGACCCGCACCCCCCGCGAGGACCTGCTCGCCCTCTGCGCCGAGCTGGGCAGCGACGTGCCGTTCAGCCTGGTCGGCGGTGCCGCGCTCGGGACCGGCCGGGGCGAGCTGTTGACCCCGGTCGAGACCGGCGGCACCTTCCACTGGGTGTTCGCGGTGGCCGACGGCGGGCTGTCCACCCCGGCGGTGTACCGCGAGTTCGACCGCCTCACCGCGGGCACCCGCGTTCCGGAACCGGTGGCGTCGGACGCCCTCCTCGACGCGCTGCGGTCGGGCGACCCGAAGGCCCTGGCCGCCACCCTGAGCAACGACCTCCAGGCCCCCGCGCTGGCCCTGCGCCCCTCCCTCTCCGCGACCCTGGCGGCGGGCACGGAGGCGGGCGCGCTGGCGGCCCTGGTCTCGGGCTCGGGCCCGACGACCGCGTTCCTCACGGAGGACGAGGCGACGGCCCGCGAAGTGGCCGCCGCCCTGACCGCCTCCGGCACCTGCCGCACGGCACGCACGGCGGCCTCCCCGGCCCGGGGAGCGACGGTCCTCTAGCCGCCCCTGGACGCCCTCAGGACGCCCCCCCCGGGGCGGTCAGCCCACCCGTACCGACTGCTTCGCCAGCTCGTACGCCGGCAGCATGCCCCCGTGCTCGTCCGAGTCCAGGCCGCCCAGGTGGACCACGACCGGGCCCTCGGGGGTGGCCAGGGCGAACGCGTGGGCGGGGCGGTCCTCGTCCATGAGGTCGCTGTGGGCCGTGTAGGCCACCTCGGTCAGGCGCTGCCCGCCGCTCGTGACCTCCTTGTACGTGGCCTTGGAGGCGTTCACGTCCGCTCCGACGAAGCCCTTCAGCGCCTCGCGCGGGGTCACGGTCGTGGTCTCCGCCCGCCACACCCGCAGGAAGCCGATGTGTCCGGCCGGCTTGGCGTCGATCTCGCAGACCATCGTGACCGGGCCCTGCTCGGCCAGGTCGGCGAAGTCCGAGTCCGGGTCGATCTCGACGGCCTTCGGCTTCCAGTCCTTCGCCAGGCCGAACGTCACCGGCAGCTCACAGCCGGAACCGGAGCCGCCGACCGTGCCGCCCCGGGCCGCGGTCCTGACCGCGGGCGCCGCGGACCCCTCCGCGGACCTCTCCGGCTTCGCGTCCGCACCGGAATCCGCGTCCGACGAACAGCCGGTCAGCGCGGCGGCGGCCAGCAGTACGGGCACCAGCCCGCGAACCGTACGACGTGACATGACAATCCCCACCCCTTGATCGTGTGCGCGCAAGGTACACCGGCGCCGGGCGGCCGCCCGTACGGAGGCCCGCGCGGCGGCGACTACGCTGGAAGGCCGGAGTCTTCCTCGCAGCTGGAGCGTTCGTGGCCGTCAACCTCATCAATGTCGAGCAGGTCAGCAAGGTCTACGGCACCCGTGCCCTGCTCGACGGTGTCTCCCTCGGCGTCTCGGAGGGCGACCGCATCGGGGTCGTCGGCCGCAACGGCGACGGCAAGACGACGCTGATCCGGATGCTCGCCCGGCTGGAGGAGGCCGACACCGGCCGCGTCACGCACAGCGGCGGGCTGCGCCTCGGCGTGCTCACCCAGCACGACTCGCTCGACCCCGGGGCCACCATCCGCCACGAGGTCATCGGCGACCTCGCCGACCACGAGTGGGCGGGCAGCGCCAAGATCCGCGATGTGCTGACCGGCCTCTTCGGCGGGCTCGACCTGCCCGGCTTCCAGAACGGCCTGGACACGGTCATCGCCCCGCTCTCCGGCGGTGAGCGGCGCCGGATCGCGCTCGCCAAGCTGCTCATCGCCGACCAGGACCTGATCGTCCTGGACGAGCCGACCAACCACCTCGACGTCGAGGGCATCGCCTGGCTCGCCGGCCATCTGCGCGCCCGCCGCTCCGCCCTGGTCTGCGTCACCCACGACCGCTGGTTCCTGGACCAGGTCTGCACCCGCATGTGGGACGTGCAGCGCGGCACGGTCCACGAATACGAGGGCGGCTACAGCGACTACGTGTTCGCGCGCGCCGAACGGGAGCGGATCGCCGCGACCGAGGAGGCCAAGCGGCAGAACCTGATGCGCAAGGAGCTGGCCTGGCTGCGGCGCGGCGCCCCCGCCCGTACCGCCAAGCCGCGCTACCGCATCGAGGCCGCCAACGAGCTCATCGCGGACGTGCCGCCGCCGCGCGACACCAGCGAGCTGATGAAGTTCGCCAACGCCCGGCTCGGCAAGACCGTCTTCGACCTGGAGGACGTCACCGTCGAGGCGGGCCCCAAGACCCTGCTCCAGCACCTCACCTGGCAGCTCGGCCCCGGCGACCGCATCGGCCTCGTCGGGGTCAACGGCGCCGGGAAGACCTCGCTGCTGCGGGCGCTCGCCGAGGCCGCCCGCAGCGAGGGCGAGGTCCAGCCGGCCGCCGGGCGGATCGTCGTCGGCAAGACCGTCCGGCTCGCCTACCTCTCCCAGGAGGTCCACGAGCTGAACCCGGACCTGCGTGTGCTGGAGGCCGTCCAGCAGGTGCGGGACCGGGTGGACCTCGGCAAGGGCCGCGAGATGACCGCCGGACAGCTCTGCGAGCAGTTCGGCTTCGCCAAGGAGAAGCAGTGGACGCCCGTCGGCGACCTCTCCGGCGGTGAGCGGCGCCGGCTCCAGATCCTGCGCCTGCTGATGGACGAGCCCAACGTGCTCTTCCTGGACGAGCCGACCAACGACCTCGACATCGAGACCCTGACCCAGCTGGAGGACCTGCTCGACGGCTGGCCCGGCTCCATGATCGTGATCTCCCACGACCGGTTCTTCGTCGAGCGCACCACGGACCGGGTCATGGCGCTGCTCGGCGACCGGTCGCTGCGGATGCTGCCGCGCGGCATCGACGAGTACCTGGAGCGCAGGCAGCGCCAGGCCGAGACGGCCGCCCCCGCCGCACCCGCCGCCGCCCAGGGTGCCGCACCGGCGCCCGCGGTCTCCGCGCAGGCGGCCCGCGCGGCCAAGAAGGAGCTCCAGAAGGTCGAACGGCAGCTGGAGAAGATGTCCTCGCGCGAGACGACCCTGCACGCGCAGATCGCCGAGAACGCCACGGACTTCGAGAAGGTGGCGAAGCTCGACGCCGAGCTGCGCGAACTGGTCGCGGAACGCGATGTGCTGGAGATGCGCTGGCTGGAACTGGCCGAGGACGCCTGAGCGTCGTTACGTGTGGGGCGGGTGGTACAAAGAACCCTTGCCCGGTGCGGGCCAGGACCGTGCCACTTTCACCACAGGGGGACGGGTCCGATGAGCCAGCCGCCCGGACAGCAGCCGCCGCAGGGCGAGTTCGGAGCACCGTACGATCCGGCTACCGGTCCGTACACCCAGCCGCCCGCCCAGCCCGGCTACGGCTATCCGCCGCAGGGTTACGGACCGCCCCAGCCGGGCCCGTACAACCAGCAGCCCGGCCCGTACACGCAGCCGGGGCTGCACCAGATGCCCACCCAGCAGCAGTACGCGGCCCCCGGGTCCGGCGGGGCACCCGGCCGGGGCGGGCCGTTCCGGGGCCGGACCGGGAAGATCGTCGGGGCCGTCGTCGCCGTGGCACTCCTCGCGGGCGGCGGGATCTGGTTCGCCACCAGCGGCGGCGGGGACGACGACAAGCCCCTGGCCGGACCCACCCATTCCGCGAAGCCCACCGTTGCCCCGTCACCGACCAAGGGCGGGGCCACCGGAGAGCCGGTGGTCAGCCCGGAGGAGCAGGCCCGGACCATCAACGCCGGGGCCAAGTCCGGTGAGGCGAAGGTCGCCTGGATCCAGAAGGGCGGCGTCGACCTGCCCCGCAACGGCGAGGACCAGTTCGGCCCCTGGTTCGCCGGGGACATCGTCGTCCGGGCCCTGTTCAACACGGTCTCCGGCTACTCGGTCTCCGACGGCACCCGGAAATGGAACCTCCGGCTGCCGGCCAAGATGTGCTCGGCGCCCTCGCAGCCCACCGCCGACGGAAAAATCGTCCTCGGCATCCGGCACGACACCGCCGCCGACGCCGAGTGCGACACGCTCCAGATGGTCGACCTGAGGACCGGCACGGCCGGCTGGCGCAAGTCGTACGTCCGCAAGGGCGTCTGGGACGGGCTCTCCGACCTCGCGATGTCCATCAACGGCGACACCGTGACCGTCGGCCGCACCAGCCGCACCGAGGGCTTCCGGGTCAGCGACGGCAAGCAGCTCTTCGGTGAGCGGACCGGGCCGTGCCAGCCGTTCGGCGTCGCCAGCGGCCCGGTCGCCATCGCGGCCGTCAGCTGCCACACCGCCGACGACCAGTACAAGGACCAGCAGGTGCAGCGGATCGACCCCGCCACCGGCAAGGCGCTGTGGACGTACAAGCTGAAGAAGAAGTGGGAGGTCGGGCAGATCTACTCGGTCAGCCCGCTGGTCGTCTCGCTGAAACAGTCGGAGGACCGCGACAAATGGGCCATCCTCGTCCTCAACGCCGACGGCACCTACCGCTCCCAGCTCTCCGGCGGACCGGGGGACTACCAGGTCGAGTGCGAGCGGGACCTGATGTCGCTCGGCCGGAACCTGGACAACTGCGTGGGCGTGGCCGCCGACGCGAACACCTTCTACATGAGCACCAATCACGGTGAGCTCGGCGCCACACAGTCCAACAAGATCGTGGCGTTCGACCTGTCCACCGGCAAGTTCCGCTGGTCGGCCGACGCGCCGGACGGCCAGTCCGTCACCCCGCTGCGCACCGAGGGCGGCAAGCTGCTGATGTACGTCCACGCGGCCAAGGGCAAGGGTGGCGGGATCGCCACGCTCCCCGCCGGCGGCGGCGCCCCGCAGTTCGTGCAGCGCCACCCGGCGTCCGGCGCCGACCTGGAGCGCGGCATCTTCGAACCGCGCGTCGTGTACACCGGCGGACGCGCCGTGCTGACGCCCTCGCGGCTCAGCGGCGTCGACGGCGACGACGAGGTGGACGCGCGCTCCGTGGTGGTCTACGGCGGCTGACGGACCGAAGCATCACAGCGGCATCACAGCCCGGTCCTCCCTTGGGAACAGGGATGGACCGAGCCGGAGGGCGCCCCCGGGCGGGTGGTACAAAGAAGTCCCGCTCGACTGACGTGACACTGCGGGATCCATGCCCGATTCGCTCCATTCCGTCGTGTTCCAGGGGGTCTTGCCCCCTCGGTGCCGACGGGATCGCGGGGGAGTCCGGAACGGGCACCGGACCGCACGAAGGGGGACGTGCTGATGACCCAGCCGCCCGGACAGCAACCGCCGCAGGGAGGCTTCGGCGCTCCGCAGGAGCCGCCGCACGGGGTACCGCAGCCGCCCCAGGGCCCGCCGCAGACCCCGCCGCCCGCCGCGCCGCCCCAGGCCCCCGCCGCGCCGCAGACCCCGCCGCCCACGCAGCCGGGCTACGGCTACCCGCAGCAGCCGGGCCCGTACGACAAGCCGCAGCAGCCGGGGCCCTACGGCCAGCCGCAGCAGCCGGGCCCGTACGGCCAGCAGCCGCAGCCCGGCCCCTACGGACAGCCGCAGCCGGGCCCGTACAACCAGCAGCCCGGCCCGTACGGGCAGCCGCAGCCGGGTCCGTACGGCCAGCAGCCGCAGGCCGGTTACGGCTTCCCGCCGCAGCAGCACCCCGGCGCGCCCGTGCCGCCGGGCCCGAACGGCCCCGGTGGTGGCAACCCGTTCAAGCGCAAGCCGGCCATGATCATCGGTGCCGCCGTGGCCGCGCTCCTGGTCATCGGCGGCGGCGTGTATTTCGCGACGAGCGGGGGCGACGGCGACGACGACAAGCCGGTCGCCGAGAAGAGCGAACAGGTCAAGAAGCCGACCGGCTCGCCCACCGTCGACAAGGGCGACGGCAACGGCACCGGCCGGGAGGAGGACGACGACCTCAACAGCGGCCGCAAGGACGGCGAGGCCAAGGTCCTCTGGCTGCAGAAGAACGACGTGGACCTCCCGCGCAACGGCGCGGACGTCTACGGCCCCTGGATCGTCGGCGACACCATCGTCAAGGGCATGTACCGCACGGTCTCCGGCTACTCGGTCGCCGACGGCAAGCAGGCATGGACGCTGAAGCTGCCGGCCGACATCTGCTCCGCGCCCGAGCAGACCACCGCCGACGGCAAGATCGTCATCGCGATCAAGAACGGCACCACCGACAAGGCCGACTGCTCCGCGCTCCAGCAGATCGACCTCAACACGGGCAAGGCCGGATGGAAGAAGGAGGTCAAGAAGAGCGGCCTCTTCGACATGATGTCCGACCTCTCCATGGCCATCAGCGGGGACACCGTCACAGCCGGCCGCACCGGTGCGTCCAACGCCTTCCGGGTCAGCGACGGCAAGGAGGTCTTCGGGAAGCGGAGCGGCAACTGCCAGCCGTTCGCCTTCGCCGGCGGCCCCAAGCTCATCGCCGCGGTCAACTGCCGCACGGACGACGTCGAGAACCCGCAGCAGGAGATCGAGGAGCTCGACCCCAGCACCGGCAGGGCGAAGTGGACCTACAAGCCCGCCCGCGGCTGGGAGGTCGAGAAGGTCTACTCGGTGACCCCGCTCGTCGTCTCCCTCACCAAGGGCAGCAGCAGCGACGACAAGAAGTGGAGCATCATCGCGCTCCGCGAGAACGGCACGCTGCGCTCCCAGCTGTCCAGCGACAAGGGTGACAAGTTCTCCCCGGACTGCGGCGGCGGCTTCACCATCTTCGGCCAGCAGCTCCAGGGCTGCGTCGGCGTCGCCGCCGACGCCAACACCTTCTACATGTCCACGACGGACGACACCAGCGGCTCCGCCCGCACCAACAAGGTCGTCGCGTTCAACCTGAACACCGGCAAGACGAAGTGGAAGGCGAACTCGCCCGCCGAGCAGACCATGGAGCCGCTCGGCATGGAGGGCGGCAACGTCCTGCTCTACATCGACGGCGGCTACAGCAAGGGCGGCGGCATCGCGACCCTCTCCCCGGCCGGCGGCAGCCCGAAGACGGTGCTCCAGCACCCGGACTCGACCTCGGAGATCGAGCGCTCCTTCTACAACCCGAAGATCCTGTACGCGGGCGGGCGTTCGTTCATCGCGAGCGGTCGGGTCAGCGCGGGCAACGACAAGGAAGAGCTGGAGACGAACACCATGATGGCCTTCGGCAACTGACGGCTCACCCCGTCCGGACGAACCCGACCGACCCCCCTTCCCCGAGGTACGCAACGCCATGACCCAGCCGCCCCAGCAGCCGCCCAACGACCCGCCCCAGGGCGGTTTCGGCGCGCCGCAGGACCCGCCGCCCGGCGGTTTCGGCGCCCCGCAGGACCCGCCCTCCGGTGGCTTCGGCGCCCCGCCCCCGCCGCCCCCCGGCCCGCCCCAGCAACCGCCCACGCAGCCGGGCTACGGCTTCCCGCAGGGGCAGCAGCCCGCCCAGCCGCCGACGCAGCCCGGCTACGGCTTCCCGCAGGCCCAGCCGCCCCAGCCGCCCACCCAGCCCGGCTACGGCTTCCCGCAGCAGGGCCAGCAGCAGCCGTACGGCTACCCGACCGCCCCGATGCAGCCCGCCTACCCGACGCCGCCGCAGGGCGGGGGCGGGAAGAAGTTCTCCACCCAGGCCCAGATCATCGTCGCGGCCGTGGTCGCGGTCGCCCTGATCGTCGGCGGCGGCATCTGGTACGCCTCCAGCGGAGGGGACGACAAGAAGGACGAGGCGGGCTCCTCCGCCGGCACCTCCGGCGAGAACAAGGGCGGCAAGGGCGACGACGGCGGGAAGGGGGGCTCCACCGGCGGCAAGGAGAAGGCCCCCGCGAACGTCGATTCGGCCGTCGGCTTCCAGCTCCCGCAGCCCAAGGTCACCGACGTCACCACCGTCGACGGCTCCTGGGTCACCGACAAGGCGTACGTGAAGTCGGGCATCAACGAGGTCGTCGGCTACGACCTGGACAAGGGAACCAAGCTCTGGTCGATCCCGCTGGACGGCCAGGTGTGCGGCGCCTCGCGGCACATGTCCAAGGACTACAAGACCGCCATCCTCTTCGAGGAGGGCAAGCGCACGACGGCCAAGAAGTACCAGAGCTGCACCAAGGTCGGCGTCCTCGACCTGGCCACCGGCAAGCTGCTGTGGGGCAAGTCGATCACCGCCTCCAACGGTGGTGACGAACCCATCCGCTTCGACGAGGTCACCCTCAGCGGCAGCACGGTCGCCGCCGGCGGCTCCAGGGGCGGCGCCGCCTTCAAGCTGGAGACCGGCGCCGAGCTCTGGAAGCCGAAGGTCAGCACCGACAACTGCTACGACGCGGGGTACGGCGGCGGGGAGGCCCTGGCCGTCGTCCGCAAGTGCGGTTCGTACGACGACCCGCAGCTCACCATCCAGGCGCTGAACCCGACGACGGGCGCCCCGCTCTCCTCGTACAAGATGCCGCCCGGCGTCGACTACGCGAGCATCGTCTCCACCAAGCCGCTCGTCGTCGCCGCCGACGTCGGCGACACCGCGGGCGACGGCAGCAGCATCTCGGACTTCTTCTCGATCGACGAGGCCACCGGCAAGCTGAAGATCCGTATCTCAGCCGACGCCGAGAAGTACGCGGCCAGGTGCGGTTCCACCGAGGTCGAGCAGTGCCAGCACCTCGCCGTCGGCAACAACCGCCTCTACCTGCCGACCGAGGAGCACGAGGGCACCGGCGAGAGCTTCAGCCGGACCAACGAGATCGTCTCCTTCGACCTCACCACCGGCAAGCAGACCGGCGACCGGGCCGACGCGGGCGAGAAGTTCACGATGTTCCCGCTGCGCATGGACGGCGCCAACATCATCGCGTACCGGGAACCCCCGTACGACAAGGGCGGTGAGATCGTCTCCATCGACGGCAGCACCTTCAAGCAGACCGTCCTGATGCGCAACCCGTCCGACGAGGCCGTCCGGGACGCGGAGACCAGCTTCTCCGCGGACTACGCCGAGTTCCGCTACGAGCAGGGCCGCTTCTTCATCTCCGAGACGATGATCAGCGCGCCGCGCAAGAGCTCGCTGAACGAGAAGGAGTACCTGGTGGTGTCCTTCCGCACCAGCTGACCGCGCATCACATGTGGGGGTGGAACCGGCCGGTTCCACCCCCACACGCGTACCCGGCCGTGTAACTTGCAGGCCCTGGAAGGCCGGGGGGCCTTGGCCGGTGTGACGGGGGGATGGGGCGATGGGTGTCCGGCTGATGGTGGTGGACGACCACCGACTGCTCGCCGAGGCGCTGGCCTCGGCGCTGAAACTGCGCGGCCACCGGGTGCTGGCCGCCGCCGCGCCCACCACCGGGGCGGCGGACCTCGTCGTCGGACGCGCCCCGGAGGTCTGCCTGTTCGGCACCGCGTCGCCCGCCGTGCCCGGCACCTTCGACCCCGTCGTCCGGATCCGGCGCGAGCGCCCGCAGACCGCGGTGGTCGTGCTCGGCCCGGTCCCCAGCCCGCGCGGGATCGCCGCCGCGTTCGCGGCCGGGGCCGCCGGGTACGTCCGGCACGACGAGCGGATCGAGGGCGTGGAGCGCGCCATGGTCAAGGCGAGGGCCGGGGAGGCGGCCATCGCGCCCCAGCTCCTCCAGGGCGCCTTCGCCGAACTGCTCGACCCGGTGGCCCAGCCGGACGACGAGGGCCGCAGGCTGCTGCGGCTGCTCACCCCGCGCGAGGTCGAGGTGCTGGTCCGGGTCGCGGAGGGCGAGGACACCCGGCTGATCGCGGCCGGGATGCGGATCGCGCCGAGCACCGCGCGCACGCACGTCCAGCGCGTCCTGATGAAGCTCGGCGTCGGCTCCCGCCTGGAGGCCGCCGCCCTGGCCGCCCGGACCGGGCTGCTGGACCGGGCGGCGGTGACGCGCCAGGGGCCGGACCCCGTCGGCTGACGGGGTCCGGTCCCTGGGGGCGTACGGTCCGGGGAGGGGGTCAGGCCGCCGGGGCGGGGCGGCGCAGGCGGGTCAGGACCAGGTGCGTGACCATGCCGAACAGCAGGCCCCAGAACGCCGATCCGATCCCGTGCAGGGTGATCCCCGACGCGGTGGCGAGGAAGGTGATCAGCGCGGCCTCACGGTCCTTCTCCTCGGCCATGGCCCCGGTCAGACCGCCCGCCAGCGCGCCGAACAGGGCGACGCCCGCCGTCGCCGCGATCAGCTCCTTGGGCAGTCCCGCGAACAGCACCACCAGCGTGGAGCCGAACAGGCCGATCAGCAGGTAGAACGCCCCGCAGGACACCCCGGCGACGTACCGGCGCCGGGGGTCCTGGTGGGCCTCCGAACCGGTGCAGATCGCGGCCGTGATGGCGGCCAGGTTGACGGCGTGCGAGCCGAACGGAGCCAGCGCGGTCGAGACCAGCCCGGTGGAGCCGATGAGCAGCCGGTCGTCCGGGCGGTATCCGGCGGCCGTGAGCACTCCGATCCCGGGGGCGTTCTGCGAGCCGAGCGTCGCGAGGGTCAGCGGTACGGCGATGCCGATCAGGGCGGCCACGGAGAAGTGCGGCGTCGTCAGGACCGGTGTGGCCAGGCCGACGCCGTCGAGGTGCACATGCAGGCGGGAGGTGGCCGCCGCGGCCACCACACCGGCCGCCAGCGCGAGCAGCACGGCGTACCGGGGGAACATCCGCTTGCCGAGCAGATAGGCCACGAGCACCGCGCCGCCGATGTACGGCGCGGACCTCAGCGAGGTGAACACCCCGGTCCCGAAGGAGAACAGGATGCCGGCGAGCATCGCCGAGACCACCGCCGACGGCACGTGGCGCATCAGCCGTCCGAAGACCCCGGTCAGCCCGACGAGGGTGATCACCACACCGGTGACCAGGAACGCGCCGACGGCCTCCCCGTACGAGTACGCGCCGAGGCTGGTGACCAGCAGGGCGGCACCGGGCGTCGACCAGGCGGTGATGACCGGCATCCGGGTCCGCAGGCTGAGCCCGATGCAGGTCAGGCCGGAGCCGATGGAGATGGCCCAGACCCAGGAGCTGGTCTGGCCGGTGTCCAGATGGCCCGCCGACGCGGCCGCCAGCACGATGACCAGCGGCCCGGAGTAGGAGACCACGACGGCGATGAAGCCCGCGAGCACGGCCGAGAGGGACGCGTCCCGCCAGAGGCCGGGCCGGGGGGCGGCGGAGTCCTCGGCGGGGGGCGCCCCGCCGGGGTCCGACGGGGCGCCCCCGGCGGCGGAGGAACCGGCCGCCGGGGGGTGGGGGGTGTGGGTCTCAGAGCTCAACGGTCTTCCTTCGCGGCCCGCTCCAGGGCCTGTTCGAGGTCGGCGACGAGGTCCGCGGGATTCTCCAGGCCGACCGAGACGCGCAGCATGTCCTTGGGCGACGTGCTGCCCGGGCCCTCGAAGGTATAGCGGTGTTCGATCAGGCTCTCCACTCCACCGAGAGAAGTGGCCCGAATGAACAACTCGCAGTGCTGGGCGGCGCGCAGGGAGCGCTGCCACTCCCCGGCCACGTGCAGCGAGAGCATGCCGCTGAAGCCCGCACTCATCTGACGTGCGGCGATGGCGTGGCCGGGGTCGTCGGGCAGCCCCGGATAGGCGACCTTGCGGATCAGCGGATGCCCGGCGAAGTGCTCGGCGAGCGCCATCGCGGTGGCCGAGATCTGACGCATCCGCGGGAAGAGCGTGCGTATGCCGCGCATCAGCAGGTAGGTCTCCAGCGGCCCGAGCATGGGCCCGGTCAGCCTGCGGTGCAGTTCCAGCCGTTCCCACAGGGCTGCCGTCCGCTCGTCCGGGCCCGGGGCCAGCACGAGCAGACCGGCCACCACGTCGGTGTGGCCGTTGAGGTACTTGGTCCCGGAGTGCATGACGATGTCGGCACCGAGTTCGAACGGGCGGGAGTGGACGGGCGTGGGCACCGTGTTGTCCACGCCGAACAGCGCTCCGGCCCCGCGCGCCACCGCGCCCACCGCGGCGAGGTCCGTCACCGTCCAGGTGGGGTTCGCGGGGGACTCCGCCCACACCAGGCGGGTCGGGGCGGCCGCCACCGCGGCGGCGACGGCGTCCAGGTCGTCCATGGCCACCTGGACCACTTCGAGGCCCTGTTCCGTACCGAATTCCAGGAGCCACTTGGTGAGCCCGAAGTACATCGTCCGGGGCACCACGACCCGGGAGCCGGCGGGCAGCACCTGGAAGACGGCGGTCGCGGCGGCCATCCCGGACGAGAACAGCAGGCCGCGCGAGCCGCCCTCAAGGCCGGCCACCACGTCCTCGACCTGCTCGTAACCCGGGGCCCCCTGGTCGCGCAGGTAGGCCAGGCCCGCGGGGGTGCGGTACTCGCCGTCCCTGGCGTAGGTGGCGCCCATGCTGATGGCGGGCGGCACGGCTCCGGTGGTGGGGGAGCGCCAGCCGTCGCCCTGCGCGGCCCGGGTCTCCACGTGGTACGTGTGCGTCCAGGGGGTGTACTTCTCGCGGTTGTTCATCGGTTCCTCTCGTCGGACGGGGCCGCCCCGGCTGCGGTGGGGGTGCGGTGGAGGGTCGGGACGCCCCGCAGCTGCGGCAGGGCCGTGGTGAGGGCCAGCTCCGCGTCCAGCAGCGCACGCGAGGGTGTGCCGGGGGAGGGGACGTAGTGGTTGTAGTAGCTGGAGCCCTCCGTGTGGGGCCCCAGGAAGAACAGGCGGGACTGGACCGCGCCCGTCCGGGCGATGCCCTGGCCGCTCCGGTTGACCTCAAGACCGGGCAGGTGGGTCCCGCCCGCCGTACGGGTCCTGGCCCGGCCGGACCGGACCAGGCGGCTCAGCAGCGAGCCGGTGACCCGCTCCGCCACGGGCTCGGTGACATGGGCGTGCACCACGTGGTCGACGTCCACGACGGTGTGCTCGTCGAGCAGGGTCGACTCCAGCTGCCAGGGGCCGCCCCCGCCGAGGGGCGGAACGAGCTTGGGCCCGGGGCCCGGCCCCAGGCGCAGCACCCCCGCGGCGAGCAGGGAGAGGAGCTCCGCCGAGCGGTCGAGCTGCGGGCCGATCACCAGACGGTTGACGAGCGGGGCGAAGGTGCCGAAGAAGTACGCCGACGACTCGTCGTCCAGGCCCGGGGCGTCCACGACGGCGCGGAGCGCGTCGCGGTGGTCGCGCAGGACCTCCAGGGCCTCCTTCAGGGGGCTGACGCCGAGACCCGCGCGTGCCTCGCCGAGGTCGTTCTCCACCTCGGCGGTGAAGTACGCGGTGTACGCGCGCTGGTCCGGCCAGGTGGGGGCGGGTGTACCGCCGCGGTCGTCGGACGTGGCCGGTGCGCCGTGCAGCAGGTCGGCGACCCCGGTCGGGCCGAAGCGCTCACGTAAGCCGGCGAGGAGCTGTTCGTACCCCGACGCCCTTGCCTCATCGGCGAGTTGGGCGGCGGCCCGGGCCGTGTCCGGGGTCCGGCCGCCCAGGCTGCGGGCGAGCAGGGTGCGATACCAGGCGAGTTCCATCTCGGCGGCGACGAGCGGCTGGACGTCCCGGACGAAGGACAGCCGGCCGTCCGGCCGCCGGGCGCGCAGCGCGGACAGGCGTTCCCCGGTCAGCGCGAGCGGGGTGGGGCGGAGCCGTCCGGGGTGGAGGTGCGGCCTGCTCCGGGCGGGCAGTCCGGAGCGGTTGGCCAGCACGATCAGCGGCTCGCGCCCGCCCGGCTCGTAGCGCAGCCGGTCCCCGTCGCGGACGTGCCGGCCGCCACGGCCCACGGTGAGGGTGGCTATCACGTCCATGGCCGTCAGCCCCGTGCCCAGCACGGCGACCCGCTCCCCGGGCGCGATGGCGTCGAGCGCCCCGGGCAGGGGATACGGGCGGCTGACCGACCGGGGGGCCTCGGCGGGCGGCGGGGGCAGGTGGAGGGAGTGGTGTCCGACGGTGACGAAGACGGCGTCCGCGGTGATGCGGCCCCCGTCGGCGAGGACCACCGTCTCGGAGTGCTCCCGCCCGTCGTCACCGGTCCCGGTGAGCACGTCGACCGCTGTCGTCGTGTGCCGTACGAGGGTCAGGTGGCCGGGGGCGGCGTCCATGATCCGGCGCGCGGCCCACGTGAGGTACTCGCTCAGCAGCCTGCGCGGCAGGAAGTCGTTGGGCCTGATCTCCCGGCCGCGCCCCGGCCGCACGGTGAAGCCGTCCTCGTCCAGCCGCAGATCGCGTTGGAGGCACCAGGCGTGCAGCGAGGGCCCGGTCAGGGGGACCGGACCGTCCACCATGTCCGCGTCCGCGAACGCCGTCACCTGCGCGCAGACGGTGTTGAGCAGCAGGTGGTCGGGCTCGTCGGGGCGGTGGAATCCGGGCCCCCCGACGCCCGGGTCGACCAGGTGCACGACGAGGGGCGACGGGGTCGCGAGGGCGTGGGCGGTCAGCCGTTCCAGTACGCCGAGGCCGCGGGAGCCGACGCCTATGATCACGGCCGACGCCGGTGCGGTGCAGGGTTCCTGTGCGGGCGTCACCATCGGCTGGTCTCCCCGAAGAAGTCCGGCACCGGCATCGCCGTACCGTCGGCGCGTGCCTGGGTGAGGACATGGGTGCCGACCGCCAGGTCGAGGACCCCGAGCCCGAAGGGCGAGAAGATCACCGGCCGGGCCGGGTCCGGCGTGACCTCGCCGTTCAGCACGGCCGCGAGGGTCCCGGTGACGAAGGAGCGGGAACCGGAGAGCTGTTCGGCCAGATGCGGCGAGGTGTTGGCCTTCAGGCAGTGCTCGACGTCGTCCAGGATGTTCTCCGCGCCCAGGACCACCTCGGGCGTCAGGTCCCGCAGCGAGATGTTGAGGACCACCTGACCCGCTTCGAACGGGCGGGTGACGTACGGTTCGAGGGCCGTCGTGGCGAACACGACGGTGTCCGCCGCCAGGGCGGTGTCGCGGTCGGCGGTGAAGGACGCGGCGCGGCCCTGCGTGACGCGGATGTGATCGGCGAGGGCCCGGCCGGACGGCTCGTCGATGTCGTGCACCAGATAGGCGTCCGGGTCGCATCCCGCGGCGTGCAGGTAGTCGCAGATGTTGCGGGCGATGACCCCGCCGCCGACGACGGCGACCGTGGTGCCCCGGTGGCCGCCGGGCCGCAGCGTGCGGGCGGCGACGGCGGCCGACGCGGCGGTGCGCGCCGCGCTGATCCCCGCGGCCTCCATGCAGGCGACCGGGTAGCCGGTCTCGTAGTCGTTGAGCACGAGGACCGCGGCCGCCCGGGGCAGACCGGAGGCGGTGTTCCTGGGGAAGCTGGCGATCCACTTGATTCCGGCGAGCTGTACGTCGTCGCCGAGGAAGGCGGGCAGCGCGATGATCCGCGAGTCCGGCTTTTCGGGGAAGCGCAGGAAATAGCTGTCGGGGTTGACCGAGTCGCCCCGTTCGTGGGCCAGATAGGCGCGTTCCACGATGTCGAGGACCGAGGACCGGGAATTCCGAAGAATTTCCTGGACGGCCTTACCGGTGACAATATCGAAGTCGAACATTTCTCCCCCTTGTCAGGACTGAGCCCGATGCATTGTTCGGTCGTTCGTTCCGGGCCAGCGCTCCGCCACCCAATGGTCGTCGTAAAGGGTGTCGAGATAGCGGTCGCCGAAATCGGGCGAGAGGGCCACCACCGTGCTCCCCTCCGGAATGTCCTGCGCCGTTTTCCGTACGGCGGCGAGCACCGTCCCGGTCGATCCGCCGAAGAGCAGACCGCGTTCCCTGGCGAGGGCGTGGCACATGGC
This sequence comes from Streptomyces sp. NPDC041814, assembly GCF_055590565.1. Lineage (NCBI taxonomy): Bacteria > Bacillati > Actinomycetota > Actinomycetes > Kitasatosporales > Streptomycetaceae > Streptomyces > Streptomyces sp. NPDC041814. The sequence continues at coordinate 155,217 of NZ_JBVJAM010000008.1, read as the reverse complement.
GACGGCCTCCGACTCCGGAACGAGGACGAGGTCGTCCACCAGCGTCGGGTCGAGGATCTCGGGCCTCCGGCTGGTGCCCAGGCCCGGGATGTGGCGCGGGGCGGCCGGGGTGCCGAAGGTGACCGACCCCACGGTGTCGACGGCGACGATGCGGGTCTCCGGGCTGTGCGCCCGCAGGTACGCCCCGCAGCCCATCAGCGTCCCCGTGGTCCCCGCGCCGACGAAGACGTAGTCGGGGTGGCCGATGTGCTCGACGATGGACCGCCCCGTGCGGTCCCGGTGTGCGGCGGGGCCCGCGGCGTTGGCGTACTGGTTCAGCCAGTGCGTGTGCGGCTCACGGCGCAGCCGCCGTCTGATGTAGTTGATCCGTGACTGCAGGAACCCCCCGTTGGCGTCGGGGATGTCGATGACGACGACCTCCGCGCCGAGCGCCCGCATCAGCTGGACCGACTGGCGGTTGGCGTTCGGGTCCGTGACGCAGGTGAGCGCGTACCCCTTGGCCGCGCACACCATGGCCAGGGCGACGCCCAGGTTGCCGGACGTCGATTCGATCAGCCGGGTCCGGAGGAAGGGGCGGCGCGACTTCTCGGCCTGCTCCTCCGCGTCACGGACCAGGGCGACCGCGGTCTTGAGCTTGACCGAGCCCGCTGGATTGAGACCTTCCAGCTTGAGGTAGAGGATGCTTCCGGGAACTAATTGGTCGAGCCGGACGAAGACGTCGTCCAGCACCAGGTCGTAGACTTCTTCCGCTATCACCAGAATCCAAACCGTGAAGTAAAGGTGATGGGCAGGGCGCACTGCGCCGCCTGGGTTGCCTGCACGGGCATGGTGGTGAAAATCTTTGGCCCGTGTGCGGTTTTGGAATGTTCTGTATGTACTCCCCCTGGCCGAGGGTCCCCCGTATCTGCTCGGCCGTCAGGGATCCTGACACGAAAAGACGGCCCGATCAATGCATATTCCAGCATGTGGAAAAGGTTGATCGGTGAATAACATTCGATGAGTAAAGGGAATTAAAAATTCCGGGCCGGGCCCGCGACGGAAACGCGGCAGGGGCCGGACCCCGTCGGCTGACGGTGTCCGGCCCCTGCCGCGCAAGGCGTACTAGTCCTCCGGCGCGTGCTCCGGGGCCTGGGCCGGGCGCAGCTTCATCCAGACCAGGAAGAACAGGCCGAGCGCCAGCATGGCGAGGCCGGTCCAGAGGTTGATGTGGACGCCCTGGGCCTTCTTCAGGTCCTCGTCGGACGGGCTGATCCCGGCGATCGTCACGATGATCCCGTAGACCACGAAGAGGCCGCCGATGATCCGCCGGATGTCGAAGAGGCGGGCCGCCGTGGCGGACTTCTGCTCCAGGTCGGAGACTTCCTTGTGCAGTTCGGACATGGTGGGCTGCTCCGATCAGAACGAGTAGGGGACGTAGCACAGGGCGGCGAGCACGATGGCTCCCCAGCCCAGGAGTGCGGGCCTGCGGTACCAGGCGCTGTCGCCCTCCTCGGGCACCTCGGGGGCGCCCGGGGACTCGGTTCCGTAGACGAGGCCGGCGAGTTCGGCCTCGGGCTTGGGAGCGGTGAAGAGCGTGACCGCGACCATGACGACCGCACCGGCGACGAAGCCGACGATCGCGGAGACGAAGTTCGCGCCCTGGTCGCTCGGGATGTCGATGACGCCCTGCTTGTAGATGACGAAGTAGTTGACCATCGCGGCCGTGGTGCCCGCGAGCAGGCCCCAGACGCCGGACTTCATCGAGGCGCGCTTCCAGAACATGCCGATGATGAAGACCACGAAGAGCGGCACGTTGAAGAACGAGAAGAGCGTCTGGAGGTAGCTCATGATGTTCGAGAAGCTGGCGGCGATGAACGCGGTGCCGATGGAGGCCAGCACACCGAGCGCCGTGATCAGCCGGCCGAAGCGCAGGTAGTACGCGTCCGGCTGGTCCTTCTTCACGTACCGCGCCCAGATGTCCGTGGTGAACACGGTGTTGAACGAGGAGACGTTGGCGGCCATGCCCGCCATGAACGCGGCCAGCAGACCGGTCACCGCGATGCCGAGCACACCGTTGGGCAGCAGCTCGCGCATCAGCAGCGGGATCGCGTCGTTGTACGTGGTGCCGGAGCCGTCGGTGCCGATGTTGGGCACGATCACGGCGGCGACCAGGCCCGGGATCATCACGGCGAAGACGATGAACATCTTCGGGAACGCGGCGATCAGCGGGGTGCGCTGGGCGGCCGAGAGGTTCTTCGCGGACAGCGCGCGCTGCACCTCGGCGAAGTTCGTCGTCCAGTAGCCGAAGGAGAGGACGAAGCCGAGGCCGAGGACGATCGTCAGCCAGTTCGCGCCGAGCGGGTTGGCGTCACCGATGCCGGTGCCGCCCCAGGCCGACATGAAGTTCGAGCCGTGGCTGGACGTCAGCGAGTCGCTCAGCCCGTCCCAGCCGCCGACGCGCTTGAGGCCCAGCAGGGTCAGCGGGATCAGCGCGGCGAGGATGACGAAGAACTGCAGCACCTCGTTGTAGATCGCGGAGGAGAGCCCGCCGATCGTGATGTAGACGAGGACGAAGAGGCCCGCGACGACGATCGCGACCCACTGCGGCCAGCCGAGCAGCGCCTCCACGACGATCGACAGGGCGTACAGGTTGACGCCCGCGATCAGGATCGCCGAGAAGGCGAAGAGTATGGAGCTCAGCAGGTGCGCGGACTTGTCGAAGCGCTGGAGCAGGAACTCCGGCACCGAGCGCACCTTCGAGCGGTAGTAGAACGGCATCATCACGAGGCCGAGGAAGACCATCGCGGGGATGGCGCCGATCCAGTACCAGTGCACGACCGCGACGCCGTACTGCGCGCCGGTGGCCGCCATGCCGAGGATCTCGGTGGCGCCGAGGTTCGCCGCCACGAAGGCCAGACCGGTCACCCATGCGGGCAGTGACCGTCCGGAGAGGAAGAAGTCGAGGCTGGTCTTGACGCTCGCCCGGGCGGCGAAGCCGATGCCGAGCACCACGACGAAGTAGATCGCCAGGATCGTGTAGTCGAGCCCGTTCGTGGGGAGCCGGAGCCCTGCTGCCAGGTATTGCATGTGGGGGTCTCGCTTCGTTGCGCGAACTGAACCCGAAGGAAACTACGCTCTTGTGTTCAGAAAGTGAACAGTTCCCGAGAGGTTCTTTGTTTGTTTGTGATCGTATTGCCTAAATCACAGGCTTCAAGCGGCTGCGATCCGCCTCGCACGACCCGTCTGCCCCCGCCGTCGACTCATTGACGCATCTGTTGACTTGTGGTTCATTGTGTTTGCTTATGTTCGGTGGGAGGAGTCTGGTGAAGAAGACGGTTACGACGCTCGCCGACGGCCGGGAGCTGATCTACTACGACAGCCGCGACGATCTCGTCCGCGAGGCCGTCGACACGCGCCCCCTCGACGCCGTCTCCACCTCGTCCGAGATCCGGCGCGACCCCCTGCTCGGTGACAGCGTGGCCATCGCCTCGCACCGCCAGGGCCGGACCTACCACCCGCCCGCCGACGAGTGCCCGCTGTGCCCCTCGCGCGAGGGCCGGCAGAGCGAGATCCCGGAGCCCGACTACGACGTCGCCGTCTTCGAGAACCGCTTCCCCTCGCTCGCCGGCGACTCCGGCCGCTGCGAGGTCGTCTGCTTCACCTCCGACCACGACGCCTCCTTCGCGGACCTCACCGAGCAGCAGGCCGGGCTCGTCCTGGACGCCTGGACCGACCGCACCGCGGCCCTGGCCGCGCTTCCGCAGGTCAAGCAGGTGTTCTGCTTCGAGAACCGGGGCGCCGAGATCGGCGTCACGCTCGGCCACCCGCACGGGCAGATCTACGGCTACCCCTTCGTCACCCCGCGCACCGAGCTGATGCTGCGCTCGATGGCCGCCCACCACGCGAAGACCGGCCGCAACCTCTTCGACGACGTGGTCGCACGGGAGGAGGAGGACGGCTCCCGGATCGTGCTCGCCGCCGAGCACTGGATCGCCTTCGTCCCCTACGCGGCCCACTGGCCGTACGAGGTGCACCTCCACCCGCGCCGCCGCGTCGCCGACCTGCGGGAGCTGGACGAGGAGGCGCGCACGGAGTTCCCACAGGTCTATCTGGAACTGTTGAGGCGATTCGACCGGATCTTCGGACCCGGAGAGCCGCCGACCCCGTACATCTCCGCCTGGCACCAGGCGCCGTTCGGGGTCCCCGGGCGTGAGGACTTCGGGCTCCACCTTGAGCTTTTCACCATCCGACGGACCTCCGGCAAGCTGAAGTTCCTCGCGGGTTCCGAATCCGGCATGAGCGTGTTCATCAACGACGTGCCGCCGGAGACCGCGGCCCAGCGACTGCGAGAGGTAGCGAGCCAGTGAGCAAGACCCCGAAGAAGTACCTGGTCACCGGTGGTGCCGGTTACGTGGGCAGTGTCGTCGCCCAGCACCTCCTTGAGGCCGGTCACACCGTCACCGTCCTGGACGACCTCTCCACCGGCTTCCGCGAGGGCGTCCCGGCCGGGGCCGACTTCATCGAGGGCCGCATCCAGGACGCCGCCAAGTGGCTCGACGCCTCCTACGACGGGGTCCTCCACTTCGCCGCGTACTCCCAGGTCGGCGAGTCGGTCACCGACCCCGAGAAGTACTGGCTCAACAACGTCGGCGGCTCCACGGCGCTGCTCGCCGCGATGCGCGCCGCCGGGGTCCGCACCCTGGTCTTCTCCTCCACCGCGGCCACCTACGGCGAGCCGGTCACCAGCCCCATCACGGAGGTCGACCCCACCGCCCCGACCAGCCCGTACGGCGCCACCAAGCTCGCCGTCGACCACATGATCACCGGGGAGGCCGCCGCCCACGGCCTGGCCGCCGTCTCGCTGCGCTACTTCAACGTGGCCGGGGCGTACGGGGACTGCGGCGAGCGCCACAGCCCGGAGTCCCACCTCATCCCGCTGGTGCTCCAGGTCGCCCTCGGACAGCGCGAGTCGATCTCCGTCTACGGCGACGACTACCCGACCCCGGACGGCACCTGCGTCCGCGACTACATCCACGTCGCTGACCTCGCCGAGGCGCACCTCCTCGCCCTCGACGCCGCCACCCCGGGCGAGCACCTGATCTGCAACCTCGGCAACGGCAACGGCTTCTCGGTCCGCGAGGTCATCGAGACGGTCCGCGAGGTCACCGGCCACCCCGTCCCCGAGACCGCGGCCCCGCGCCGCGCCGGCGACCCGGCCGTCCTCGTCGCCTCCGCCGCCACCGCCAGGGAGCGGCTCGGCTGGCAGCCGTCCCGCGCCGACCTGGCCGGAATCGTCTCCGACGCCTGGACGTTCGCCCGCCGAGAGGAGCCCACCGCACCATGACCGAGGACCACGCAGAGCTCACCGCCTCCTTCACCGAGCTGTACGGAAGCGAGCCCGAGGGGATCTGGGCCGCACCCGGCCGGGTCAACCTGATCGGCGAGTACACCGACTTCAACGACGGCTTCGTCATGCCGCTCGCCCTCCCGCACACCGCGCGCGCCGCGGTCTCCCGCCGCACCGACGGCGAACTGCGGCTGCACTCCACCGATGTGCCCGGCGGCGTCGTCCGGCTCCGCGTGGACGGGCTGACCCCGAACGAGGGCCACGGCTGGGCCGCCTACCCGGCCGGCGTCGTCTGGGCGCTGCGCGAGGCGGGCCACGAGATCACCGGCGCCGACATCCAGCTGACCTCCACCGTCCCCACGGGCGCCGGGCTCTCCTCGTCCGCCGCCCTCGAAGTGGTCACCGCCCTCGCCCTCAACGACCTCTTCGGCCTCGGGCTCGACGCGGCCGAGCTCGCGGTCCTCGCCCAGCGCGCCGAGAACGCGTTCGTCGGCGTCCCCTGCGGCGTCATGGACCAGATGGCGTCCGCCTGCTGCACCGAGGGCCACGCCCTGCACCTGGACACCCGGGACCTCGGCCGCCGCCAGGTGCCCTTCGACCTGGCCGCGCACGGGCTGCGGCTCCTGGTGGTCGACACCCGGGTCAAGCACGCGCTCGGCGACGGGGCGTACGCGGAGCGCCGGGCCGGCTGCGAGGAGGGCGCCCGTCTGCTCGGCATAGGCACCCTGCGCGACCTGCCGTACGAGGAGCTGGGCGCCGCCCTGGAGCGGCTCGCGGAGTCCGGCGCGGACGAGTCCGTCGTGCGGTACGTGCGCCATGTGGTCGGCGACAACCAGCGCGTCGAGCAGGTCATCGCGCTGCTCGACGCGGGCGACGTGCGCGCGGCGGGCCCGGTCCTCACGGCGGGTCACGTCTCGCTCCGCGACGACCTGCGGGTCTCCTGCGTGGAGCTCGACCTCGTGGTCGAGGCGGCCAACGCGGCCGGGGCGCTCGGGGCGCGGATGACCGGCGGCGGCTTCGGCGGCTCGGCGATCGTGCTGGTCGAGGAGGCGCGGGCGGACGCGGTGACCAAGTCCGTCCTGGAGGCGTTCACCGCCGCCGGTTACGGCACCCCGGGCGTCTTTCCCGCGGTGCCGTCGGCGGGGGCGCGCCGGCTGGTCTGACCGGGGTCAGCCGAACTCCTTCGTGAGGGTGTACTCCGTGACGCCCGGCGGGAAGTCCTCGACCTGCCCGCGCACCTCGTACCCCTGCTTCCGGTAGAAGCCGGGGGCCTGGAAGTCCCAGGTCTCCACCCGGGACCGGGCGCAGGCCCGGTCCTCCCGGGCCACCCGTTCCGCCTCGGCGAGCAGCCGGGCGCCGAGGCCGGAGCCCCGGTGCGCGGTGTCGACCCACAGCAGCTCCAGGTGGAGCCAGCTCGCCCAGGTCCGGGCCGCGAGACCGCCCGCGAGGCGCCCCTCGGCATCCAGCGCCCAGACGTGCAGCGGCTCCTCCTGCGCGTCCGGGCGCCGGCGGAGGGCGCTCATGTGCGGTGAGCGCGCGGTGTTGTCGTCCCGCAGCAGCTGGTGCAGCTGGGCACGCCGTTCCTTGTCCACTTCTGTCTCAAGATGGAACATGCGCCCCAGCCTAGGCCGCACCCCCGGACAACTTCCGCCATTTTCCCGTTCCCCCGGGCCCCCGCCCGTACGCTGATGCACAGCGCGACGGGGGCCTGCGTCGTGCGCCCCGTCACACACAGCATGGGGGTGCCTGTGGCCCGTATCCGGGTTCTCGTGGTGGACGACCACCGGATCTTCGCCGAATCACTGGCCGCCGCGCTCGCGGCCGAGCCCGATGTCGAGGTGGCCGCGGCCGGCAGCGGCCCGGCGGCGCTGCGCTGCCTGGAGCGCGCGGCGGCCGAGGGCCGGGGATACGACGTGCTGCTGGCCGACGCGGAACTGGGCGCCGCCGCGCTCGCCCGCACCGGGGTGGGCCCGGTCCCGGTGCCCGCCCCGCGCCCCGCTCCCGGACAGGGCGGCCCGGTCGACGGGATCGCCCTCGTCGGCGCGGTCCGCGCGGCGCGTCCCTCGGTGCGTACGGTGGTGCTCGCCGAGAAGGACGACCCGGCCCGGGCCGCGCTCGCCCTCCAGGCCGGGGCCTGCGGCTGGGTCGCCAAGGACAGCTCGCTGCAACGGCTGCTCGCGGTGATCCGGGGGGTGCTGCGCGACGAGACGCATCTGCCCGCCGCGCTGCTGACGGGGGTGCTCCGCGAGCTGCTGGCCGACCGCAAGCACCGCACCGAGAGCGAGACGCTGGTCGAGTCGCTGACCCCGCGCGAACGCGAGGTGCTGCGGTGCATGGTGGCGGGTCTGGGCCGCAAGGCGGTCGCGGAGCGGCTCTTCCTGTCCCCGCACACCGTGCGGACGCACATGCAGAACGTGCTGGGGAAGCTGGGCGTGCACTCGACGCTGGCCGCGGTGGCGCTGGCGCGCCGGGCCGGGGTCGGCCCGGCCGAGCTGGCGCTACCCGGGGACGTTGTCGAACGGGGCGGTCAACTGGCGTAGCAGCCCGGCCAGTTCGGCGCGCTGCTGGCGGGAGAGCTCGCCGAGGATGGCGCGCTCCTGGGCGAGGAGACCCGCCAGGGACTGGTCGGCCTTGTCCCGGCCCTCGGCGGTGAGCCGGACGAGGACGCCGCGCCGGTCGCTCGGGTCGGGCAGCCGCTCGACCAGGTTCTTCTTGGTGAGGCGGTCGATGCGGTTGGTCATCGTGCCCGAGGTGACCAGGGTCTGGGTGAGCAGCTGGCCGGGGGAGAGCTGGTAGGGGGCGCCTGCCCGGCGCAGCGACGTGAGCACGTCGAACTCCCACGGTTCGAGCTGGTGCTCGGCGAAGGCGATGCGGCGGGCCCGGTCGAGGTGCCGGGCCAGGCGGGAGACGCGGCTGAGGACCTCGAGCGGTTCCACGTCGAGGTCGGGGCGCTCGCGGCGCCATGCAGCGACCAGACGGTCGACCTCGTCCTCCATGTGGATCAGTGTAGATGGTCTGTCGACATGAAGTCTCTTGAATTCAAGTGTCTTGACATCAAGATATGCGCTGATCATGCTGGACGTCATGACCGCACCCCTCTGGGATCCGCAGCAATACCTGCGCCACGCGGATCACCGCACCCGCCCCTTCCACGACCTCCTGGCCCGCGTCCCCGACCCACCGGACAGCCCCGGAGACACCCCCGCACCCCGCATCGCCGACCTCGGCTGCGGCGCGGGCAACGTCACCGCCCTGCTCGCCGAGCGCTGGCCGCACGCCCGGATCACCGGCTACGACAACTCCCCGCAGATGCTCGAACGGGCCCGCGCCCACGCCACGGAGCTGCTGGACTTCGCCGAGGCCGACGCGGCCGTCTGGACGCCCTCGGAACCGTACGGCCTGATCGTCTCCAACGCCCTGCTCCAGTGGGTCCCCGGCCACGCCGCCCGCCTGCCGCTCTGGCTGGACGCCCTGCTCCCCGGCGGCACCCTCGCCCTCCAGGTCCCCGGCAACTTCGACCAGCCCTCGCACGTCCTGATGCGCGAACTCGCGGAGTCCCCGCGCTGGCGGCCCCGCCTCGGCGGCCTGCTGCGCCACACGGACGCCGTGCTGAGCCCCGCCGGATACCTGGACGCGCTGACCGGCCCCGGCACCACCGCCGACGTCTGGGAGACCACCTACCTCCACCTCCTGCCCGGCGAGGACCCTGTCCTGGACTGGGTCAAGGGCACCGGGCTGCGCCCCGTCCTCACCGCACTCGCCGACGACGAGGAGGCCCGGGACGCCTTCCTCGCCGACTACCGCGACCGGCTGCGCGCGGCCTACCCGAAGGGCCCGCACGGCACGGTCTTCCCGTTCCGCCGCGTCTTCGCCGTCGCCCACCGGGAGGACCGGTGATCGCCTCGCTCGACCACGTCCAGCTCGCCGCCCCGCAGGGCAGCGAGGACGCGCTGCGCACGTACTACGCGGACGTCCTCGGCATGACCGAGATCCCGAAGCCGCCCGTGCTCGCGGCCCGGGGCGGCTGCTGGTTCGCCGCCGGTCCCGTCCAGCTCCACCTGGGCATCGAGGCGGACTTCCGCCCGGCCCGCAAGGCCCACCCGGGCCTGCGCGTCACGGACATCGAGACGTACGCGGCCCGGCTGGCCGAACGCGGCGCCGAAGTGGTCTGGGACGACGGCCTGCCGGGCCACCGCCGCTTCTACAGCCACGACCCGGTGGGCAACCGGCTGGAGTTCCTGGAACCGGCCACCGGCTGAGCACACGGCAGCGCCCCGCCCCCGCCGGTGCGGGAACGGGGCGCCGTGGGTCACGCGGGCCTAGTACAGGCCGTTGTAGATGTCCCAGCCGTAGCCGATCTTGACGCGCTTCTCGATCTTGCCGGTGCCGGTGGACGAGTAGCGGTACACGTCGCCCTTGCCGTCGACGCCGACCAGGTCGGCGAAGCCGTCGCCGTCGAGGTCGCCGGGAGCGGCGAACTGCTTGTACGTGTTGTAGCCGTAGCCGAGCTTGACGCGGGCCGAGAGCGGCTTGGCGGCGTTGCCCGTGCCCTTGTACAGGTACAGGTTGCCCTTGGTGTCGCGGGCCACGACGTCCGCGATGCCGTCGCCGCTGAGGTCACCGGCGCCGACGATCTTGTTGTACGTGTTGTAGCCGTAGCCGACCTTGACCTTGGTCGCGAACTTGGTGCCGAGCCCGTTGCCCTTGTACAGGTACAGGTTGCCGCTGGTGTCGCGGGCCAGCACGTCGCCCTTGCCGTCGCCGCTCAGGTCGCCCGGACCGGTGAGGCTGTTGTAGACCTGCCAGCCGGAGCCGATCTCCTCGGCGCCGACCCAGAGGGTGCCCTTGTAGACCTGGAGGAGCTCGCCCCAGCCGTCGTTGTCCAGCGAGGACGCCAGCGACAGGCTCACCTGGTTCCAGCCGGTGTCCGAGCTGTCCAGCTGACGCGGGAAGAACTGCTCGTTGTTCCGGCTCTGGTACCAGTACAGGCTGCCGCCCTTGGTACGCGCCTCCAGCTCCTGCTTGCCCCAGGCCGGGTTCCCGCCCGCACTGGCGAACAGCGCCGCCGCGTTCCACCCCGTGCCGCCCTCGACGCGCGACTCGAAGGTCCCGTAGCCGGTGGAGAGGTACGTGTAGAGCGCGCCGTTCGGCTTACGGGCGACGATGTCGCCGAGGCCGTCGCCGTCGAGGTCGTCGAAGCTGATCAGCTGGTTGTAGATGTCCCAGCCGTAGCCGACCTTGGCGCGCGCCTTGAAGGGCTTCGCCGCGTCGCCGGTACCGGCGTAGAAGTACACGTCACCGGCGGGCGTACGGGCGATGACGTCGCCCAGACCGTCGCCGTTGACGTCGTTCGCGCCCACGATCTGGTCGTAGACGTTCCAGCCGTAGCCCACCTTGACACCGGCCTTGAAGGGCGCGCTGTTCACGTTGCCGGTGGAGATGTAGACGTAGACGTCACCCGAGGGCGTACGCGCGAGCAGGTCGCCGCGGCCGTCGCCGTCCAGGTCGCCGGGGGCGGAGACCTTGTTGTACTTCTGCCAGCCGCTGCCCGACCAGGTGGCGTAGCCGGTGCTGTCCGCGCCCCAGCTCTGGTAGAGCGAGAGCTTGCCCGACGCCGACAGCGTCAGGACCTCGGCCATGCCGCCGCCGTCGAGGTCGCCCGGCGTGATGATGTCCTTGGCGGTCTCGTACTGGTCGTCGCTGTTGATCGTGTACGGGTGCGAGCCCGAGGAGTCCATGGCGGCATACACGTTGCCGTCCAGACCCCGGTAGAGCATGTCGGTGTAGCCGTCGCCGTCCAGGTCCCCGCGCGGCTTGGCCGGGACGACGGAGGACGGGGACTGGGTGCCCGCCACGCCCGAGGCGCCGGACTTCTTCTTCGCCGTGCGCTTCGGCAGGCTGAGCGTCGGCTGACCGCCGAGCTCGGGGGTGAACTGCGCGGTGGCGCCGCTCGGAGCGGGCGCCGAGTCATCGGCCGAGGCCGGGGCCGCCAGCAGCATGCCGGCGGAGAGAACGAGTGCGGTGCAGGCCGCGATCCGGCTCGCGCGCTTCGAGCGCACGACGAAACGGCCGGGTTCCACAGAAGTCAAAGCCCCCCCAGGGGTAAGTGGTGGAACCGGGGCAAACGCTTTCACGGGCACGTTACGTGCAGGGTGAAGCATTCCCGGGATGTTCACAGACTCTACAACTGCGCACACCGGGACTGAAGTGGTTTAGCGATGGATCAAGGTTGCGGCTTGGCCACACTCGCCCACCGCACCGGCCCGCCCCCCGACGGGCCGTCAGCTCTTGCGGTGCCCTATCAGCCGCGGCTTCGACTCCAGGTTCTCCAGACCGTGCCAGGCCAGATTCACCAGATGGGCCGCGACCTCCGCCTTCTTCGGCTTGCGCGCGTTCACCCACCACTGGCCGGTCAGCGCCACCATGCCCACCAGCGCCTGCGCGTACAGCGGGGCCAGCTTCGGATCGAAGCCCCGCGCCTTGAACTCCAGGCCGAGGATGTCCTCGACCTGGGTCGCGATGTCGCTGATCAGGGACGCGAAGGTGCCCGTCGACTGGGCGACCGGCGAGTCCCGGACCAGGATGCGGAAGCCGTCGGTGTACGTCTCGATGTAGTCCAGGAGCGCGAACGCCGCCTGCTCCAGGAGCTCCCGGGGGTGCCCCGCGGTCAGGGCACCGGTCACCATGTCCAGGAGCTGGCGCATCTCCCGGTCCACCACGACCGCGTACAGCCCCTCCTTGCCGCCGAAGTGCTCGTAGACGACCGGCTTCGACACCCCCGCGCGGGCCGCGATCTCCTCGACCGACGTGCCCTCGAAGCCCTTGTCGGCGAACAGGGTGCGACCGATGTCCAGCAGCTGCTCGCGGCGTTCCTTCCCGGTCATCCGCACCCGGCGGGCCCGCCGGGACGAAGGTGCACGGGTGTTCTCGCTGCTTGCGCTGGAGTCGGTCGCCACATCGTCCATCATGCCGCGTCGGCCGCCGCGCGGTTGCGCCGGGACTCGATACGGGCCTCGTCCGGCCAGCGCACGTCGTACGCCCAGCCGGCCTGCTCGAACCAGCGGATGAGGCGCGCGCTCGAATCGATCTGACCGCGCATCACGCCGTGCCGGGCACTCGTCGGGTCCGCGTGGTGCAGGTTGTGCCAGGACTCACCGCACGACAGGACCGCCAGCCACCACACGTTGCCCGACTTGTCGCGGGACTTGAAGGGGCGCTTGCCGACCGCGTGGCAGATCGAGTTGATCGACCACGTCACGTGGTGCAGCAGCGCCACCCGTACCAGCGAGCCCCAGAAGAACGCCGTCGCCGCGCCCCACCAGGACATCGTCACCAGGCCGCCGACCAGCGGGGGAATCGCCAGCGAGACGAGCGTGAACGTCATGAAGTGGCGCGAGATCCGGCGGAGCGCCGGGTCCTTGATCAGGTCCGGCGCGTACTTCTGCTGCGGGGTCTGCTCCTCGTCGAACATCCACGCGATGTGGGCCCACCACAGGCCCTTCAGCAGCGCAGGCAGCGTCTCGCCGAACCGCCACGGCGAGTGCGGGTCGCCGTCCGCGTCCGAGAACCGGTGGTGCTTGCGGTGATCGGCCACCCAGCGCACCAGGGGACCCTCCACAGCCAGCGAACCGGCCACCGCCAGGGCGATGCGGAGCGGACGCTTCGCCTTGAACGAGCCGTGCGTGAAGTACCGGTGGAAGCCGATCGTGATGCCGTGGCAGCCGATGAAGTACATCGCCACCAGCAGACCCAGATCGAGCCAGCTCACACCGCGGCCCCAGGCCAGCGGCACCGCCGCCACCAGGGCCACGAACGGCAGGACGATGAACAGCAGGAGCGCGATCTGCTCGATCGACCGCTTGTTGTCCCCGCCGAGCGTGGCGGAGGGAAGAGCAGGATCACCGGCCGCCGGGGCGGCGGCCTCGATCACATCGGGGCTGGTCTTCATGGGGAGTCCCCTGGGGGTGAGAACGGGACGGACAACCGGGTTACGCACCCGTAACCTACGGCTTCGTAAGTATGGCAGCGCGGAGGCCCGCCCACGAGAGGGCGAAACACCGCGCACAGACGCGCGAATACCGGGTAGACACACACCGCGTACCCCGACCGGACCCCCGGTGCACACGGACGGCCGTCCGGGGCGCGAACAGCACCGAAAGCACGGACACCTATCCTGGAGAGGTCGGACAGCGCGGTCCGCACCCTGCTTTTCCGGGGTGGCGTCGGCATCCGCCGACCGCGGTCCCGGGTCCCGTGCACCACCACTGCAAGGAGCCGCACACTGTGAGCAGTGCCGACCAGACCCCCGCCGCCAGCCCCGAGCTGCGCGCCGACATCCGCCGCCTCGGCGACCTGCTGGGCGAGACCCTGGTACGCCAGGAGGGCCCGGAACTCCTCGACCTCGTCGAGCGCGTACGCGCCCTGACCCGCACCGACGGCGAGGCCGCGGCCGAGCTCCTCGGCGACACCGGCCTGGAGACCGCCGCCAAGCTCGTCCGCGCCTTCTCCACCTACTTCCACCTGGCCAACGTGACCGAGCAGGTCCACCGCGCCCACGAGATGCGCGACCGCCGGTCCGCCGAGGGCGGCCTCCTCGCCCGCACCGCCGACCGGCTCAAGGACGCCGACCCCGAGCACCTGCGCGCCACCGTCAAGAACCTCAACGTGCGCCCCGTCTTCACCGCGCACCCCACCGAGGCCGCCCGGCGCTCCGTCCTCAACAAGCTCCGCCGCATCGCCGCCCTCCTGGAAACCCCGGTCATCGAGGCCGACCGCCGCCGCCAGGACCTCCGGCTCGCCGAGAACATCGACCTCATCTGGCAGACCGACGAGCTCCGCGTCGTACGCCCCGAGCCCACCGACGAGGCCCGGAACGCCATCTACTACCTGGACGAGCTGCACGCCAACGCCGTCGGCGACGTCCTGGAGGACCTGGCCGCCGAGCTGGAGCGCGTCGGCGTCGAACTCCCCGCCGGCACCCGACCCCTCACCTTCGGCACCTGGATCGGCGGCGACCGCGACGGCAACCCCAACGTGACCCCCGAGGTCACCTGGGACGTCCTTATCCTCCAGCACGAGCACGGCATCACCGACGCCCTCGAACTCGTCGACCAGCTCCGCGGACTGCTCTCCAACTCCATCCGCTACACCGGCGCCACCGACGAACTCCTCGCCTCCCTCCAGGCCGACCTGGACCTCCTCCCCGAGATCAGCCCCCGCTACAAGCGGCTGAACGCCGAGGAGCCCTACCGCCTCAAGGCCACCTGCATCCGCCAGAAGCTCGTCAACACCCGCGAGCGCCTCGCCTCCGGCCGCCCCCACCGCCCCGGCTGCGACTACCTCGGCACCGCCGAACTCATCAGCGACCTCGCCCTCATCCAGGACTCGCTGCGCCGCCACAAGGCCGGCATCGTCGCCGACGGCCGCATGGACCGCACCATCCGCACGCTCTCCGCGTTCGGCCTCCAGCTCGCCACGATGGACGTCCGCGAACACGCCGACGCCCACCACCACGCCCTCGGCCAGCTCTTCGACCGGCTCGGCGAGGAGTCCTGGCGCTACGCCGACATGCCCCGCGACTACCGGCAGAAGCTCCTCGCCAAGGAACTGCGCTCCCGCCGCCCCCTCGCGCCCACCCCGGCACCACTCGACGCCGCCGGCGAGAAGACCCTCGGCGTCTTCCACACCATCAAGGAAGCCTTCCAGCGCTTCGGCCCCGAAGTCATCGAGTCCTACATCATCTCGATGTGCCAGGGCGCCGACGACGTCTTCGCCGCCGCCGTCCTC
Organism: Streptomyces sp. NPDC041814; assembly: GCF_055590565.1. NCBI lineage: Bacteria > Bacillati > Actinomycetota > Actinomycetes > Kitasatosporales > Streptomycetaceae > Streptomyces > Streptomyces sp. NPDC041814. The sequence goes on along the minus strand of NZ_JBVJAM010000008.1, from coordinate 140,105 downwards.
GCCCGCGAGGCCGGCCTCCTCGACCTCCACGCCGGCTGGGCCGAAATCGGCATCGTCCCGCTCCTGGAAACCACCGACGAGCTCCGCGCCGCCGACGTCATCCTCGACGAGATGCTCGCCGACCCCTCCTACCGGCGCCTCGTCTCCCTGCGCGGCGACGTCCAGGAGGTCATGCTCGGCTACTCCGACTCCTCCAAGTTCGGCGGCATCACCACCTCCCAGTGGGAGATCCACCGCGCCCAGCGCCGCCTGCGCGACGTCGCCCACCGCTACGGCGTACGACTCCGCCTCTTCCACGGCCGCGGCGGCACCGTCGGCCGCGGCGGCGGCCCCTCGCACGACGCGATCCTCGCCCAGCCCTGGGGCACCCTGGAAGGCGAGATCAAGGTCACCGAGCAGGGCGAGGTCATCTCCGACAAGTACCTCATCCCCGCGCTCGCCCGGGAGAACCTGGAACTGACCGTCGCGGCCACCCTCCAGGCGTCCGCCCTGCACACCGCACCCCGCCAGTCCGACGAGGCCCTCGCCCGCTGGGACGCGGCCATGGACACCGTCTCCGACGCCGCCCACGCCGCCTACCGCAAGCTCGTCGAGGACCCCGACCTGCCGTCGTACTTCCTGGCCTCCACCCCCGTGGACCAGCTCGCCGGCCTGCACCTCGGCTCCCGGCCCTCCCGCCGCCCCGGCTCCGGAGTCTCACTCGACGGACTGCGCGCCATCCCCTGGGTCTTCGGCTGGACCCAGTCCCGCCAGATCGTCCCCGGCTGGTTCGGCGTCGGCTCCGGCCTCAAGGCCCTGCGCGAGGCCGGACTCGACACGGTCCTGGAAGAGATGCACGAGCAGTGGCACTTCTTCCGCAACTTCCTCTCCAACGTCGAGATGACCCTCGCCAAGACCGACCTGCGCATCGCCCGGCACTACGTCGACACCCTCGTCCCCGACGAGCTCAAGCACGTCTTCGACGTCATCGAGGCCGAGCACGCCCTCACCGTGCGGGAAGTCCTGCGCGTCACCGGCGGCGAGAAGCTGCTCGACACCAACCCGGTGCTCCAGCAGACCTTCGCCATCCGCGACGCCTACCTGGACCCGATCTCCTACCTCCAGGTCTCCCTGCTCGCCCGCCAGCGCCAGGCCGCCGAAGCAGGCGAGGAGGAGGACCCGCTCCTCGCCCGCGCCCTGCTGCTCACCGTCAACGGCGTCGCCGCAGGCCTCCGCAACACCGGCTGACCCGGCACCGCACGACGACGGGGCGCGGGGAACTCCTCCCCGCGCCCCGTCCCGCGTTCACAGCGCGATGAACGCCGCCACCAGCAGCACCCCACCCGCGACCCCGGTGCCCCAGGCCGTACGCGTCAGCCGCAGGCCCCCGCCGATCACCAGGCCCGCCAGCACCAGCGCACCGCCCAGCGGCACCCACGCGTGCAGGAAGCCCGGCGCCCCGGTCCGCACCACCTCGTCCGTCCCCGGCTTCACCACCACCGGGAAGCGGTCGCCCTTGCGCGCCGCCACCGAGCTGTCCACCGACACCCGCGACCGCGCCGCCGCCCCGTCACCCGGCGAGAACGACCCCGTACACACGTCGTCGCCGCACCCCGTCACCGTCATCGTCCCGTGCTCCCGGCCCCGGGCCAGCACGATGTGGTGCGCCGCGTCCCACGACGTCAGCACACCCGCCACCAGCAGCACCACGACGACGAGGCCGAGCGCCGCACTGCGGCCGTACAACAGGGCACGGTGGGAGGGGTTCCGCTTCATGGGCCCAGATCCTTGGCCAGAGCCGCACGACCGGTCAAGCCGGACCCGTACCAATCAGGTGTTGTACGCGGACTGCGCCCGCTCCAGACCCTCCGCCAGCAGGCACTCCACCGCGTCCGCCGCCCGGTCCACCTCGAACGCCAGCTCCTTGCGCTCCGTGGAAGAGAAGTCCTTCAGCACGAAGTCCGCCACCTGCATCCGCCCCGGCGGCCGGCCGATCCCGAACCGCACCCGGTGATAGTCCGGACCCATCGCCTTCGTCATCGACTTCAGCCCGTTGTGCCCGTTGTCCCCGCCGCCCAGCTTCAGCCGCAGCGTCCCGTAGTCGATGTCCAGCTCGTCGTGGACCGCCACCACATGGGCCGTCGGCACCTTGTAGAAGTCCCGCAACGCCGCCACCGGGCCCCCGGACAGATTCATGTACGACATCGGCTTCGCGATCACCACACGGCGGCTCAGCGGTCCGGGCGGGCCGATCCGGCCCTCCAGCACCTGCGCCTGCGCCTTCGGAGCGCGCTTGAACTTCCCGCCGATCCGCTCGGCGAGCAGGTCGGCGACCATGAAACCGACGTTGTGCCGGTTCGCCGCGTACTCGGGGCCGGGATTGCCCAGCCCCACGATCAGCCAGGGGTCGGTGGCGTCGGACATCGCGCGAAGTCTCCTCGTTCGTACGCGTACAGCAGGCGTGGACAGCGAAACGGGGCGGTGGCGCTCCCGGAAAGGGAGACCACCGCCCCGTCAGTCAAGCAGGCGGGACGGGACTCAGCCCTCCTCGCCCTCACCCTCGGCGGACTCGGCGGCCGGCTCCTCGGCCTGCGCGGCGACGACCTGGAGCACGATGGCGTCCTCGTCACCGGCGAGCACGGAGCCCTTGGGCAGCGGGATGTCCTTGGCGAGGATCGACGCACCGGCGTCCAGGCCCTGCACGGAGACCGTGACGGACTCGGGGATGTGGGTGGCCTCGGCCTCGACGAGGAGGGTGTTCTGCACGTACTCCAGCAGGTTGCCACCGGGGGCCAGGTCGCCCTCGACGTGCACCGCGATCTCGACGTTGACCTTCTCGCCGCGCTTCACGGTCAGCAGGTCGACGTGCTCGATGTCGCCCTTGAGCGGGTTGCGCTGCACGGCCTTGGGGATGACCAGGGCGTCCTTGCCGTCGAGCTCGATACCGATCAGGACGTTGGCGGTACGGAGCGCGAGCTGCAGCTCGTGGGCCGGAAGCGTGATGTGGACGGACTCGGCGCCGTGGCCGTAGACGACCGCGGGGACCTGCTGGGCACGGCGCGCGCGACGGGCGGCACCCTTGCCGAACTCGGTACGGACCTGAGCGGCGAGCTTGATCTCGGCCATGGCTGCACTCCTCGTGGGGTGACGGAAACTACGGATGGTCACCCGGCCAACAACTGGCCTGCTACGAAGAGCGCGCCGATAACGGATCGCCGTACATGAGTACGGCCTCCCTCGCCGAGCAACTCGCAGAGTCTACCCGGCGGGGAGGCCGCACCCCAAAGTGGATCAACGGCGACGCATGCGCCGCCCGGTCCTGCCGCTCCTACTGCTCCTCGAAGAGGCTCGTGACCGAGCCGTCCTCGAAGACCTCGCGCACCGCGCGGGCGATCGTCGGGGCGATCGACAGCACCTTGATCTTGTCGAGCTCCAGCTCACCCGGCGTCGGCAGCGTGTCCGTGAACACGAACTCGCTCACCTTCGAGTTCTTCAGGCGGTCCGCCGCGGGGCCCGAGAGCACACCGTGCGTCGCCGTCACTATGACGTCCTCGGCGCCGTGCGCGAACAGGGCGTCGGCGGCGGCGCAGATCGTGCCGCCGGTGTCGATCATGTCGTCGACCAGGACGCAGACCCGGCCCTTCACGTTGCCGACGACCTCGTGGACGGTCACCTGGTTGGCGACGTCCTTGTCACGGCGCTTGTGCACGATCGCCAGCGGGGCGTCCAGGCGGTCGCACCAGCGGTCGGCGACGCGCACCCGGCCGGCGTCCGGCGAGACGATCGTCAGCTTGGAACGGTCCACCTTGGCGCCCACGTAGTCCGCCAGGATCGGCAGCGCGAACAGGTGGTCGACCGGGCCGTCGAAGAAGCCCTGGATCTGGTCCGTGTGCAGGTCGACGGTGAGGATGCGGTCCGCGCCCGCCGTCTTCATCAGGTCCGCGACCAGCCGGGCCGAGATCGGCTCGCGGCCGCGGTGCTTCTTGTCCTGGCGGGCGTAGCCGTAGAACGGCACGATCACCGTGATCGAGCGGGCCGACGCGCGCTTCAGCGCGTCGATCATGATCAGCTGCTCCATGATCCACTTGTTGATCGGAGCCGTGTGGCTCTGGATCAGGAAGCAGTCCGCGCCACGTGCCGACTCCTGGAAGCGGACGTAGATCTCACCGTTGGCGAAATCGAAGGCCTTCGTCGGCACGAGGCCGACACCGAGCTGGTGCGCGACCTCCTCGGCCAGCTCGGGGTGGGCGCGGCCGGAGAAGAGCATCAGTTTCTTCTCGCCGGTCGTCTTGATCCCGGTCACAGCACAGTCTCCTCAGACGTGTTCCTGGCGCCGCACGCAGATGTCCCGATGTGCAACGAGCCAGCCGAAATGGGGTGAGCATCTATCACGGTACGCGGTGCTGGACGCACCTGTTTCCGGTCAGCTTTCGCCGGCCGGCCTCTCCTCCGCCGCCTGAGCCGCCTGTGCGGCGGCGCTTCCGGGACGCTTCCGCGCCACCCAGCCCTCGATATTCCTTTGCTGGCCCCGGGCCACGGCCAGCGAACCGGACGGCACGTCCTTCGTGATGACCGAGCCGGCGGCGGTGTAAACCCCGTCCCCGACCGTGACAGGCGCCACAAACATATTGTCCGACCCGGTGCGGCAGTGCGACCCGATCGTCGTGTGGTGCTTGGCCACCCCGTCGTAGTTCACGAACACGCTCGCGGCGCCGATGTTGGTGTGGTCGCCGATGGTCGCGTCGCCCACGTAGGACAGGTGCGGGACCTTGGTCCCCTCGCCGATCGTCGCGTTCTTCATCTCGACGTACGTCCCGGCCTTGGCCTTCGGGCCCAGCTTGGTGCCCGGCCGCAGGTAGGCGTACGGGCCCACCAGCGCCCCCGGGCCCACCTCGGCGCCGTCCGACACCGTGTTGTCCACCCGCGCGCCCGCGTGCACGACGGTGTCCGTCAGCCGCGAGTTCGGGCCGACCTCGGCATCCTCTGCGAGGTGCGTGGTGCCCAGCAGCTGCGTCCCGGGATGCACGATCGCGTCCCGCTCGAAGGTCACCGTGACGTCGATCAGCGTCGAGCCGGGGTCGACCACGGTCACACCGGCCGTCATGGCGCGCTCAAGCAGCCGCTGGTTCAGCAGCCGGCGGGCCTCCGCCAACTGGACGCGGTTGTTGATGCCCAGGATCTCCCGGTGGTCGCCCGCCACACAGGCGCCGACCCGGTGCCCGGCCTCGCGCAGGATCGACAGCACGTCGGTGAGGTACTCCTCGCCCTGGCTGTTGTCCGTCCGCACCTGGCCGAGCGCATCGGCGAGGAGCTTCCCGTCGAACGCGAACACCCCGGAGTTGATCTCCCGGATCGCCCGCTGCTCGTCGCTCGCGTCCTTGTGCTCCACGATCTCGGTGACCGCGCCGCTCGCCGCGTCGCGCACGATCCGCCCGTAGCCGGTGGAGTCGGGGACCTCGGCGCTGAGCACGGTGACCGCGTTGCCGTCGGCGGTGTGCGTCGCGGCGAGCGCGCCCAGCGTCTCGCCGGACAGCAGCGGGGTGTCCCCGCACACGACGACGACGGTGCCCTCGACGGCCCCGCCCAGCTCGTCGAGCGCGACGCGCACCGCGTTCCCGGTGCCCTTCTGCTCGGCCTGGTAGGCGGTGCGCACCTGCGCGTCGGCGCCGGTGAGGTGGGCGGTGACCTGCTCGTGCGCGTGGCCCACGACGACGACGAGGTGCTGGGGGTCCAGCTCGCGGGAGGCGGCGACGACATGACCGACGAGCGAGCGCCCGGAGATCTCGTGCAGAACCTTGGGGGTCTTCGACTTCATGCGGGTGCCCTCACCCGCTGCGAGGACGACGACGGCTGCCGGGCGTACGGAGCTCACGAATAGGCCCTTCGGCTTCGGGTGGTGGACATCCGCAGGATACCGGGGGGTCTGGGGCCGGACATGGGCGCGGGCCCCGACCGAGGTGGTCGGGGCCCGCGTGAAGAGCTCCCGGGGAAGGAATCGAACCCTCATTCAATGGACCAAAACCATTTGTCCTGCCATTAGACGACCCGGGATGGTTCTACCTTTATGTCCGATTCTCTTGATCGGCTCGTTCGGCAGCACCTACTATGCCGCACCACCAGCCCTCGATGCGACGGTATAGGTCAGCACTCTTGTTCACGCGGACCACCAGGCAGCCGCGGTAATCCTCTCCGGTGTTCTTGCGGTTGGTGGTGGGATTGTGCTTCTTGAGCGTGGTCTTACCGAACGAGCCGGACCGGCCGACTTCCTCCCGCCAGAATCGCTCAGCTTCCGGCACATCAGCCGACTCGTGAATGTGTACGTGAAACCGAAGTTGCTCGGGTGAGACATGCAAGAGGCGGAGCCACGCGAGGAAGACGCGGATCATGCGTGGATCGCCGTTGACGAACGTCACCCGCTCCTGGCGCCGGTGCGGTTTGGCCTTGGTGCCTTCGGCCCAGTAGAGCCCGACCCCGAGCATGAACAACTCCCGCTCGGTCATCGTTCCGATCTCGGCGGCCGCGTCGCACTTGGTCTGCTGCCGCTCTGCCTCGCGCCGCTCAAGGGTGACCTCCCATCCACGTCTGGCGATGGCGGACGCATCCTCGCGTGAGCGTCTCGGTGGCTTCGGCAGATCCCGCACCCACAGCGAGATCGAACTCTTCGAGCACCCCAGCTCCACCTGGATCCGGTCGTACGTCTTCCCCTCCAGCCGCAGCTCCCGCGCCCTCGCCCGCAGGTCGTCCTTCGCGCGTGGGCGCTTGGTCCACTCCGGCGGGGGCTCGCCTTGCAGGAGACGGTGGAGGATGTCGTTGTTGAAGACCTTCAGGCGGTCCCGGATCTGGCGCACGCTCAACCCCTCCCGGCGTAACGCCACCGCCCGCTCGCGCAGGCCCTCGAAATCCGCGTACTTGCTCGTGATCTCCGTCATGCGCCAAGCGTTGTCCGGAATCCGGACGTCCGGGTCGAATGGGTGGTCGATTCGTTATTTCGGGCGGTTGTTCCCCAATCAGCCCCCGGTCGAACGTGCGACGTGCTGTGCAGGTCACCCGAAAATGGGATGCGGGCGCCCGTACGCTGGATGCCATGACCGCAACGGGGGAAGACCGGGAAGCGGCGGGTCCGACCACCCGTGGCTACTGGTGGTGGGAACGGCGACGGAGTGTCGCGCTGGATGTGGGGCTCGCGCTCGTTTCGGCGGCGGAGTGCGCGCTCGAAGGGGTGGATTTCGCGGGGGACGCCGGGCTGCCGGTGCCCTTCGGGGTGGCGTTCGGGGTGATCGCGGGGGCCGTGCTGCTGGTGCGGCGGCGGTGGCCGATCGCCGTGGTGCTGGTCTCGATCGCGACGACGCCCGCCGAGATGGGCTTCCTGATGGGCCTCGTCGGCCTGTACACGCTGGCCGCGTCCGAGGTGCCCCGGCGGATCACCGCGGTGCTGATGAGCATGTCCCTGGTGGGGACGTTCATCGTGACGTACGTACGGCTGCGCCAGGGCGTCGACGAGAACGCCGACTTCGGTCCCGGCGACTGGTACGTGCCCATGCTGTCCCTCTTCATGGCCGTCGGGCTGACCGCCCCGCCCGTGCTGTTCGGGCTGTACATAGGGGCGCGGCGCCGGCTGATGGAGAGCCTGCGGGAGCGCGCCGACTCGCTGGAGCGGGAGCTGTCGCTGCTCGCGGACCGGGCCGAGGAGCGGGCCGAGTGGGCCCGTACGGAGGAGCGGACCCGGATCGCCCGTGAGATGCACGACGTGGTCGCCCACCGGGTGAGCCTGATGGTCGTGCACGCGGCGGCGCTCCAGGCCGTGGCGCCCAAGGACCCGGCGAAGGCTGTGCGCAACGCGGCCCTGGTCGGCGACATGGGGCGCCAGGCGCTCACCGAGTTGCGCGAGATGCTGGGGGTGCTGCGCGCCGGTGACCCGGCACCGGCCAGGGTGGAGCAGGTGCCGCTGGCCTCCGTGGGCCGGGCGGCCCAGGCCGCGGCGGAGGACGGGCCGCGGTTGGAGGAGGTCGAGGCGCTGGTCGGCCAGTCGCGCGCCGCGGGCATGACCGTCGAGCTCTCCGTCGAGGGCTCCGCCCGGGCGTACGCGCCCGAGGTCGAGCAGACGGCGTACCGCGTGGTGCAGGAGGCCCTGACCAATGTCCACAAGCACGCGGCGGGCGCGAAGACGTGGGTGCGGCTTGCGCACCGGGGTGCCGAGGTCGCCATGCAGGTGGAGAACGGCCCGACGGACGCGGCGACGGCGGACGCGGGGCTGCCCAGTGGCGGCAACGGCCTGGTGGGTATGCGCGAACGGGTCCTCGCCCTGGGCGGGGTCTTCGTCTCGGGCCCGACGGACGCGGGCGGTTTCCGTGTATCGGCGGTGCTGCCGGACGGCGGCAGCACCTGAAGCCCGCCCGGCGGGGTGTCTCAAGCCCGTCCGGCGTTTGAGGCCAAAACCCTCGTTGTGGTGACCGCCCGTCCGGCGTGAACCGGCGCGCCGGAGACCCCGGCTCAGCCCGAGACCAGTCGCTCCGGCTGCAGCCCCGTCACGAGCGTCGCGAGCGCCGTGTCGATGTCCTGGCCGAGATACCAGTCCCCGGTGTGGTCGATGGAGTACACCCGCCCCGCCAGGTCGATCGCCAGGACGGCCTGCCCGTCCCCCTCCTCGCCGAGCGGCGCGACCTCGGTCGCCAGCGCGCGGCCGAGGTCGCCGAGGGTGCGGGCCAGGTGCAGCCCGCTCAGCGGGTCGATGCGGACGGCCGGCGGCGCGATCTGGCGCCCCGGTGCGGTGGCGGTGATGTGGAGGCCCCCGAACTCGGCCCACGCCTCTACCGCGGCGGGGAAGACGGCGTGCTGGTGCCCGGCGGGCGAGGCGTGCGAGCGCAGGGCGTCGGCCCACTCCTCGGCCTGGCGGATGTCCCAGCGGCCGGGTGCCCAGCCGGCGGTCCGCAGTGCGGCGTCGACGGCGACGGGGAAGCGGGTGGCGGACTGGCGGTCGGGGCCGGTCTGCCGGGGCAGGTCGGTGCGGTCGTGCATGGACGCGGTCAGCTCTTCTCTGCGGTGGTGGCCGCGCCGCCCGCGGTGAGGTCGACCGGGCGTACGCCGAAGTGGGCGAGCATGACAGCACAGGAGCGGCAGGGTGCCGCGTAGCTGCCGTGCAGCGGGTCGCCGTCCTCGCGGATGCGGCGGGCGGTGAGCCGGGCGTGCTTGAGGGCGCGGCGGGCCTCGCCGTTGGTGAGGGGCTTGCGCTGGGCGCGCTTGGAGCGCCCGGCCTCGGCGGCGGTGAGGTGCCGGGAGAGGAGTATGGCCTCGGGGCAGCGGCCGGTGAACCGTTCGCGCTGTGCGCTGGGGAGGGTGTCGAGGAAGTCCTGGACGAGGTGGTGCAGGACCGGTGGCTGGTCGCCCTTGCCGGCGGTGCAGGTGAGTGTTTCGCCCCGTACGGAAAGGGCGGCGGCGACGGCGGGCAGGATGCCGTCGCGGCGCTGGCCGAGGCGGGGCGCGGGGCTCTTCTCGGTGCTGCTCCAGCTGAGTCGTGGGTCCCCGGTCGTGACGGTCTGTGCAGAGTGTGCGGTGTGCATGGTGCTGTGTCCCTCCCGTGCCCGCAGCGGCTGCTGCTTGGTGTGCACGCCCCCGTGTATGCGGGTGACAGCCTGCCAAATGTGTCGGGTCCTGTGAAAGCTGGGTCGCTGAAACGTGTCTGCGTGTCGCGGTTCGGTGGCGCTCCCGTCGCTCGACCGTCACTCTGTCGTGACGTTTGGTGACGGTTCTGGCCTAGGGATGCCGGGGCCGGTCCCCGTAGGAGTGACACCGCTTAGGCTGTGCCTGGACCGCCTCCTGGGCAGGTCGGTCCTCATCAGCCAGACGCAGCAGGGGGCAACCGCCATGACGACAGGTCGGCTCGGGCAGCAAGCCGCGCCACCGAACGCGGCCTACGCCGGGCAGCTCGTGCACTTCCCGGACCCGGTCCGGGCGTCCCGTCACCCCAGAGGGGTGCGGATGGACGAGAACGGCTGTCCGGACTTCTCGCCGTACGCGCGCGCCGCGGCGGAGATCGCGGAGCCTCCGCAGGGTTTCGGCGTGGACGAGCTGCGGCTCACGGACTACGTGTCCGCGAACGCGGCGCTGGCCGAGGCCGGGCACGAGCTGTGGGACACGATCCCGCCGGTCGCGACGCCGCACGGCTGGACCTGGCACCACGTGCCGGGGGGCCGTCGGATGGAGTTGGTCCCGGTCGAGGTGAAGGCGCTGCTGCGCCACCACGGCGGGCTCGCGTCCACGGAGGTCGACCAGGACAAGCGGGGCACGCGCCCGCTCCAGGAGACGCGCCCCGCGCACTTCCGGCTGCCCAAGGGTGCCGTGGCGGTGACCGAGCAGCAGATTCTGGGTGTCGAGGAGGACCTCGGTTACCGGCTGCCGGGTGCGTACCGCGCGTTCCTGAAGGCGGCCGGCGGTTCGGCCCCGGTGGGTACGGCGCTCGACGCGGAGCTGGGTCTCCTGATCGACCAGCCGTTCTTCACGGTGCGCGAGGAGGCCGCCGTGAACGACCTGGTGTACGTCAACAAGTGCCTGCGCGACCACCTGACGAAGGACTACCTCGGGGTCGCCTTCGTGCAGGGCGGTCTGCTCGCGGTGAAGGTGCGCGGCGCGGCTCTGGGCTCGGTGTGGTTCTGCGCGTACGACGACGCCCGGGACCGTGACGGGTGGACGGTGCAGGAGCGGGTGGACCGGCTGCTGCTGCCGTGCGGTGAGGACTTCGACGCGTTCCTCCAGCGGCTGGCGGGCAATCCGCCGGAGCTGGAGACGGTGGCGAACCTGATGGTGGACGGCGGCTTCGCGCAGGCCGTCCCGGTGGAGGGGTGAGCGCGATGGTGACCTTCGCTCAGGCGCAGGAGCGCGCCGAGGAGTGGGTGAACGGCGACGTTCCCGCGTACCAGCACCGCGAGGTGCGTGTCCGTGAATTCGAACTCGGATTCGTGGTGTGGGCCGAGGACCGTGCGGACGGACCGGTGTCCGACGGCGGCCGTCAGCGGCTGGTGATCGCGCGGGACAGCGGTGAGGCGACGCTGTGGCCCGGGCTGCCGGTGGGTGAGGTGATCCGGCGGTACGAGGAGGAGTACGGCTCGCTGGACGTGGAACCCGCCGCCCCGGCGCCGCCGGAGCGGGTGGACCTGAATCAGACGTCGTTCCTGCTGAGCCCGCCGGAATGGCTCCAGGAGGCGGCGGACAAGCTGGGCATCCCGGACCGGCGTGCGGAGCGGGACGAGACCCCGCCGCCCGCGCCGCGGACGCCGTCGTCCTTCCCGCCGCCCGCCCCGATCCCGTCGTCCCCGACGCCCTCGCAGGGTGGTTCGGTGGCGTACGAGCCGACCGCTTCGGACGGCGTGCCGGCGTCCTCGCTCCAGCCGCCCGTCGGGGCCACGCCGTGGGCGGGCACCGATGTGAACGCGGACTCGGACGATGCGGAGGTGGCGCTTCCGGCGACGGTGTTCGCGCCGCCGCTGTCCGGCGCCGACGACGAGGAGGAGCTGCCTCCGGTCGTTCCGGCGGACGCGCCGACGGCGCTGATGTCGGGCGGCAGCCAGCTGCCGAAGACCGCGATCGCGCCGAGCCTGGGCGGCGAGCGCCCGCCGGTGGGTCCGCCGGTGCCGGGGAGCGCCGTGCCGGGTCCGCCCGTGCCCGGGACCGCCGTGCCCGGTCCGCCGGTTCCGGGGCAGCACACGCCCCCGCCGGCCCAGCACACGCCCCCGCCGGCCCAGTACACCCCGCCCCCCGGGCATCCGGGTGGGCCCGGGGCCGGGGACATCGCCGATGCCGCGACGAGCAAGGCGGCCATCCCGCCGCGCGCCGCGCGCGGGGGCACGCCTCCGCCGCCGCCCGGTGCCCCCGGCACCCCGGGCGCCCGGCCCGGCGCCCCGGTGCCGCCTCCCTCGGGCCCGGGTGCGCCCGGCGCGCCCGCGGGCGGCTATGTGCCGACGCAGCTCGTCTCCCAGCTGGGTCCGCCCGGCGCCCCGCAGCAACCCGGTCCGCCGACTCCGCCGCCTCCCGGTGGCGGGGTGCACCAGGCGGCCACGATGTTCGCCGACGCGTCGTCCGGCGCGGGCATCCCGCAGCCGCCCGGCCCGCCGGGTGTTCCGGGCGCGCCGCAGCCGCCCGGCCCGCCCGGAGCCCCCGGTGCGCCCGGAGCCCCCGGTGCGCCCGGAGGGCAGCAGCCGCCTCCGCCGCCGGGGGCGACGCCGCCGCCCGGCCCGGGCGGGGTGCACCATGCGGCGACGATGCTCGCGGGGCCGGCGCAGACCGGTCCGGGGGCGCCGCAGCCGCCGGGTCCGCCGGTGGGCGCGCCGCCCGCGTACGGCTATCCGCAGGCGCCGGCCGGTCAGCCGACCGTGGGTCCGGGCTACCAGGCCGTGCTGCGCTTCCGGGCGCCGGACGGCAGCGAGCAGCAGCTGATCCGCCGCTCGGCTCCGGGCACGCCGCACCCCGAGTGGCAGATGCTGCACGAGCTGCGGGCGATGAACGTGCCGCCGCAGCAGGTGATCGAGCTGCACACGGAGCTGGAGTCCTGTGAGCTGCCCGGTGGCTACTGCGCCCGGATGATCCGGGAGACCTGGCCGCAGGTGCGGATCACCTCCGTCGCCCCGTACGGCACGGACCACGCGAGCCGGCAGCAGGGCATGCAGCATCTGCTGACGCACCAGGGCGAGCTGCACCAGGTGGCGGACGGCCCCGCGCGGCCCGCGCCGGTGCGGGCGCCGCTGCCGCAGATGCAGCCCGCACCGCCGGTGCCGCCGGAGGCGCTGGCCGAGGAGATGATGCAGACCTTCGGTCCGCAGGGCATCCTCCGCTTCGACCAGCGCGCGGTGTCCCGTCAGGGCGTGCCGGAGCTCGTGGCGCGGACCCTGGTGTGGGCGGGTCTGCCCGCCGACTTCGGGCCGTTCTTCTGGGCGCAGCCGGGGCAGCCCGTGGTGCCGACGCTGGCGGAGCTGGCGGCCCAGCGGCAGGTGCAGCCCGCGTCCGACGCGGGGTCGTATCTGGTGATGGGCTCGGACTTCGGCCGGGCGATCTGCGTCCAGTACGGCACCGCGCACATCGTGGCGGTGCCGGTGGAGGCGGGTCCGGGCGGTGCGCCGGTGCCGCCGCAGTTCGTGAACACGGGGCTGCCCGAGTTCGTGCGCTGCATGGCGCTGCTGGGCCGGATGTGGCGGCTGCGGTACGGGCTGAACCCGGAGCAGGCGGGCCGCTGGACGGTGGACTTCCAGGCGCAGCTGGTGGCGCTGGACGCGGCGGCGCTGGCGTCGCCGGAGAGCTGGTGGTCGGTGCTGCTGGAACAGATGTGGGACGGGCTGATCTGACCGTTCCGTACGCGAGGCGTGGTGCCCGGTCCCTTGCGGGGGGCCGGGCACCACGCCTTTTCCGTATGTGATGCCGGTCGCTTCCGTCCGGAAAGCGCCGCATCGATTCAGACTTCCCGACCAATTGCCGCATCCTTGACCTATCGCTCGTTGGCCGGAGCGTCGGAGTCGGGAAGATCGGAAAGAGGCGTCAGGGATGAGTTCTGCACCGGTGTCCGCGTACGGGTTCGTCGGTGTGCGGGGCCGTGGGTACCGCCCGGAGCAGGTGGACCGGGCGGTGGCGGCCCTGTCCGCGGAGCGCGACGAGGCCGTGGCGAGGGTGGCCCGGCTGACGGAGCTCGCGGAGGAACTGGCGGCGGAGTCGGCCCGGCTGGACGAGGCCGTGGCGCGGCTGGCCCCGCCGGACTACGGGCCGCTGGGGGAGCGGGCGCTGCGGATCCTGGCGCTGGCCGAGGAGGAGGCGGAGGCGCTTCTGGGCGCGGCGCGCGAGGAGGCGCAGGCGCTCCGGGACGAGGCGGACGCGGCGGCCCGGGCCCTGCGGGACGCGGCGCGCACGGATGCGGAGGCGGTCCGGGCGGCGGCGGAGAGCGCGGCCGGTGAGCTGGTGGGTGCGGCGGAGACGGCGGCCGGTGAGGCGCTGGAGGCGGCCCGTGCGGAGGCGGCGCGGCTGCGCGAGGAAGCGGAGTCCGCGATGGCGGCCACCCGCAGCCGTACCGAGAGCGTGCTGGCGCACCAGGAGCAGGAGCACGCCGAGCGGCACAAGGCTGTGGAGCGGGAGCTCGCGGACGCCGAGGCGGCGCAGGCCGCGGAGCACGCCGGGCTGATGGAGCGCGCGGAGGCGGACCTCGCGGCCGCGCGCCGGGCCAGGGCGGAGGCGGAGGAGGCCGCGCGGCACGGCCAGGAGGACGCGGAGGCGCGGGCGGCCGAGCTGATCGCGCGGGCGCGGGTGCGCGAGGAGCGGGTGGTGCGCGAGACCGAACGCATACTGCGGGAGCACGAGGAGGGCCGCGAGGAGGTCCAGGCCCACATGGCTCACGTACGCAGTTCGCTCGCGGCGCTGACGGGGCGGGTGTCCCCGGCGGCGGAGCCCGCGCAGGAGCGGGCCCGGGGCTGACGCCCCCTCAGGGCCGGGGCCAGGGGCGCTGCGAGAGCTCTTCGATGCTGCTGTTGAAGCGTTTGAGGTAGCCGGCGAAGGCCGCGATGTCCTCGTCGGGCCAGTCGTGCATGACCTGGTCCAGTGAGCGCACGACGCGGTCGCGCTCCGCGTCCAGCAGCCGTGCGCCCTCGTCCGTGATGCGGAATTTGCGGGCCATGCCGCCGTCGGGGTCCGGGATGCGTTCGGCGAGCCCGGCGCGGGTCACGGCGGCGGTCTGGCGGTTGAGGGTGGAGGCGTCGAGGCCGAAGGCGTCGCTGAGTTCGCCGTTGGACATGGGGCCCTGGACGCGGAGCCGGCTCAGCAGGATGTACGCGCTCCGGTCCAGCAGGGCGTACTTGTGGCGTCCGCCGCGGTGGTCGGCGAGGCTGTGGCGGCCGAGCAGCATCTGCTCGTACTCCACCTCTTCCGTGGGCCTGGGCATGGCGACGGCCTCCTGGTTCTGCTGCTCGTGGGCGGCGCCCCATTCTCGCATGGAGTGTGTACGTGGCACATAATGTGTATGACACATTGAGCATGTACGATGCATGTCGCTGTCCCGGCAGGCGGGACCACGCCCCAAGGAGTCCCCCTCATGGATGCCCCCCAGCCGTCGGCGAGGACAGGCGCCGTCGTCGCCACCCTGGCCTTCGCCGGCACCGTGGCAGCGGTCATGCAGACCCTGGTCACGCCCCTCATCGCGGAACTGCCCAAGATCCTCGACACCTCGTCGTCCAACGCCGCCTGGGTCATCACCGTGACCCTGCTGGTCTCCGCGGTGTGCGTGCCGGTCTCCGGCCGCCTCGGCGACCTGCTGGGCAAGCGCCGGATGCTGCTCGCCTGCTCGGTGCCGCTGATCGCCGGCTCGGTGGTCTGCGCGCTCTCGTCCTCCGTCGTCCCGATGATCGTCGGGCGCGGGCTCCAGGGCATGGGCATGGGCATGGTCCCGCTCGGGATCGCCCTGCTGCGCGACGTGGTGCCGCCGGAGAAGATGAGCTCGTCCATCGCCCTGGTCAGCGCCTCGCTCGGGATCGGCGGCGCGCTCGGCCTGCCGATCGCCTCGGCGGTCGCGCAGTACGCCAGCTGGCGCGTGCTGTTCTGGGGCTCCGCCGTGCTGGCCGCCGTGATCTGCGCGCTGATCTGGTTCCTGATCCCGGACGTCCCGGCGGGTGCCAAGGGGCAGCGCTTCGACGTGCCCGGCGCGCTCGGCCTCGCGGCCGGCCTGGTCTCCCTGCTCCTCGCGGTCTCGAAGGGCGCCGACTGGGGCTGGACCTCCACGACGACCATCGGCCTGTTCGCCGCCGCCGTCGTGATCCTCCTCGCCTGGGGCTTCTGGGAGCTGCGCACCACGGACCCGCTGGTCGACCTGCGGACCACCGCCCGCCCCCGGGTGCTCATCACCAACATCGCGTCGCTCTTCGTCGGCTTCGGCATGTACGCCGGCATGCTGATCGCGCCGCAGCTGCTCCAGTTCCCCGAGGCCACCGGCTACGGGCTCGGCCAGACGATGCTCCAGGCCGGTCTGTGGATGGCCCCCGGCGGCATCATGATGATGATCGTCTCCCCGTTCGGCGGGAAGCTCACCGACGCCCGCGGCCCGAAGTTCACCCTGATCTCCGGCGTCCTCGTCATCGCGGCCGCCTACGGCCTCGGCATCCTGCTGATGGGCTCCGCCTGGGGCCTGATGCTGTTCCTCATGGTCAGCAGCAGCGGCGTGGGCCTCGCGTACGGGGCGATGCCCGCCCTCATCATGAGCGCGGTCCCGGCCTCCGAGACCGCCGCCGCCAACGGCTTCAACACCCTCATGCGCGCCCTCGGCACCTCGGTCGGCGCCGCAGTGATCGGTGCGGTCCTCGCCCAGATGACCACCGAAACGGGCGGCTACACCTTCACCTCCGAGGCGGGCTTCCGCATGGGTCTGATCTTCGGCTGCGGTGTCGCGCTGGTCGCGGTCGCGATCTCCGCCTTCATCCCGGCGGTACGGGGCTCCGCCGCGTCCTCCGACAAGGCGGACACCCCGGCCGCCCCGGAGGCGGCGACCGCCAAGGGCTGACCCCGCGCACCCCGGACGCCCGGCTCACCACCCCGCACGGGGCGCCGAGCCGGGCGTCCGGCATTCGGCCCGGCCTCACGCCCGCAGGCCGTGGCGCGCCGCCCATGCGCTGATCGCCGAGGCCAGCTCCTCCGGCCGGTCCTCCGGGGAGTGGTGGCCGGCCGGTCCGTGCCGGGAGACCTCCAGGCCCGCGATGTTCGCCTCGCACCAGGCCACGGTCGCGGCGTCGGTCATGGCGCCCGGGCCCGGCTCGAAGGCCGCCAGCAGCTTGGGCACGTCGGGGCTCGCCGCCAGCCAGGCGTCGTACCGCTCGATCCGCGCCACCACGTCGGCGGGCTCGCCGTCCAGCGGCATCATGCGCGTCCACGCCAGGACCGGGCGGCGGCTCTCCGGGGTGGGGAACGGGCGGCGGTAGACGTCGAGGTCGGCGGGGTCGAGCGGGGTGGCGAGCGTGGCCGGAAGCCCCTCGATGAAGGCGTTCCGCTCCAGGACCATGTCCTCGCCCGCCCCCGGTGTCCGGAGGAGGGTGAACAGCTCGCGTCCGGCGGCCGGGAACTCGTCGCCGTACAGCGGCTTGACGATCGTCTCCGTGAAGGCCAGCCCGCGGACGGCCCCCGGGAGCCGGGCTGCCCGGTCGAAGGCGAGCGCGCCGCCCCAGTCGTGGCCGACCAGTACGGCCTCGGCCAGGCCGAGCGCGTCGAACCAGGCGTCCAGGTGGCGGGCATGGTCCTCGAAGGAGTAGGCGAGGTCCGGCTTCCCGGAGTCGCCCATCCCGACGAGGTCGGGGGCCAGCAGTCGGCGCCCGGGCGCGGCCACCCCCGGCAGGACGTCGCGCCAGAGGTGGGAGGAGGTGGGGTTGCCGTGCAGGAAGACGAACGGCAGGCCGTCGGGGTCGCCGGACTCGCGGTAGTGGACGGTGGTGCCGAGGACGGGAACGGTGGGCATGAGGGAGCGTCACATCGCTTTCTGGTCGGTGGATTTCATACGTTGAGGCTGAGGACCCGGTCGACGGCGATCTCGATGACCGCCAGGTCCGGCGGATCGGGCGGGGCCGCTCCGTAGCGGGAGGTGTAGCGGCGTACCGCCTCCGCCAGCCGTACGGGATCACCCGTCACCGAGGCCCGGCCTTCGAGGGTGATCCAGCGGAAGCCGTCCGCCTGGCAGAGGGCGACCCGGGCCGCCGGACCGCCCGCCGCCACATTGCGGGCCTTGCGGGCGGTGGCCCGGGTGGCCACCCGGGCGATGCCGGTGGCCGCGTCGACGGTGAAGCGGACCGGGGCCACGTGCGGGGTGCCGTCGGGGCGCAGCGTGGTGAGCGTGGCCGTGCGGTCGAGGGCGAGGAAGCCGCGGGCGGCGGCCGTGAGCCGGTCCCGGTCACGGCTCACTTCTTCCTCACGCCCTCGTTCCAGATCAGCTTGGCGATGTTCGGCTTCACGGCGGTGGTGACGACGCCCATGGCCGTCCGCACATGGCGTCGTTCCTCCAGTTCGCGCAGCATGCTCGCGGCGAGGTCGGGGCGGGCCGTGAAGACGCCGTCCGCGCTGGACGGGGCGGTGAGGTAGTCCGTTACCTCGGAGTGCTCGAAGAGGCCCGACGGGCGTACCAGGGTCCAGTCGAGGGCCGTGCGGCTGATGACGTCCTCCATGCGGCGCATGTCCGCGTGCAGGGTGCGGCCCAGGCGCCGGTTCACCAGCGGGTCGAGCACGTGGTTGAAGAAGTGCGCCCCGGTGGGCCGCCACCCGGGGTCGGCGATGCTGGAGCTGACGACCAGGAGCCGCCGCACGCCGTGCCGGCTCATGGCCCGGGTGATGGCCGCGGCGCTCCGCGAGTACAGGGTGACGGGCTCCTTGCTGAAGCGGGCCCCCAGCGCGGACAGGACCGCGTCCGCCCCCTCGACCGCGGCGTCCACGGCGGCCGGGTCGGTGGCGTCGGCGACGGCCGGGGTGACCCCCGGGCGGTCGGGCAGCGCACCGGGGCGGCGGACGACGGCGGTGACCTCGTGGCCGGCGGCGACGGCCTGTTCGGTGAGATGGCGTCCGGTCGGGCCGGTGGCGCCGAAGAGCGTGATGCGCATGGCGGGGCTGCTTCCTTCGGGGTGCGGTGGGAACGCCCTTGACTCTGCGGACCGGCCGCCGCACGCTCAACGCTGATGAATAACGCCGTGGCCGCTCCCGCCCGGCCCCGCGGACGCCCCCGGGGCAACCCGCCGACCCGTGAATCGCTCGTCGTGGCGGCCCGCGCACTGTTCCTGGAACGCGGCTACCGGGCGACCACGCTGCGCGCCGTGGCCGGTGCGGCCGGGGTGGACCCGGCCCTGATCGCATATCACTTCGGGTCCAAGAAGGGCCTGTTCGCGGACGTGATGCAGTTTCAGTGCGCGAGTGCGCTGTCGGTGGACGAGGTGCTGGGCGGCGACCCGGCCACCCTGCCGGGGCGGCTGATCGACGCGGTGACGGACCTGTGGGAGGACGCCGACTTCCGGCGCCTGTCGACCCGGGGCGAGACCGCCGCCGAGGTCGTCCGCGAATACCTGGAACAGGAGCTGCTGGGGCGGCTCGTTGAATTGCTCGGCGGCCCGGACGCGACCGCGCGCGCCACCGCCGTGGTGACCGTGCTCGGCGGGATCATCTACACCCGCTACCTGAACCCCCTCCCCACCCCGGCCGCCCTCACCCCGGCCGAGACCCGCGCCGCCCTCGCCCCGGCCGTCCGCGCGGCGCTGGCTCCCCGGCGCCGGTAACCGCTTCTCCGCCCCCGGGTGTGGACCCCTGGGGGCAGTCCCTGAGACCCGGGTCCACCCGGGGGTCCAGCCCCCTAGGGGGAGCTCCTTACAGCGGGCCAGGGGCCGTTCCTCCCGGTGGAGGACGTGCGGGGCCGGGGTCTCTCCGTAGCGTTGTCGTCGTACCGGAGAACGCACCGCACGAGCACCGACGACGTACCGCCGCAGGGCGGACCGCAGGGAACGGGGTGGGGAAAACCCCACCGGAAGACTGCGCTGGGCACCAGCGCGCCGGACCCCCTCCCCACAGCAGACTTCACAGCAGACGGCGACAACCCGTCGCTGACCGACATAGGAGAAAAACCGTGACAACGGCTGTAACCATTCCCAGGCACGGGGGCACTGGAGGGCGTACGGCCGTGGCTGCGCGGGCGCGGCAGGTCGTCAAGGCGTACGGGTCCGGAGAGACCCGGGTCGTCGCGCTCGACCACGTCGACGTGGACATCGCCCGCGGGCAGTTCACCGCGATCATGGGCCCGTCCGGCTCCGGCAAGTCGACGCTGATGCACTGCCTGGCCGGCCTCGACACCGTGACGTCGGGCCAGATCCACGTCGCCGACACCGAGATCACCGGGCTCAAGGACAAGAAGCTCACCCAGCTCAGGCGCGACCGCATCGGGTTCATCTTCCAGGCGTTCAACCTGCTGCCGACGCTGAACGCGCTGGAGAACATCACGCTGCCGATGGACATCGCCGGCCGCAAGCCCGACACCGCCTGGCTCAATCAGGTCGTCGAGACCGTCGGCCTGGCCGGCCGCCTCAAGCACCGGCCCACCCAGCTCTCCGGCGGCCAGCAGCAGCGCGTCGCCGTGGCGCGGGCCCTCGCCGCCAAGCCGGAGATCATCTTCGGCGACGAGCCGACCGGAAACCTGGACTCCCGGGCCGGTGCCGAGGTCCTGAGCTTCCTGCGCAGGTCCGTGGACGAGCTGGGCCAGACCATCGTCATGGTCACCCACGACCCCGTCGCCGCCTCCTACGCGGACCGGGTGCTCTACCTCGCCGACGGCCGCATCGTGGACGAGATGCACAACCCCACCGCCGACCAGGTGCTGGACCGCATGAAGGACTTCGACGCGCGCGGGCGGACCTCATGACCGTCTGGAAGACCTCCATGCGCAACTTCTTCGCGCACAAGGGACGCATGGCGCTCTCCGCCGTCGCCGTCCTGCTCTCGGTGGCGTTCGTCTGCGGCACGCTCGTCTTCACCGACACCATGAACACCACGTTCGACAAGCTGTTCGCCGCCACCTCCGCCGATGTCACCGTCAGCCCGAAGAAGGCCAAGGTGGACGACATCCCGGAGAACGGGAAGCCCGAGTCGCTGCCCGCCTCCCTCCTCGCGAAGGCCGGAAAGGCCGACGGGGTGAAGAAGGCCGAGGGCGGCGTCTCCAGCTCCTCCGTCACCGTCGTCGACAGCCACAACGAGAACATGGGCTCCGAGACCGGCGCCCCCACCATCGCCGCCAACTGGACGCAGAACGACCTGCGGTCCATGGAGATCAGCTCCGGCCACGCCCCGCGCGGCCCGACCGAGATCATGGTCGACGCCGACACCGCCGGCAAGCACCACCTGAAGATCGGCGACGAGCTGCGCACCATCGCGGCCACCGGCGACATCAAGGCGAAGATCACCGGCATCGTCGCCTTCAAGGTGACCAACCCGGGCGCGGCCATCGTCTACCTCGACACCGCCACCGCCCAGCGCGCGCTGCTCGGCACCCCCGGCGCCTTCTCGCACCTCTCCATCACCGCCGAACAGGGCGTCAGCGACGTCCAGTTGAAGCAGAACGTGGCCCAGGCGCTCGACGGCCCCGGCGCGTACAAGATCCAGACGCAGGACGAGGCCGCCGCCGAGAACAAGGACTCCATGGGGTCGTTCCTCGACGTCATGAAGTACGCGATGCTCGGCTTCGCCGGGATCGCCTTCCTCGTCGGCATCTTCCTCATCGTCAACACCTTCTCGATGCTGGTCGCCCAGCGCACCCGCGAGATCGGCCTGATGCGGGCCATCGGTTCCAGCCGCGAGCAGGTCAACCGCTCGGTGCTGCTGGAGGCGGTGCTCCTCGGCATCGTCGGCTCCGTCCTCGGCGTCGGCGCCGGCATCGGGCTCGCCGTCGGGCTGATGAAGGTCATGGGCGCCGTCGGCATGGAGCTGTCCACCGAGGACCTCACCATCGCCTGGACGACCCCCGTGGTCGGGCTCGCGCTCGGCATCATCGTCACCGTCCTCGCCGCCTACATCCCGGCCCGCCGGGCCGGCAAGGTCTCCCCGATGGCAGCCCTGCGCGACGCGGGCACCCCGGCGGACGCGAAGTCGGGCTGGGTCCGGGCGGGCCTCGGCCTGGTCGTGACCGGCGCCGGTGCCGCCGCCCTGTGGGCGACGACGCGGGTGGACGAGGCGAGCGACGGCTCCGGCCTCCTCGGCCTGGGCGTCCTGCTCACCCTCGTCGGCTTCATCGTGATCGGCCCGCTGCTCGCCGGAGTCGTCGTACGGGCACTGAGCGCCGTCCTGCTGAGGTTCTTCGGCCCGGTCGGCCGGCTCGCCGAACGCAACGCGCTGCGCAACCCGCGCCGCACCGGCGCCACCGGCGCGGCCCTGATGATCGGCCTCGCCCTGGTGGCCTGCCTCTCCGTGGTCGGCTCGTCCATGGTCGCCTCGGCCACCGACGAGCTGGACAGGTCGGTGGGCGCGGACTTCATCGTGGAGTCCTCGGCCCCCGGGCAGCTGATCGTCCCGCAGGCCGCCGAGGCGCTGGCCTCCGCCCGGGGCATCGAGCACCTCACGCACTACAAGGTCCTCGGCGCGAAGCTGACCGGCCCGGACGGCAAGGCGTCGGACGAGCACGTCACGGCGGCCGACCCGACGTACGCCGAGGACGTGCGCCGCGAGGTCCTCTCGGGCGACCTGGACAAGGCGTACGGCAAGGACGCCATGTCGGTCGGCGAGGAATACGCCACCGCGCACCACGTCGAGGTCGGTGACACGATCACCGTCGCGTTCAAGGCGGGCGGCACGGCGAAGCTGAAGGTCGCCGCGATCACCTCGGACGAGACCAGCCTCGACCAGGGCGCGATGTACCTGAACACCTCGACCGCGCAGCGGTACGTCCCCGCCGACAAGTTGCCCCAGAACATGATCATGTTCGCCAAGGCGAAGGACGGCCAGGAGGACGCGGCGTACGCGGCGCTGAAGAGCTCGGTCGCGGACTACCCGCAGTACAAGGTGCGGAATCAGGCCGACTTCAAGGAGAACCTGAAGGACCAGATCGGCCAGCTCCTGAACGTCGTGTACGGCCTGCTGGCCCTGGCGATCATCGTCGCGGTGCTGGGTGTGGTGAACACCCTGGCCCTGTCGGTGGTGGAGCGGACCCGCGAGATCGGCCTGATGCGCGCCATCGGCCTCTCCCGCCGCCAGATGCGCCGCATGATCCGGCTGGAGTCCGTGGTCATCGCCCTCTTCGGCGCCCTGCTCGGCCTCGGCCTGGGCATGGGCTGGGGCACCTCGGCCCAGAAGCTGCTGGCCCTGGAGGGCCTGGGCGTCCTGGACATCCCGTGGCCGACGATCCTCACGGTGTTCGTCGCCTCCGCCTTCGTCGGACTGTTCGCCGCCCTGGTCCCGGCCTTCCGGGCGGGCCGGATGAACGTCCTGAACGCGATCGCCACGGACGGGTGAGACAGGCGTCCCCCGGCTGACGGAACCGGCCCCGGCACGCTCCTCGGAGCGCGCCGGGGCCGGTGGGGTGTACGGCCTCGCGCAAGCGGCGGCCTTCCCCGAGTCGTACGCTGGAACCCCCGGTACGTTTCACGTGTCGGGCCCTTCGCGTTGCCCCCGGGGCAGCGCGCCCTGGCGGCAGCCGGCCGCCAGAGCCCTTCTTCTCACCCGGACGGAAGCCCCTTCATGAGCCTGAACGGTCTGCTGGATGTCGTCGTACGTGATCCGGCGCTCGACGAAGCGGTGAAGGCCGCCGGTGACGGCCACCGGATGCACATCGACCTGGTGGGCCCGCCCGCCGCGCGGCCCTTCGCCGTCGCGGCGCTGGCCCGGGACGCCGGGCGGACCGTCCTCGCGGTCACCGCGACCGGCCGGGAGGCCGAGGACCTGGCGGCCGCACTGCGCACCATGCTGCCGCCGGACACGATCGCGGAGTTCCCGTCCTGGGAGACCCTGCCGCACGAGCGCCTGTCGCCCCGCTCCGACACCGTGGGCCGCCGGCTCGCCGTGCTGCGGCGCCTCGCGCACCCGCGCGCCGACGACCCGGAGACCGGGCCGGTCTCGGTCGTCGTCGCGCCGATCCGGTCCGTGCTCCAGCCGCAGGTCAAGGGGCTCGCGGACCTGGAACCGGTCGCGCTGCGCACCGGGCAGAGCGCGGATCTCGGCGAGACCGTGGAGGCGCTGGCGGCAGCCGCGTACGCCCGGGTCGAACTGGTCGAGAAGCGCGGCGAGTTCGCGGTGCGCGGCGGCATCCTGGACGTGTTCCCGCCGACCGAGGAGCACCCGCTCCGGGTGGAGTTCTGGGGCGACGACGTCGAGGAGATCCGGTACTTCAAGATCGCCGACCAGCGGTCCCTGGAGGTCGCCGAGCACGGCCTGTGGGCGCCGCCCTGCCGGGAGCTCCTGCTGACGGACGAGGTGCGGGAGCGGGCCGCCGTGCTCGCCGAGGCCCACCCCGAGCTGGGCGAACTCCTGGGCAAGATCGCCGAGGGCATCGCGGTGGAGGGCATGGAGTCCCTGGCGCCGGTCCTCGTGGACGACATGGAGCTCCTGCTCGACGTGCTGCCCAAGGGCGCGATGGCCGTCGTCTGCGACCCCGAGCGGGTCCGGACCCGGGCCGCGGACCTGGTGGCGACCAGCCAGGAGTTCCTGCAGGCGTCCTGGGCGGCGTCGGCGGGCGGCGGCGAGGCCCCGATCGACGTCGGCGCGGCCTCGCTGCGGGGCATCGCGGACGTGCGCGAACGGGCCCGTGAGCTGGACATGATGTGGTGGTCGATCTCCCCGTTCGCCGCCGACGCCGAGCTGGACGCGGACACGCTGGCGCTGGGCATGCAGGCGCCGGAGACGTACCGGGGGGACACCGCGCGGGCGTTCGCCGACACGAAGGGCCGACTGGCCGACGGCTGGCGCACGGTGTACGTCACGGAGGGCCAGGGGCTCGCCTCGCGTACGGTCGAGATGCTGGGCGGCGAGGGGATCGCGGCCCGGCTCGACCCGGACCTGGACGAGATCTCCCCGTCCGTGGTGCACGTCTCGTGCGGGGCCATCGACCACGGCTTCGTCCACCCCGGCCTGAAGCTCGCCGTGCTCACGGAGACCGACCTCACCGGCCAGCGCACCGCCACGAAGGACCTGGGCCGGATGCCGGTCCGGCGGCGCAAGACCATCGACCCGCTGACGCTGGAGACCGGCGACTACATCGTGCACGAACAGCACGGCGTGGGCCGCTACATCGAGATGGTGCAGCGCACGGTGCAGGGGGCGACGCGCGAGTACCTGCTCGTCGAGTACGCCCCCGCCAAGCGCGGGCAGCCCGGCGACCGGCTGTACATCCCGACCGACCAGCTGGAGCAGGTCACCAAGTACGTCGGCGGCGAGGCCCCGACCCTGCACCGGCTCGGCGGCGCGGACTGGACGAAGACGAAGGCGCGCGCCAAGAAGGCGGTCAAGGAGATCGCCGCCGACCTGATCAAGCTGTACTCGGCCCGGATGGCGGCCCCCGGCCACACCTTCGGCCCGGACACCCCCTGGCAGCGCGAGCTGGAGGACGCGTTCCCGTACGCGGAGACGCCCGACCAGCTGACGACGATCGCCGAGGTCAAGGAGGACATGGAGAAGTCGGTCCCGATGGACCGGCTGATCTGTGGCGACGTGGGGTACGGCAAGACGGAGATCGCGGTCCGCGCCGCGTTCAAGGCGGTGCAGGACGGGAAGCAGGTCGCCGTCCTCGTACCCACCACGCTGCTCGTGCAGCAGCACTACGGCACGTTCACCGAGCGCTATTCCCAGTTCCCCGTCAACGTACGCGCGCTGAGCCGTTTCCAGTCCGAGGCCGAGTCCAAGGCGACGCTGGCCGGACTGAAGGACGGTGCCGTCGACCTGGTCATCGGCACCCACCGCCTGTTCTCGTCGGAGACGAAGTTCAAGGACCTGGGGCTCGTCATCGTGGACGAGGAGCAGCGGTTCGGCGTCGAACACAAGGAGCAGCTGAAGAAGCTCCGCGCCAACGTGGACGTGCTGACCATGTCCGCGACGCCCATTCCCCGTACGCTCGAAATGGCGGTCACCGGCATCCGCGAGATGTCGACCATCACCACCCCGCCCGAGGAGCGCCACCCGGTCCTGACCTTCGTCGGGCCGTACGAGGAGAAGCAGATCGGCGCCGCGATCCGGCGTGAACTGCTGCGCGAGGGCCAGGCGTTCTACATCCACAACCGGGTCGAGTCGATCGACCGTGCGGCGGCACGGCTGCGCGAGATCGTGCCCGAGGCGCGGATCGCCACGGCGCACGGCCAGATGTCCGAACAGGCCCTGGAACAGGTCGTGGTGGACTTCTGGGAGAAGAAGTTCGACGTCCTGGTCTCCACGACGATCGTGGAGTCCGGCATCGACATCTCCAACGCGAACACGCTGATCGTGGAGCGCGGCGACAACTTCGGCCTCTCCCAGCTGCACCAGCTGCGCGGCCGCGTCGGCCGCGGCCGCGACCGGGGTTACGCGTACTTCCTCTACCCGCCGGAGAAGCCGCTCACCGAGACCGCCCACGAGCGCCTGGCGACGATCGCCCAGCACACCGAGATGGGCGCGGGCATGTACGTGGCCATGAAGGACCTGGAGATCCGCGGCGCGGGCAACCTCCTCGGCGGCGAGCAGTCCGGCCACATCGCGGGCGTCGGCTTCGACCTGTACGTACGCATGGTGGGCGAGGCGGTCGCCGACTACCGGGCGTCCCTGGAGGGCGGCGTCGAGGAGGAGCCGCCGCTGGAGGTCAAGATCGAGCTCCCGGTCGACGCGCACGTCCCGCACGACTACGCCCCCGGCGAGCGGCTGCGCCTCCAGGCGTACCGCTCGATCGCATCGGCGTCCTCGGAGGACGACATCAAGGCGGTCCGCGAGGAGCTGACCGACCGCTACGGCAAGCTCCCGGAGCCGGTCGAGAACCTGCTCCTGGTGGCGGGCCTGCGCATGCTGGCCCGTGCCTGCGGAGTCGGTGACATCGTCCTCCAGGGCCCGAACATCCGCTTCGCGCCGGTGGAACTGCGCGAGTCCCAGGAGCTGCGCCTGAAGCGGCTGTACCCGAAGACGGTCATCAAGCCGGCGGTCCACCAGATCCTGGTGCCGCGCCCGACGACGGGCAAGATCGGCGGAAAGCCGGTGGTGGGGCGCGAACTGCTGGCGTGGACGGGCGAGTTCCTGACGACGATCCTGGGGTCGTGAGGGCCCGGACACGGGAACGGGAGCGGGTGCGGTACGCCGACGGCGTACCGCACCCGCTCCCGTTCCGGCGAAGGTGTCAGCCGATGGAGCTCAGCCGCATCGCGGCGGGGCCCTGGCCGGCGGTGTTGGTGCAGCTGCGGTCGCCCGAGGGCTGCTCCAGCTGAAGGGTCAGGCAGGTGCCGAGGGCCTGCTGGCCGTAGCGGTTGGGGTGCAGGGACTCCTGCTTCTGGCCCTGCCCGAGGCCGGAGGTCACGAAGCGGACCCACTCGCTGGTGTCACCGGCGGGGGAGTGGGTGGCGTCGGCCTGCCGGGTGCTGGTCGAGCACACCTCGCGGCCCTCGAACGACCGGGACAGGTCCAGGAACTCCGCGCCGCCCTCGTCGGCCGCGTCCGCCAGGACCGAGCTGATCTCCGGGACCAGCTCGTCGTGCGCCCAGGTGAGGTCCTTGTCGAAGAAGGGGCAGCCGCCGGACTTGAGCCGGTCGTACTTCTCGCCGGGGTAGCGGATGCGGCCGGCGTCCGGGAGCGGGGACGGGTAGGACTGGAGGATCAGCCGGTACGAACCGGCCGGGTGGCCAGCCCGGTCGAGCGCGGTCCGCACGTCGGCGAGGGTGTTCACGGCCGCCTGCCGCACGCCGGGCAGCCGCTGGGCGACCTGCTCGGCCGCGTCCGGTGCGCACGGGTCGCCGCCGAAGGGCTTGACGAACTCGGTCGCGCAGCCGGTGATGATGTCGGAGAAGCCGAGGTCGTTGCCGCCGATCGACACGACGACCGCGCGCACGGCCCGGCCGGCCGCCACGTCCTCCAGCTCCCTGGCCTGCGAGCGCTCGCCCTTGAACGGCACGCCGCCGTTCTCCGGGAGGAGCACCGCCTTCGACGTCGCCCCCGAACAGGCGAGGTTGAGGCGGCTGACGTCGAGCGTGACGGACTGGACCTCGGCCACGTCGGAGCGGTTGCAGCCGCTGTCGTAGGACGACCCGTACACCCGGTACGGGTCGGACTTGCCGGTCGCCGGGTCCCAGGCCCGGTCGGTGCCGGAGTGACCGTTGGCGCTCACGTTGCTGTTGCCGGACCAGCGCCCGGCCTCACCGGAGATGAAGCTGTCGCCCACGGACACCAGCAAAGGCGCCTCGGCGGCGGCCGGCTCCGCACGGGAGCCGGAGGCGGAGGCGGGCAGCGCGCCCGAGACCGCGAGCGCACACACGGTGGCGGCTGCGGCGGCGAGGGTCCTGGAACGTCGTGAGGGAGAAATGATCATGCGTTGGTTGTCGGCAGCGGGGCGGTGGGAGGTGAAGTGCGGTCGCCTGTTTGCAGCCGAATGGACCAGTTGGGGCGGTGAGTTATGGACCGAGAGCGACAGAAGGGGTCGGGACCGGTCACGTTTTCGGCGAAGTGTGGGAGTCACCTCGCGCGGATGCCTCACCCGGCGTGAACACCAATCCGCCGACGAGGCGGAAGGCCTCCTCCGGGTCGCGGTCGCCCACCGCGTCCGTCAGGTTGCCGCTCAGCAGGAGCGTGGCGAAGCCGTGGGCGAGGGACCAGGCGGCGATGCCCGTGAGGCGGGAGTCGTCGGTGGGGCTCAGGGTGGCGACGCCCGCGCGGAGTTCCGCCGTGGCCCGGGCCTTCGCGGCGAGGAGGTCCGGGTCGTCCGCGCGGTACAGGTCCGGCTGGAACATCACCTGGAAGTGCGCCGGATGCGTCCTCGCGAACCGTACGTACGCCACGCCCCGTTCCCGTAGGTCCGGGGCCGCTGCCAGGGCGTCCGCGAACAGGCCGTAGCCCTCGGCGGCGATCGCGGTGAGCAGGCCCGTGCGGTCCTTGAAGTGGTGGGCCGGGGCGGCGTGGGAGACGCCGGCCCGGCGCGCCAGGTCGCGCAGGCTGAGCGCGGCGGGGCCTTCGGTGCGGATGACGTCGAGGGCGGCGGTGAGAACGGCTCGCCGCAGGTCGCCGTGGTGGTAGGCGCGGTCGCTGGTCATGGACAGCAGGCTACGCGGGATCTAGTCGTTGACAAGTTCGCGGAGGGCGCGCACTCTTGGGATCTAGGCAGTGGCTAGATGGTGGCCGGTGCGTGGCGGAAGGTGTGGACATGTCCGAGGAACTGGGTCGCGTACGGCAGCTGTGGCATCTGCTGGAGCCCGTGCATGCCGTCCTCTACTACGCGCCGGAGGCGTTCGAGGAGGCCGCGGCCCTCGGGTACGCCGTCGACGAGAGGTGGCCGAGCTACTTCGCCTGGCGCGCGGCGCCGCTGGGTGCGGCGGGGGCGGACCGGGTCGCCGAGACGTTCCACAGCTTCAGCCCGCGTATGGTCGGCGCGCACGTCCCCGCCGTCTGGTCGGTCGCCTCGCCGGACGCGGTGCTCGCGGCGCGCGGCCGGGCCGTGGACCGTGCGTACCGGGCGCTTCTGGGGGCCGAGGCCGCCGCGCCGGGCACGGCCGAGGCCGCCGTTCTGCTGCGGCGCGTGGTGGAAGCCGCCGACACGGCGGGCCGGCCGCTCGCCGCGGCGAACGCCGCGCTGCCCTGGCCCGACGCTCCCCACCTCGCCCTGTGGCACGCGGCGACCGTCCTGCGCGAACACCGGGGCGACGGCCACCTCGCGGCCCTCGCGCAGGCGGAGCTGGATCCCGTCGAGTCGCTGGTCTCCTTCGCGGCGATAGGGGCGGCCCGGCCCGAGGTCTTCGGCAGCCGGGGCTGGGACGAGGGTGAGTGGCGGGCGGCGCTCGACCGGCTGGAGAAGCGGGGCCTGGTGGGCGCCGACGGCACGGCGACCGAGGCGGGCCGGGCGCTGCGGGCCGAGGTCGAGCGGCGTACGGACGAGGCGGCGGCGGGGCCGTGGCGGGTGCTCGCGGACGCGGAGCGGGAACGGCTGGTAGAACTGCTGGGGCCGCTGTGGGTGGCGGCGATCGGGTCGGGACTGCTGCCGTCCGAGAACACGCTGGGGATCGGGAAGGTGTGAGGGGCGAGGTGTGATCCGGCCCGCACACGGGAACGGGGCACGGCCATGAAATCCTCCTCGCGGGGAAGGCATTCGTAGAATTCCCTGGTTGGTTCGGCTTTCTCACCGTCAGGACGGCTACGAGTGATATCTCCCCGCGTGTGTCGAGTGATGGTCCCCGCCCTGGCCGCCGCGGCCGTGCTGGCGCTGAGCGGCTGCGACCCCGATCAACTCCCCTCGGACATCGACGCCTCCGGTGGCGGCGCGGACGGCGGCGGCCAGTCCGCCACCGGCTTCGGCGCCAGCCCGCTGACCAACGACGACGGTACGAAGCCCGGCCTCGCGCCCCTCACCTCCGACAAGGACCGCGCGGCGGCACGGAAGATCATCGAGACGGTCGCCACCAAGGGCCGCGGCCCCAAGACCGGTTACGAGCGGGACAAGTTCGGGTACGCGTGGAAGGACTCGGTGGACGGCGTACCCCTGTCCCACAACGGCTGCGACACCCGCAACGACCTGCTCGCCCGGGACGGCAAGGACGTCGAGCTGCGCTCCGGTTCGAAGTGCGTGGTCGTCTCCATGACGCTCAAGGACCCGTACACGGGCAAGACCATCGAGTGGCGCAAGCAGCAGGCGACCAAGGTCCAGATCGACCACGTCATGCCGCTGTCGTACGACTGGCAGATGGGCGCCGCCCACTGGAACGAGGCCAAGCGCCAGCAGATCGCCAACGACCCGCTCAACCTCATCCCCGTCGACGGCCCGGCCAACAACGCCAAACGCGACGCGGGCCCCGCGACCTGGCTGCCGCCGTACAAGCCGATCCGCTGCGCGTACGCGCTCCGCTTCGCGCAGGTCTCGCTGAAGTACGCGCTGCCGGTGACGAGCGCGGACAAGGACATGATGCTGGAGCAGTGCGGCGGCTGACGCTGCGGTGGTCACGAGGGGCGGCGGGTCCGGTCCGCCGCCCTCCGGGTGCCCCCTCAGAGCCCCGAGCCCCCCGTCGCGTCGATCACCGTGCCCGTCACCCAGCGGGAGTCGTCCGAGGCGAGGAACGCCACGATGTCCGCGACGTCGCGCGGCTGTCCGACCCGGCCCAGCGCGGCCAGTGACGCGGCGCCCTTCTCCGCCTCGGCGTCGCCCCGCAGCCAGTCCGCGTTGATGTCGGTGTCGATGATGCCGGGGGCCACCGAGTTGACCGTGATGCCGCGGGGGCCCAGCTCCTTGGCGAGGGTCAGCGTGAAGTTGTCCAGAGCGCCCTTCGTCGCGCTGTAGGCGATGATGTTCGGCATCGCGATCCTGGCCGCGCCGCTGGAGATGTTGATGACCCGGCCGCCGTCGCGCAGCCGGCCGAGCCCGTGGCGGACGATGAAGAACGGCGCCCGCACATTGACGGCGAAGACCGCGTCGAACGCCTCCTCGGTGAGCGAGGACAGCTCGGAGTAGAGCCCGGCGCCCGCGTTGTTCACGATAATGTCCACGCCGCCGCCGCCGGGCGCGTGCGCGGTGATCCGCTCGTCGAACGCCTCCCACAGCGCGGCCGCGTCCCCGTGGGCGCCCAGTTCGGCGCGCAGGGCGAACGCCGAGCCGCCGTTCTTCCGGATGACCTCCACGACCTCGCCGGCCGCCGCCGCGTCCCGGGCGTAGGCGACGGCGACGACGGCGCCCTCGCGGCCCAGCCGTTCCGCGATGCCCCGGCCGATGCCCCGGCTGCCCCCGGTGACCAGCGCGACCTTGCCCTCAAGTGTGTGTGCGGACATGCCTGTTACCCCTCAGCCATTTGTTGAGTGATCGTTCCAGAAAGAACGTAGCACGAGTTCTTGAGTGGGCGCTCTAGAATGTGAGGCATGGGTGAGACAGGTGCGGCGCGCGGACGGCCGCGCTCCTTCGACCGGGACGCCGCGCTCGCGGCTGCCGTCCGGCTGTTCTGGGAGCGTGGTTACGGGGCGACCTCGATCGGTGAGCTGACGGAGGCGATGGGCATCCGGCCCGCGAGCCTCTACGCCGCGTTCGGCGACAAGCGGTCCCTCTTCGAGGAGGCGGTCGCCGCGTACGGGACGACACCCGTCGGGACCTTCATGCGCGACGCCCTGGAGCAGGAGCCCACGGCCTACCGCGCGTTCGCGCGCCTCCTGCGGGATGCCGCCCGGATCTACGCGGACCCCTCGCACCCGGCGGGCTGCATGGTGATCACGGCGGCAACGAACGTCACCCCGCAGGACGCCGGGGTGGCAGACCGGCTGAGAGGGGTGCGCAATTCCAATGTCACGGTCTGGGAGGCGCGGCTGCGGGACGCGCAGCGCGCGGGCGAACTGCCGGAGCGGGTGAACCCCCGGGCGCTCGCCGGGTACTTCGCGACTGTCGTCCAGGGCATGTCGCAGCGCTCCTGCGACGGGGCGGGCCCGGAGGAACTGGCCGAGATCGCCGAAGTGGCGCTGGGAGCCTGGCCGGGGGAGCGCGAGGGCTGAGACGCGGAAAGCCCGCCCCTGGGGGGCGGGTTCCACGA
This sequence comes from Streptomyces sp. NPDC041814, assembly GCF_055590565.1. Taxonomy (NCBI): domain Bacteria; kingdom Bacillati; phylum Actinomycetota; class Actinomycetes; order Kitasatosporales; family Streptomycetaceae; genus Streptomyces; species Streptomyces sp. NPDC041814. The sequence continues at coordinate 107,967 of NZ_JBVJAM010000008.1, read as the reverse complement.
GTGCGGCGCGCCGCGCGGGTCAGAGCTTCAGGTCCCACTGCGTCGACTCGTACGTGAAGCTCGGGCCGACCTCCACGGTGAGGTTCTTCGCGTCGGCCGGTGCGTCGAACGCGTAGAGGACCGTGACCTTCTTGCCCGGCAGGATCGTGCCCGTGAAGCCGGAGCCGACCTTGTCGTCGAAGATCTGCTCCGCGTCCACCCCGTCCTTCCCGGCCCGGCCCTCGACGGTGACCAGCGCGGAGTCGAACTTCTCCTTGCCCGCGTTCTCGATCACGACGGCCACCTGGTACGCCTTGTTGCCCTTGGTGTGACCGGCCGCGAACTCGCCGGGGGAGTACTTCGTCGCGTCGCCGACCGTGACCGTGAGGTCGTCGTCGTAGACGATCGCGTCACCGGCCTCCAGTGCCTCGCCGGTGGGCTTCTCCTCCTTGCCGGCCTTGTCGCTGCCGGCCTTGTCGCCGCCGGGCTTCCCCTTCTCCTCGCCCTTGCCGGCGTCCCCGTCCGCCTTCGCCTTCGCGGACGCCTTGGTGTCCGACACCGCCGCGTTCAGGTCGTCCACCGCGTCGTCCACCGCCTTGAAGGTGATCACCGCACCGACCACCGACATGATCAGCGCGATCAGCGCGAGGACCGTGCCGAACGTGGCCATGTTCTTGTTCGTCGCCTCGCCCCTCTTGGCGCGGCCGCGGCCGACGAGCCCCAGGATCAGCGCGATCGTCCCGAGGATGCCGGCCAGCCAGAAGAGGAACGGGATGAGGCCGGACACCGCGCCGATGAGCCCGAGGATCAGGGCGGCGATGCCCAGCCCGTTGCGAGCGGGGCGCAGGCCGGGGGCGTGGGCGGGGCCGTACGGCTGCTGCGGCTGGGGGTGCGCGGGCTGCGGGGACTGCGGCGGCTGCGTGAACTGGGACATGGCTGTGCCCTTCGGCAAGTACGGGATGACTGGTGAGCGGATCCACCTGCGCCGCTCGTTCGGCGACGGGTCAATCACAGCATCATCTGTGAACCGAGTCAACACGGTTCACGAGAAACGGGTTCATGCACGGTGTGAATCGATGGCGAGTGCGCTGCTGTGTACGGGTCGGTATGCTCGCCCCGGACCCGCCAGCGGTACAGCACAGGGAGACAGCAAGTGCCGGAGAACGCGACAGAGGTGACCGCCGCCGGGATCGCCCGCCTGGCGGGCGTGGGACGCGCCGCCGTCAGCAACTGGCGCCGCAGGCACGCCGACTTCCCCCAGCCCGTGGGCGGCACCGAGACCAGCCCGTCCTTCGCCCTGCCCGAGGTCGAGCGGTGGCTGCGCGACCAGGGCAAGCTGGTCGAGGTCCCCCTCCGCGAACGCGTCTGGCAGCAGCTGGCCGGCCACCCGGCGGGCCCCGTCACCGCCCTCGTCCACACCGGCTGCGCCCTGCTCCTGGTGAACCGCAGCCCCGCCGCCTGGCGGGAGATCACCGGCGTGTCCGACGAGCGGATGGCCGGGGTGCTCTCCCTCGCACTGGACGACGCCCTCGCCGACCGCTTCGGGCCCGCCGGGAACGGGCGCGCCGTCCGCACCCCGGACCGCGCCGAGCTGCTGCCGTCCGTGCCGCTCCTGCGCGGCGCCGCCGAGCTGGCCGCGGAGACCGGCGTCCGGGAGGCGTACGAGTTCCTGCTCGGCCGTCAGCTCGACGCCAACCCGCGCCAGTACACGCTGACCCCGCCCGGTCTCGCCGAGCTGATGGCGGAGCTGGCCGGCACCGGCGGACCGGACGCGCGCACGGTGCTCGACCCGGCAGCGGGCACCGGCGCCCTGCTCACCGCTGCCGGGCAGGCCGGGCTGTACGCCCAGGAGAGCGACCCCGGCCTCGCCGCCGTCACCGCGCTCCGCCTCGCCCTGCGCACCGGGGGCACCCCGCGCACCGGGGGCACCCCGCGCACCGCCCCCACGGACCGCACGCTCGACGTACGCACCGGGGACTCCCTGCGCGCCGACGCCTTCCCGGACCTGGCCGCCGACGCGGTGCTCTGCCACCCGCCGTTCAACGAGCGCAACTGGGGCCACGACGAACTGGCCTACGACCCCCGCTGGGAGTACGGCTTCCCCGCCCGCACCGAGTCCGAACTCGCCTGGGTGCAGCACGCGCTGGCCCGGCTGCGCGACGGCGGCACCGCCGTTCTCCTGATGCCGCCCGCCGCCGCCTCCCGCCGCTCCGGCCGCCGCGTCCGCGCCGACCTCCTGCGCCGGGGCGCCCTGCGTGCCGTCATCGCGCTCCCGGCCGGCGCCGCACCCCCCTACGGTGTCCCGCTCCACCTGTGGGTGCTCCGCAGGCCCGGCGCCGAGCCGCAGCCCACGCCCGAACTGCTGCTGATCGACACCGCGGAGCCCGCCGAGCAGACCAACGGCGGCGGCCGGGACCGCCTCGACTGGCCGGCCCTGCGCCACGCCGTACTCGCCGCCTGGCACGCGTACGAGGGACAGCGGCCGCAGCCCGCGGCACCGCGCGCCGCCGCCTCCCGCACCGTCCCCGTCATCGAACTCCTCGACGACGACGTCGACCTCGCCCCCGCCCGCCACCTCCCGTCCCCCGCCGCCACCGGCGGACCCGCCGAGCTCGTCGGCGTACGGGAGCGGCTGACCACGACCCTGGGCCTCGCCGCGAGCCTCACCCCGCCGCCCCCCGCCCCGGTCGCACCCGCGCACCGACCGACCACCACCATCGGCGAACTCGCCCGGGCCGGCGCCCTCCAGCTCCGCCACGGCGGCGCGGGCACCGGGACCGGACCCGTCCTCACGGAACACGACGTTCTCGGCTCCACCCCGCCCTCCGGCACCCCGGCCGCGGGCGGCACCCCCGAGGAACCCGTCCTGGTCGAGGCGGGCGACGTGGTCGTGCCTGTGCTCGGCGGCGTCACCGTCGTCCGGGTCGTGGACGAGGCGACCGCGGGCGCCGCGCTCGGACGCAACCTCCAGCTGCTGCGCCCCGACCCGGCCGTGCTCGACCCCTGGTTCCTCGCCGGGTTCCTGCGCGGCACCACCAACAACCGGCAGGCCAGCAGCCACGCGTCCACCGCGACGCGGCTCGACGCCCGCCGCCTCCAACTGCCGCGCCTGCCCCTGGCGGAGCAGCGGCGCTACGGCGAACGGTTCCGCGCGCTCGCCGCGTTCGAGGACGCGCTGCGGCTCGCCGGCCGCCTCGGCGGACAGCTCGTCCAGGGCCTGTACGACGGCCTGACGGACGGTACGGTCACGCCGGAGTGACCGGAACCACAACGGTTCCGTACAACCCCGGGCCCTCTGTCGGTGTCGCCCCTTACGCTCGAATCCGCACGCACGCCCGTGTGCGCGCGGACGTTTCACGACCAGGCACTCCAGGAGCAGCCATGTACGCCCCGGGTCTTCCGCCCACGGCGCCGCGCCGGGTCCCCGGCAGGGCCTGGATCGTCTCCATGCGGGTGCTGTTCACCCTGCTCGCGGTCTGCTCCTTGGGCTTTCTGCTGTGGGCACCGCTGCTCAGGCTCGCGTTCGTCCGCCGCCGTGCCCTCGACTGGTGGACGGCCGGCGCCGGCTTCGTGTTCAGCTGTGTGGCGATCGCCGTGCTCGGCAGGAACGAGTCGGACGTGGAGGCGGACGCCCTCGACAACGCGCTCATAGCGCTGCAGCTCCTGGCCCTCGCGGCCGTCTGTGTGCACTACCTCGTCGCCGACGTACGTTTCTACGCGCGCCCGGCCGGGAAGGGCGCCGGACTCCCGCACCAGGGGCCCGGCTACGCGTACGTGACGACCGTGCCCACACCGCCGTACGGCCAGCCGCAGCCCTACCCGCCGCACCCCGGTCAGCAGCAGCCCCACCAGCTTCCCCTCACGCGCTGCCCCCAGCCCGAGGACGCCCGCCCCGCCCCGCCCCAGCGCATCGACCAGGTCCGCGCCGAGCTGGACGAGCTGAGCGACTACCTCCGCAAGGAGGAGGGCCGGTGAACGGTCGCCTCATCGGCGGGCGGTACGAGCTGGCGACGATCCTCGGCCAGGGCGGCATGGGCCAGGTCTGGACGGCCTACGACCAGCGCCTCGACCGCCGGGTCGCGGTCAAGCTGCTGCGCCCCGACCGGGTCACCGGGCCCATCGGCAGCGAGGCCGCCGACGAGCTGCGCCGCCGCTTCGTCCGCGAGTGCCGGGTCACCGCGCAGGTGGACCACCCGGGCCTGGTCACCGTGCACGACGCGGGCAGCGACGGCGACGACCTGTTCCTCGTCATGCAGTACGTGGAGGGCGCCGACCTCGGCGACCACCTCGCCGAACACGACCCCTACCCCTGGCCCTGGGCCGTCGCGGTGGCCGCGCAGCTCTGCGCCGTCCTCAGCGCCGTGCACGCCGTGCCGATCGTCCACCGCGACCTCAAGCCCCGCAACGTGATGGTCCGTCCGGACGGCACCGTCCTCGTCCTCGACCTCGGGGTCGCGTCCGTCCTCGACAGCGACACCACCCGCCTCACGCACACCGGCTCGCCCATCGGCTCCCCGGCCTACATGGCCCCCGAGCAGGCCATGGGCGGCGCCGTCGGCCCGTACACCGACCTCTACGCCCTCGGTGTCCTGCTGCACGAACTGCTCAGCGGCGACGTGCCGTTCGCCGGGTCCACCGCCCTCGGCGTGCTGCACCGGCACCTGTACGAACCGCCGCTGCCGGTCCGCCGGATCCGGCCCGACATCCCCGAGGCGCTGGAAGCACTCGTGCTGCGGCTGCTCGCCAAGGACCCGCAGCACCGCCCGGGCAGCGCCCAGGAGGTGTACGAGCACCTCGCCCCGCTGCTGCCCGCGCGCGGCTCACGGCCACCCGCCGGGCCGCTCGACCCCACCCGCCCGTTCCTGCGCCCGCACGCCCCCTGGCCCGACCGCGCCACCGTCCCGCCGCCGGCCATGCCCGCCACCCCGCCCGCCCGGACGGACGTCGCCGCCGCCGTGGACGAGGTCAAGCGGCTCCTCGGCGAGGGCCGCATCACCCAGGCCGTGGACATGCTCGGCGGGCTCCTCCCGGTCGCCGCCGAACAGCACGGGCCCGGCTCCCCGGTCGTCCGCATCCTGCGCAAGCAGTACGCGGCGACCCTGATGGACGACGGCCAGTACCGCCGCGCCCTGCCCGAGCTGCGCCGCCTCGCCGACGACCGGGCCGCCGAGACGGGCCCCGCCGACCCGCAGGTCCTCGGCCACCGCTGCGACGTCGCCCAGTGCCTGGAACAACTCGGCGAACCCGCCGCCGCGCTCGCGGAGTACCGCGCCGTGCTGCCGTACTACGAGAACCAGTACGCCACCGGCAACGACCCGGCGCGCTCGTACGAGATCCGGCACCGCATCGGCCAGCTGCTGCTCGCCCTCGGCGACCACGCGAACGCGCGCGCCCAGCTCCAGTCCCTGCTGTACGACACCGAACGCGCCTACGGCCCGCACCACCCGCTGCCCGTCGAGCTGCGCCGGCAGCTGGAACGCCAGATGGAGGTTCGGGGCGGCTGAGGCCCCGGGACGGGTCGTTCACCCGATGGCCGCCCACCGGTCACACCGGGCTCCGGAGGGCGACACATTGACCGGTTGATGTACATGAGTGCTGATCTCGCTGGTGGTGCCTTGTTTCAACGAGGAGGAGATCCTCGAACGCTTCCATGAACGCGTCACGGACGAAATGTCCCGCCTCGGGCACGCGTTCGAAGTCGTGTACATCGACGACGGAAGCGCCGACCGGACCCTGCCCCTCATCCAGGAGCTGTCCACCGCCGACCCGCGCGTCCGGTACGTCTCCTTCAGCCGCAACTTCGGCAAGGAGGCCGCCATGCTGGCCGGCCTCCAGCACGCCGAGGGCGACGCCGTCGTCCTGATGGACGCCGACCTCCAGCACCCGCCGGAGCTGGTCGGCCGCATGCTCCAGGAGCACACCCGGGGCTACGACCAGGTCATCGCCCGCCGCACCCGCGCCGGCGACCGCGTCACCCGCACCCTCACCGCACGCGCCTACTACTGGCTGATCAACCGTCTCGTGGACGTCGAACTGGTCGACGGCGTCGGGGACTTCCGGCTCCTGTCCCGCCGCGCGGCCGACGCCGTGCTCTCGCTCACCGAGTACAACCGTTTCTCCAAGGGCCTCTTCGCCTGGGTCGGCTTCCCCACCACGACGTTCAGCTACGAGAACGCCGTACGGGAACAGGGCCGCTCCGCCTGGACCTTCGGCAAGCTCCTCAACTACGGCCTGGACGGGCTGCTCTCCTTCAACAACAAGCCCCTGCGCGCCGCCCTCTACCTTGGCCTGCTCCTCACCTCCGTCGCCCTCGCCTACGCCGCCTGGATCGTCGGCGTCGCCCTCGTGCGGGGCGTCGACACCCCCGGCTACGTCACCCTGATCGTCGTGGTCACCGCGCTCGCCGGCGTCCAAATGGTGCTCGCCGGGGTCGTCGGCGAATACGTCGGGCGCATCTACTACGAGGTCAAACGCCGCCCGCACTTCCTGGTCAAGGCGACCAACACCCGGACCGGCGCAGCCCCCGCCGAGCCGGAACCCCGGGAGTTCGTACGCCGATGACGGTCACCGCGCAAATGGCACGCTTCGCCGTCGTGGGCGCCGTGAACACCGGCACGTACTACGGGCTCTACCTGCTTCTGCTGCACGGGCTGCCGTACATCGCCGCCCACGTGCTCGCCTTCGTGCTCAGCATGACCGGGTCGTTCTTCCTGAACTCGTACTTCACCTACCGCACCCGGCCCACCTGGCGGAAGTTCCTGCTCTTCCCGCTCACCAACGCGGCGAACTTCGTCATCACCACCGGGGGCGTCTACCTCCTGGTCGGCCTGGCCGGATTCAGCGACCGCTACGCCCCACTGGTGGCCGCCGCGGCCGCCATCCCCATCACGTTCGTGGTCTCGCGCACGATCATGCTGCGGCCGGACGCCCCGCCCCGGAAGCGGCCGGAACCGGTGCGCTGAGACGGCGGTCGGGAAGCCGGGGCGGGTAGGTCACAATGTCCCCTGCGCGCGCACGGACCACCCGTCCGCCGCTCGAATCGCACGAGTCACCTAGGGGTGTTGTGAACGGAAGAAGAAGCCGGGCTCTGCTGAAGGCCGTGACGCCGATGCTGGAGCCCGGGGAGCAGGTCGTGGCGATGTCCCTGGTGAACCTGAGCGAGATATCGGTCAAGCGGAACCTGGCGATGGGCGTCGCCGCGGCGGTACTGAGCGGCGGGACGATGATCGCGGCGGCCTCCCCCCAGCCGATCTACCTCGCGGCCAGCCACGAGCGGCTCTTCCTCTTCGTCGCCAACCCCGCCTTCGCCAAGCCGGACCGGCACCTGGCCACGTTCCCGCTCCAGGGCCTCAAGCGCTCCGGGATCAAGAACCGGGTGCTGAAGAAGTCCTTCGACCTGGTCGACGAGTCCACGGGCAGCGCGCTGCGCATCTTCTTCCCCGCTCTGGTCAGGAACAACAGCCTGGACGTCGTGGCCGGACTCGTCCCCGAAGCGGGAGTCACCGCCTGAGCCCCGGCGGCCCGCATCCCCAACTCCTCCCGAATCGTTGGTCGAATCAGTGGCCCGGACCGGTTCCACTCCCTAACATCGATCATCGCAAGGCTTTGTGCACCGCCGCACAATCTCCTCGGGAGGCTCCTTTGCACCGCCGCCGTCGCACCGCGCTCACCGTCTCCGCCGCGCTGCTCGCCGCTGCGCCGCTCCTCTCCGCCTGCGGCAGCCAGGCCCACCCCGGCGCCGCGGCCGTGGTGGGCGGTGACCGGATCACGGTGTCCACCGTGCAGGCGCAGGTGGCCGACGTACGCGAGGCGCAGGGCTCGTCCCCGCAGTCCGCCCAGCTCACCGACCAGTCCGGCCAGCTGGCCCGCGCCAAGCTGCACGGGCTGATCCTCGACCGCGTCCTCGACCGGGCCGCGGCGGACGCGGGCGTCACGGTGAGCCGCGCGGAGATCCAGCAGATGCGCCAGTCTGCCGTCGCCCAGTACAGCGGCGAGAAGGGCCTCCAGCAGGCCGTCCTCCAGGAGCGCTGGCTCGCCCCGGGCCAGATCGACGCCTTCCTGCGCGAGCAGATCCAGATCACGAAGCTCGGCCAGGCCCTGGGCGCCGACCCCTCCACGCCCGAGGGCACCAAGGCCATCGGCGACGCGCTGACCAAGGCGTCCAAGGCGCTGAACGTCGACGTCAACCCCCGCTACGGCACCTGGGACAACCAGCAGATCCAGCTCGCCGACTACAAGGCCCCGTGGATCTCCCAGGTCACCAAGCCCGCCCAGGCGGCCGCCGAGGCCGGGGCCTGAGCCCTCTGCGACGGCCGGGGTAGATTCGGTGCTGTGAACGCTGAAGACCCCGGCCGCATCGTCCTGCTCACCGCCAGCCACCGGGTCGCACCCGGACTGCTGTCCTGGCCCGCCTGGCAGACGCTGCACGGCGCCGACGAGGTGCGCTGCGGCGAACCGGAGCAGCCGCAGCTGCCGTATCTGCGCGAGGCCGGTGTCAGCGTCACCCCGGGCGTCCCGGACGCCCAGGAGCTCGTGGACGCCTGCGCGGGCGGCCGGACCGTGGTCGTCCTCACCGGCGGCGCGGGCCAGCAGCCGCTCACCGACGGCCTGGCCCGGCTGGCCGGCTCCGGACGGGTGCGGATGCCCGACCTGGAGCTGCTGCCCGGCTCGTACGACCTGCCGGGCGCCCGGCTCCTCGACCTCGTCCAGGTCATGGACCGCATCCGCGTCGAGTGCCCGTGGACCTCGCAGAAGACCCACGAGGGCCTCGCCAAGTACGCCATCGAGGAGGCGTACGAGCTGGTCGAGGCGATCGAGGACGGCGACCGCGACGAACTGCGCGAGGAACTGGGGGACGTACTGCTCCAGGTGGTCTTCCACGCGCGCATCGCGGAGGAAGGCATCCCGGGAAGCGGCGAGGAGCCGTTCTCCGTGGACGACGTCGCCGGCACGCTCATCGAGAAGCTGATCCACCGCCACCCGCACGTCTTCGGCGACGAGACCGCCGAGACCCCGGAGGACGTCCACGCGCACTGGCTGCGCACCAAGGCGATCGAGAAGCAGCGTGCGTCGGTCACCGACGGGGTACCGGTCGGCCAGCCCGGCCTGGCGCTCGCCGCCAAGCTCGCGAGCCGGGTCCGTACCGCCGGACTCGACGTGCCGCTCCCCGAGGGCGACGGCATCGGCTACCGCCTCCTCGCCCTCGCCGTACAGGCCCAGGAGGAGGGCGTCGACCCGGAGGCCGCGCTGCGCGCCGCGGGACGCGCGTACCGGGACGCGATCCGGACGGCGGAGAGCACCGGATAACGTCGGGGAAGTGAACGACAGCCACGCCGACCGCCCCGCCGAAGCCGCCTCCGTACCCGCCGGCTGCCCCGCCCACACCTCTTCCGCCGCCGTACCGCCCGCGCCCGAGCTCTTCACCTGGGAGTTCGCGACCGACCCGTACCCCGCGTACGCCTGGCTGCGCGAGCACAGCCCCGTGCACCGCACCACGCTGCCCAGCGGGGTCGAGGCATGGCTGGTCACCCGGTACGCGGACGCCCGGCAGGCCCTCGCCGACTCCCGGCTGTCCAAGAACCCGGCGCACCACGCAGAGCCCGCGCACGCCAAGGGGAAGACCGGTATCCCCGGGGAGCGCAAGGCCGAGCTGATGACGCACCTGCTCAACATCGACCCGCCCGACCACACCCGGCTGCGCCGCCTGGTCTCCAAGGCGTTCACGCCCCGGCGCATCGCGCAGTTCGCGCCCCGGGTGCAGGAGCTGACGGACCGGCTCATCGACGGGTTCGTGGAGAAGGGGGAGGCCGACCTGATCCACGAGTTCGCCTTCCCGCTCCCCATCTACGCGATCTGCGACCTGCTCGGCGTGCCCCGCGAGGACCAGGACGACTTCCGGGACTGGGCGGGCATGATGATCCGGCACGGCGGCGGGCCGCGCGGCGGGGTCGCCCGGTCCGTGAAGAAGATGCGGGCGTATCTGCTCGAACTCATTCACCGCAAGCGCGAGGACCTGGGCGACGACCTCATCTCCGGGCTGATCCGGGCGAGCGACCACGGCGAGCACCTGACCGAGAACGAGGCCGCGGCGATGGCCTTCATCCTGCTCTTCGCCGGCTTCGAGACGACCGTGAACCTGATCGGGAACGGCGTCCACACCCTGCTGAACCACCCCGCCGAGCGCGAGCGGCTGCACCATGCGCTGGCGGCGGGTGACGGCGAACTGCTGGCCACCGGCATCGAGGAACTGCTGCGCTACGACGGCCCGGTGGAGCTCGCCACCTGGCGGTTCGCCACCGAGCCGCTGACCATCGGAGGGCAGCGCGTCGCCGAGGGCGATCCGGTGCTCGTGGTGCTCGCGGCGGCCGACCGGGACCCCGAGCGGTTCGCCGGGCCGGACACCCTGGACCTGTCTCGGAGTGACAATCAGCACCTCGGCTACGGCCACGGCATTCATTACTGTCTGGGAGCGCCGCTCGCCCGGCTGGAGGGACAGGCCGCGCTCGCCACCCTGCTGACACGCCTTCCGGACCTGCGACTCGCGGGAGAATCGGGCGATTTGCGGTGGCGTGGCGGGCTCATCATGCGCGGACTGCGCACCCTGCCGGTGCACTTCACGCCGGGAGCGCGCACCGAGGAAAGTGACACTCCGTCAACTCTGTGACTTTCACGTGATCTCTGCTGCATCGACTTGTGACTCACGTTCGAGTTTCGCTAGGTTCACCGTTCGACTCTCCAGTCGCTTGTCAGTCACACGGAAGGCATCTCCCATGGGCTCCGCGAACGGCAGACACCGCCGCCCTCGTCAGGCACCCGCGATCGTGGTCGCCGCAGGCGTCACCGGCTCGGCCATCGCCATCCCGCTGCTCGGCGCGGCAAGCGCACACGCCGCGGACGCGACGACCTGGGACCGGGTGGCCGACTGCGAGAGCGGCGGGATGTGGAGCGCCGACCTCGGCAACGGCTCCTACGGCGGCCTCCAGTTCACGCCGGAGCTGTGGAAGGCGTACGGCGGTGAGGCCTACGCCGAGCGCGCCGACCTCGCCAGCCGCTCGCAGCAGATCGCGGTGGCCGAGCGGGTCCTGGCCGCCAAGGGCCCGAAGGCGTGGCCGAGCTGTGCGGTGATCTCCGGGCTCACCAAGGCCGCGGGCGCGGCGGACGTGGACCCGGGCGACGAGGACGCGGGCGAGCCCGCGCGGGGCGCCGACTCGGGCCTCGACGCCGGTCTCGGCACCGACCCGGTGGACGACGCCTCCTCGGACGCGTCGGCCACCCCCTCGGACGAGGCGTCCGGCGCGGCCACCACGGGCAAGGCCGCCGGCAAGAGCTCCGGCAAGCATGCGGGCAGGAGCGCCGAGGCCGACGCCTCCCCGTCCGCCGACCCCTCGGGCACTCCGTCCGACACCCCGTCCGCCTCGGCCGACCCCTCTTCCGCGCCCTCGGCCGACCCCTCCGCGGACCCCTCCGCCCGTGCGACGGACGACGCGGGGGCGAAGGGTGGCAAGCACCGGGGCGCCCCGGCCGCCGACGACGCCGCCCGGGCGGCCGACGGGCGCGATGCCGGCCGGCACGCTTCGCGGGGTGACGGCGACGCGCGCGACAGCGCCACGCGGCCGGCCGACGGCACGTACACCGTGCGGCCGGGCGACAACCTCTGGGCGATCGCCGACGCGCAGGACCTGCCCGGCGGCTGGCCCGAGCTGTACGAGGCGAACAAGGGCGAGGTGGGCTCCGACCCGGACCTCATCCTGCCCGGCCAGAACCTCGATCTGGGCCTGGGTGACACGGCCCCGGAGCGGGCCGCAGCGAGCGCCGGATGAGCCGTTAGAGCCCTTTGTGCTTTGGGTGGTTTAAGAGGCCCATGTCCCACTTTTGACCGAGTGAGACATGGGTCTCTTTGCGTGAACTGACGCCCCTTGTCCGGGAGGTCCCGCCGCATCCCTTCCGACCTGCACAAATGAGGGTTCATCGGATGCTCTTACGGGATGATTATCCGGTATGTCCTTCTTTGAATATGGCCGGTGGGTGTGATTACGGTCGGAACCGCTCGCACCGCGGGCCCCGTCGACCGTCACGCCGAATCCTGCCGTCGGTCGGGGGGAACAGACGCGAAAGCGCCGTAGGCAGGAGCGGGGGACCCAGGTAGGCGCTGGGCCCGGTCGTCGGGAGACGAACCGGGGCCGGCTAGGGGTGAAGTCGCGCCAGGAGCGCGGCCGGGCAACTCACTTGGCCCGAACCCGACAGCTCACCTCGCAGGCGTCGGTGAGGAGAAGACTCGATGCTGTTCAACCGCAAGGGCAACAAGCACCGCCGCCCCTCCAAGGCCGTCCGTGTCGCGACGCTCGCCGGTGTCGCCGGTGCCGCCGTTGCCGTGCCGCTGATGGGTGCGACCAACGCCTCCGCCGCCTCCGTCGCCACGTGGGACGCCGTCGCCCAGTGCGAGTCCGGCGGCAACTGGTCGATCAACACCGGCAACGGCTACTACGGCGGCCTGCAGTTCTCCCAGTCCAGCTGGGCCGCCGCCGGCGGTACGCAGTACGCGCCCCGCGCCGACCTGGCCACCAAGGCCCAGCAGATCGCCACCGCCGAGAAGCTCCTCGACATGCAGGGCCCGGGCGCCTGGTCCTGCGCCGGTGCCGGAAACCTGACCAACGACGGTGTCGACCCGGGTGTCGACACCGGCTCCGGTGCCGCGAAGCAGGAGGCCGCCCCCAAGCAGGAGGCCGCCCCGAAGAAGGCCGAGCGCACCGAGGCCCCGGCCACCAACCGCTCCGACCGCTCGGACGCCCCGAAGAAGACGGTCACCACCCCCACCGGCAAGAAGGTCGCCAAGGGTGACGGCGAGTACAAGGTCGTCGCCGGTGACACGCTGAGCGGGATCGCCGCGGACCACCACGTCAAGGGTGGCTGGGAGCAGCTGTTCAAGCTGAACAAGGACATCGTCCAGGACGCCGACCTGATCTACCCGGGCCAGCAGCTCCACCTGACGAAGTAACCGCGGCCCCTCCTCGCTGACCGCTCAGGCCGCCCCGGCCCGGCACGCACTCTCCCCCCGTGTGTGCCGGGCCGGGGCACGCCGCATTGGGGCCGGCGGGCGGCCCGTGATCGTTCAACTGTTGTAGTTACTGGTCAGTAGTTATCCGGTCTTTCGGCCCGGTATGCCCGCCCTTGGGTCCTTTTTCGTCCCAGGGGACGGGCGGTCGGCCGACGCCGACGGCCGGGCCGGTTAGGCTCTTGTCGCAAGGCCAAAGTGACCCTGCACAACCAGCGTCATATCCCAGAAGGAGATGCCTCGTGCCGTCCATCGACGTCGTCGTAGCCCGGGAAATCCTCGACTCCCGGGGCAACCCCACGGTCGAGGTCGAGGTCGGCCTCGACGACGGCAGCACCGGTCGTGCTGCTGTTCCGTCCGGCGCCTCCACCGGCGCGTTCGAGGCCATTGAGCTTCGTGACGGCGACCCCAACCGCTACCAGGGCAAGGGCGTCGAGAAGGCCGTCCTCGCCGTGATCGAGCAGATCGGCCCGGAGCTCGTCGGCTACGACGCCACCGAGCAGCGCCTCATCGACCAGGCGATGTTCGACCTGGACGCCACGGAGAACAAGGGCTCGCTCGGCGCCAACGCCATCCTCGGCGTCTCCCTCGCCGTCGCCCACGCCGCCTCCGAGGCCAGCGACCTCCCGCTGTTCCGCTACCTCGGCGGCCCGAACGCGCACCTGCTGCCCGTTCCGATGATGAACATCCTGAACGGCGGCTCGCACGCCGACTCCAACGTGGACATCCAGGAGTTCATGATCGCGCCCATCGGCGCCGAGTCCTTCTCCGAGGCCCTGCGCTGGGGCGCCGAGGTCTACCACACGCTGAAGAAGGTCCTCAAGACCAAGGGCCTGTCCACCGGCCTCGGCGACGAGGGCGGCTTCGCGCCGAACCTGGAGTCCAACCGCGCCGCCCTCGACCTCATCATCGAGGCCATCAAGGAGGCCGGTTACGCCCCGGGCAAGGACATCGCGCTCGCGCTCGACGTCGCCGCCTCGGAGTTCTACAAGGACGGCTCGTACGAGTTCGAGGGCAAGTCCCGCTCGGCCGCCGAGATGACCGAGTACTACGAGGAGCTCGTCTCCGCGTACCCGCTGGTCTCCATCGAGGACCCGCTGTACGAGGACGACTGGGCCGGCTGGAAGGTCATCACCGACAAGCTGGGCGCCAAGGTCCAGATCGTCGGCGACGACCTCTTCGTCACCAACCCGGAGCGCCTGGCCCGCGGCATCGAGGAGGGCTCCGCCAACGCCCTGCTCGTCAAGGTCAACCAGATCGGTTCGCTGACCGAGACCCTGGACGCCGTCGAGCTGGCCCAGCGCAACGGCTTCAAGTGCATGATGTCGCACCGCTCCGGCGAGACCGAGGACGTCACCATCGCCGACCTCGCCGTCGCCGTGAACTGCGGTCAGATCAAGACCGGCGCCCCGGCCCGCTCGGACCGTGTCGCCAAGTACAACCAGCTGCTGCGCATCGAGGAGATCCTGGACGACGCCGCGGTGTACGCGGGCCGTTCGGCGTTCCCGCGCTTCAAGGGCTGATCACAGCCCGGCAGGGCGACCGCCCCCGCCTCCGTCCGTCCCCGCGCCCGGTCACGTACCGTGTGCGGGGACGGACGTCGTAATGGGGAGGCGGGAACATGGCCGTGAAGGACCGGGACCGGTTCTCCACCGCGACCCGGCTGCGGCTGCTCGGTGAGCAGACCGCCGCCCGCGTCTACCGGTCCCAGAACCGGCGTCAGGCCCGCCGCTCCCGGCTCACCGGCCGGGCCGCCTTCCTGGCCCTGGTCGTCTGCTCCCTGGTCGTCGCCCTCGCGTATCCGATGCGTCAGTACGTGTCGCAGCGTGACGAGATCGCCGACCAGCGCAGGCAGGCGCGGGAGGCCGAGGCGCGCACCGAGGAGCTGCGGGACCAGAAGGCCCGGCTCCAGGACGACGCGTACATCAAGCGGCTGGCCCGTGAGCACCTGCACTACGTTCTTCCGGGGGAGACCGGCTACACCGTGGTCGATCCCGACGCGGTCAAGGAGCGCAACGGGAAGCCGGCCGAGACGGACCGGCCCTGGCACTCCAACCTGTGGGACGGCGTGGACAGCGCCGACCGCGGCTGACGGCCGTCCCCATCCCCGTACCTCTGCAGAACCCGCGGTTCGAGCAGTCCGATCAGCACCCTAGGCAGGCATGGAAACGCCCCCTCCCCAGACCGAGCCCACCCTTCCCACCGAGGCGGACATCGCCGCGTTCCAGCAGCAGCTGGGCCGCCCGCCGCGCGGGCTGCGCGCCATCGCGCACCGCTGTCCGTGCGGCAACCCGGACGTGGTCGAGACGCAGCCCCGGCTGGAGGACGGCACGCCGTTCCCGACGACGTACTACCTGACGTGCCCGCGCGCCGCGTCCGCGATCGGCACGCTGGAGGCGAACGGGGTCATGAAGGAGATGACCGAGCGCCTGGGCAAGGACCCCGAGCTCGCGGCGGCCTACCGGGCGGCGCACGAGGACTACATCGCGCGGCGCGACGCCATCGAGGTCCTGGAGGGCTTCCCGAGCGCCGGCGGCATGCCGGACCGGGTGAAGTGCCTGCACGTGCTCGTCGGGCACTCGCTGGCGGCCGGTCCCGGCGTCAACCCGCTGGGCGACGAGGCGATCGCGATGCTCCCGGAGTGGTGGCGCAAGGGCCCGTGCGTGTCGCCGTGCGGCGACCAGGGCACGGACGAGGGCTGAGGGGGCGCCGGACATGACGCGCGTGGCCGCCATAGACTGCGGCACCAACTCGATCCGCCTGCTGGTCGCGGAGGCCGATCCGGTCACCGGGGAGCTCGTCGAGCACGCCCGGCGGATGGAGGTCGTCCGGCTGGGGCAGGGCGTCGACCGGACCGGCCGGCTCGCCCCCGAGGCGCTGGAGCGCACGTTCGCCGTCTGCCGGACCTACGCGGCGGTGATCGAGGAGCACGGCGCCGAGAAGGTGCGCTTCGTCGCCACCTCCGCCTCCCGGGACGCGGAGAACCGGGACGAATTCGTGCGCGGCGTGGTGGACATCCTGGGCGTCGAGCCCGAGGTGATCAGCGGGGACCAGGAGGCCGCGTTCTCGTTCGCCGGGGCGACCAAGGAGCTGACCGGGCGCGACGACCTCGCGAAGCCGTACCTGGTCGTGGACATCGGCGGCGGCTCCACCGAACTCGTCGTCGGCGACGACCGGGTGCGGGCCGCCCGGTCCGTGGACATCGGCTGCGTCCGGATGACCGAGCGCCACCTCGTGCGCGACGGCGTCGTCGCCGATCCGCCCTCGGCCGACGGGATCGAGGCGGTCCGCGCCGACGTGGCGGCCGCCCTCGACCTCGCCGAGGAGACCGTGCCGCTCTCCTCGGCGGCCACGCTGGTGGGCCTCGCCGGGACGGTCACCACGGTGGCCGCGATGGCGCTGGGCCTGGAGGAGTACGACTCCGAGGCGATCCACCACTCCCGCGTCTCCCTGGAGCAGGTCCGGGAGATCACCGCGCGGCTGCTGTCCTCGACCCATGCGGAGCGCGCGGCGATCAGCGCGATGCATCCGGGCCGGGTCGACGTGATCCCGTCCGGTGCGCTGATCCTCCAGGCCGTGATGGAGCGGACCGGGGTGCGCGAGGTCGTGGTGAGCGAACACGACATCCTGGACGGAATCGCCTTTTCGCTGGCCTGAGCCGGGTGCTCATGCGTCGCCCCGCCCGCACTGTTGAGAGGGTGGGACGTGCCTGGTGGGGCGGCTTTCGGGCCGCCTCGCCGCCAACTTCGTGAACTTCTTCACAAGGAATTGCCCACCCCGGCCCCGTCTTCTGCTCCGGATGGGTCGCGCCGGAGGTGAGCGGGGTCACTCGGGGGCCGGACCGAGAGGTTCCGGGGGTGTTACGCCAGGGTGGACCGGGAGGGCCCCTGGCTCGGGGCCGAGGGCCAAGGGCCAGCTCGCAGGCGGTGAACAACGTTCACCACAGTAACGAGGTTCCCGGTGCGGGCCATGACCTGGGTCACGCGGGCGGCGAACTATAGCAGAGGGTTGCCACAACCTTGTGAAGGGGCTCACGAGCATGCCCCCCGAGTGGGGTGGATACTCGATGGCATGAGCACCACGGAGCGTCCCAGGATCCTCGTAGTAGGCGGTGGGTACGTAGGTCTGTACGCAGCTCGGCGCATCCTCAAGAAGATGCGCTACGGCGAGGCGACCGTCACGGTCGTCGACCCCCGGTCGTACATGACCTATCAGCCCTTCCTCCCCGAAGCTGCCGCCGGCAGCATCTCGCCCCGGCATGTCGTCGTCCCGCTGCGACGCGTCCTGCCCAAGGCCGAGGTGCTCACCGGGCGTGTCACCACGATCGACCAGGACCGCAAGGTCGCCACGGTCGCGCCCCTCGTCGGCGAGGCCTACGAGCTGCCCTTCGACTACCTGGTCATCGCGCTCGGCGCGGTCTCCCGCACCTTCCCGATCCCCGGCCTCGCCGAGCAGGGCATCGGCATGAAGGGCATCGAGGAGGCCATCGGCCTGCGCAACCACGTCCTGGAGCAGCTGGACAAGGCCGACTCCACGACCGACGAGGACGTCCGCCGCCGGGCCCTCACCTTCGTCTTCGTGGGCGGCGGGTTCGCCGGTGCGGAGACCATCGGCGAGGTCGAGGACATGGCCCGCGACGCGGCCAAGTACTACACCAACGTGAAGCGCGAGGACATGCGCTTCATCCTGGTCGACGCCGCCGACAAGATCCTCCCCGAGGTCGGCCCGAAGCTCGGGACCTGGGGCCGCGAGCACCTGGAGTCCCGTGGTGTCGAGGTCTTCCTCTCGACCTCCATGGACTCCTGCGTCGACGGCCACGTGGTGCTGAAGAACGGCCTGGAGGTCGACTCCAACACCATCGTGTGGACCGCCGGTGTGAAGCCGAACCCGGCGCTGGCCCGCTTCGGCCTGCCGCTCGGCCCCCGCGGCCACGTGGACACCACCGAGAAGCTCCAGGTGCAGGGCACCGACTACATCTGGGCCGCGGGCGACAACGCCCAGGTCCCGGACATGGTCGGCCGCAAGGCGGGCAACCCCAACGCCTGGTGCCCGCCGAACGCCCAGCACGCGCTGCGCCAGGCCAAGGTCCTCGGCGACAACGTGATCTCCGGGATGCGCGGCTTCCCGCAGGCCGACTACAGCCACGCCAACAAGGGCGCGGTCGCCGGCCTGGGCCTGCACAAGGGCGTGGCGATGATCGTCATGGGCAAGATGAAGATCAAGCTCAAGGGCCGCCTCGCCTGGTACATGCACCGTGGCTACCACGGTCTGGCGATGCCGACCTGGAACCGCAAGATCCGGATCTTCGCCGACTGGACCCTCGCGATGTTCCTCAAGCGCGAGGTCGTCTCCCTCGGCGCCATGGAGACGCCGCGCGAGGAGTTCTACGAGGCCGCCAAGCCGGCCCCCGCGCCGGCCGCCGCCAAGCCCGTGGGCGAGAAGGCGAAGGCCTCCTAGCCCGCCGCTCCCGCCGGAGCGAGCAGTACGACGCCCGAAGGGGCCGTCCGCCATCCGTGGTGCGGACGGCCCCTTCGGCGTATCCGGGTCCGAAGGGGCGGGGTGCGGCGCGGGCCGCACCCCCGGCGGATGCATGTGCCGTGCACGCATTTTGCCGTTCCCTTGCCCGGTAGCGGGATGGCGGGGCCGCCCCAGACTGTTGTGGGGGATGTACCACGCCACGGCGCCCCGGGTGCCGGGGGCGTGGTCCGGGACATGTGTGGGCATGTCTGGGCACGTCGGGAAACACCGTCACGGAGGTGTGCGCCATGGCAGACGCCGCATTGCGGCTGACCGCTCTCGCCCAGCAGTTGCTGGGCCAACCCCTACCGGTCCGCGTCCGGGCCTGGGACGGCAGCGAATCCGGACCGCCCGGAGCCCCCGTCCTCGTCATCAAGAACCGCCGGGCCCTGCGCCGACTGCTGTGGAAGCCGGGCGAACTCGGCCTGGCCCGCGCCTGGGTGGCCGGCGAACTCGACATCGAGGGCGACCTCTACGAGGCCCTGGACCTGATGGCCGGGCTCATCTGGGAGCGCGGCACCGACGCGCCGGGCGGCCTCCAGGCCCTGCGCGACCCGAAGACGCGCGCCGCCGCCGCGGACCTGCTGAAGCTGTCCGGGCCCTGGCTGCCGCCCGCCCCGCCGCCCGAGGAGGTGCGCCGCCGCAGCGGCCCCCTGCACACCAGACACCGCGACAAGGAGGCGATCAGCCACCACTACGACGTGGGCAACGACTTCTACGAACTGGTGCTGGGCCCGTCCATGGTCTACTCCTGCGCCTACTGGGAGGACGCCGGGACCCTGGAGGACGCCCAGCGCGACAAGCTGGACCTCGTCTGCCGCAAACTGGCCCTCAAGGAGGGCGACCGCCTGCTGGACGTCGGCTGCGGCTGGGGCTCCATGGCCATTCACGCCGCCCGCGAGTACGGCGCCCACGTCACCGGCGTCACCCTCTCCACCGAACAGGCCGCCTACGCCCGCAAGCGCGTCGCCGACGAGGGCCTGACCGACCGAGTGGAGATCAGGGTCCAGGACTACCGGGACGTCCGCGACGGCCCCTACGACGCCATCTCGTCCATCGGCATGGCGGAGCACGTCGGCTCCGTCCGCTACCGGGAGTACGCCGACGACCTCTTCGCCCTCCTCAAGCCCGGCGGACGCCTCCTCAACCACCAGATCGGCCGCCGCCCGGAGAAGGACGAGTCGGCGTACGAGATCGACGCGTTCATCGACGCCTATGTCTTCCCGGACGGGGAACTGGCCCCGGTCGGCCGGACCCTCGCCATCCTGGAGGAGGCCGGCTTCGAGGCCCGGGACGTCGAGGCGCTGCGCGAGCACTACGCACTGACCCTGCGCCAGTGGGTGGCCAACCTGGAGCGGGGCTGGGGGAGCGCCGTGAAGCTGGTCTCGCCCGGGCGGGCCCGGGTGTGGCGGCTCTACATGGCCGCGTCCGCGCTCTCCTTCGAGCGCAACAAGATCGGGGTCAACCAGATCCTCGCGGTGCGCCCGGGTACGGACGGCGCCTCGCGCATGCCGTTGCGCGCCCGCGCCTGGAAGGCCGACGCGACCGCCTGAGCGACGCAGAGCACGGGAGTACGCACGGAAGGGGCCGGTGTCCGCGGACGCCGGCCCCTTCCCCGTACCGCTGCGGTCACTCGGTCTTGATGGCCGTCAGCATGTTGAGTTTCGCGGCGCTGCGGGCGGGCCACAGGGCGGCGAGCACGCCGACCAGACCGGCCAGGAGCAGGAAGACCGCGATCCGGCTCCACGGGATGACCAGCACGTACTGCGGGATGCTCGCGGCGACGGTCTGACCGATCGCCCAGCCGAGGAACAGCCCGAGTCCGATGCCGACGAGCGCGCCGAACAGCGAGATCACCACCGCCTCCAGCCGGATCATCCGCTTCACCCGGCGCCGGTCCAGGCCGATCGCCCGCAGCATGCCGATCTCCTGCTGGCGCTCGAACACCGACATGGCCAGGGTGTTGACGACCCCGAGCACCGCGATGATCAGCGCCATGCCGAGCAGGCCGTACATGATGTTCATCGCGAGGTTGACGCCGCCGCCGAACATGTCCCGGATGTCCTGACGGTCCATGATGCTCATGCCCGGGTTGTCGCCCAGCGCGTCCACCAGCGCCTGTTCGTTGGCCGCGCTCGCACCGCCGTCCGTCTTCACCCAGACCTCCCGGATGTCGCCCTTCTCCTCGTGCGGGGCGACGGTGGCGCGGGGGATCAGGACCGGCGAGAGGAACTCGTTGTCCGTGTAGAGCGCGCCGACCTTCAGCGTCTCCTTCTTCTCGTCCTGGTACGTGACCGAGACGGTGTCCCCGGGCTTCCAGCCGTGCGACTTCGCGGTCTTCTCGGCGACCGCGATCTGCCCCTTCTCCAGGGTGTCCAGGGAGCCCGCGACGGTGTCGACGGTGAGCACCTGCTGCACGTCGCCCGGGGTGACGCCGGAGGCCGACACGCCCTTCCCGCCGATCGTCAGCCAGACGGCCTGCTGGGGCGATGCGGCGGTGACGCCGTCGGCCTTCTCCAGGGCGGTCAGCGCCGAGTCGTCGAGCGCGTCACCGCTGGCCATCGAGACCATGTAGTCGGCCTTGATGTTGTCCGTGGTCACCTTGTCGACCGCCTGGCCGAGGGTGACGCCGAGCACCGAGATGCCGGTGACGAGGGTGAGGCCGATCGCCAGCGCGGACGCGGTGGCACCGGTGCGGCGGGGATTGCGGACGGCGTTCTGCGCGGCCAGCTTGCCGGAGACCCCGAACAGCCGCCGCAGCAGCGGGCGCACCAGGGCGATCGCCGGGCGGGACAGCAGCGGGATGAGGACGATGACGCCGATCAGCGCGAGGAACGTGCCGCCCGCGATGAGCAGCTGGCCGTCCGAACCGGCCTTGGCCGCGCCGCCGACGATCGCGGCCGTGCCCAGCAGCGTGATGACGCCGCCGATGGTGTTGCGCACGACGAGCGACTTGACCGTGGCCACCGCGTGCGCGCTGTTCATCGCCGCGACCGGCGGGATCTTCGCGGCCCGGCGGGCGGGCAGCCAGGCGGCCAGCACGGTGATCAGGACGCCGACGGCGAACGCGGCGATCACCGTCACCGGGGCGATCACCAGCGGCCCGGCCGGGATCTTGCCGCCGAGCAGGCTCATCGCGGAGCGCAGCCCGGTCGCGAGGCCGAGGCCCACGGCGAAACCGACGACGGAGGCGATGAGGCCGACCACGGCCGCCTCCAGGAGCACGGAGCGCTTCACCTGGCGGCGCGACGCACCGACGGCGCGCATCAGGGCCAGCTCCTTGGTGCGCTGGGCGACCAGCATGGTGAAGGTGTTGGCGATCAGGAAGACGCCGACGAAGAGGGCGACCCCGGCGAAGGCGAGCAGCAGCTTGTTGAGGTCGCTGAGCCCCGCTTCGATGTCCGCGGCCTGCTCGTCCGCGCGCGCCTTGCCGGTCTTGGCCTCGGCGTCCTTCGGCAGCAGCGGCTTCACGGCCGCCAGTAGCTCCTGGTCGGAGGCACCGGGCGCGGCGGCGACGGAGACGTCCTTGAACTCGCCGGGGCGCAGGAACAGCTTCTGCGCGACCGGGGTGTCGAACAGGACCAGGCTGCCGCCCGCGTTGACCGCGCCGTCCTCGGTGGTGAACACCCCGGACAGGGTGTACTCCTTCACCGGTCCGTTGGTGGCCACGCGGACCTTGTCGCCGACCTCGTACTCGCCCTTCTCCGCGGTGTCGCGGTCCAGCGCGATGCTGCCGGGCCGGGTGGGCCCCGTGCCGTCGGTGAAGGTGTACGCGGGGTCCTTGCCGTCCTTGCCGGGGGCGAAGTTGGAGCCGGTGTTGGACCAGCCGTTGCCGATCAGCTTGCCGTCGGGGTCGGCGACCCCGGCGAAGCCGTCGACCCGGCCGGTGACGGACGCGACGCCGTCCAGGGCCCGGATCTTCTCCAGGGCGGCCTCGCCGACGGCGGGGGTCTCCTTGTCGAGCTGGTCGGCGTGGGTGGTGACGGCGACGGCGATGTCGTCGTAGCTCTTGGCCGACTGGTTGCGGAAGGCGTTGCCGAGGGTGTCGGTGAAGACCAGGGTGCCGGAGACGAAGGCCACGCCGAGCATCACGGCGAGGATCGTCATCAGCAGCCTGGCCTTGTGCGCGAGCACATTGCGCAGGGCGGTACGGAACATGTCAGTCAGTCCTGGGTGTCTGCCGGCCCGGGGAACGGGGAGCCGGAGGAAGGGGTACGAAGCGCCGGTACGGGCCTGCTCAGCTGGTGCGGCCCTTGGCGTCGAACGCCTTCATCCGGTCCAGCACCCCGTCGGCGGTGGGGTGGATCATCTGGTCGACGATCGCCCCGTCCGCCAGGAAGATGACCCGGTCCGCGTAGGAGGCGGCGACCGGGTCGTGGGTCACCATCACCACGGTCTGGCCCAGTTCGCGCACGGAGTTGCGGAGGAAGCCCAGGACCTCGGCGCCGGAGCGGGAGTCGAGGTTGCCGGTCGGCTCGTCCCCGAAGATGATCTCGGGCTGCGAGGCCAGGGCGCGGGCCACCGCCACGCGCTGCTGCTGGCCGCCGGAGAGCTCGGTGGGGCGGTGCTTCAGCCGGTCGGAGAGGCCCACCATGTCGATGACCCGGTGCAGCCACTCCTGGTTCGGCCTGCGGCCCGCGATGTCCATCGGGAGCGTGATGTTCTCCAGGGCGGTGAGCGTCGGCAGCAGGTTGAACGCCTGGAAGATGAAGCCGATCTTGTCCCGGCGCAGCTGCGTGAGCTGCTTGTCCTTGAGCGCGCCCAGCTCCGTCTCGCCGATGCGCACCGAACCGCTGCTGAAGCTGTCGAGGCCCGCCACGCAGTGCATCAGCGTGGACTTGCCGGAGCCCGACGGGCCCATGATCGCGGTGAACTCGCCCTGCGGGAAGTCCACGGTGACCCGGTCGAGAGCCGTCACCCGGGTCTCGCCCTCGCCGTAGACCTTGGACAGTTCCGTGGCGCGGGCGGCCACCGCGGTGGCGCGGTGAGCGGTGGACATGGTGGTCACAGCAGACTCCAGGGTGGGGTGCGTACGGGACGGAACCCGCCCGGCGGCCCGCCGCTTCGGCGTGGGCCCCGGGTCAGGGGTACCGCTCCATCGTCCCCGCCGGACGGCGTCCGGTCGTCACTCCCGGTGCCCGTTCCAGGGGCCCTCTTGAGTCGCATGATCCGCCCGTCGGCGTCCTCCTCGGGTATGACATGCGCCGCCGGGCGGCCTAGGGCCTGTCCAGGTCCGGCCTACGCCCCTGCGCGGCCCAGGGGGGCCTTGTCGGGCGCCCCCGTCGACCCCCGCGGCACCAGGCGGGCCGCCTTGTCCTCGTACCCCTCGGCGCCACCGTCCGTGACCAGGGACAGCAGGGTCCGGGCCGCGAGCCCCCCGTACGCCGGGATGTCGCGGCTCAGCGCCGTCAGCGGGGGCCGGACGACCCGGGAGAGCTGGGAGTCGTCCCAGGCGACGAGCGAGAGGTCGCCCGGCACGTCGAGCCCCATCTCCTGGGCGACCGACAGCCCGGCGACGGCCATGATGTCGTTGTCGTACACGATCGCGGTGGGCCGCCCGGGCGAGCTGACCAGGCGGCGCGTGGCGTGCGCCCCGTCGTCGCCGGAGTAGCCCGTGTGCACGACGACCGGCTCGCCGAGGCCCAGTTCGGCGCAGACCTCGCGCTGGGCCCGGTCGCGCAGGGCGGTGTGGTTCAGCTCCGGCATCCCGGCGACCCGGGCGACCGAGCGGTGGCCGAGGGCGGCGAGATACGCGAAGGTGTCGCGGACCGCCGCCGCGTCGTCGGACCACACGGCGGGGAGGGGCCCGGCCGCGGAGGGATGGCCGATCACCACGGCGGGCAGGCCGAGCCCGGCGACGCCCTCGATGCGGGGGTCGGCGCCGCGCAGGTCGGTGAGGAAGACGCCGTCCACCCGGCCCTCGCCCCACCAGCGGCGGTAGACCTCCAGCTCCTGGGCCGGGTCCGTGACGACCTGGAGGAGCAGGGCACAGCCGCGCGGCGAGAGCTCGGACTCGATGCCGCTGATCAGCTCCATGAAGAACGGCTCGACCCCGAGCAGCTGGGCGGGCCGGCACAGCGCGAGGCCCACCGCGTCGGCCCTGGCCCGGGTGAGGGCGCGCGCCGCGCTGTTGGGGCGCCAGCCGATCTCCTGCGCGATGGCCTTGATGGCGGACCGGGTCGCCGGGGAGACGCCCGGCCGGTCGTTCAGCGCGTAGGACACGGCGACCTTGGACACCCCGGCGCGGGCCGCGATGTCGGCGATCGTGGGGCGGTGCTTGGGCATGTGGCCTCGCTTAACCGGTTCGTGCAGCGTGCACATCCTAGCCGTCATGGCGGGCGCGCACGGATTCTTCGCCCACCGGGACCGTGCGACCCGGCTGGGCCATACATGAAATGGGAGCGCTCCCGCACCCTTGACAGGGGCATGAGGCAGCCTTAACTTCACGGCACTTACCCGGTTCAGTAACTCCGCTCGGCAGGGACGGCGGGGAGAAGGAGGGACGATGGGCACGGGATTCCGCGGACGGGTCGCGGCCACGCTCGCCGTGATCGCACTCGCCGCCACCGCGTGCACGGGGGGCGGCTCGTCGGGCGGCTCGGGTGGTACCGGCGGTGGGGGAGGCGGCGCCCTTCCCCGTAACGAGACGCTCTACACCACCGGCACCCAGTGGGGGCCGCCGGCCAACTACAACCCGCTGCACAACTGGGACCACGCCACCGGCACCAAGGGCCTCGTCTACGAGACCCTGTTCCACTTCGACCCCAACGCGGGCAAGCTCACGCCCTGGCTCGCCGAGTCGGGCAGCTGGACCGGGGCCAAGACCTACGAAGTGAAGCTGCGCCCCGGCATCAAGTGGTCCGACGGCAAGCCCCTCACCGCCAAGGACGTCGCCTACTCCTACGAGATCGGGAAGATCGAGGCGTCCGCCTTCCACAGCCTGTGGAGCTGGCTCTCCGGCGCCGAGGCGGTGGACGCCACCACGGTCCGCTTCACCTTCAAGGAGGCCCGCTACCAGGAGTGGGACTTCACGCTCTATGGGCAGCCCGTCGTCCCCGAACACATCTGGGGCAAGCGTTCCGAGAAGGAGATCCTGGACGGCGTCAACGACAAGCCCGTCGGCACCGGCGCGTACACGCTCAAGAGCCACACCCAGGACCGGGTCGTCTGGCAGCGGCGCGACGACTGGTGGGGCGTCAAGGCGCTCTCCATGAAGCCCGCGCCCCGCTACATCGTGGACGTCTCCAACCCCAGCAACGAGGTCGTCATCGGCCAGCTCGGCCAGAACCAGCTGGACCTGAGCAACAACTTCCTGCCCGGCGCCGCCTCCCTGGTCAAGAGCAAGAAGGTCGTCTCGTACTACGCGGAGCCGCCCTACATGCTCTCCGCCAACACCGCCTGGCTGGTGCCCAACACCACGAAGAAGCCGATGGACGACGCCGCCTTCCGCCGGGCGCTCGCCGCCTCCGTCGACACCGGGAAGATCGTCAAGGGCGTGTACGGCGGCCTGGTCAAGGGGGCCGACCCGACCGGGCTGCTCCCGCAGTGGGACAAGTACATCGACAAGGGACTCGTCGCGAGCGAGGGTTTCACCTTCGACACCGCCAAGGCCAAGCAGATCCTCGCGGACGCCGGCTACCGGGACACCGACGGCGACGGCCTGGTGGAGAACAAGGACGGCTCGAAGATCAGCCTGAAGCTGGCCGTGCCCACCGGCTGGACCGACTGGATGGAGGCCGCCAAGGTCATCGCCTCCTCCGCCAAGGCCGCCGGCATCAGGATCACCACCGAGTTCCCCGACGCCAACGCCCTCAACGAGCAGCGCGGCAAGGGCAACTTCGACCTCGTCGTCAACAACGAGCGCCAGCTCTCCAGCACCCCGTGGACCTACTACGAGTACATGTTCCAGCTGCCCGTCCAGAAGCAGCAGAACACCGTCAACTTCGGCCGCTACGAGAACGAGGACGCCTGGAAGCTCGTCCAGCAGCTCGGCGCGGTGAAGACCGACGACACCGAGGGCATGAAGAAGGTCATCTCGAAGATCCAGGACATCCAGCTGAAGGAGATGCCCGTCATCCCCCTCTGGTACAACGGCCTGTGGGCCCAGTCCACCACCGGCACCTGGACCAACTGGCCCTCGGACGCGCCCGGAGCGCCCAAGTACGCCCCCGCGATGTGGCGCAACTGGCTGGAGATGGGCGGCTTTGAAGCCCTCACACAGCTGAAGCCCGCCAAGTGACACGGCAGTTCTGAGGGCGGCCGGCTCCTGGGGGCCCTTCCCCCGCCGGCCGCTCCTCATCCACGACCGCCCCGCCGTGCGCGCCGACCTGACCGCCGACCGCGCGGCGGGGCTCTCTCCGGGGAGCCCTCTTGCGCCGCTACTTCGCCCGCAAACTACTGATCTACGCGCTGACCTTCGTCGTCGCCGTCACCGTCAACTGGATGATCCCGCGCTTCATGCCCGGCGACCCGGTCGCCGCCATGGTGGCCCGGGCCCGGGTCTCCCAGCCCGAGGCCGTCGAGGCCATGCGCGCCTACTACAACAACCTCTTCGGCTTCGACGAACCCGTCTGGCAGCAGTACCTGCACTTCTGGAGCGCCCTCCTCCAGGGCGACTTCGGCCTTTCCATCTGGGTGTTCCCGAAACCCGTCGCCGACGTCCTGCTCGACGCACTCCCGTACACCCTCGGGCTGATGATCCCGGCCGTGCTGCTCAGCTGGTTCGTCGGGAACTGGGCCGGGGCGCTCGCCGCCCGGCGCAAGGTGCTCGACAACACCGTGCTCCCGGCCGGCTATCTGCTCACCGCCATGCCCTACATGTGGATCGCCGTCATCCTCGCCTGGGCGCTCGGCTCCAAGGCGGGCTGGTTCCCGCTCTCCGGCGGCTACAGCCTCGACATCCAGCCCACCTGGTCCTTCGCCTTCGCGGCGGACCTGTTCCAGCACTGGGTGCTGCCGTTCCTGTCGCTCTTCCTGGTCGCGCTGGGCGGCTGGGCCATCGGCATGCGCAACATGATCATCTACGAGCTGGAGTCGGACTACTCGAACTACCTCTCGGCCCTCGGCGCGCCCCAGCGCCTCATCCGCCGCTACGCCTTCCGCAACGCCGTCCTGCCCCAGATCACCGGACTCGCCCTCCAACTGGGCGTCCTGGTCGCCGGAGCGCTGGTCACGGAGATCGTCTTCGCGTACCCCGGACTCGGCTCGCTCATCCTCGCCGCGATCCAGAACCAGGACTTCTTCCTGCTCCAGGGCGCGTTCCTGTTCATCGTCATCGGCGTCCTGATCGCCAACTTCCTCATCGACATCGTGTACGTCGTGGTCGACCCCCGTACCCGCACCGGCATGGCAGGAGGCCAGTCATGAGCACCGTGCCCGAACCGGCCACCGAACCCGCGGCGCCCTCCGCCCCCGCCGCCCGGCCCGGCCGCGAGACACTGCACTACGCCGTCCGCAACCCGAAGCTGCTCATCGGGTTCACCGTCGTCGTGCTGCTCCTGCTCGTCGGGATCATCGGCCCCCCGCTGCTCGACAACTCCGACCCCAACGAGTACGTCGGACCGCAGGCCGCCCCGCCGGACTCCACGTACTGGATGGGCACCACCACCTTCGGGCAGGACGTCTACGCCCAGTTCGTGCACGGGCTGCGCTCGACGTTCCTGGTCGGCGTCGTCGGCGGGGCCATCGCCGCCGCGATCGCCATGCTCGTCGGCTTCCTGGCCGGCTACCGAGGGGGTGCCGTGGACGAGATCCTCAACATGCTCACCAACGTCGTGCTGGTGCTCCCCGCGCTCGCCGTCCTGCTCATCATCAACGCGTACCTCGGGGTCCGCTCGGTGCCCGTGCAGGGCCTGTTCATCGGGCTCACCTCCTGGCCGTGGGCGGCCAGGGCCATCCGGGCGCAGACGTTCTCGCTGCGCACCCGTGAGTTCGTGGACCTCGCCCGGCTCAGCGGCAGCGGCACCTGGCGGATCATCTTCCGCGAGATCGCGCCCAACATGAGCTCGTACCTCTTCATGATGTTCATCCTGCTGTTCGGCGGCTCGGTCCTGATCGCCTCCTCGCTCGACTTCATCGGGCTCGGCCCCACCGAGGGCGTCTCCCTCGGGCTGATGCTCCAGAGCGCCCAGCAGTGGAGCGCCCTCCAGCTCGGCATGTGGTGGTGGTTCGTTCCGCCCGGCGCCGGGATCACCGCGATCGTCGGAGCGCTGTACGTCGCCAACGTCGGCCTCGACGAGGTCTTCAACCCCAAGCTGCGGGAGGCATGACCATGACCGCGACCGCTCCGGGAGGTCTGAGCGCATGACCCTGACCGTGACCGACCTCCGGGTCCACTACCGCACCCTGCGCGGTGAGGTGCGGGCCCTGGACGGCGTCTCCTTCGACCTCGCCGACGGGGAGATCCTGGGCCTCGCCGGTGAGTCCGGGTGCGGCAAGAGCACGCTCGGCAAGTCGCTGATCCGCCTCGACGGCCGGATGCGGTACGCGGGCGGCACCGTCACGCTGGACGGTGACGACGTGCCCGTGGCCGACGACCGGGCGATGAACGCCTTCCGCTTCCACCGGATCTCGCTGGTCCCGCAGTACTCCATGAGCGCCCTCAACCCGACCCGCCGCATCGGCCGCATGATCCGCGAGCTGCTCGCGTCGCGCGGGGCGAGCGTGGACACCGCCGAACTGCACCGCAGGCTCGACCTGGTGGGCCTGGACCACGACGTCCTGGACCGCTATCCGATCGAGCTGTCCGGCGGAATGAAGCAGCGCACCGTCATGGTGATCTCCACCCTGCTCGACCCGTCCGTCCTCATCGCCGACGAGGTCACCTCCGCGCTCGACGTCTCCACCCAGCGCGCCGTCGTCGGCGCGCTCACCGGGCTGCGCGACAAGGGCCTGGTCACCAGCATGATCTTCGTGACCCACGACCTCGGGCTCACCTCGCACATCGCGGACTCCATCATGGTCATGTACGCGGGCAAGCTCGCCGAGAAGGCGCCCACGAAGACCCTGACGACCGCGCCCCGCCACCCGTACACCAAGCTCCTGCTCGGCGCGCTCCCCGAGGTCGGGGCCCGGCACGCCGACCGGCCCCTCACGGGCATCGCCGGGGCCCCGCCCTCGCTCCTGAACCCCCCGGCCGGCTGCCGCTTCCGCGACCGCTGCCCCGTCGCGGACGAGCGCTGCGCCGAGGAGCCCCCGGTCGTGGAGATCGCCCCCCGCCACTCCGTCGCATGCTGGAAGGCCTGATGCTGACCCTCGACCACGTCACCAAGACCTACCGGGCCGGGGCGTTCGGAGGCGGCTCCGTCACCGCCGTCGACCGGGTCTCCTTCACGGCCGCGCCCGGCGAGGTCGTCTCCCTCATCGGCGAGAGCGGCAGCGGCAAGTCCACGATCGGCCGCATGATCCTCGGCCTCACCGGAGTCAGCTCCGGCACCCTCACCCTGGACGGGCAGCGGGTGCGGCCCGGCAAGGACTTCTACCGCCGCGTCCAGGGCGTCTTCCAGGACCCCTTCTCCTGCTACAACCCCGTCTTCCGCGCCGACCGCGTCTTCGACCTGGTCCGCCGCGCGTACCACCCGGGCGTCCGCAACGCGGAGTGGGCCGACCGCGTCGAGAAGGCGGTACGCGATGTGCGCCTGGACCCCGCGCAGGTCCTCGGCCGCTACCCGCACCAGCTCAGCGGCGGCCAGCTGCAACGCCTGCTCATCGCCCGCGCCCTCCTGCTCGACCTGAGCTTCCTGGTCGCCGACGAGATCACCAGCATGCTCGACGCCTCCACCCGCATCGACGTCCTCAACCTCCTCGCCGGGCTCAAGGAGCGCGGCCTCGGCGTCCTCTACATCACGCACGACCTCGCACTCGGCACGTACCTGGCGGAGAAGACGGTGGTCCTGCGCCGCGGCCGGGTGGTCGAACGCGGCGACACCCAGAAGGTCTTCGGCAACCCCCTCCACCCGTACACCCGCACCCTGCTCGCGGCCGTGCCCCGCCTCAACCAGCCGTGGGACCCTCCGGAGCCGGTGCGGTCGTGCGCCTTCCACGAGGGAGGCGGCGGCGCCGCCACCGACCTGTACGAGACCGAGCCGGACCACTTCGTCGCCTGTGCCCAGCTCCCCGACTGCGGAAGGACCCCGGCGTGACCCTTCGCCACCTGCCCCTGCACGACGGCTGGACGCTCCGCCCGGCCGGACCCGTGCCCTCCGGGCTCCCCACAGGCGGCATTCCCGACGGCATCCCCGCCACCGTCCCCGGATGCGTCCACACGGACCTGCTGGCCGCCGGAATCATCGAGGATCCGTATCTGGACGACAACGAGACCCGGCTCGGCTGGATCGGCCGCACCGACTGGGCGTACCGCACCGCCTTCGACTGGACGCCCGACGGCCACGACCACGCGGCCCTGTGCTTCGACGGCCTCGACACGGTCGCGACGATCCTGCTCAACGGTACGGAGATCGGCCGGACGGCGAACCAGCACCGGTCGTACCGCTTTCCCGTGCGCGATCTTCTGGCCGAGGGTGAAAACACCCTCGACGTAATCTTCACCGCGCCGTACACCTACGCCGAGGAACTGCGCGACAGGCTCGGCGACCGCCCCGGCGCGTACGCGGAGCCGTACGCCTTCATCCGCAAGATGGCCTGCAACTTCGGCTGGGACTGGGGCCCGACGCTGGTCACCTCCGGCATCTGGCGTCCGGTCGCCCTGGAGACGTGGAGCGGTCCGCGCATCGCGTCCGTGAAGCTGCTGCCGGACCTGGACCCGGAGGGCGTGCCGTTCCTGACGGCCGAGGTGGAGATCGAACACGACGGCCGCGAACCCGTCTCGGGCTCGGTCGAGGTGATCGGCTCGGGAAGCGCCTTCATCCTCTCGGGGGACGAGCACCGCGTCACCGTCGGCCTGCCGGTCCCGGAGGCGGAGCCGTGGTGGCCGCACAGCCACGGCGAACAGCCGCTGTACGAGGTGGAGGTGCGCGCCGGCGACCACGTGCGGCGCCTCCGCACGGGCTTCCGGTCCGTCACGCTCGAACAGGAGGCGTTCCGGATCTCCGTGAACGACCAGCCGGTCTTCGTGCGCGGGGTCAACTGGATCCCCGAGGACTGCTTCCCGTCCCGCCTGACGCGGCAGCAGCTCTCCGACCGCCTCGACCAGGCCGTCGCCGCCCACGTCAACCTGGTCCGGGTGTGGGGCGGCGGGCTCTACGAGAGCGACGACTTCTACGAGCTCTGCGACGAGAAGGGGCTCCTGGTCTGGCAGGACTTCCCGTTCGCCTGCGCCGCGTACCCGGAGGAGCAGCCGCTGTGGGCCGAGGTGGCGGCCGAGGCGCGCGAGAACGTCACCCGTCTGGCGCCCCACCCTTCCCTCGTCCTGTGGTGCGGAAACAACGAGAACCTGGAGGGCCACGCCGACTGGGGCTGGCAGAAGGAGCTCGGCGACCGCACGTGGGGCCACGGCTACTACCACCGGCTGCTGCCCGGGATCGTCGCCGAGACCGACCCGACGCGCCCGTACTGGCCGGGATCGCCGTACTCCGGCAGCCCCGACGCCCACCCGCAGGACCCGGAGCGGGGCACGATCCACATCTGGGACGTGTGGAACCGCGCCGACTACCGCGCGTACGCCGACCGGGTGCCGCGATTCGTCGCGGAGTTCGGCTTCCAGGGGCCGCCCGCGTACGCCACACTCCGCCGCGCGGTCAGCGGCCCGCTCGCCCCCGGCGCCCCGCTCCTGGCCCACCACCAGAAGGCCGAGGACGGCGACGCGAAGCTGCTGCGCGGCCTGGGCGACCACCTGCCGCAGCCCGGCGCGGACTTCGACGACTGGCACTGGCTCACCCAGCTCAACCAGGCCCGCGCCGTCGCGTTCGGCATCCGCCACTTCCGCTCGCACGCGCCGTACTGCATGGGCACGATCGTCTGGCAGCTCAACGACTGCTGGCCGGTCGTCTCCTGGTCGGCGGTCGACGGCGACGGCCGCCGCAAGCCCCTCTGGCACGCGCTGCGTTCGGTGTACGAGGACCACCTGATCGCCGTCCGCGACGGCTCCGTCCACCTGGTCAACGACACGGCGGCCCCGTGGGCGGGCACCCTGCGCCTGACCCGGCACGCCCTGGACGGCACGGTCCTGGCCGAGGAGGCCCTGCCGGTGACGACGGCCCCCCGCGCCACGACAAGCGTCCCGCTGCCCGCCGCGCTCGCGACCCCGGCCGACCCGGCCCGCGAACTCCTCGTCGCCCGCCTGGACGGGACCAGGGCCCTGCACTTCTACGAGGAGGACACGCGACTCGCCCTGCCGCGGGCGCGCTACGGGGTGACGGTCACGGAGGAGGAGGGCGCCCGGGCCCCTGCGTACCGCGTCGAGGTGACGGCGAAGACCCTTCTCCGGGACCTCTGCCTCTTCCCCGACCGCCTCCACCCGGACGCCGAGGCCGACACCATGCTCGTCACGCTCCTCCCCGGCGAGAGCACCACGATCCGGGTCACGGGCGCGGTGCTGGAGGACCCCTCGGCGCTCGCGACTCGCCCGGTGCTGCGGTGCGTGAACGACCTGATCACCACCTAAAATCGGCCACGAGGTGGCGCGCCCCTGGCGATCGGTGGCGCGCCCCTGGCGGATCGACTGCGGCGGTGCGGCGACTTTCCGTCAATTCGCCCGGCACCCCTGCACTGCCGCCATCTTGCCCGGGCATGTGGGTATGCCTCCGACGTGCACTGACGGGGACTCAAGAGATCGATAAATAAGACAACATCGAGCCACTGTTCGGCTGATCGCACCGAGCCCCCCGGATAGGGTCATGTGCCAACGCGGAGCCGCGCCAAGCCCGGATGGTGGAATGCAGACACGGCGAGCTTAAACCTCGCTGCCCCTCGGGGGCGTACCGGTTCGAGTCCGGTTCCGGGCACCATCGCGTACGAGGTCCCAAGCAATCACGGACCCAAAACCGGGCGCCATGGACCGATGAATCGGCACTGCCGGACAGCCGGAGTCCACGGGCTGAGAAACGCGGTGGGCCGGGGGCGGTTCGACCGGCAGGTTTGGACGTATGACCGATACGGATCAGTTCAAACACGACCTGCGGCTCTATCTTCAGGATGCCCGCGATGCCTTTCTCTGGAAAATCGACGGGCTGTCCGAGTACGACATCCGGCGCCCTCTCACTCCCACCGGCACCAGCCTGCTCGGGCTCGTCAAGCATGTGACCGGGGCCGAGGCGTTCTACCTCGGGGCCGTCTTCGGGCGGCCCGTCGACGCGCCCGCGCTGTGGATCGCCGGGGACGCGGAGCCGAACGCCGACCTGTGGGCCATGCCCGACGAGTCCCGTGAGGAGATCACCGGACGGTACCGCCGGGTGTGGGCGCACTCCGACGCGACCGTCGAGGCGTTCGGGCTGGACGCCGTGGGAGTCCTCCCCGGGGAGGGCGGGCCCGAGCTGTCGCTCCACCGCGTACTCGTCCACCTGGTCGCCGAGACCCAGCGCCATGCCGGGCACGCCGACGTCGTCCGCGAGCTGATCGACGGGGCGGCCGGGCTGCGGCGGGGGAGCGAGGACATGGCGCCCGGGGACGAGGCATGGTGGCGCCGGCACCGGGAACGGGTGGAGAGCGCGGCCCGGGAAGCGGGCGGACGTACCGCAGGGTGACCGCGCACGGCCGGTCCGTTCGGGGAAAGATCCTCCTCCGGCACTAGGCCGATAGCTTTGCCTACCCATTACTCTTGTGGGAAGGCCACGCTGGGTGGCCATGGAGGAGTGAGATGAGGAGCAGCAACCCGGTCTTCTCGCGACGGGGCTTCAGCCGCGACAACGGTTACGCGGGCTTCAACGCGGCACCGCAGGCCGGGGCCCCCGCAGCGGGTGCCAACCCGTACGCGCAGGGCACCGCCCCGAACCCGTACGCGACCAACCCCTACGCCCCCACGGGCGCCCCCGCGCCCGTCCGTACCGGCGCCATGACGATCGACGACGTCGTCACCCGCACGGCGATGACGCTGGGCACGGTCGTGCTCGGTGCCGCGCTCGCCTGGGCGCTGCTGCCGGTGGACGAGGCGAACCTCAGCAAGTCGTACGGCATCGCCATCGGCGCCGCGCTCATCGCGTTCGTGCTGTCGATGGTCCAGTCCTTCAAGCGCAAGCCCGTCCCCGCGCTGATCATCGCGTACGCCGCCTTCGAGGGTGTCTTCCTCGGCGTCATCTCCAGCGCGGTGAGCACGTACATCGGGCCCGGCGTCGTGATGCAGGCGGTGATGGGCACCATGTGTGTCTTCGCCGGTGTGCTCCTCGCGTACAAGATGCGCTGGATCCGCGTCACCCGCCGCTTCTACGGCTTCGTGATGGCCGCCGCCATGGGCTTCCTGCTCCTGATGGCCGTCAACCTGCTGTTCGCCGTCTTCGGTGGCGGTGACGGCCTCGGCTTCCGCAGCGGTGGCCTCGGCATCCTCTTCGGTGTCATCGGCATCATCCTCGGCGCCTGCTTCCTGGCCCTCGACTTCAAGCAGGTCGAGGACGGCATCGCGTACGGCGCTCCGCGCGAGGAGTCCTGGCTGGCCGCCTTCGGCCTCACCATGACCCTGGTGTGGATCTACCTGGAGATGCTGCGCCTGCTCTCCATCCTCAGCGGCGACGACTGATCGTCCGGCGCAAGCGAAAGCGGCCCGCGGCCTCCGGAAGGAGGGCGCGGGCCGCTTCCGTGTGTACGGCGATAGGGTCGCGGGGTGCTTGATACGACCCCCCTGATCATCGCCGTGGACCGATTCGCCGACCGGCTGCGCGCCGCCCCGCAGAGCAGGCTCCAGCGGGGGGCGGCGGCCCAGGGCCTCGCCGTCGCGCGTGAGCTGTCGGTGCGGGCCCAGCGCGCCGAGGAGCCGGGCCGGGAGCCCAGGATCATGCCGGACGCCGGGGTCTTCGCGGTCGGCGACCAGCTCGCCGTAGCCGGCCGGGACCTGGCCGTGGCACTGGAAACGGCCCCGTCCGGGGAGCTGGACGAGGCCGTGCGACAGGTCGGGGAAGCGGCCGCGCGGGCCTTCGAGTAGGGCGCGCGGCGCACAGGGAGGCGGCAGCCTCCCGTAAAGCCGGGGACCGACGACGGGGCGGGCTCAGAAGCTCGCTATGACGCGGTCGGCGAGTATGTACACGTTCTCCTTGCCGCAGGAGAAGGTCAGGGCGTACGCCCCCGAGACGCCGGAGCCGCCCAGCAGCACCGGGTGCTCGCCCGCGCGCAGCGACTCGGCCAGGCGCTCGGCCGTCTCGCGGTGGCCGGGGGTCATACAGAGCGTCGTACCGTCCGCGAACACGTACACGTCGAGCGTGCCGAGGGGGCCCGGGCGCACGTCGGACAGCTCCGTGCGGCTGTCGGCCAGCTCCTCCAGGCGGTTGACCGTGCGCTCGTGGTCGGTGACGACGGGCGTCTGGACGGGCACGAAGTCCGGGTGCGAGGGGTGGCGGCGGCGGGCGGCGGCCAGTTCGGGGGAGTCCTCGGCGAACTCCGTCTCCGGCAGCTCGGCCAGCCCGGTCAGCTCGTCCAGGGCCTCGGCCGCGTCGAGGTCCATCGACTCCAGGCCGGCGAAGTCGCTCTGGCGCGGCATGAAGAACGGGGCGTCCTCGCCGAGCCCGGCCAGCCCGCCCAGCAGGGACGGGGCGTCCGCGGCGTCACGCGCCTCCTGCGAGGCCCAGAACGCGCGGGCCTCGGCCAGCTCCCGCTCGCGCTCCTCGGCCAGCGCCTCGGCGACGGCCGCGCGTATTTCTTCGGTGGAAGTGGTGTCGTTGCGGGTCTGAGGGGGTACAGCGGCAGTACGGGCGTGACCGTCGGCCAGCTCCTTCCGGAGCGCCGAGACCTGCCTGCGCAGCCCGTGAGCGGCGTGCAGAGCAGCGGCGCCCACAGCCGTGGCAGCGGCGGTGGTCAGCAACAGGGCAATAGGCATGGCGCTCACTGACATACTCCCGGTTTCAATCGATCCCCCGACTTCCTACATCAGCTTGGGCCCTGACGGCACCATGTGTCAGTGCATTACGTCACGAAATGGACAGGACTTTGGGCCCGGTGTAAACCACTGGTGTAGGTGTGACCTGCGAAAACGACTCTCCCCCAGGAGATAGATCACATCCTGGGGGAGATTCGGTCACGGTCGGGGCTCGGTGGCCCGCAGGGCCCCGAAACCCGCCCTGATCAGCTCAGACGCTCGATGACCATGGCCATGCCCTGGCCACCGCCGACGCACATGGTCTCCAGCCCGAACTGCTTGTCGTGGAACTGGAGGCTGTTGATCAGCGTGCCGGTGATCCGTGCGCCGGTCATGCCGAAGGGGTGGCCGACGGCGATGGCGCCACCGTTGACGTTGACCTTCTCCAGCGGCAGGCCGAGGTCGCGGTAGGAGGGGATGACCTGGGCGGCGAACGCCTCGTTGATCTCGGCGAGGTCGATGTCGCCGACGGTCAGCCCGGCCCGCTTCAGCGCCTGCTTGCTGGCCTCGACCGGGCCGTAGCCCATGATCTCGGGGGAGAGGCCGGAGACGCCGGTGGAGACGATCCGGGCGAGCGGGGTCAGGCCCAGCTCGCGCGCCTTGGTGTCGGACATGATCACGAGCGCGGCGGCACCGTCGTTCAGCGGGCAGCAGTTGCCCGCCGTGACCAGGCCGTCCGGACGGAAGACCGGCTTCAGGCCCTGGACGCCCTCCAGCGTGACGCCCGCGCGCGGGCCGTCGTCCTTGGCCACGACGGTGCCGTCCGGCGTGGTCACCGGGGTGATCTCGCGCTCCCAGAAGCCGTTCTTCAGGGCCTCCTCGGCGAGGTTCTGCGACCGTACGCCGAACTCGTCCATGTCCTGACGCGTCACGCCCTTCAGCCGGGCCAGGTTCTCCGCGGTCTGGCCCATCGAGATGTAGGCGTCCGGGACCAGGCCGTCCTCGCGCGGGTCGTGCCAGCTCGCACCGGACTCCTCGGCGCGGGCGGCGGTCCGGGCCTCGGCCTCCGCGAAGAGCGGGTTGTGCGTGTCCGGCAGGCTGTCCGAGTTGCCCTTGGCGAAGCGGGACACCATCTCGACACCGGCCGAGATGAAGACGTCGCCCTCGCCGGCCTTGATGGCGTGCAGGGCCATGCGGCTGGTCTGCAGCGAGGACGAGCAGTAGCGGGTGACCGTGCAGCCGGGAAGGTGGTCCATCCCCATCTGCACGGCGATGATGCGGCCCAGGTTGTTGCCCTGCTCGCCGCCGGGCAGACCGCAGCCGAGCATCAGGTCGTCGATGTCCTTGGGGTCCAGCTCGGGGACCTTGGCCAGCGCGGTCTGGATGATCGTCGCGGTCAGGTCGTCCGCGCGCAGATCCTTGAGCGAGCCCTTGAAGGCCCGGCCGATGGGCGAACGGGCGGCAGAGACGATCACGGCTTCGGGCATCACGCGGCTCCATGGTGGCTGAGGGCGGACAGGCTGCCTGAGGGATCCGGCAGACCCGGCGGTACGGCACGACTGCTCTGGAAATTACCCGGACGTAGCGCCGGGGTCACCCGGACCGGCATGTGATGCGGGCCTCTTTTCTAAGCGAGCGCTCAGTCAACGGCCCCTTCTCCGGGGCGCCCGCTCAGTCAATGGCTCCTTTCCCGGGGCCGCTCAGTCAACGGTGCCCTTTCCGGGGCGCCCGCTCGGCCGGCGGACCCACGCGTGCCTCGGCGAACCGTCCGGGTCGGGGCCCGGCCAGTGGTCGAGACGGGTCGAGCCCCCGGGCTCCGGATGCGGATGCGGGTGCGGCTCCGTGGCGGCGGGCAGACGCCGCCGCCTGCGGTGCTTGAGCAGGGCCCAGGGCGCCCGGGCCCCCGTGACCTCCGTACCGGCCTCCTTGGCCGCCTGGGAGGCCGCCTTGGCCACCGGCAGCATGTCCTCGCGCCGGGCGCCGTCCAGCCGGTCCGACTCCGGCCACAGGCCGAGCACCGCGCACAGCGTCGGCAGCACCGCCATGGAAGCCGTCGCGTACCCCTCGGCCGACGGGTGGTAGTTGTCCGGGCCGAACAGCTCCCGCGGGTTCTCCTCGAACTCCGGGCCCAGCAGGTCGCCCAGCGACACCGTGCGCCCGCCCTGCTCCACCGTGCCGATCGTCTGCGCCGCCGCCAGCTGCCGGCTCACCCGCCGGGCCAGCCAGCGCAACGGCTGGTACACCGGCTCGATCGTCCCCAGGTCCGGACAGGTCCCGACGACGACCTCCGCCCCGGCCGTCCGCAGCCTGCGCACCGCCGTCGTCAGACAGCGCACCGACTGGGTCGCGGGCATCCGGTGCGTCACGTCGTTCGCCCCGATCATGATCACGCACACGTCGGGCGTCCGCGCCGGGTCCGCGAGGATCAGCGAGACCTGCCGCTCCAGATCGTCCGACCGGGCACCCGGCAGCGCGACGTTGCGCAGGTCCACCGGCCGCTCGGACACCGCGGCGAGCCCCGAGGCCAGCAGCGCCCCCGGGGTCTGCCCGGCCCGCCGCACCCCCTGCCCGGCCGCCGTGGAGTCCCCGAGCAGCCCGAGGCGCAAGGGCTCCGCGGGGCCCGTGAACGCCACTCCGTACCGTCCGTCCGCGCTCGGCGGGACCGGGGCGATGCCGCCACCCACCTGCCGCTTCGCCAGCTGGACCTCCGCCAGCAGGACGCCCACCGCCGCGGCGCCCAGCAGCCCGATGCTGCCCCCGCCGTAGGCCGCGCCCGCCGCGATCCGCCGTGCCACTCTCGCCGTCGACACAGTCCGGTCCACCTCCTCGTCCCACGTACCGCAGTAGAGCCGTACACAGAGCTACCTGCCCGCTACCGCCCGTTGTTCAATCGCGCCGCCCAATCCCGTGCCCGTACGCATACGCTTGCCGGACCATCTCGGAGACCCCGGAGTACACGGTGCAATTCCACGATTCGATGATCAGTCTCGTAGGCAATACCCCGCTGGTGAGGCTGCGCAGTGTCACGGCCGGCATCCAGGCGACGGTCCTGGCCAAGGTCGAGTACTTCAACCCCGGCGGGTCGGTCAAGGACCGCATCGCCCTGCGCATGATCGAGGCCGCCGAACAGAGCGGCGAGCTGAAGCCCGGCGGCACGATCGTCGAGCCGACGAGCGGCAACACGGGTGTGGGCCTGGCGATCGTCGCGCAGCAGAAGGGCTACAAGTGCGTCTTCGTCTGCCCGGACAAGGTGTCCACGGACAAGATCAACGTACTGCGCGCCTACGGTGCCGAGGTCGTCGTCTGCCCCACGGCGGTCGACCCGGAGCACCCCGACTCGTACTACAACGTCTCCGACCGGCTGGTCCGTGAGACGCCGGGCGCCTGGAAGCCCGACCAGTACTCCAACCCGAACAACCCGCGCTCGCACTACGAAACCACCGGTCCGGAGCTGTGGGAGCAGACGGAGGGGAAGATCACCCACTTCGTGGCGGGCGTCGGGACCGGCGGCACGATCAGCGGCACCGGCCGCTATCTGAAGGAGGCCAGCGGCGGCCGGGTCCAGGTCGTCGGCGCCGACCCGGAGGGCTCGGTCTACTCCGGCGGCTCCGGCCGGCCCTACCTCGTGGAGGGCGTCGGCGAGGACTTCTGGCCCTCCGCCTACGACCGGACGGTCACCGACGAGATCGTCGCCGTGTCCGACAAGGACTCCTTCCAGATGACCCGC
The DNA here is from genome assembly GCF_055590565.1 of Streptomyces sp. NPDC041814. Lineage (NCBI taxonomy): Bacteria > Bacillati > Actinomycetota > Actinomycetes > Kitasatosporales > Streptomycetaceae > Streptomyces > Streptomyces sp. NPDC041814. Next base: position 67,800 of record NZ_JBVJAM010000008.1, on the reverse strand, counting down.
CGGCTCGCCAAGGAGGAGGGGCTGCTCGTCGGTGGCTCCTGCGGCATGGCGGTCGTCGGCGCCCTGGAGGTCGCGAAGCGGCTCGGGCCCGAGGACGTGGTCGTCGTCCTGCTCCCCGACAGCGGACGCGGCTACCTCAGCAAGATCTTCAACGACGAGTGGATGGCGGACTACGGCTTCCTGGAGGACACCGGTCCCTCGGCACGGGTCGCGGACGTCCTGAACCACAAGGAGGGGCCGATCCCCACCCTCGTCCACATGCACCCGGAGGAGACGGTCGGCGAGGCGATCGACGTGCTGCGCGAGTACGGCGTCTCGCAGATGCCGATCGTGAAGCCGGGGGCGGGCCACCCGGACGTGATGGCCGCCGAGGTCATCGGTTCGGTCGTGGAGCGCGAGCTGCTGAACGCCCTGTTCGCCCAGCGCGCCTCGCTCACCGACCCGCTGGAGAAGCACATGTCGGCGCCGCTGCCGCAGGTCGGCTCCGGCGAGCCGGTCGAGGACCTGATGGCGGTGCTCGGCGGCACCGGCGCGGCGGACGCGGCGATCGTGCTGGTGGAGGGCAAGCCGAAGGGCGTCGTCAGCCGCCAGGACCTGCTGGCGTACCTGGCGAAGGACGCCCCGGCCGCCGCGAAGTAGCCGGTCGGCCGCGCCCTTCGCGAAAACGGTACGCGCGCGTCACGTGGGCGCAGCACCGGCTTAACACGGCTCGGGCACATTGGTGGATGTCGGCAGGGAGACCCGCCGGCACCGGAACGGCGACAACGGACTACGGAGCGGCTCCCGGACCTCCACCGTCGCCCGGACGCGTCACCCGGCCCTGACCCGGACCGCGTCCCTCGCGGGGACCGCCGTCGTCCCGCCCCCTGGGAAACCGGGGGTGCGGCGGTCCCCGCGACTACCGTTCTACGCGCGCAGCTATGGCGCGCTTCCGTCTGTTCTAGGCGTGCGGCTCCGGCGTGCTCCCGTCGGCCGCCCAGCTCGCCAGCAGGGCGATGCGCTCGGCGGTCTCCGAACCGGGCTCCGGGGTGTAGACGACCAGCGAGAGATCCGGCTCACCGGGCACCGCCAGCGTCTCGTACGGCAGCGTCAGCGCGCCCACCACGGGATGGTCCATCCGCTTCACGCCGTACGTCTTCGCCTTCACCTGGTGGTCCGCCCACAGACGCCGGAAGTCCTCGCTCTTCAGCGACAGCTCACCCACCAGGGACGCGAGCTCCTTGTCGTCCGGGTGCAGCCCCGCGTCCAGCCTCAGATACGCGACCGTCTCCGCCGCCACCGCGGGCCAGTCCGGGTACAGCTCCCGCGCGCCCGGGGCCAGGAACGCCTGGCGCGGCATGTTCCGCTCGGCGGCAGGCATCCGGGAGAAGCCGGAGAGGGCGTCCCCCAGCGCGTTCCACGCCAGCACGTCCATCCGGCGGCCCAGCACGAAGGCGGGCGCCCGGTCGAGCATGTCGAGCAGCAGCCGCAGCCCCGGGCGCAATCCGCGCACCGAAGGGCCTTGCGCCCTGCGGCCCTTGGGGCGCGCCACCGTCCGCAGATACGCGTGCTCCGTCCCGTCGAGCCGGAGCACCCGGGCTATCGCGTCGAGCACCGCGTCCGAGACGCTGGGCCCGCGCCCCTGCTCCAGGCGGATGTAGTAGTCCACGCTCACCCCGGCGAGCTGCGCCACCTCCTCGCGCCGCAGCCCGGGGACCCGCCTGCGGCCGTACGAGTTGAGCCCCACGTCCTCCGGGCTGATGCGGGCACGCCGTGAGCGCAGGAAGTCACCGAGTTCGCCGTCCATGGCCCGATCGTAGGAGAACGGTTTCCGCCCAGCCTGGTACTGGCGGACCCAGGAACAACGCATCCCTGGGTGGGAGGCGCGGCCCGGCGCAGTGTGGTGCCCGACCCCGACACACCACACCAGGGAGCGCCCCATGCAGTACGAGACCCTCGCCGACCGCACCGCCGTGATCACCGGAGCCGCCAGCGGCATGGGCGCGGCGACCGCCCGCCTGCTCGCCGCGCAGGGCGTGCGGGTGGCGCTGCTGGCCCGCCGCGCGGATCGGCTGGAAGAGCTGGCCGCGAAGATCACCGCGGACGGCGGACAGGCCCTCGCCGTCGCCGCCGACGTCACCGACCAGGCATCCGTGGACGCCGCGGCGGAGCGGGTGCACGCCGCGTTCGGCCCGGTGGACCTGGTCGTCAACGCGGCCGGGGTGATGCTGCCGAACCCCGTGGACGCGGGGCGCGTGGACGAGTGGCAGCGCATGCTCGACACCAATGTGGCCGGGGCGCTGCGCGTCATCCGGGCCTTCACCGCGGACCTGGTGGCGGCCGCCGCCGAGGGCCGCACCGCCGACCTGGTCAACATCTCCTCGATCGGCGCGCACATCACGTTTCCCAACTACGCGGTCTACGGCGCCACGAAGGCCGCGCTCACCTACCTGTCGGCCTCGCTGCGCACCGAACTCGGCCCGCGCGACGTCCGCGTCACCAACATCGAGCCGGGCCTCACCGACTCGGAGCTGGCCGGACACGTCGACAACGCGGAGCTCAGCGGACAGCTGGACGGCATGTTCGAGGCGCTGGGCGGCCTCTCGTCCGACGAGATCGCCGACCTCATCGCGTACACCACGAGCCGCGCCCGGCACATCAACCTGCGCCAGCTGGTCGTGCTGCCGACCCGTCAGGCGTGAGGTTCAGTCCTCCCAGTCGGAGGCTGTCCGCCGCTCCTCGCGGCCCCGGAACAGCCGCCTGCCGTGGCCGGCCTGGAAGGCGTTGACGCCGACGATCCCGAGCCAGGCCACGACGAGCCCGCCGATGCCCGCGTTCGCGGCGCCGATCGCGGACAGCGGGACGGCCAGGACCAGGGAGACGACGCCGAAGCCGTAGCGCTCGCCGAAGTTCCCGGGAGGCCGCTCCGGGGAGCGCGCGCCCCGCGCGACAGCGGTCCGCTCCTCGGCGAGATGCCGCCGGACCCTGCGGTCGAGCGTGGCGTCGAGCCGCTGCTCCACCTTTTCCAGGAACGACTCCACGAGCGCGGAGTCGTAGTCGGCCCCCAGCTCGCTGCGGGCCTGCAAAGTCGCCTTGAGCTCCCTGTCGAGCTCGGTGTCGGGTGCGTCCATGGTTCTCACGGTACGGAGCGGAGGCGGCCGGGGCAGTGGGGCTAGCCCCCCGGTTTCCGGGCCGTTCCTGGGGCCGTTCGGGGGGTCGGCCCGGATCGCTCCGGCGCCGCTCGTGGATGCGTGAAAGTCGTCGGTAACATCCGCCGCCGCCCGGGCGTGTAACTGGACAGAGGCACAACACGGACAGCGGCAGAAGCAGTACTCGGGCAGGGCGAGAAGACAGGCGGGGGCCATGACGGCAGGCAGTGGGGAGGTGGAGGCGTTCGACGCGTTCTACGCGGCGACCGCCAAACGCCTGGTCGCCACGGTGTACGCGATGACGGGCGACCTGGGGGAGGCGGAGGACGCGGTGCAGGAGGCGTATGTGCGGGCCTGGCAGCGGTGGGACAAGGTGTCCGGCTCAGGCGACCCGCTCCCGTGGGTGCGGACCGTGGCGGTGCGGCTGTCGATCAGCACCTGGCGCCGGACGCGCGGCAGATTGCGGGCGCACTTCCGGCACGGGGTGCCCGCCGACGTGCCGGGCCTCTCCGAGGACCGGGTGGCGTTGATGGGCGCTCTGGAGGAGCTGAACAGGGACCAGCGGCAGGCGGTGGTCCTGCACCACATGCTCGGCCTGCCCGTGGAGGAGGTGGCCCGGGAGACGGGGGCATCGAACGGCGCGGTACGGACCCGGCTGCACCGGGCGCGCCGGATCCTCGGCGAACGGCTCGCCGACACCCCGGCGGTGACGGGGCGCCAGGTGGCACGGAATGCGGCGGCGGAGCGGAATGCGGCGGAGCGGAAGGGGCGGGTGCGGCATGGCTGAGGTCGAGGACCTGATCGAGGACGTCTCCATACGGCTGCCCGAGGCCGGGGACATCCGGGCCCGGGGGCAGCGGCGGCGCACCCGCGCCCGGGTGGTCCGGGGAGGCGCGGCGGGGGCGCTCGTCCTGGCGGCGGCCGGAGCGTGGGGCCTGCTCCTGCCGGCCGACGGCACCGAGGACCGGCAGACGGTCGCCACCACGACGGCCAACCCTTTCCGGGCGGACGGCGAGGTGGTGATGCGCCCGGCCGACGAGCTCCCGGGGTACGCGACCTGGCACTGGAAGGAGAGCGCCGGCCTCCCGGAGGGTGCCGGGCCGCGCAGCGACGCCCTGCCCCAAGTGGGGCTCGACGGAGCCTGCCCCGCCTCCTTCGTCCCGGCGGACGAGCCGGGCCAGCAGCGGTACTCCGTGCTCTACACGGGCAGCGGCCATGCCCTGGCCCAGCACCGGGTCATCGAGTACGAGGCCACCGCGACCGCCAGGTCCCAGGTGACGGCGCTGCGCGGAGCGATGACCCGGTGCGGGCTGCATTCCGCGTCGCCGACCGCGCGGGAGAAGGAGGAGGGCAGCTCGGCGTGGTCCGGCACGGTGGCCGACGGCCGGACGCTCCGGGTCACCGTCCGGCGGTGGGAGTCGTGGGTGTCGGTCGAGGAGGTGCTGCACGGGACACCCGCCGGCTGACCCGCCCGGCTGCCTGTTGACCCGCCCGACTGCCGGCTGACCCGCCCGGCTGCATATGGACATGCAGACACCTTGCTGGCTGAATGGATCCGTCGGCGCCGGGCCGCGGCGCGGCGGATCTACCGAGGGGACAGGATGAGCGGGAGCAGCCCGGCCGCGCGGTTGCAGGAGCTGTTCGAGGGGCGCCGGCTCACGCCCACACAGCGGCGCATCGCGCACTCGATGGTGCGCAGGGCCGGAGACGCCCCGTTCCTCTCCAGTGTCGAGCTGGCCGAGCTGGCCGGGGTGAGCCAGCCGTCCGTCACCCGGTTCGCCGTCGCGCTCGGCTTCGACGGCTACCCCGCGCTGCGCAAGCACCTGCGCGAGGTCGCCCCGGCCGGGGCGGAGGCGGACGAGGGCGACGAGACGTACAACGAGTACCAGCAGGCGGTGCTCGGGGAGATCGAGAACCTGCGCCACCTGGCCGAACTCCTCGCCGACCCGGGCCCCGTCGAGCGGGCGGGCCGGCTGCTCGCCGCGTCCCGCCCGCTGCCGGTGCTCGGGCTGCGCGCGGCGTCCTCGCAGGCGCGCGGGTTCGGGTATTTCGCGGCGAAGGTGCACCCGGACGTCCGGGTGCTCGACGAGGGCGGCAGCATGCTGCACGACCGCATCGACGCCGCCCGGCGGGCCGGGGCGACCGCGCTGATCTGCTTCGCGCTGCCCCGCCACCCGCGCGAGGTCGTGGACGCCCTGGCGTACGCACGCGGCCGGGGGCTGACCGTGGTGTCGGTGGCCGACTCCGCGTTCGCGCCGGTGGCCCACCACAGCGACCTGCTCATCCCGGCCGCCGTCGGCACCGGCCTCGCCTTCGACACCGCCTGCGCCCCGATGCTGCTGGGCCGGGTCCTCCTGGAGGCCATGTGCGACGACCTCCCCGACGCCCAGGCCCGCCTGGAGGAGTTCGACGCGGGGGCGGCGGCGCGGGGGCTGTTCGTGGAGTAGGGCGCGCCCCGGTCCGGCCACTCCAGCGCGTCCGGCGGTTGACAACCGAACCGTGTGCCCGGGACCGGGGCACGGGCGGAGCCGGGCGGCCCGGCCCCGCGCCCCGGCGGCGGAGCCGCCCGCTCACACCTCCAGATCGGCCTCGATCCTCTTCAGCTGGTGGCGGGCCATCGCCAGGTTCGCGCGGCCGGAGTCAAGGACCAGGTAGAGGAACAGGCCGTTGTTGCCGCGGGCCTTGAGGAGGCGGATCAGGTGGTACTGGGTGCCCAGGGTGATCAGGATGTCCTCGATCTCGTCCTTGATGCCCAGGTGCTCCATGGTGCGCAGCTTGGCGCGGACGACGTCGGTGTTGCCGGCCGCCGCGACCTCCAGGTTGAAGTCCTTGCCGCCCCCGAGGGTGCCCAGGGCCATGCCGCTCGTGTAGTCGACGAGGGCGACACCGGTGGTGCCCTCGATGGACGACATCGCTTCCTTCAGTGACGCTTCGGTGTTCGCCATGAGTGGTGCTCCCTTTCTCTGACCGGCCACTGCGGCCGGTTCCGTTGTGTGGTGCGGGTGGTGACGGTGGGGGCTCAGGTCGGGCGCTGCGGGAGGGCGCCCGGCTGTTGCGGGGCGCGGGGCGCGGGGGCCGGCTGCGGGGCCCGGGCCAGGGCGCGGTCGATCAGTTCGCCGATACGGGTGCCGGCCCGGCGGCCCTCCAGATGGAGGCGGCCGACGTTGATCCGGTCCTCGGCGAGCAGGGTCAGGACGGCCTGGGACCCCGCCGCGTAGGTCGCGATGTAGCCCGTCTCGCCGCGCACGAGCAGTTCGCGGAAGCCGTTCCGCCCGGTCGCCTCGGTCATCCGGATCGCGACGCCGAGCGCGGCGGCGGTGAGCGCGGCGACCCCCTCGGCCTCCACGCCCGGGGTGTCGTGCGCCAGGACGAGCCCGTCGGTGCTGGCCGCCAGCGCGCCGGAGAGGAGCGGGACCCGTGCTCGTAACCGCTGGAGCTCGGCGAGGACGTCCTGCGCTTCGGCTTCGGGCACCATCAGCTGTCTCCTTCCGGCACGCTGTCTGAGCGCGCGTATCACAGGGCCTCCAATGCGTCTCGGAGCCGGCGCAGCAGGGCGACGTCGGGGTCGGCCGTGACCTCCGGAAAGGCGACCCGGCCCGGGTCCGGGGCGCCCGGGGCCGCCGCTGGGACCGGCTCCACCAGACCGGCCGCCGCAAGCCGCCGCAGGTCGACCAGGACGTGGAACGCGGACCTGCCGAGCTCCTGCGCGATGTCGGTGGCCGTCAGCACTCCGTCCACGCGCTCCAGCACGCGGCGCCGGCCGACCGGCACGGGCGCGTCGGACGGGCGGCCCGTCCGCACCGCCGGGGCCGTGTCCACCGCCGCGTCCGGCCAGATCCGGTCCAGCAGTTCACGGCGCCGCAGGGTCTCGCGCTGCACGGCGTCCACGGGGACCGGCCGCACGGGGCCGATCCAGTGCGCGACCCCGTACCGGAAGCGCGCGGGGGTCTGGGTCGGCGCCAGGGCGAAGAACGCCGCGTCGTACAGGGCGCCGAGGTGGCACAGCTCCAGCGCGCCGCCCGGCACCCGGCCGCTGTCCACGAGATGCCGGCCGACCCGCTGCCCGGCCCCCGCCTCGGCGACCGCGTCCCACCAGCCCTCGCGGCGCAGAGCACCGCCCCGGGTCAGCAGGACGTCGATCCCGGGGGTCGCGGGGGACTCGGCGTGGACGACCTTGCCGTCGGCGAGGTAGAGGGTGCCCCGGTCGCGCATCAGGGCACCGGTGGCCCGTTCGGCGGCGAGCCGCTGGAGCATCGGGGAGAGCACGGGGGCGGCGGTCTCGTCCGCGAGGGCGGCGGCGGTCACGCGAGGACCAGTCGCTCGGCGATCTCGCCGAGGCGAATCCGGGCCAGCGCGAGATTGCCCTCGGCGCGGTCCAGCCACAGGTGGAGGAAGACGCTGCTGTCGAAGTCCGTCTCCACGAACCGGAGGATGTGGTACCCGGCGCGGGTGGTGACGATGACGTCCTCGACCGGGGGAGCGCTGCCGTCCCCGGCCGCCGCCGGCTCCGGCGAGCCGAGGGCGAAGGCGGGCTGTTCGGCCGCCATCCGCGCCACCTCCGCCGTCTCCGCCGCGGTGGCCTCGTGGTCGCCGTTGGGCGAGTCGCCGACGGTGCCGAGGGCCAGACCGCTCGTCCAGTCGACAACGGCGGCGCCCCTGGCACCGGGCAGTCTCATGACGTCGAGCAGGCACTCGTCGATTCCGGGCACGCGGATTCCCCTCCGACACGGTGTTCGGCTGTGACCCAGAGGTTACGCATCGTGCTCTCTCCTGGTGGAGGTTCTGGCATTTTCCATCGGTACATGCGGGTGGTTGGTGGAGAATGCCCCGCCACGCGCGGCTTCTGACGTGCCGGTGAGTCCCGCGGCCCCGCCTGTTGACTGGACGTATTCACCGGCTCAAGATGTGAATAGAAAAATCACAGTCGCGAGGAGGCACCGCCATGTCAGGACCCCGCCCCGTACGGGCGCCGCGCGGTACGGAACTGACCGCCCTGGGATGGCAGCAGGAAGCCGCCCTGCGGATGCTCCAGAACAACCTCGACCCCGAGGTCGCCGAGCACCCCGACAAGCTCGTCGTCTACGGCGGCACCGGCAAGGCGGCCCGCGACTGGCGCTCCTTCGACGCGATGGTCCGTACGCTGCGCACGCTCAAGCAGGACGAGACGATGCTCGTCCAGTCCGGGCGGCCCGTCGGCGTCATGCAGACGCACGAGTGGGCGCCGCGCGTCCTGATCGCCAACTCCAACCTGGTCGGCGACTGGGCGAACTGGGAGGAGTTCCGGCGCCTGGAGGCGCTCGGGCTCACCATGTACGGCCAGATGACCGCCGGTTCCTGGATCTACATCGGCACCCAGGGCATCCTCCAGGGCACGTACGAGACCTTCGCCGCCGTCGCCGCGAAGAAGTTCGGCGGGACGCTGGCCGGCACGATCACCCTGACCGCCGGGCTCGGCGGCATGGGCGGCGCCCAGCCGCTCGCCGTGACCATGAACGACGGCGTCGCGATCTGTATCGACTGCGACCCGCGCGCCATCGAGCGCCGCATCGAGCACCGCTACCTGGACGTGAAGGCGGACTCCCTGGAGCACGCGCTCCAGCTCGCCGTCGAGGCCCGGGACGCCCGCCGCCCGCTCTCCATCGGCCTCCTGGGCAACGCGGCGGAGCTGCTGCCCCGGATGCTCGCCGAGGGCGCCCCCGTCGACATCGTCACCGACCAGACCAGCGCCCACGACCCGCTGGCCTACCTCCCGGCCGGTGTCGACTTCGATGACATGGCCTCGTACGCCGCCGAGAAGCCCGCCGACTTCACCAGCCGCGCCCGCGAGTCGATGGCCCGGCACGTCGAGGCGATGGTCGGCTTCATGGACGCCGGCGCGGAGGTCTTCGACTACGGCAACTCGATCCGGGGCGAGGCGCAGCTCGCCGGGTACGAGCGGGCCTTCGACTTCCCCGGCTTCGTACCGGCGTACATCCGGCCGCTGTTCTGCGAGGGGAAGGGCCCGTTCCGCTGGGCCGCCCTGTCCGGCGAGGCGTCCGACATCCACAAGACGGACAAGGCGCTGCTCGAACTCTTCCCGGAGAACGAGTCCCTGCACCGCTGGATCAGGATGGCCGGCGAGCGCGTCCACTTCCAGGGCCTGCCCGCCCGCATCTGCTGGCTCGGCTACGGCGAACGCGACCGGGCCGGCGAGCGCTTCAACGACATGGTGGCGAGCGGCGAACTCGCGGCGCCGCTGGCGATCGGCCGCGACCACCTGGACTGCGGGTCCGTCGCCTCCCCGTACCGCGAGACCGAGGCCATGCTCGACGGCTCCGACGCGATCGCCGACTGGCCGCTGCTGAACGCCATGGTCAACGTGGCGTCGGGCGCCTCCTGGGTCTCCCTCCACCACGGCGGCGGGGTCGGCATGGGCCGGTCCATCCACGCCGGACAGGTGACCGTCGCGGACGGCACGCCGCTGGCCGGCGAGAAGATCCGCCGGGTCCTGACCAACGACCCGGGCATGGGCGTGATCCGGCACGTCGACGCCGGGTACGACATCGCGGAGTCCGTGGCGGCGGACAAGGGCGTGCGGGTGCCGATGGAGGAGGGCGCGTGACGCTCTCGCAGCCCGGCTTCCAGACCATGTGGGCCGAGCTGGCCCCCATCGGGCTGCACGCCGCGAGCGGCGGATACCGGCGGTACGCCTGGACCGGGGCCGATTCCGACTGCCGGGAGTGGTTCCGGGCGCAGGCCGGGGCGCGGGGGCTGACCCTGGAGGTCGACCGGAACGGCAACCAGTGGGCCTGGCTCGGGGACCCGCTCGCCGGGGACGCCGTCGTCACCGGCTCGCACCTCGACTCGGTGCCCGACGGCGGAGCCTTCGACGGGCCGCTCGGCGTCGTCTCCTCGTTCGCCGCGCTCGATGAACTCCGCCACAGGGGAGTGGAGTTCACCAAGCCGCTGGCCATCACCAACTTCGGTGACGAGGAAGGCGCCCGGTTCGGCCTCGCCTGCGTCGGCTCCCGGCTGGCCGCCGGGCAGCTGACCGTCGAGGCCGCGCACCGGCTGCGCGACGCGGACGGCGTCACCCTCCCGCAGGCCATGGCCGCCGCCGGGCACGACCCCGACGCCATCGGCCCCGACCCCGAACGGCTCGCCCGGATCGGCGCGTTCGTGGAGCTCCACGTCGAGCAGGGCCGCGCCCTCGACCTCTCCGGCGACCCCGTCGGCATCGCCTCCGCGATCTGGCCGCACGGACGCTGGAGGTTCGACTTCCGGGGCGAGGCCAACCACGCGGGCACCACCCGGCTCGCCGACCGCCGGGACCCGATGCTCACGTACGCCGAGACCGTCATCGCCGCCCGGCGGGAGGCGGAACTCGCGGGCGCCCTCGCCACCTTCGGCAAGGTCGCCGTCGAGCCCAACGGGGTCAACGCCATCCCGTCCCTCGTGCGCGGCTGGCTCGACTCGCGCGCCGCCGACCAGGAAACACTGGACACGGTCGTCGCCGCCGTCGAGCGCGCCGCCCGGGAGCACGCGGAGCGGGCCGGCATCGACCTCGACGTCGTCCGCGAGTCGTTCACGCCGGTGGTCGAGTTCCGCCACGCCCTGCGCGACGAACTCGCCACCCTGCTCAAGGGCTCCGGCCGCGGCACCGGGCGCCCGGTCCCCGTGCTCGGCACCGGCGCCGGGCACGACGCGGGTATTTTGTCCGCTTCGGTCCCGACCGCCATGCTGTTCGTACGGAACCCGACCGGGATCTCGCACTCCCCGGCCGAACACGCCGCCGAGGACGACTGCGCGGCCGGGGTCACCGCACTCGCCGACGTACTGGAAGGTCTCGCGTGCCGCTGACGACGGAGGCGACGGGCACACCCGTCACCGAGACGTACTGGCTGTCCCACGCCTGGCTCGGCACCCATGTCGAGCCAGGCGTCGCCCTGGACGTGTCCGACGGGCGGATCGCCCGCGTACGCACCGGAGTGGACGCGGCGCCCCCCGGCGCCACCGCACTGCGCGGGCTGACCCTGCCCGGCCTGGCCAACGCCCACTCGCACGCCTTCCACCGCGCCCTGCGCTCCACCGTCCAGGTCGGCTCGGGCACCTTCTGGACCTGGCGCGAGACCATGTACCAGGTCGCGTCCCGGCTCACGCCCGACAGCTACTACGCGCTCGCCCGCGCCGTGTACGCGGAGATGGCGCTCGCCGGGATCACCGCGGTCGGCGAATTCCACTATCTGCACCACGCGCCCGGCGGCACGCCCTACGACAACCCCAACGCCATGGGCGAGGCGCTGATCGCGGCCGCCCGCGCGGCCGGCATCCGGATCACCCTGCTCGACACCGCCTACCTCTCCGCCGGATTCGGCTCCGGGCCCGACGACTACCGCGAACCCGACCGGCACCAGGCCCGCTTCAGCGACGGGACCGCCGACGCCTGGGCCGAACGCGCCGCCCTCCTCAAGGGCGACGACCACACGGTCATCGGCGCCGCCGTCCACTCCGTGCGGGCGGTCCCGGCCGGGCAGCTCTCCACCGTCGCCCGCTGGGCCGAGGAGCGGCAGGCTCCCCTGCACGTCCACCTCTCCGAGCAGACGGCCGAGAACGACGCCTGCCTCGCCGCCCACGGGCGCACCCCGGCCCGGCTCCTGGCCGACCACGGCGTCCTCGGGCTCCGCACCACCGGCGTCCACAACACCCACCTCACCGACGAGGACATCGCCCTCATCGGCTCGACCGGCACCGGCACCTGCATGTGCCCGACCACCGAACGCGATCTCGCCGACGGCATCGGCCCCGCGGCCGCCCTCCAGCACGCCGGCTCCCCGCTCTCGCTCGGCAGCGACAGCCACGCGGTGATCGACCTCTTCGAGGAGGCCCGCGCGATGGAGCTCAACGAGCGCCTGCGCACCCGCAGGCGCGGCCACTGGACGGCCGCCGCCCTGCTGCGCGCCGCCTCCGTCGACGGCCATGCCGCGCTCGGCCGGCCCGGAGCGGGCGTCCTCGAACCCGGCGCTCCGGCCGACCTGGTGACGATCGCGCTCGACTCCGTCAGAACAGCGGGCCCAGTGCCGCGGCTGGCAGCGGAGACCGCCGTATTCGCCGCCTCCGCGGCGGACGTCCGCCACACCGTGGTAGCGGGGCGCCACCTCGTACGCGACGGGCGGCACACGCTGGTGGACGACGTCCCGCAAGCACTCGCGCAGGCCATCGGCGCGCTGCGGCCCTGAGAGGTGCCTTGCCGATCACCAGGGCGCCCCCCAGCGGCATCCCGGCGAACACCCCCCGGCTCCCACGCAAGGAGAGCAGTCCCCCGATGACGACGACCGCCATCACCCACATCTCCGCACTGGTCACCAACGACCCCTCCCTCGGCGACGAGTCCCCCCTCGGGCTGATCCAGGACGCCGCCGTCGTCATCGAGGGCGACCGCGTCGTGTGGACCGGTGCTTCCAGCAAAGCACCCGCCACTGACAACGCCGTCGACGCGGGCGGCCGGGCCGTGATTCCCGGCTTCGTGGACTCCCACTCCCACCTGGTCTTCGCGGGCGACCGCACCCAGGAGTTCAACGCCCGGATGTCCGGCCGCCCCTACAGCGCGGGCGGCATCCGCACCACTGTCGCCGCCACCCGTGCCGCCACCGACGAGGAGCTCTCCGCCAACGTCGCCCGCTACCTCGCCGAGGCGCTGCGTCAGGGCACCACCACCTTCGAGACCAAGTCCGGCTACGGCCTCACCGTCGAGGACGAGGCCCGCGCCCTGCGCATCGCCGCCCGCCACACCGACGAGGTCACCTTCCTCGGCGCCCACATCGTCTCCCCGGACTACGCCGACGACCCCGCCGGATACGTGGACCTGGTCACCGGGCCGATGCTCGACGCCTGCGCCCCGTACGCCCGCTGGATCGACGTCTTCTGCGAGCGCGGCGCCTTCGACGGCGACCAGGCGCGGGCGATCCTCACCGCGGGCCGCGCCCGGGGCCTGCACCCCCGGGTCCACGCCAACCAGCTCGGCCACGGGCCCGGCGTCCAGCTGGCCGTGGAGCTCGACGCCGCGTCCGCCGACCACTGCACCCACCTCACCGACGCGGACGTCGACGCCCTGGCCCAGTCGGACACCGTCGCGACGCTGCTGCCCGGCGCCGAGTTCTCCACCCGCGCCACCTGGCCGGACGCCCGCCGACTGCTCGACGCGGGCGCCACCGTCGCCCTGTCCACGGACTGCAACCCGGGCTCCTCGTTCACCTCGTCCCTGCCGTTCTGCATCGCCCTCGCCGTGCGGGACATGGGCATGACCCCGGACGAGGCCCTCCGGGCCGCCACGGCGGGCGGTGCGGCGGCCCTGCGGCGCGACGACATCGGCCGCCTCGCCCCGGAGGCCCGCGCCGACCTGGTGATCCTGGACGCGCCCAGCCACGTCCACCTCGCGTACCGGCCGGGCGTGCCGCTCGTACACGAGGTGTGGCGAGCGGGCGCACGCGTGGTCTGACCCCGGAGAGCGCCCCGGAACGCGGAAGGACCTGCCCCGTCCCGGGGCAGGTCCTTTCCGGCTGTCCGCGCACACGGCGCGGGAAGCGTCTCACTCGTCCAGCGTCAGGCCCTTGCGGAGCTTGACCAGGGTGCGCGAGAGCAGTCTCGACACGTGCATCTGGGAGATGCCCAGCTCCTCGCCGATCTCCGACTGCGTCATGTTGGCGACGAAGCGGAGCGAGAGGATCTGCCGGTCGCGGCCGGGCAGCGAGGCGATGAGCGGCTTCAGGGACTCGATGTACTCGATGCCTTCGAGCCCGTGGTCCTCGTAGCCGATCCGGTCGGCCAGCGCGCCCTCGTGCTCCTCCTCCTCGGGCTTGGCGTCGAGCGAGCTCGCGGTGTACGCGTTGCTCGCGGCCATGCCCTCCACGACCTCGTCACGGCTGAGGCCGAGGCGGTCGGCGAGCTCGCCCACGGTGGGCGCCCTGTCGAGCTGCTGGGCGAGCTCGTCGCCCGCCTTGGCCAGGTCGAGCCGCAGCTCCTGCAGGCGGCGCGGTACGCGCACGGACCAGCTGGTGTCGCGGAAGAAGCGCTTGATCTCGCCGACGATGGTCGGCATCGCGAAGGTCGGGAACTCGACGCCCCGGCTGAGCTCGAAGCGGTCGATCGCCTTGATCAGGCCGATCGTGCCGACCTGGACGATGTCCTCCATCGGCTCGCTGCGGGAGCGGAAGCGGGACGCGGCGAACTTGACCAGGGCCAGGTTCAGCTCGACGAGGGTGTTGCGTACGTAGGAGTATTCCGGCGTGCCCTCTTCGAGGGTCTCCAGCCGGGCGAAGAGCGTCTTCGACAGGGCCCTGGCGTCCAGCGCCCCCACCTCGGTGTAGGGCGGGATCTCGGGAAGTCCTTCGAGTCCGTCGAGTTCTTCGGTGTGTGATTCGGTCAGTCCCTGAGGACATGCCGACGGCGCGTTGTGGGTACGCGGTACGTCGAGCCGGGGTGACATGTGGTCTCCTCCATCGTTCTCGGCATATGGCTGCCGATGCCCATACGTGTTCCTGCGGTGAAGCGGCGCCTCCGAAGCCGGTCGCGTTTTTTGGGGTCCCCCTACCCTTACCCGCTCGTCATGACTCGGTACAACCTCCAATTGCCCACCTATGTCCGCTTTGTTGAGGTCTCTGGCTACCGCGTGGCGCACGGAACGCGTACTGTTTCAAGAACATCAGTGACAGCTGTGCACGCATCCGCACGTGCGGTGATGCGGACAGTGACGAGCGGTGAAGAGGGACGGGCATGGACCGCGGGACGGTCGGCAGTGCGAACCGGGGTCGGCTTCAGGTCGAGGTCCGGACCGAGGGGCGCAGCGAGGTGGTGACGCCCGTGGGTGAGCTCGATCACCACACGGCGGATCTGCTGCGCGAGCCGCTGGAGAGCGCGGTCGAACAGGGGCGTGCGCGCCTGGTGGTCGACTGCTCGCGACTCGACTTCTGTGATTCCACCGGGCTGAACGTGCTGCTCGGTGCCCGCCTGAAGGCGGAGGCAGCCGGGGGAGGGGTTCATTTGGCCGCGATGCAGCCCGTGGTGGCGCGGGTCTTCGAGATCACGGGGGCCGAGGCGGTATTCACCGTCCACGCCTCCCTCGCCGAGGCCCTGGAGACCTGACCCCGCCGCGCTCCGGCTCCTCCGCCGCCGCGTGGGTTACGCGATCCGCGAAGCGGTAAGGGGTGTCGTCGCGGTTCGGCCGGGCAGGAGATCTTCCGGCGAGCCCGGGCGGTCCGGGCCTCCGGGCCTGTGCGGTTCCTGTATCAGTGTCCGTACCGGTATGCGTATCGATCTGTGTAGTCGTATCTGTTCAATGGTTCGTGTCCGTCCAAGGGCGACATGGTGAATCGGTGAGGTGAAGCGCTGATGAGCACCACCCGGCAGCATCCGCCGGGCGACCTCGGCCGCGAGCCGGAGGGCGCGGGCGTTTCCTCCGCCGAGCCCGTCCGGCCGGCCGAGGGCGCCGAGCGGCAGTGGCGCACGCTGTCGTTGCGGGAGGCCACCGGCATCGTGCCGACGGCCCGTGATTTCGCCCGCCAGGCGCTCCAGGACTGGGGCTGGCTCCCCGCGTCGAGTGCCGACCGCCGCGCCGCCGCGGAGGACGTCCTGCTGGTCGTCTCCGAGCTGGTCACCAACGCGTGCCTGCACGCGGGCGGTCCCGACGAGCTCAGGATCGCCCGCAGCGCCAAGGCGCTCCGCGTGGAGGTCGCCGACGGCGGTGCGGGCCAGCCCGCGCCACGCACCCCGCACCGGGCCGGGCGGCCCGGCGGCCACGGCATGTTCATCGTGCAGCGGCTCTGCCTGGACTGGGGAGTCGTACGGGTGCCGGGCGAGCCCGGCAAGACCGTGTGGGCGGAGCTGGCCGCTCCGGCGTAACGGCGTCCCGGGCCACCAGGCAAACGGAAGGGGCCGCCGCACCGATTCGTCGGTGCGGCGGCCCCTTCCGTGTTTCCGTACGGGCTACGGGATCAGCGCACGGCGCCCATGTTCTGGGAGACCTTCTTGCGGTACATCCAGATGCCCACACCGGCGATGACCGCGAGGACCGCCTCGAAGGCGACCGCTCCCGTGGTGTCCAGGTCGACCCCGATCGCCGGGGCCGTCAGCAGACCGGTCAGGGAGTCGCCGGCGGTGACCGCGAGGAACCACACGCCCATCATCTGCGAGCTGTACTTCGCCGGGGCCATCTTCGTGGTCACCGACAGGCCGACCGGCGAGAGGCACAGCTCCGCGACGGTCTGGATGAAGTAGATCGCCACGAGCCACATGGGGCTGACCCGGCCGCCGTTGTTGGCGGTGTCGATCAGCGGGATCAGGAAGACGACGAACGAGATGCCGATCAGCACGAGGCTGGAGGCGAACTTGACGGCGGTGCTCGGCTCCTTGCCGCGCTTGTTCAGCCACAGCCAGCCCGAGGCGACCACGGGGGCGATCGCCATGATGAAGATCGGGTTCAGCGACTGGTACCAGGATGTCGGGAAGTCGAAGCCCAGCAGGTGGTTCGTGGTCGAGTTCTCGCCGAAGATCGACAGGGTCGAGCCGTTCTGGTCGTAGATCATCCAGAAGACGGCGGCGACCACGAAGAACCAGATGTAGCCCGACAGCTTGGACTGCTCGGTCGACGTCAGCTCCTTGTCGCGCTTCATGCGCACCAGGACCGCGACCGGAATGACCAGACCGGCGATGCTCAGCGGCACCGTGGCCCAGTCGGCGAAGTTGCCCGTGACGGCCATCAGGCCGTACACGACGGCCGCGACCGCCAGCCAGATCAGGCCCTTGCGCAGGGCGGACCGCTTCTCCTGCTCGGTGGCGGGCGTCGAGACGACGTCGCTCTGCGGGCTCAGGTGGCGGGTGCCGAGCATGAACTGGGCGAGGCCCAGGGCCATGCCGAGCGCCGCGAGCGCGAAGCCGAAGTGCCAGTTGACGTTCTCGCCGACGGTGCCGATGGTCAGCGGGGCGAGGAAGGCGCCCACGTTGATGCCGATGTAGAAGAGCGTGAAGCCACCGTCGCGGCGCGGGTCCTCCGGGCCGTCGTAGAGGTGGCCGACCATCGTGGAGATGTTCGCCTTCAGCAGCCCGGAACCGAGTGCCACGAGCACCAGGCCCGCGAAGAAGGTCACCGAGTTCGGCACCGCGAGCGTGATGTGGCCGAGGATGACGACGGCGCCGCCGATGGCGACCGTCTTGCGCGGCCCCCAGAAGCGGTCGGCCATCCAGCCGCCGGGCATGGCGAGCAGGTAGACCATCGCCATGTAGACCGAGTAGATCGCCGTCGCCGTGGTGGCATTCATGTGCATGCCGCCGGGCGCGATCAGGTACAGCGGGAGCAGCGCCTTCATGCCGTAGAAGCTGTAACGCTCCCACATCTCGGTCATGAAGAGCGTGGCCAGGCCCCGGGGGTGGCCGAAGAAGGTCTTCTCGCCACCAGCGGTGCTCGACGGGTCCTTCGTCAGGCTGGACGCCATGATCGATCCTTGTGTGCTCGGGACGCGACGCCTCGTGGAGGCGGGTACGCGCCCGGTGGGGGGAGGCCGGCACCGCCGCGGGTACGCCCTTCCGCGACGGGATCCACACCCGGAGCGCCGTCATCGGCGGTCCGGGCCCGGCCCACAGGTCATTCACTGAACTTCCGGGCCGGCGGGTACCGGCCCCGCACACAAAAGAGACCCTCGGTGCTCAGAGCTGCCCAAGGGTCCTTGAGTAGTGCAATAGGCGTTGAGACACCATACGACACGACAGAGCCCGATATGAAACGACTTGAGACATGGATCACAGGTCCAGGTGCAACCACACTCGCATATTCGAAGGTCTTCCCCGTAACGGCACCCAGTCCCGCAGGGCTTCCGGATCGCCTCCCTGGCTGTCCGCCGCGCGGACTACCATCAGTGCATGACCCGTGTACTGCTCGCCGAGGACGACGCATCCATCTCGGAGCCGCTGGCCCGCGCCCTGCGGCGGGAGGGTTACGAGGTCGAGGTGCGGGAAGACGGACCGACCGCGCTCGACGCCGGACTCCAGGGCGGCATCGACCTGGTCGTACTCGACCTCGGGCTGCCCGGGATGGACGGCCTCGAAGTCGCCCGCCGGCTGCGTGCCGAGGGTCACACCGTGCCGGTCCTGGTCCTCACCGCCCGCGCGGACGAGGTGGACACGGTCGTCGGGCTCGACGCGGGCGCCGACGACTACGTCACCAAGCCCTTCCGCCTCGCCGAGCTCCTCGCCCGGGTCCGGGCCCTGCTGCGGCGCGGCGCCACCGAGCCCGCCCCCCAGCCCGCCACGCACGGCGTCCGCATCGACGTCGAGTCGCACCGGGCCTGGATGGGCGAGGAGGAATTGCAGCTCACCGCGAAGGAGTTCGACCTCCTGCGGGTCCTCGTCCGGGACGCCGGCCGGGTCGTCACCCGCGACCAGCTGATGCGCGAGGTCTGGGACACCACGTGGTGGTCGTCCACCAAGACGCTCGACATGCACATCTCCTGGCTCCGCAAGAAGCTCGGCGACGACGCGGCCAACCCGCGCTACATCGCCACGGTCCGGGGCGTCGGCTTCCGCTTCGAGAAGAGCTAGGTCCGGTAGCGTCCCTGCCATCCGACCGATCGCCCGAGCCGACTGACGTACAGAAGCAGGCATGCGCCGACGACTGATCAATTCGACCCTCGCCGTCGTGCTCGTGGTGATCGCCGTCTTCGGCGTCTCCCTCGTCATTGTCGAGACCCGCACCATCAGCAGCAGCGCCCAGGAGAGCGTCGACTCCGAGGCCCTGCGGCTGATCAGCGTCATCGAGAGCCGGCTCCTGGGCTCCGAGCGGATCAACCCCGCGGTGCTGGCCGAGCAGATCGACGACAAGCGCTACGCCCTCGTCAAGATGCCCGGACGCGCCCCCATCGAGGTCGGCAGGCGCCCCGCCGGCCGTGTGATCACCGCCACGGAGACGGGCGAGCACGGCGAGACGGTCACCGTCGAGGAGTCCCGCTCCGCCGTCACCCGCGAGGTCGGGCGCACGCTGATGATCATCGGCGCGGTGGCGCTGCTCGCCATCGTCTCCGCCGTCCTCCTCGCCGTACGCCAGGCCAACAAGCTGGCCTCGCCGCTCACCGACCTCGCGGAGACCGCGGAACGCCTGGGCTCCGGCGACCCCCGCCCGCGCCACAAGAGGTACGGGGTGCCCGAGCTGGACCGCGTCGCCGACGTCCTGGACTCCTCGGCCGAGCGGATCGGCCGGATGCTCACCGCCGAACGCCGGCTCGCCGCCGACGCCTCCCACCAGCTGCGCACGCCCCTCACGGCCCTGTCCATGCGGATCGAGGAGATCTCGCTGACCGACGACCCGGAGACCGTGAAGGAGGAGGCGCACATCGCCCTCGCCCAGGTCGAACGGCTCACGGACGTGGTGGAGCGGCTGCTGACCAACGCCCGGGACCCCCGGACCGGCTCGGCGGTCGTCTTCGACCTGGACGAGGTCGTCAAGCAGCAGATCGAGGAGTGGCGCCCGGCCTACCGGGGCGAGGGGCGCGCCATCGTCTGCTCCGGCAAGCACGGCCTGAGCGCGGTCGGTACCCCGGGCGCGGTCGCCCAGGTCCTGGCCGCGCTGATCGAGAACTCGCTCATGCATGGCGGCGGTACGGTCGCGCTGCGCACGAGGGTGACCGGCAACCAGGCGGTCATCGAGGTCACGGACGAGGGCCCCGGCGTCCCGGCGGACCTGGGCGCCCGGATCTTCGAGCGGACCATCAGCGGCCGCAACTCCACGGGCATCGGCCTCGCGGTCGCCCGCGATCTCGCCGAGGCGGACGGCGGCCGCCTGGAGCTCCTCCAGCAGCAGCCCCCGGTCTTCGCCCTCTTCCTGAGCCGCACGACCCAGTCGAGAGAAGAACCGGAACGCCCGGTGCGGTAGCGCTGCGGGCTCAGCGACGCGCCGGATCCGCCTCGACCCGCGCCGCGGGCGCCGGCACCGTCACCAGAGCCTCTTTGTCGGCAGCGGCCTCCGGCTCCTCGGTGACCGGCGCGGGAAGCGCCTTGAAGACCCACGTCCGGTACGACCAGAAGCGGAACAGCGTCGCGACGCCGATCCCGACGATCTTGAAGACGTTGCTCTGGACCGGGGTGTCCCAGCCGAACCCGTACGTCGCCACGTACAGCACGCCGGTCTCGATCACCGCGCCCACCGCGCTGAACAGCAGGAACAGGGTCAGCTCACGGGTGCGGCCGGTCTTGTCGCGGTCGCGGTACGTCCAGTAGCGGAAGCCGACGTAATTGCAGAGGATCGCGACGAACGTGGCGAGCAGCCCGGCCCGCACGGTCGGGATCTCCGTGTAGCGCCACAGCAGGTTGGACACGGCGATGTTCACGACCAGGCCGACCGCGCCGACCACGCCGAACTTGGCGACCTCCCGGGCCAGCAGCTCCAGCCGGGCCCGCAGTGCGCCTCGCTCGCTCATGTGATCGCTAGTCCGTCCGTAGGTCCCGCTCCGTGTTCCGTCAACCCGGCCATGCTAACCAGGACACCCGCCGGACGCCTGTGCGCAAGGGAACGCGTGTGGCAGGCCCCCGCCCCCGCCCACGGGCGTGGGCAGGCGGTGCGGATACCCTGGGAGCGTGACGTTCCCGGTAGTCGGCATGGTCGGTGGCGGTCAGCTCGCCCGTATGACCCACGAGGCGGGCATCCCCCTCGGCATCAAGTTCAAGCTCCTCAGCGACACCGCTCAGGACTCCGCGGCCCAGGTGGCGGGTGAGGTCGTCGTAGGCGACTACCGCGACCTGGAGACGCTGCGGGCCTTCGCGCGTGGCTGTGACGTGATCACCTTCGATCACGAGCACGTGCCCACCGAGCATCTGCGGGCCCTGGAGGCGGACGGCATCCCCGTGCGCCCCGGCCCCGACGCCCTGGTGCACGCCCAGGACAAGGGGGTGATGCGCGCGAAGCTCACCGAGATCGGCGCGCCCTGCCCCCGCCACCGCATCGTGACGGACCCGGCCGACGTCGTGGCCTTCGCCGAGGAGGGCGGTGGCTTCCCGGTCGTCCTCAAGACCGTGCGCGGCGGCTACGACGGCAAGGGCGTCTGGGTGGTCCGCTCCGAGGCGGACGCAGCCGAGCCGTTTCGGGCCGGTGTCCCGGTGCTCGCGGAGGAGAAGGTCGACTTCGTACGGGAGCTGGCGGCCAACATCGTCCGCTCCCCGCACGGCCAGGCCGTGGCTTACCCGGTCGTCGAGTCCATCCAGGTCGACGGCGTCTGCGACACGGTCATCGCCCCGGCCCCGGAGCTGGACGAGGCACTGGCGGGCGAGGCCCAGCAGCTCGCGCTGCGCATCGCCTCCGAGCTGGGCGTCGTCGGGCACCTCGCGGTCGAGCTGTTCGAGACCCGTGACGGCCGCATCCTCGTCAACGAGCTGGCCATGCGCCCGCACAACTCCGGCCACTGGACCATGGACGGCGCGATCACGTCGCAGTTCGCCAACCACGTCCGGGCGGTCCTCGACCTCCCCCTCGGCGACCCGCGCCCCCGCGCCCCCTGGACGGTCATGTGCAACGTCCTCGGCGGCGACTACCCGGACATGTACCAGGGCTACCTGCACTGCATGGCGCGCGACCCGCAGCTCAAGATCCACATGTACGGAAAGGACGTGAAGCCCGGCCGCAAGGTCGGCCACGTCAACACCTACGGCGACGACCTGGCGGACGTGCGCGAGCGCGCCCGGCACGCGGCCGACTACCTGCGAGGAACGATCACCGAATGACTTCCCCCGCCTCCACCGCGCCGGTCGTCGGCATCGTCATGGGCTCGGACTCCGACTGGCCCGTGATGGAAGCGGCGGCCAAGGCCCTGGGCGAGTTCGGCATCCCGTACGAGGTCGACGTCGTGTCCGCCCACCGCATGCCCCGCGAGATGATCGCCTACGGCGAGAACGCGGCCGGCCGTGGCCTCAAGGCGATCATCGCGGGCGCGGGCGGCGCCGCCCACCTGCCCGGCATGCTCGCCTCCGTCACCCCGCTGCCCGTCATCGGCGTACCGGTCCCGCTGAAGTACCTGGACGGCATGGACAGCCTGATGTCCATCGTCCAGATGCCCGCCGGTATCCCCGTCGCCACGGTCTCCGTCGCCGGCGCGCGCAACGCCGGTCTGCTGGCCGTCCGCATCCTGGCCGCGGCCGACCCCGGGCTCCAGGACCGGATGACGGAATTCCTGGGCGACCTCAACGACCAGGCGACCGAGAAGGGCAAGCGGCTGCGCCAGAAGGCGGCGGGCGCGGAGTCCTTCGGCTTCGGGAAGTAGGCACCATGACGGACCGACTGGACCTGGCCCGGGAACTCCTCGCCGAGTACCCCGTGGTCGACGGCCACAACGACCTGCCGTGGGCGCTGCGCGAACAGGTCGGCTACGACCTGGCCGCACGCGACATCGCCACCGACCAGTCGGCCCATCTGCACACCGACATCCCCCGGCTCCGCGCCGGGGGCGTCGGTGCCCAGTTCTGGTCCGTCTACGTGCGCTCCGACCTCGCGGGCGACGCCGCCGTCAGCGCGACGCTGGAACAGATCGACGTCGTCGCCGAACTCCTGGAGCGCTACCCGGCCGACCTCCGGCGCGCCCTGACCGCCGACGACATGGAGGCCGCCCGCGCCGAGGGCCGGATCGCCTCCCTGATGGGTGCCGAGGGCGGCCACTCCATCGCGAACTCGCTGGGCACCCTGCGCGGACTGCACGCGCTGGGCGTCCGCTACATGACGCTCACGCACAACGACAACATCGCCTGGGCGGACTCCGCGACCGACGAGCCCGGCGTGGGCGGCCTCTCGCCGTTCGGCCACGAGGTCGTCCGCGAGATGAACCGCACCGGCATGCTGGTCGACCTCTCGCACGTCGCGGCGACGACCATGCGGGACGCGCTGGCCACCTCCGTCGCGCCGGTGATGTTCTCGCACTCCTCGTCGCGTGCCGTCTGCGACCACCCGCGCAACATCCCCGACGACGTGCTGGCGCAGCTCCCGGCCAACGGCGGCATCGCCATGGCCACCTTCGTGCCGAAGTTCGTCCTGCCGGAGGCCGTCGCCTGGACCCAGGCCGCCGACGAGAACCTGCGCGCCCACGGGCTGCACCACCTGGACACCACCGAGCGCGCGATGAAACTGCACGCCGCGTTCGAGGCGGCGAACCCGCGCCCGGCCGCCACCGTGGCCACCATCGCCGACCACCTCGACCACATGCGCGAGGTCGCGGGCGTCGACCACATCGGCATCGGCGGCGACTACGACGGCACCGCGTTCCTCCCGCAGGGCCTGGAGAGCGTCGCCGGCTACCCGAACCTGATCGCGGAGCTGCTCGGCCGGGGCTGGTCCGCCGCCGACCTGGCCAAGCTCACCTGGCAGAACGCCGTACGGGTGCTGCGCGACGCGGAGGACGTGGCGCGGGACCTGCGCGCCCGGCGCGGCCCGTCGCACGCCACGATCGAACAGCTGGACGCCCCGGCGGCCTGAGCCACCGGGGCGCCTTCGCAGCAGGCTTTCAACAGGCGCAGAGACAGAAGGGGTGCCCCGCCGGGTCCGCGTAGACCCGGAAGGTGCGCTCCCGGTCGTCCGCCTCCAGCACCGTCGCGCCCAGCGCCAGCACCTCCCGCTCCGCCGCGTCCAGATCGTCCACGGTCAGGTCCAGGTGGAACTGCTGAGAGGCGTCGGCGCTCGGCCACTTCGGCGGTACGAAGCCGGGCGCGGCCTGGAAGGCGAGCGGGGCGCCCGCACCCCCGTTCAGCTCCACCCAGTCCTCCTGCTGCTCGACCTTCCCGCCGATCAGCGCCGCGTAGAACTTCGCCAGGGCGACGGGATCGGGGCAGTCCAGGACGACGGCACCCACTGCGGCCAGAGCCATGTTGCTTCCTCCTCGGGCAGAGTACGGACAGGCCGTACCAGTGTGCGCCGGGATCAGGCCGTCGGGCGGCCCATCGCGCGGTAGGTCCAGCCGGCCTCGCGCCACGCGACCGGGTCGAGCGCGTTGCGCCCGTCGAGGATGATCCGGTGGCCCGCGACCGCGCCCAGCGCCTCCGCGTCCAGATCGCGGAACTCACGCCACTCCGTCAGGTGCAGCACGACGTCCGCGCCGCGCACCGCGTCGAGCGCGCTCTCCGCGTAACCGAGGGTGGGGAAGACGCGGCGGGCGTTCTCCATGCCCTTCGGGTCGAAGACGGTGACCTGGCCGCCCTGGAGGTGGATCTGGCCGGCCACGTTGAGCGCGGGCGAGTCGCGTACGTCGTCCGAGTCCGGCTTGAACGTGGCGCCGAGCACCGCGACCCGCTTGCCGAGGAAGGAGCCGCCGCCCACGGCCTCCCGGGCCAGCTCGACCATGTGGCCCCGGCGGCGCATGTTGATCGAGTCGACCTCGCGCAGGAAGGTCAGCGCCTGGTCGACGCCCAGCTCGCCGGCGCGGGCCATGAACGCCCGGATGTCCTTGGGCAGGCAGCCGCCGCCGAAGCCGATGCCGGCCCGCAGGAACTTCTTGCCGATGCGCTCGTCGTGGCCGATCGCCTCGGCCAGTTTCGCCACGTCGCCGCCGGCGGCCTCGCAGATCTCGGCCATCGCGTTGATGAAGGAGATCTTGGTGGCCAGGAAGGAGTTGGCGGCCGTCTTCACCAGTTCGGCGGTCGGGTAGTCCGTCACGACGAACGGGGAGCCCTCGGCGACCGGGACGGCGTACACCTCGCGCAGCACCTTCTCGGCCCGCTCGCTCGTCACGCCGACGACGATCCGGTCCGGGTGCAGGGTGTCGTCCACCGCGAAGCCCTCGCGCAGGAACTCCGGATTCCAGGCCAGCTCCGCGTCGGCGCCCGCGGGGGCCAGCTCCGCGAGGCGGGCGGCGAGGCGGGCGGCGGAGCCGACGGGCACGGTGGACTTGCCGACGACCAGGGCGGGGCGGGTGAGGAGCGGCGCCAGCGAGTCGAAGGCGCTCTCGACGTACGACATGTCACAGGCGTACTCGCCGTGCTTCTGCGGAGTGTTGGTGCAGACGAAGTGCACGTCGCCGAAGTCCGCCACCTCCTCCCAGGAGGTGGTGAACCGCAGCCGCCCGGTGGCCCCCTCGATGCCCGCGACGTGCCGCTGGAGCATCTCCTCCAGGCCCGGCTCGTACATCGGGACCCGGCCCGCCGACAGCATCTCGATCTTCTCCGGCACGACGTCGAGGCCCAGTACCTCGAAGCCGAGCTCGGCCATGGCCGCGGCGTGTGTGGCGCCCAGATAGCCGGTGCCGATCACGGTGATCCTGAGGGCCATGAAGTGCTCCTGTGAGATGCGGACAGAGATGCGGTGCACGAGCATAGTCCCGCCCGCGAAACCTCCTATTTCCGGCTGTCGCGCAGCTCACGGCCCGAGCGCGTATGCCGGGGGAGGGTCGAACACCTAAAATTGGGTTACTTAACGGTAGTTAGCACCCTGGGGAGTGAGCGTCTTGGCGGGTTCGACCGATTTCGACCTGTACCGTCCGGCTGAGGAGCACGAGATGCTCCGTGAGACGGTGCGTGCGCTCGCCGAGGCGAAGATCGCCCCGTTCGCGGCCGCGGTCGACGAGGAGGCCCGCTTCCCGCAGGAGGCGCTGGACGCCCTCACCGCCGCCGATCTGCACGCCGTCCACGTACCGGAGGAGTACGGCGGCGCCGGGGCCGACGCGCTCGCCACGGTCATCGTGATCGAGGAGGTGGCCCGCGCCTGCGTGTCCTCCTCCCTGATCCCGGCCGTCAACAAGCTCGGTTCGCTCCCGGTGATCCTCTCCGGCTCCGAGGCCCTCAAGAAGAAGTACCTGGGCCCGCTGGCCAAGGGCGAGGGCATGTTCTCGTACGCCCTCTCCGAGCCGGACGCCGGTTCCGACGCGGCGGGCATGAAGACGCGCGCCGTGCGCGACGGCGACTTCTGGGTCCTCAACGGCGTGAAGCGCTGGATCACCAACGCGGGCGTCTCCGAGTACTACACGGTCATGGCCGTCACCGACCCGGAGAAGCGCTCCAAGGGCATCTCGGCCTTCGTCGTGGAGAAGTCCGACGAGGGCGTCTCCTTCGGCGCACCCGAGAAGAAGCTCGGCATCAAGGGCTCCCCGACCCGCGAGGTCTACTTCGACAACGTCCGCATCCCCGCCGACCGCATGATCGGCGAGGAGGGCACCGGCTTCGCCACCGCGATGAAGACCCTGGACCACACCCGCATCACCATCGCGGCCCAGGCCCTCGGCGTCGCCCAGGGCGCGCTGGACTACGCCAAGGGCTACGTCCAGGAGCGCAAGCAGTTCGGGAAGCCGATCGCGGACTTCCAGGGCGTCCAGTTCATGCTCGCCGACATGGCCATGAAGCTGGAGGCCGCCCGTCAGCTGACGTACTCGGCCGCCGCCAAGTCCGAGCGCGTCGACGGCGACCTCACGTTCTTCGGCGCCGCCGCCAAGTGCTTCGCCTCCGACGTCGCGATGGAGATCACCACGGACGCGGTCCAGCTCCTCGGCGGCTACGGCTACACGCGGGACTACCCGGTGGAGCGGATGATGCGCGACGCCAAGATCACCCAGATCTACGAGGGCACGAACCAGGTCCAGCGCATCGTGATGGCGCGCAACCTGCCGTAGCGGGACGTTTTACTGGCGCACAGCCCCCGGCCGCGATGCCGGGGGCTGTCGCATGCCTGCGGTGATCAACTCCGCGTGACGCCGTTGCTAGGCTGCGGGCGTTGGCCGGTGCATCACAGTGGGGGAGCGGGCCGATGGACGTGACGGATGTTTTCGAGCCGCTTCAGGCGACCGACCCGGCCGAGGTGGCCGGCTACCGGCTCGCCGCCCGGCTCGGCGCGGGCGGCATGGGCCGGGTCTACCTCTCGCACACCGGGGGCGGCCGGGCCGTGGCCATCAAGGTCGTACGCCCGGAGCTGGCGGACGACCCGGACTTCCGTGGGCGGTTCGGCCGCGAGGTCCGGGCGGCCCGGCGGGTGCGCGGGGCTTACACGGCCGAGCTGATCGACGCCGACGCCGAGGCCGCGACGCCCTGGCTGGCCACGCTGTACGTCCCCGGCCCCTCCCTCACCCAGGCCGTGGCCCGGCAGGGCCCGTTGCCGGTCCCCGCCCTGCTGTGGCTGATGGCGGGAATGGCCGAGGCGCTCCAGGCCATCCACGCCGAGGGCATCGTGCACCGCGACCTGAAGCCGTCCAACGTGCTGCTCGCCTCCGACGGGCCCCGCGTGATCGACTTCGGCATCGCGCTGGCCACCGACGGAACCTCGTACACCACGACCGGGCATCCGATCGGCACCCCGGCGTACATGGCCCCCGAGCAGGCCTCCGGGGAGGGGGCGACGGCGGCGAGCGACGTCTTCGCCCTCGCCCAGACGGCGGCGTACGCGGCGCTGGGCAAGCCGCTCTACGGGGACGGCCCGGGCGTCTACGTGCTGTACCGCATCATTCACTCCGAGCCCGACCTGACCCTGCTGCCCGAGTCCCTGCGCCCGCTGTTCGCCCGCTGCCTGGCCGTCGACCCGGCCGAGCGGCCCACCCCCGCGGAGATCGTGGAGTGGTGCCGCCGGCGTCTGGGCGCGGAGTCCGGGGCGGACGGGGCGCCCGCCGTGTGGCGGGAGATCGGCGGTCCGGAAGTCGCGGTTCCGGCCCCGGTGCCCGAGTCCACCCCGGTGCGGTCGGACCCCTGGGCGGCGCCTCCGCCCGCACCGGTCGACCGCGGGGTACGCAGGCGTCGCGTCGCGCTGGTGTCGGCCGTCGGTGTGGTGAGCGCGCTGCTGGTCCTCGGCCTGGCCTGGCGTGCGATGGGGCCGATGGGCGGGGGAGAGCACCGGGCCGACGCGGGTGCGTCGGCATCGGTCACTCCGTCGTCCGGGGTGCGCAAGAACAAGCCGGAGCCGGAGGGATCCGCCTCGGCGGACAAGGTCGCCGACCCGCTGACCGAGCCGAGCACGTCACCCACGCCCCGGGAGCCGAAGGCGGAGCCGTACGCCTTGGTCACGGTGGACGCGAAGCGCTCACTGAATCTCTCGGATCCGCGTAAGAAGCTGGATGGCCGCACGGGCGACATCCGCTTCAGCTGCGAGTCGGCCGGTTGTGAACTGAAGAGCGACACGGCCGTCTTCATGCCGATGTCCGGAAAGCCGGGCGCCACGCTCGACGAGTGCCGCCTGTTTCTTCCGCACAGTAAGATCCACAACCTTCCGCTGGCCGCCTCGGCGAACGGGAGCGAGATATGCGTCATGAATGCCTCGGGGGACATCGCGTTGTTCGTGATCGCGACGAAGTCGACCGCGATACCGGAACTCGCCTTCCTCATGGGCGACCTGACGGTCTGGCGCAACGCGGCCTAGCGTTCCCTACGCCTCGCCCTTGCGCCGCACCATCTCCCCGATCCACAGCGGCGCGTACGGCGATGTGCAGCCCTTCGGCGTCGGGTAGTCCTTGAGCACACCCAGCCGCTCCCCGATGTCCAGCGCGCGGGAGCGGTGTTCCGGGTGTTCGATGCCGATCTGGGCGAGGCAGGTGTTCATGGCCCACTGGAGGCGGTCGGGGGCGCTCTGCATCCCGGCCTCAATGACGTCGAGCAGCGCGTCCAGGTCGAGCCCGTCGGGCCGCTTCACGACCCGGTCGGCGGTCAGCGCCCATCCGGCGCTCGCGACGACCGGATCGGCGTCCTCCGTCCAGGCGAGGCGCAGCTCCTCCGCGTGCGGGCTCTTCTTCACCACGTAGCCCACGAGCCAGTCGTGCACCTTGGGCGCCCGCGCCTCGCGCAGCATGCGGTCCAGCTCGTCCCTCGTGTACGCCTTCGGCCGGCAGACCAGCAACGCGACGAGCCGCGCGGCGGTGTCGTCGGTCCCCCACAGCTCGACGGCCAGCTCCTGCCGCTTCCCCAGCCGCTTGGCCAGGGCGCGCAGCTTGGTGAGGTTCACCCCGTGGTCGTCCCCGTGCCGAGCGTTGACGGCACGGGCCTTGGGGTCGTCGAGGGCGGCGAGCTCCGCGAGGACGTCGGCGACGGTTGCTTCTGTCATGAGGCGCGGAAGACCTCCTCGGCGGAGGAGGCTGTCGCGGCGCGCTGAAGCCACCGGTGCAGGAGCTGGGGATCGGTACAGGTGGTGATCTTCGCGCGGTCCGCGTCGGTGAGGGCGATGCCACGTACACCGAGAAGCAGCAGGAGACCTTCGGCCCGGCCTTCCGCTCTGCCCTCGTCCCGGATCTCCTCCGACATGGCGGACTTGTAGAAAGAGGTGTCCACGGCCACCAGGTTCCTCCACTGTTGTGCGACCGGACGACTGCCCAGGCCCTGAGCGGTGAGTTCGACGATGGGGTCGGTGATGTTCTCGGGCGCGTCCCGCAGTGCTGCGGAGAGCGTTTTCAGTATGGCACCGACGTCGGGATTGTCGGCATGTGTGATGGCCGCGAGAGGTCGGTGGGCAGGACGGTGGCTGAGACGGGCGGTGGAATGTCGACACCGAGTACCTCCGACACCCGGGAGAACAGCCCCGGGTACTCCTGGAAGATGCGGTGCATCGCCTCGTGGGGCGAGCTGACCATGCGGGTCCGATCGGTAGTTCGGATGTTTCAGGACTCACGGCAGTCGCGGCAGGGGCCCGGTTCCGGGGCGCGGAAGGCTCGGTTGCAGTCGTCGCAGTTCTGGAGGGGGATGACCGTGGGCGGCGCGGCCGGGGCCGGGAGCGGGGGCGGCAGGAGGGCCGTGATCCGGTGGCGGAGGAGGCGCGCCGGGTGGGCGAGGGGCGCCGGGAGGTCCGTGGTGAGGGCCCGGCGGATGGCCTCGGGGTGCGCGTCGCGTTCGAGCCAGGCGGCGACCCCCGGTGCGAGGGCGGTGATGTCCGCCTCGGAGAGCGTCAACACGGGCGCGTGGCGGCGGAGGTCCGCGAGGAGCAGGGCGGCGGTCCGGTGGAGGCCGGTGGGCCGGGGGAGCGGCTTCGGGGCGGGGTGCTGCTGCCGGGGCGGGGGTGCTGGTGCGGCGGGCGGCGGAGTCGTGGCGCGCGGCGCGGCGTACGGCTTCGGGGGCGCCGGGAGCGCGGCGTACGGCCGGTTGTGCGACTCCGTGCGCGTGCGTACGCGGCCGTCCCGCAGGCGTACGCGGATGCGGCGGAGGTAGCCCGCCGCCTCCAACTCGCGCAGCGCGGCGGCGATCCGCATCTCGCTCTCCGGGAAGCGCGCGGCGAGTACCTTGACGCCGACCTTCGCGCCCTCGGGCAGTGACTGGATGTGGACGGCCAGCCCGATCGCGAGGAGGGAGAGCGCGCCGTGCTGGGCGAGGTGGTTGCCGATGACCGTGAAGCCGGACGTGTGGCGGGAGTTGACGTGGATGACACCGGAGGTCGGTGTGACGTCGGGAGGAGAGCCGGGGGAACCGGGCGGAGCGCACGGGGGCGCGATAGCCTGCTGGGCAGTCATCGGGAAGCTCACTTCTTCCTCGGTGGTCAGGCCCCGTCCGGGATTCGCTGTCCCGGTCGGGGCCGACTCGTGTCTGGGGTTGGTGCCGCGAGCATATGCCCGACAACCGACCCCAAATCCAGCTCAGTTGGCATTTGTCACCCGCGCGAGTGATTGGCGTTCGGACGGGGTTCGGGTGGGTTGGGTTGGGTTCTTTCCCGAGGTTCCTTCAAAGCATGTGACGTCGTGGCGCACCGCGACGCGGGCCTCCGCGACCTGGCGCACCGGGTCGCGGAAACCCGCGACCCGGTGGACGGATGAACGCCAACGACGAGACAGGCAGAATGGAGTGGCAGCGGGAACCCGAACCATTGCTGGAGGTTGGAGACATGCGAACCCGAAGTGATTTCCACCTCGCCCACGCCCCCCACGCGGCCCGACCCGCATGACGGACCCCCACCTGCCCACCACCGAGGCCGCCGTCACCGCCGTACGGGAAGTCGCACGGGCGTACAACCTGGAGGTGACGGTCACCGACGACATCGGGGCCGACCGGACCTCCCGGCGGGAGTCAGCGGGGGCGTTCGCCGTGGTGGACGCGGACGGGTCGCTGCCGCACGAGGCGTTCATCGAGCTGGGCGGGGTCCCGGCCGTCGCCGTGCAGGTGTTCCCGGAGGACGACGCCCGGATCACCGTCGACGGGGTGGTGTTCGACGACGTGCCCCGGGACTCGGTGCCCGCGTTCCTGCGGTCCGTGTACGGCGGGATGGCCTATGTGAAGGGCCGGCTCTTCCCGCCGGGGCAGTGGCTCGTCGTGCCGTTGCCGGGGGACGAGACGTACAAGGAGCTGGTGCCGCGCGCCATGCTCAGCCCCTGGCTGTCCCGGAACTTCCGCAGTGCCTGAGGACATAGCGCGGCTCGCCCGGCTCTTCGACGCGCTCGGGGCCGAGGACGCCGAGGGGTGGGCCGAGTCCGAGGCCGAGGAGGGGCTGCCGCAGCTCGCCCGGTTCCGGTTCCTGCGGATGGTGTGGCAGGACATCGACGCCTGGAGCACCACCGCCTCCGAGTGGGTCGCCGCCTATCGCCGAGCGGGCGCGGCCGGTGGTGCCGTCGAGCGCGCCGTGAGCC
This sequence comes from Streptomyces sp. NPDC041814, assembly GCF_055590565.1. Taxonomy (NCBI): domain Bacteria; kingdom Bacillati; phylum Actinomycetota; class Actinomycetes; order Kitasatosporales; family Streptomycetaceae; genus Streptomyces; species Streptomyces sp. NPDC041814. The sequence goes on along the minus strand of NZ_JBVJAM010000008.1, from coordinate 36,176 downwards.
TCGGGCTCACCGCCGACGAGCTGGGCGAGATCGCCCGCGAGGTGGCCAGGGAGACCGTGTTCGCCCTGCTCCAGGGGCTGGGCGACCCGGAACGCGGCGACGAACCGGACGAGGTGGCGGGGCGGCTGCCCGGGTGGGCCCTCGCAGAGCTGTCCGCGCGCGGCGAACCCACCGGGCGCGCCCTCGGCGCCCTGCACGAGGACCTGAACGAGACGGAACCGCAGACCCCGACCGTACGTACCTCCAACGGGGCGGAACCGCAGACCCCGACGAGCCGTGCCTGAACGAGACGGAACCGCAGACCCCGACCAGCCCTACCGGAGGAGACACCGGATGACCGCGTTCGACGTGATGGAGCGGCGCATGTGGGGCGGGCGGGCCGACGCCTACGCCCGCACCGCCGCCCGGCTCTGCGTCCACACCGTGCCCGCCCTGCTGGACGCCGCGGGAGTCGCGGCCGGGACCCGCCTGCTCGACGTGGGGTGCGGCAGCGGCAACGTGACGGCCGCCGCCCTCGCACGCGGCGCGGCCGTCCGGGCCGTGGATGCCGAGCCCGGCATGGTCGAGGCGACCCGGCGGGCGGCGCCCGGGGCCGAGGTGCGCTCCGGGGTGCTGCCCCAGCTGCCGTACGCCGACGGGGAGTTCGACGCGGTCGTCGCCAACTTCGTGGTCAACCACGTCGGCCGCCCCCTGGAGGCCCTGGTCGAGATGCGCCGGGTCACCCGCCCCGGGGGCACGATCGCGGTCACCATCTGGCAGCTGCCGGGCGCTCCGGGCCAGACGCTGGCCGGCCGCGCCGCCCAGGCCGCCGGGCTCACCCGGCCGGGCTGGATGGCCACGGTGGACGAGGAACACGACTTCGCGCGCACCCCGGACGGCCTCACCGCGCTGCTCACCGCCGCCGGCCTCCGAGACGTACGGAGCACCACGCACACCTGGGACCACCGCGTGGCCCCGGACGACTGGTGGGCGGGCCCCGCCGCCGGAATCGGCGCGACCGGCACCCTGCTCGCCGGCGCCGGCCCGGAGGGCGTGGCGGCGGCCAAGCGCGAGTACGACGCGCTGTGCCGCGAATTCCTCGCGGAGGACGGGCTGCTGTCGCTGCCGCACGCGGCGGTGCTGGCTCAGGGCAGGGTGTAGAAGGTACCCGGCTGCCAGAGCGGCGGGTCTGCGACGACGCTATCCAGCCGGGCGCCCGCGAGCAGGCAGTCCAGGGCCCAGCGGTTCGCGGAGTGCGCGATCACGAGCACCTGGCCCCCGTCCCACTCGGCCGCCAGGTCCCGCAGGAACGCGGCCGTCGCCTCGACCACGTCCCGGTAGCTCTGGCCGCCGCCGGGCCACGGGCGGTCGATGTGGCGGGTGCGCAGGGGGTGCAGGACGGCGGTCGGGGCGCCGTTCAGCTCCCCGTAGTCGCATTCCCGCAGCCGCGCGTCCTGTCGGAGGACCGGGGTCCCCGTGCCCGCGAACGCGATGCGGGCCGTCTCCACGGCGCGGGCCAGGTCCGAGGTGTAGACGGCGTCGAGCCCGGTGCCGCGCCGCCGGTCGCCCAGTTCGGCGGCCTGGCGGCGCCCGGTCGGGGAGAGCCGCCCCGGCAGCCATCCCGTGGCGATGCCCGCCTCGTTGTCGGTGGTCGTGGCGTGCGACTCGTACACGATCCGGACAGGCATGGCGGCTCCGCAGCAGGGGAGGAGGCGCGGGGACGCGCCCTCTCAGTTCTCCGTGACCGTGACCTTCTCGTCGTTCTTCAGCTGCTCGACCAGCTGCTTCACCTTCGCCTTGTCCCAGGCGAGGTTGGAGCCCACATTGCCCGCGATCGGGATGTTCATCGACGTGCCGTCGCCGCCGGTGACGCCCTTCATCGCGAAGAACATCTTGCCGAGCGACCAGAGCGACATGTCCTTGTCCACGATCAGCGTGTCCAGGCCCGCGCCCATCGTCGGGTACAGCTTGAACGGGTTGGCGATCGTGGAGAAGGTCGCCGTCTGGCTGGCCAGGGCCGCGAGGAACTTCTGCTGGTTCTTCGTACGGTCCAGGTCCGAGGTGAAGGCGTGGCGGGTGCGGACGAAGGCCAGGGCCTGCTGGCCGTCGAGGGTCTGCTTGCCCGCCGGGAAGTCGGCGCCCGACCACTTGTCCTTGAACGCCTTCGGGATGTCCAGCTCGACCCCGCCGATCGCGTCCACGATCTTGGCGAAGCCGCCGAAGCCGATCTCGACGTAGTGGTCGATGTGCAGACCGGTGTTGAACTCGACCGTACGGACCAGCAGTTCAGGTCCGTCCGTGGCGTACGCGGCGTTCAGCTTCGTCGTCTTGCCCGTGGCCGGGTACTTCTTGCCCGACTCGGAGCCGATGAACGACGGGATCTCGACGTTCGAGTCACGCGGCAGCGAGACCAGCGTCGGGCCGTTGTCACCGGTGTGCAGGATCATCATCGAGTCGGTCCGCTTGCCGTCGGCCGAGCCCGTGTGGAGCCGCTTCTTGTCCTCGGACGTCATGCCCTCGCGGCTGTCCGAGCCCACGATCAGGTAGTTCGTCCCCTTGCCCGCCTCCGGCCGCTCGATGACCTTCGACAGGTCGACGGCGCGGTTCAGCTTGGAGTCGGCCCAGAAGTACGTGCCCACGGAGACGGCGAGCAGCGCGACGACCAGGACCAGCGCGCCGATCCTGATCCGGCGGCCCCAGTTGGGAGCGGGGCGGGGACGGCCCTGGGCGGGGCCCCGGTCGCCGCCGCCGTGACCCGCGCCACGGCCGCCGTGCCCGCCGCCGTACACCTGGCCGGTGTTGTAACCGCTGTCGTACTGCGGGTTACCGTCGTCGTAGCCCGAGGGCTGCTGCGGCACCGGGCGCTGCCTCGGCGGCGCGGGGCGCTGCGGCGGCGGGGCCGGGCGGCGCTGGACGTGCGGCATCGAGCGGGCGCTCTCGGGCCGCTCGCTCGCGCTGCCCTGCCCGTAGCGGTTGCCGCTGCGGTTGTCGTCGGTCCAGCCGTCGGGCCAATCGTTCATACGGACCAGTGTGCAGTCCGGGGACGCCCCTCTTACAGGGTGGGAGGAAAATCGCACCGGGGCTGTTGCGAAGCTGATGCAATGCGACGGCGTTCCGGCCCCCGCATAAGGTGGACGGCATGACAGATCAGGCTCCGCGCCCGGAGAGCGACATTCCGGCCAAGCCCACCGCGGCCTCCCGGACCACCCTCAGCCACATCATGACCGGCAGCGACACCAATCTGCTGGGGACCGTGCACGGCGGCGTGATCATGAAGCTGGTGGACGACGCTGCGGGCGCGGTGGCAGGCCGGCACTCCGGCGGCCCCGCCGTCACGGCCTCGATGGACGAGATGGTCTTCCTGGAGCCGGTCCGCGTCGGCGACCTCGTGCACGTACGCGCCCAGGTCAACTGGACCGGCCGCTCCTCCATGGAGGTCGGCGTCCGGGTCATGGCCGAGCGCTGGAACGAGTCGACGCCCGCGACCCAGGTCGGCAGCGCGTACCTGGTGTTCGCCGCGGTCGACGCGGACGGCCGGCCCCGCCCCGTACCGCAGGTGGTCCCGGAGACGGAGCGCGACAAGCGGCGCTACCAGGAGGCCCAGATCCGCCGCACGCACCGCCTGGCGCGGCGCCGCGCGATCAGGGAGCTGCGCGAGAAGCGGCTGGCCGACGGCATCGAGGACTGAGGGCGCGGGCTGACCGAGGGGCGCGGGGTCCACCCCTGACCGGTTCCGTCCTCAAGCGCCGGACGGGCTGGGTTCGCCCGGTGACGTCAAGCGCCGGACGGGCTGGGATCGCCCGGCCGCCTCACGGGCACACCACCTCGTCCCCCTTCACCGCCCCGAACCTCCCCGGCTCCGGCTCCTCCGCGTGGACCCGCTCGACCTTGCTGTAGTCCTCGCCCGCCGTCACCCGCATCGTCGCCCCCTGCCCCGGCACCGGCCGCAGCTCCGCCCCCGGCAGCGCCGCCGCCAGGGTCTTCGCGGACCGGTCCCAGCGCGGGTCGAACGTGATCAGGGTGTGCTTCAGATCGTGCTGCGGTGCGGTGAGCGGGGCCCGGGTCGTGTCGAAGCCGGTGGCGTGCAGCGCGTCGTCGACCTTGGAGCCCAGGCCGTCCTTCGCGGTGCCGTTGTAGACCTGGACGCGGATCTGCCGCGGCGGCACGTCCACCTTCTTCGCGGGGGCCTTCTCGGCGGGCCGGGCGGTGGTCAGGGGTTTGTCCTCGCGCAGCGCGGTGAACAGCTGCTTCGACTTCACCGGGTCCCACTTCACCGTGGAACCGATGCCCTTGACCTGGTACGCCACATCCCCCATCGGCACCGAGGCGAATTCGGACGACGCGGGGGAGAAGCCCCGCATCGCCTGGCCGAGGGAGAGCATCTGCTCCGTGTCGAAGCCCCGGTCGGCCCGGACGGACTTCAGCATCGTCGAGGCGACCTCGCGGAACTTCACCGGGTTCAGCAGCACCCCGCTGCTCGTCGCCTGCTTGATCAGCGCGGCCATGAACCTCTGCTGGCGCTGCATCCGGCCCAGATCGGCGGCCCCGTCGATGTGCCGGGAACGCACGTACTGGAGCGCCTGGCCGCCGTCGAGCGTGTGGGTGCCGGGCGCGAGGTCCAGTCCGGTGTAGGAGTCCTTCAGCGGGCGGGCCGTGCAGATCTTCACACCGCCGAGGGTGTCGACCGTGGTCATGAAGCTGGTGAAGTCGACCTCCAGATAGTGGTCGATCTTGACGCCGGTCATGTGCTCCACGGTGCTCACGGTGAGGCCCGGCCCGCCCTCCGCGTACGCCGCGTTCAGCTTCACCGGGTGCGCCGCGTGCTCCTCGCCGGTCGTACGGTCCCGGTGGGCGGGGATCTCCGCGTAACTGTCGCGCGGCAGGCTCACGACGCTGGCGCGCTCCTCGTCGGACGACAGGTGCACGAGCATGATCGTGTCCGTGCAGTGGCAGGGCTCACCGCCCAGCCGGTACTTCCGCTTCTCGTCCTTGCCGATCTTCTCGCGGCCGTCGGTGCCGACCAGCAGCAGATTCATGCCGCGTCCGCCCGCGGGCCGGTTCTTCATGTCCTTGAAGGGGTCGACGCGGTCGATCCCGCTCTCCAGGTTCGTCACGACCGCGTGCCCGATCCCGCCCGCCCCTAGCACCAGGACCGAGAGCCCGGTCGCCACCCGCATGCCCCAGCGCGGCCGCTCGTCCCGCCTTCTCGGCCGCCGGCGCCGCGCGGGCGCGGGGCGGGGCCGTGCGGGACGGGGGGAGCGGTGCGGCGTGGACACGGGGGGACACCTCCGCGGTGCGAGGGGGACCGTTCAGACGGTAGGCCCATACGATCCTCATCCCGGGAGGCCGCCCGGGCGGCGCGCGCCGCTGTCCCCCATTCGCGGTAACGTGGCGGCCGAATACCGCCTGGTGGGGTACGAGCCCCCGGCGCCCCCGAGGACCACCCGAGGACCACATGTCTGCCGCGCAGCCTCCCGCCGTCTCCGTGATCATGCCGGTGCTCAACGAGGAGCGCCATCTCCGTAACTCCGTACGCCACATCCTGGAGCAGGAGTACGCGGGCGAGATGGAGGTCGTGATCGCGCTCGGCCCGTCCACGGACCGTACGGACGAGATCGCCGCCGAGCTGGTCGCGGAGGACCCCCGCGTCCACACCGTGCCGAACCCCACCGGACGCACCCCGGCCGCCCTCAACGCCGCGATCAAGGCGTCGAGCCACCCGATAGTCGTCCGCGTCGACGGCCACGGCATGCTCTCGCCGAACTACATCGCGACCGCCGTCCGGCTCCTGGAGGAGACGGGTGCGCAGAACGTCGGCGGGATCATGCACGCCGAGGGCGAGAACGCCTGGGAGGACGCCGTCGCGGCGGCCATGACCTCGAAGATCGGCGTCGGCAACGCCGCCTTCCACACCGGCGGCCAGGCGGGCCCCGCCGAGACCGTCTACCTGGGCGTGTTCCGCCGGGAGGCGCTGGAGAAGGCCGACGGGTACAACGTCGAGTTCATCCGCGCCCAGGACTGGGAGCTGAACTTCCGCATCCGCGAATCCGGCGGCCTGATCTGGTTCTCGCCCGAGCTGCGCGTCCAGTACCGCCCGCGCCCCTCCGTCCGGGCGCTCGCCAAGCAGTACAAGGACTACGGCCGCTGGCGCCACGTCGTCGCCCGCTACCACTCCGGCTCCATCAACCTGCGCTACCTGGCGCCCCCGACCGCCGTCGTCGCCATCGCGGCCGGCCTCGTGGTGGGCGCGGCGGTCACCCCGTGGGCGCTGATCGTCCCCGGCGGGTACGTCGCGGCGATCGTCGCGGGCTCCCTCCCGGCCGGCAAGGGCCTGTCGCTGAAGGCCCGCGCGCAGATCCCGGTCGCGCTCGCGACCATGCACATGTCCTGGGGCTACGGCTTCCTGACGAGCCCCCGCTCGCTGGCGAAGAAGGTCATCGCCAGCCGTCGCCCGGCCATCGCCGAACCGGGCGCGCCGGTGGCCTGACCTGCGCGGACAGACAACGAGAGGGGGCGCCCGGCCGGACCGGGCGCCCCCTCTCGCGTACCGTCCGTCAGCTCTTTCCGTCCCACTTGTAGACGGAGTAGATGTCCATGCACTGGTCCTTGTCCGCGGCGTTGATGTCGTCCGCGCCGTCCGGAAGGTCACCCGCCTCGGCCTTCGGGGCCTTGTACGCCGTGCCCTCGCGCCAGTCCGCACCGACGACGACGGTCAGCCCGCCGGCCTGCGGGTCGGCCTTGACCGAGGTCGTCGGGAGCCCCAGCGCCGTGGCCACGGACAGCGCGTCCGACTTGCCCTGGTCGCCGTCCTCCTTCGCGTACCGCACCACCGTGTCCTTGAGCGGCTCGGGGTTCTGCGAGGTCTCGGCGGCGGCGAAGCCCTTGCCGTGCAGGATGTCGGCGACCTCGGTGGCCCGCCCGTCCTTGGGCGCCTGGCCGACGCCCGTGCCGTTCACCACCGAGATGCCGAGGGTCGCCGGATCCGCCGCCGGAGGCCCGGAAGGGGGCGCGGAGGGCTTCTTCTTCTCCTTGCCGTTCTTGTCGAACGCGACGTCCTCACGGAGCAGACGCCACAGGGCGTCCGCCGACTTCTCGACGGGAACGAGCTTGTTCCGGTCCTGGGACCACTCGGCCGTCGGCATCGTCGCCATGGTGATGCGGTCGATCGGCACGCTCTTGAGCTGCATCGACAGGTCGTAGAGCTTCTTGACCGAACGGATCTCGTCGGAGACCTGGAGGGCGTTGGTGGCCGTCTCCGCGAGGTTCATCAGCCGGCCCGCGTCCGACCAGAGGTTCTGCTTCTTGAGTGTGCGCAGCATGGAGTTCATGTACATGTGCTGCGCCTTGGCACGGTTCTGGTCATTGCCGAAGGCGTGCCGGGTACGCAGCCACTGAAGCGCCTGCTTGCCCTGCACCGTGTTCTTCCCCGCCGGCAGCTTGAGACCGGAGCCGCCGGGAACGAGGCGGGTGGGCTTGTCCCACACACCCGTTTTCACGCAGACCTCCACACCGCCGATCGCGTCCGCCATCGCCACCACGCCCGCGAAGTCGAGCATGATCCAGTGGTCGATGTAGACGCCGGTCAGCTTCTCCCAGGTGGTCAGCGTGCAGCCGGGGCCACCGCGCTGGAGGGACTCGTTGATCGGCCTGTTGTCCGTCGCGGGGTAGGTCTGACCGGTCTCGGAGTCCGTGCACTCGGGGATCGGGAGGATCGTGTCGCGCGGGATGCTGACCAGTGAGGAGTTCTTCCGGTCCGCCGAGATGTGCAACAGCATCTGCACGTCGGCCCGGGGCTTGTCCCCGACCGTGTCCTTGCTGCCGCCGAGTTTCACGTTCTCCGCGCTGTTCCGGCTGTCCGAGCCGATCAGCAGGACGTTGAGCGGGGTGTCGCCCTGGGCGTTCGGCGCGGCCTTCTTCACACCGCTCTCGCCGCCGCTGCGAGCGCTGCTGCGGATGTTGTTGTTGAGGTGCTGGTAGTAGAGGTATCCGGCGGTGGCGGTGCCCAGGACGAGCACCGCCAGGGATATGGCCATCCACTTGAACACACGGCTTTTCCGGGACTTCTTCGCCGCCCGTTTGCGCGACTTGCCGCGCCGGTGGCTCGCCCGGCCGCCGTCGGCGTCGCCCGGCCCGGCGTCACCGGGACGCGCGCCGTCACGGTCGCCGACGCCCTCGTCCCCGCCCTTCCGGCGGGAGTGCGTCCGCGACCGCGTCCCCTCCCCCGACGTGCTGCTCCGTCCCACCAGGACCCCCCTGCTGCTCAGACTCTTATGGTGCGGTGACGTGGTGTCACTTGGAGCACCCCGCGGATTCGGCGCTGGACTTCGGAATGTCGATCTTCTTCGGCGCCGTGATCGGCGTACCGGCCGCCTGGAAGTCCTTGCCCAGCGTCAGCACCATCGCCTGGAGCCCCTCGGCGTCCGTGGTGCCCGGCTTCATCGCCGAGCCGGGCAGGCCCATCATCTCGGCGAGGGCACGGGCCTGGTCCGCCTGGTTCGGGGCGTACTCCAGCGTCGTCTTGGCGATCTTCTCGGGCGCGTTGGCCTTGTTCGTGGACTTCAGGACGCCCTTGGTGTTCTGCAGCCAGGTGACCGTCTGCTGAGCACCGCCGGGGACCTCGCCGCCGTTGTACACATCGACGCGGACGTCGGCGGGTGCGGCCTTGGTTCCCTTGAGGAGCGCGTCCTGCTTGCTCTTCGCCTTCTTCTTCTGCGCGGCCACCTCGGTGAGCGAGGTGTCGTCGCGCAGCATCGAGAACAGCTGCTCCGCCTGCGTCGGGTGCGGGACGACCGTGACGGGCTTGGGCTCGTCGGGGTTGTCGATCACCGGCATGGTGACGAACGTGATGTTCTTCGTGTCCGTCTTGGTGATCTCCTTGGCGAGCGTGCTGAGCTTCTTCACGTCGCCGATGGCCTTGTCGACCGTCAGGGCCTTGGTCGCGGCGTCCGCCACCTTGAACAGCTTCGTCGGGCTGGTCAGCGTGTCGTCCGACTTGGCCTGCTTGATCATCGAGCCCATGAACTGCTGCTGGCCCTTGATCCGGTCGAGGTCGCTCTCGTTGGAGTAGGCGTGCCGGGTCCGTACGAACGCCAGCGCGTCCTCGCCCTGGACCTTGTTCGGTCCGGCGGGCAGCTTGAGGTGGGACTTCGGGTCGTCGATGGCGTGGTCGAGGCAGATGTTGACGCCGCCGACCGCCGTGGACAGGGTCTTCACCGCGTTGAAGTCGACCATCATGAAGTGGTCGATCTTCACCCCGGTCAGCTCCGTGACCGTCTTCATCGTGCAGCCGGGGTCGCGGCCGGCCTCGCCGAGGCTCCGGTTGAAGCGGACGTGCTGGATGCCCGCGATGTTCTTCTTCGAGCCGTCCTCCTGCACGGAGGTGCAGTCCGGGATGTCGGTGATGAGGTCGCGCGGGATGCTCATCGCCGTGGCGTTGGTGCGGTCCTCGGAGACGTGGAAGAGGATGTTCGTGTCCGCGTGGCCGACGCTGCCCTTGTCGCCGTAGCCCTCGTTGCCCTTGCCGGTGCGCTTGTCCGTACCGATGATCAATATGTTGATCGGGGCGTTGGCGGTGACGACGTCCTTGTTGCCGGCGTCGCCGATGTCCACGGTGTTGATGTTGCCGTTGAGGCGCTGGTAGAGCCAGTAGCCGCCGGCCGAGACACCCACGAGCACGAACGCCATCGCGCCGCCCGTCCACAGCAGCGCCTTCTTCTTGCGCGACTTGGGGGCCTTGCGCTTACGGCGCCCGGGACCGTCGTCGCCGGGCGCGGGGCGCTGCTGGCCGCGCGGACCGTTCGCCGACCGGCGGCCGCCCTGGCGCGGCACCTCGGTGGCGCGCCGCGCGGAGTCACCTGCGGGGGCACGGCGAGGGGTGCTCGACGGGCCGCGCTGCGCCGGCGGGGCGGAGGACCGGGGGATGTTCCCTCCGGAGTGGTTCAGTCGCAGTTCGTAATCGCCGGTGTCCGGGTTGAGAACCCACTGGTCTGCGGGATCCATGTCTTCCGCCCGCCCACGGCTTTGCGCATCCACGGTTGCTCAAGTCCTCCGTCGGTGCCACGCGAGGCGCCTCCCCCGAAAAAGGCGCTCAGTTTTTCTCTCCAGAAGTGCGCGGCCCAACGGCCGGTAGCACCGGATCGCGTCACACTATCCGTCTCATTCGGCGTCCAGCGACGCGCGTGACACATTCCACGGCCCTTACAACCGGGCATTCTTCCCATTGCGCGCGGAATGTTGGCATCTGCTTGGCCATTGCTTTACTGCTTGCACAGGTCGGTCGCGGCATTGTTCCCCGAATACGTGGGTGTGGGCGACGGCCCCGAGGCGTCGGCCGAGTCCGGATTCTTGTCGTCGCCCTTGAGCTTGTCGGCGGGCACCACGGCGACCGGCTTGTCGTCGCGGAGCTGCTTGAACAGCTTGTTCGCGGCGGGCTGCACCAGTTCGTCCCGGTTCCTGTTCAGGTGGTACGGCTGCCGGGGCACCGTCAGGAACTGCACCTTCTCGGTGGGGACGTCACGCATGCCCCGCACCAGGTCGTAGAGGTCCTTCAGGCTGTCCAGGCCCGGGTCGGTGGTCAGCGCCTTCGTGGCCGCGTCGAGCACCGGGTAGAGCCGCGTCGGGTTGAGCAGGACGCCGTTGCTCTGCACCTTGTTCACCAGCGCCCCCAGGAACTGCTGCTGGCGGTCCATGCGGTCGGTGTCGCTCCCGTTGCCCAGCGACTTCCTGGCCCGTACGTAGCCGAGCGCCTGCTCCCCGTTGAGCTTGTGGCGGCCCGCCGTGAGCTTGAGATGGGCGTCCTTGTCGTCGACCGGCTCCTTGAGGCAGATCTCCACGCCGTTCACCGCCTCGACCATGTCCTTGAAGCCGTTGAAGTCGATGACCATGTGGTGGTCGATGCGGATGCCCGTCATCTTCTCGACGGTCCGGATGGTGCAGGCGGTCCCGCCCATCTCGAAGGCCCAGTTGAACTGCGCGAACTGCGCCCTCGTGGCGGTCTTGTCGGCCTTGTGGCAGGCCGGGATGTTCACCATCAGGTCGCGCGGGATCGACATCGCGGTCGCGCTCTTCCGGTCCGCCGCCAGGTGCAGCAGGATCGTCGTGTCCGAGCGCTGGCTGCCGCCGTCGTCGCGGCCGTACTTGCGGTTGTCGCCGGCCCGGCTGTCCGAGCCGATCAGCAGGATGTTCTCCGCGTCGTGCACGACGGAGACCGGCCGTTCCTTCTCGTACGCCTTCAGCTCGGCCGCCGCCGAGGTGTCCGTCCGGATGTTGCCGTCCAGCTTCTTGTACAGCCACCAGCCGACGCCCGCCGCGACGAGCACGACGAACGAGGCACCGAGCGCGGTCCAGCGCAGCCAGTGGCGCTTGCGCCTGACGGTGATGTCGAGGCCCCCGCCTTCCGGCGGCCCCTCAGGGGCAGGCCCGGGACCGCTGCCGGACCCGCTGCGGGTCTCACCGCCGGGGGCGCCCGCCGCGCCGGGCGTGCGCTCCTCACCGGAGCTGTCCGCCGCGCCCGGCTCGCTCTCCTTGCCGGGCGGTGGTGCGTCCGGTGTCCGGTCCTCGCCCGCGGCCGAGTCGTCGGGATCGCCCGGAGTGCCGGCGCTTTCGGTCACGTCTGCGTCCATCCTTCACGTTCGGCGGCGCGCTGGGCCGCCGGTCGCAGAAGTAGACGGCTGAACCTCACGCTTGGTTGTGCCTCGGCTGGTCTGTACGGCAGATCATGTACCGGAGTTGAGCGCCGACACGGGGGACTCGGCCCACGATGGGCCGGACGGGTGCCCCCCTCGTGCCTCTTGTCATACCGGTCCCGGCCGCTGTCACACCGTCACCGTGACCCGCTCGCTCTCCACCCGCTGCGCCAGGGCTTCCGCGCCCAGCCGGTCGAGATGGCGGCACAGGACCACGGAGCCCCCGGTGGCGAGCGGCGCGTAGAGCCCGGCGGCGAGCCCGTCCCAGGTGTCGTACGTACGCCCCGTCAGCAGCCGTGAACCGGCACCCAGGCCCAGCGCCGCCCCGTCCTCGCGGCCCCGCGCCACCAGCTCCGCCGCCGTGAACGAGGCCCCGCCCACCGTCAGCGCCGGCGCGTCCGGGTCCACCGGGGCGAACGGCGCGAACCGGTCGCCCTGGCCCGGCACCTCCACCGCGTAGTCCGCGAAACCCTCGGGCGCCTGGGGGAACCGCCCGCCCAACGGGCGCAGCGCCAGGGCGATCCGCTCGCCCCGGCAGGCCCGCGCCGCGTCCAGCGTGTCCGGGCCGGAGACGACCAGGTCGGCGGCGGCCGGGTCGCCCCCCACCTCGGCGACCACGCCGACCGAGGCGCACGCCAGCAGCCAGACCGCGGACTGCCAGTGCGCGGGGAGCAGCACCGCGAGCCGGTCGCCGGGCTCGGCCGCCAGATCGCCCTGGAGCAGGTTGGCCGTCTTGGCCACCCAGTTCGCGAAGGTGGCCACCGACAGCTCGACGCGTTCCCCGGTGGCGTCGTCGTAGAAGGTGACCAGAGGGCGGGCCGGGTCCGCGGCGAGCGCGGAACGCAGCAGGTCGGCAGGGGTGCGGTCGCTGGCGTTCATGGGCGGAAGCGTACGCGGCCGGGCCGGCGGGCGGCGGGCCCGGCGACAGCCGCGTACACCGGCCGGCCGGCCGCGCAACCGATTGCCGGGGAGCGCGTCTCTACAAAGAACCGGGGCCTTCAGAACGCCGTCGTCCCCGCAAGGCCGTTGAGCCCCGCCGTCGGGTGGCGTCCCCTGCGGCTGCATACACTGGCCAGCCGTAACACGCCCGGCCCCAGCAGGAAGCGAAGACAGTGCTGTGACAGAGGCAAAAGAAGCGATCCTCCTGGTCGGCGGCAAGGGAACCCGGCTGCGCCCCCTCACGGTGCACACGCCCAAGCCCATGGTTCCGGCGGCGGGCGTCCCCTTCCTCACGCACCAGCTGGCGCGTGCCCGGGCCGCCGGGGTCGAGCACATCGTCCTCGCCACCTCGTACCTCGCCGAGGTCTTCGAGCCGTACTTCGGGGACGGCTCCTCGCTCGGCCTGCACATCGAGTACGTCACCGAGCGCGAACCGCTCGGCACCGGCGGCGCCATCCGGAACGTCGCCCACCGCCTCGCGTCGGGCCCGGACGAACCGGTCCTCATCTTCAACGGCGACATCCTCACCGGGCTCGACATCCGGGCCCTGGTCACCTCGCACGCCGACTCCGGCGCCGACGTCTCCCTCCACCTGACCCGGGTCGAGGACCCGCGCGCCTTCGGCCTCGTGCCGACCGACGGCACCGGCCGCGTCACCGCCTTCCTGGAGAAGCCGCAGACGCCCGAGGAGATCGTCACCGACCAGATCAACGCGGGCGCGTACATCTTCCGCCGCTCGGTCATCGACACCATCCCGGCCGGCCGCCCCGTCTCCGTCGAGCGCGAGACCTTCCCCGGCCTCCTCGCCGACGGCGCCCACCTCCAGGGCATGGTCGACTCGACGTACTGGCTGGATCTCGGCACCCCGCAGGCGTTCGTCAGGGGCTCCGCCGACCTGGTGCTCGGCCGCGCGCCCTCCCCGGCGGTGCCCGGCCGCTGCGGCGACAGCCTCGTCCTGCCGACCGCCTCGGTCGCCTCCGACGCCAAGCTCTCCGGCGGCACGGTCATCGGCGACGGCGCGGTGATCGGCTCGGGCGCCCGGATCGACGGCTCCACCGTGCTCGCGGGCGCGGTCGTGGAACCCGGCGCGGTGATCACGGACTCCCTGGTCGGCGAAGGTGCGCGGATCGGCAGCCGTACGGTGCTGGCCGGAGCGGTCGTCGGCGACGGTGCGGAGGTGGGCGCCGACAACGAGCTCCGCGAGGGCGTACGCGTCTGGTGCGGGGCGCGCCTGCCGGACGCGTCGGTGCGGTTCTCCTCGGACGAGTGAGCGACCCGGCGGCCCCGGCCCGTACGCGGACCGGGTGGCCGGAAATCGCCGTACCCTCGACAGGCAGCCCCGACGACCGAGGACCTCTTCCGTGGCAGGACGATTCGCTCCCCGCAACGCCCGGCGCGCGCCCGTCCCGCACCAGGCGGCGGCCGGGCCCGTACCGGCGCCCCAGACCCGTGTCTGGACCCCGCCGGGCCCGCTCGACCTGCGCCTCGTCCTCGGCCCCCTGCGCCGTGGTCCCGCCGACCCCACGTTCCGGATGGTCGCCGACGGCTCCGTCCGCCGGTCCAGCCGCACCCCCGAGGGCCCCGGCACGCTCCACGTCGTCACCCGCGACGGCCGGATCGAGGCGTCCGCCTGGGGGCCCGGCGCGGCCTGGCTGCTGGACCAGCTGCCCACGCTGCTCGGCGAGGGCGACGACCCGGCGGCCTTCACCCCGCGCCACCGCCTCCTCGCCCAGACCCAGCACCGCCGCCCCGGACTGCGGCTGCTGCGCACGGGCCTGGTGCTGGAGTCGCTGATCCCGTCGGTCCTGGAGCAGAAGGTCACGACGGACGAGGCGTACCGCGCCTGGCGCCTCCTGGTCCGCCAGTACGGGGAGCCCGCGCCCGGCCCGCAGGAGTACGGCCTCTACGTCATGCCGGACGCCCGCACCTGGTCCCTGATCCCGTCCTGGGACTGGCACCGCGCGGGCGTCGACAGCAAGCGCTCGGCGACGATCCTGCGCACGGTCCGGGTGGCCCGCCGCATGGAGGAGGCGGCCGCGATGGACCTACCCGACGCGCTGACCCGCCTCCAGGCCGTCCCGGGCATCGGCCCCTGGACGGCGGCGGAAACCCTGCAGCGCTCCAACGGCGCGCCGGACGCGGTGACGGTCGGAGACTTCCACCTCCCCGGCATCGTCGGCCACGCCCTGGCGGGCAACCGCCACGCGGACGACGAAGAGATGCTGACCCTCCTCGCCCCGTACGAGGGCCAGCGCCACCGGGCGACCCGCCTGATCCTGCTCTCGGGCGCGACACCGCCGCGGAGAGCCCCGCGCTTCCAGCCGAGGGACATCGCACGGCTGTGAGAACCGGGCCGGGCAGGTCAAGCCCGTCCGGCGATTGAGGACCGGGGCCCGGGGCAGAGCCCCGAAACCCCCCGCGGCCACGTCAAGCTCACCGCACCACGACGAAGTCCGACGCGGACCGATCCACCCGCGGCCCGGGAGCCGCCACCGCGTGCCCCACCGCGACCGCGCCCAATGGGTCCCAGGACTCGGGCAGCCCCAGAACGGACCGCACCACATCCCGGCAGAACATCGTCGAGGACACCCACGCGGACCCCAGCCGCTCCCCGGCCAGCGCCACCAGGAAGTTCTGGATTCCCGCCCCCGCCGCGACCACGAACATCTCGCGCTCCGCGCCGTCCCGCCGCTCGTCCCCGTACGTGTGCGAACCGTCCATCACCATGCACGGCACCACCAGATACGGCGCCCGGCGCAGCACCTCGCCCCGCCGCACCCGCTTGGCGATCGACTCCTCGCTCTTGCCGTCGCGCCGCAGATCCGCGACCCACGCGTCCCGCATCGCGTCGAGCAGCCGGGTCCGCGACTCCGGGGACTCCAGCAGGACGAAGCGCCACGGCGTCGTGTGGTGCGGCGCCGGTGCGGTCACCGCGGCCGCGACCGCCCGCCGTACCGCCCCCGGGTCCACCGGCTCGTCCGTGAACTCGCGCACCGTACGCCGCTGCGTCACCGCCTCCCGGACCGCCTCCGAGGTCCCCAGCCGGAACATGTCGTCGGCCGCGACCCGCACCATCGCCCGGGCGCCCTGCTCGTCCGCCGCGTCCACGACATGCCCGAGCCCGCGCACGACGGCGACGGGCAGCCCGTCCGTCTTGCCCTTGACCAGGTCACCCGCGGCGGCCAGCTCGTCGGCGGTGGCGATCACGGTCGCGCTCAACGGATTGCCGTGCGCGTCCCGCCCGCCCCGCAGGTCGTCCAGCACCCGCACCCCCGCCGCCCCGATGGCGACATCGGTCAGCCCGTTGCGCCAGGGCCGCCCGAAGGTGTCCGTGACGAGGACGCCGACCTCCACGCCGAGCGCCGCCCGCAGTCCGTCCCGGATCGCCCGGGCCGAGGCGTCGGAGTCCTCCGGGAGCAGCAGGACCGTCCCGGCGGGGGTGTTCGAGGCGTCGACGCCGGCGGCGGCCATGACCAGGCCCTGCCGGTTCTCCACGATCCGCAGCGGACCGCGCCGCGCCACCACCCGTACCGTCTCGGCGTCTATGGCCGCTTCCCGGTCGGTGGCCTCGACGATCCGGCCCTCCGCCTTGGAGACGATCTTCGAGGTGACGAGCAGGACGTCGCCGTCCACGAGCCCCGGGTCGCACGCCGCGATCAGCTTCGCGAGGTCGTCCCCGGGGCGCACCTCGGGCATCCCGGGCAGGGCCCACACCCGGTAGGAGGGGGCGTCGGCGGCGCTCACGCGCGGACCTCCTCTGCGAGGGCCAGCGCCTGCCGCGCCATCTCGGCGGTGGCGGCGACATCGGTCATCATCAGCGGCACGGACCGGCAGCGGATGCCCGCCGACTCCACCCGTCCGACCGCCCCCGCGTCGACGGTGTCGACGAGCCAGCCGTCGAGCAGCCCGGACCCGTAGTGCTCGGCGACGGCGGCGGCGGTCGACTCGACGCCCACGGCCGCGAGGACCTTGTCGGCCATTCCGCGCACCGGCGCGTCGCCGACGATGGGGGAGAGGCCGACGACCGGCACCCCGGCCTCGGCGATGGCCTCGCGGATGCCGGGCACGGCGAGGATCGTGCCGACGGACACGACCGGGTTGGACGGCGGGAAGAGGATGACGTCGGCCCCGGCGATGGCCTCCAGGACCCCGGGCGCCGGCTTCGCCTGCTCCGCGCCGACGGGCACGATCGCCCGCGCCGGCACGGCCGCCCGCAACTTCACCCAGTACTCCTGGAAGTGCACGGCCCTGCTCTCGCCGTCCTCCTCGATCGCCACGTGCGTCTCGACGCGGTCGTCGGACATGGGCAGCAGCCGGACGCCCGGCTTCCAGCGGGCGCAGAGCGCCTCGGTGACGGCGCTGAGCGGGTAGCCCGCGCCGAGCATCTGCGTACGGACGATGTGCGTCGCGAAGTCGCGGTCGCCGAGCCCGAACCACTCGGGGCCCACGCCGTAGGCGGCGAGCTCCTCCTTGACGCGGAACGTCTCGTCGGTACGGCCCCAGCCCTGCTCCTCGTTGATGCCCCCGCCGAGGGTGTACATCACGGTGTCGAGGTCGGGACAGACCTTGAGCCCGAACAGATGGATGTCGTCACCGGTGTTGCCGATGACCGTGATGTCCGCGTCGGGCGAGGCCTCCTTGAGACCCCGCAGGAACCGAGCACCACCGATACCGCCGGCCAGAACCACAATGCGCATGCAAACAGTTTGTCAGGTGCGGCCTGATCCTCGCCGGGGGGCCGGTCAGGCAGTCGCGGCCGCCGGGGCGCACTGCGCGGCGTGCATCGGCATGTCGGTGAGGCCCGGGTAGTAGATGTGGAGGCTGACGGCCGGTTCCAGGGAGTCGTTGACGACCTCGTGGACGTAGCCGGGCGCGAACACGCGCTGCGCGCCCGCGCCCAGCGCCCGCTTGACCCGGTCCGTACGTTCCGTCAGTTCACCGTCGAGCACGGTCAGGACGCCGGAGGACGGTCCGTGGTCGTGCAGCCCGCTGCCCTGCCCGGGCACCCAGCTCAGCAGCCAGACCTCGTAGCCGAGTGGGGTCTCCCCTGGTCGAGCGGAGCCGAGACCTTGGGGAACTGTGTGCAGGCGGTGGTACCAGCGGGTGGTGGCGTCGTACCGGACGAGCGGGGCCCACCGGTCGCGGTCGGCCGCGATGGTACGGGCGAGGCCGACGAACTCCGCGACGGTGGCGGGGTGTTCGGGGGCGGGGCGAAGTAGGTGCTGGACCTCGAGGAGGTCGCCGGCGATCTGGAGGTCGCTGTCGCTGCTGTTCATGGGAGCGGTGGTTCCTCGGCGGGGGGCGAGTGCGGCATACGGTGCGGGGCTCGTCGCGAGGTCCATGGACGCCGGGGGCCGGGAGACCGGAGGGCGGCGCGGGGGAAGGTGCGGGACGAGCGGTGCCGGGCCGGAGCGGAAGGGCTACGACGGCGTCGGCGGCATCAACAGCTGAGACAGCTGGAACAGCAACAGCGAGCCTGGACAGCGCTGCGGAACCCACGGGCGCGGGTCGCGTGCGTCGCTGAGGTCACTGGCATGCCATCAAGGAGAACCAAAGAGCCGCCCGGTGTCAACCCAATGCCCGGTTTGGCGGCAATGTTTCACCTCATCCGGTTACTCCGCGCGGAGAAAGGTTTTAGCGGCCGATGACGGGGACAGGTGGCGCAACAACCGCGCTGCCAAACGTGGGCGCGGCACCGTGACCCGAATGTGATCTTGGTCGCTTCAGTGATCGAATCGAAACGTGTCCGCGTCCGCAGCAGTTTGTCTCCATGGCGGACGGGTACCCGTTAGCGCCCATGGCATATGTCAGGTTTTTGGTGATTTGAACACTTAACGCATACGGTTGGTGCCGCAGGGTGAATACCGGGGCCAATAGCAGATCCGGGCTTGACCAGCCAGAGCTACACGCTTGTAATTTCACCCGTGTCGTTCGGCCGATTCGGTAACGGCCGCATCACGGGACGCAAGAGACAGACGAGGGGCGCACATGACCGAGCTGTTCCAGCAACTGCTGGTCGAGGACGCGGACGAAGAGCTCGGCTGGCAGGAGCGCGCGCTGTGCGCCCAGACCGACCCCGAGTCCTTCTTCCCCGAGAAGGGTGGATCGACCCGCGAGGCGAAGAAGGTCTGTCTCGCCTGTGAAGTCCGGTCCGAGTGCCTGGAGTACGCCCTCTCGAAGGACGAGCGGTTCGGCATCTGGGGCGGTCTCTCCGAGCGCGAACGCCGACGCCTGAAGAAGGCTGCGGTCTGACCGGGCCGGCCGGCCCGGCCCACCGCAACACGAACACCGCGGCCCGCCGCCTGCACCCGCAGGCGGCGGGCCGTCGCCGTACCCGGCAAGCGCCACGGCCACACCCGGAATCCGCGCCGGCCCGTACCCTCGCGCGCCCTCGTTCAACCGCTCCGCGCCACCCCGGTTGGCCCTACCGTTAGTGTGGGGCCCCGTCCGAGACGCGCCAACGACCCGACAGAGCGCGCGTGTACACCGATGCAGCCCCCGGGGGGACCTCCCCCGGACCCGGCCGGAGGGCCCGTACCTCGATGTCCGTGCACAGCCAATCAACGGCGCCGTACGCGGCCGCCGCCGCCCCCGAGTTCCCCCGGCATGTCGTCACCGCCGTGCTCGTCTCCCACGACGGCGCACGCTGGCTGCCCGACGCGCTCGCCGGACTGCTCGGCCAGGAACGCCCCGTACAGAACGTCATCGCCGCCGACACGGGCAGCGCCGACGATTCCGCGCGCCTGGTCACCGAGGCCCTCGGCGCCGACCGCGTCCTGCACCTGGCACGGCGTACGAGCTTCGGCACCGCCGTGGACGAGGCGAGCCGCACGGCCGGCGTCCTCACCCCGGACGACCTGCCCTACCTGAAGCGGCCCAGCGGCTGGGACCCGGTCACCCGGACCTGGCGCGACGAGGCGTACGAGATGCCGGAGCTGCCGCACGGCGAGCCGGTGCAGTGGCTCTGGCTGCTCCACGACGACTGCGCACCCGCGCCCGACGCCCTCGCCGAGATGCTGCGCGTCGTGGACAACGACCGGCACGCAGCGATCGTCGGGCCCAAGCTGCGCGGCTGGTACGACCGCCGCCAGCTCCTCGAAGTCGGCGTCTCCATCGCCAACAGCGGCCGCCGCTGGACCGGCCTCGACCGCCGCGAGCAGGACCAGGGCCAGCACGACCAGGTCCGTACCGTCCTCTCCGTCTCCACCGCGGGCATGCTCGTCCGGCGCGACGTCTGGGAGGAGCTGGGCGGCTTCGACCGCAGGCTCCCGCTCATGCGTGACGACGTCGACCTGTGCTGGCGCGCCCACATGGCCGGCCACCGGGTGCTCGTCGCCCCCGACGCCGTCCTGCGGCACGCCGAGGCGTCCGCGCGGGAACGCCGCCCCATCGACTGCGCCGGCCGCAGTGTCGCCAGCCCGCACCGCGTGGACAAGGCGGGCGCCGTCTACACGATGCTCGTCAACGCCCGCGGCAAGAAGCTGCCCTGGGTCATGCTCCGGCTCGTCCTCGGCACCCTGCTGCGCACCCTCGCCTACCTCGTCGGCAAGGTCCCGGGCCAGGCCCTCGACGAGGTCACCGGACTCCTGAGCACCCTGCTGCGCCCCGGCCGCATCCTGGCCGCCCGCCGCGCCCGGGGGAAGGGCGCCGTCGACGCCGCCGAACTGCGCGGCCTCTTCCCCGCACCCGGCGCCACCGTCCGCGCCACCGTCGAACAGGTCGCCGGAAACTTCGGCGGCGGCTCCGACGCCGACTCCGGCGGCTCCCGGCACGGCGCCGTCGAGTCCGGACCGGGCGGTGACGACGCCGACTATCTGGAGATCGACCAGTTCGCCCGGCTGAAGAAGGTCGGCCGCAAGCCCGGACCGGTCCTCTTCGCGCTGCTCCTCCTGGTCTCCCTCGTCGCCTGCCGCGACCTCATCGGCGGCGGCGCGCTGGCGGGCGGCGCCCTGCTGCCCGCCCCCGGCGACGTCTCCGACCTGTGGGCGCGTTACGCGGACGGCTGGCACACCGTCGGCACCGGCGGCACCCAGACCGCCCCGCCCTACCTCGCCGTCATCTCCGCCCTGTCGGCGCTCTTCCTCGGCTCCACCGGCTTCGCGCTCACCCTGCTGCTGGTCTGCTCGGTCCCGCTCGCCGGGCTCACCGCGTACTTCGTGACCCGCCCGCTGCTGCCCTCGCGGCTGCTGCGGGCCTGGGCGAGCGTCGCGTACGCCTTCCTGCCCGCGGCGACCGGCGCCCTGGCGACCGGCCGCCTCGGCACCGCCGTCCTGGCCGTCCTGCTGCCGCTGATCGCGCGCACCGCCGTCTCCGCGCACGGCATGCGCGCCTCCGGCGACGCCCGCGGCAGCTGGCGCGCCACCTGGGCGTACACCCTGCTCCTCACCCTCGCCATGGCGTTCACGCCGGTCGTGTGGCCGCTCGCCGTGGTCCTCGGCCTCGGCGTCCTGGTCCTGCGGCGCGGCGACATCACGGCGTACGCGCTGCGCTTCCTCGCCGCCGTCGGCACCCCGGTCCTGGTCCTCGCGCCCTGGTCGCTCTCGCTGCTGAGCAGCCCGTCCGCGTTCCTGAAGGAAGCCGGCCTTGAGACCGGTACGGGCTCCGCCTCGGCCCTGAACCTCCTGGGCATCAGCCCCGGCGGGCCCAAGGCGGCGGGCGGCGTCCTGCTCCTCGGCATCGTCCTCGCCGCGCTGGCAGCCCTGCTGCGCGGGGAGCGGCAGTTCGCCGTCCGGACCGCCTGGGTGGCCGCGCTGGTCTCCCTCGCGTTCGCCGGGCTCGCCAACGGCTCCGGCTGGGCCGGGCCCGCGACCCTGGTCTACGGCGCGGCCCTCATCGCCGCCGCGCTCGTCGGCGCGGACGGCGCCCGCATCCGCGTCGCCGAACTGAGCTTCGGCTGGCGCCAGCCGGTCGCCGCCCTGATCGCCCTCGCGGCGGGCGTGGCCCCCGTGCTGGCCGCCGCCGGCTGGATGATCGGTGGCGCGGCGGGCCCGCTGGAACGCCGCGACCCGGTCCAGGTGCCCGCGTTCGTCGCGGAGGAGAGCGGCACCCGCGACCAGCCGCGCACCCTGGTCCTGGGCGGCACCTCGTCCGCCTCCGTCGACTACACCCTCGTCCGCGGCTCGGGCGCCAGGCTCGGCGACGCGGAGCTGGCCGAGGCCCAGGACGGCAACAGCCACCTCGACAAGGTCGTCGCCAACCTGGTCGCCGGCTCCGGCGCCGACCAGGGCAGCCAGCTCAGCGGCTTCGCGATCCGTTACGTCCTCGTGCGCGACGGGGCACCCAAGCAGATGAGCCGGGTGCTCGACGCCACGCCGGGCCTGAGCCGGCTCAGCCAGCTCGACGGCAGCGCCCTGTGGCGGGTGGACCGGCAGGTCGCCCGGATCATGATCGTCCCGTCCGCCGCGGGCGACGAGCCGCTTCCCGTGGGCTCGCAGCCCGTCGAGGCGCACACCAGGATCCCGGCGGGCGGCAACGGCCGGGTGCTGCGGATCGCCGACGCGGCCGACCCCGGCTGGCAGGCCACGCTCAACGGGCGCGCGCTGACCGCCAAGACCGTCGACGGCTGGGCCCAGGGCTTCGAACTGCCCGCCGAGGGCGGCACCCTGGACCTCACGTACGAGGAGCCCTTCACCCACACCGTGTGGATCTGGGCACAGATCGCGCTCGCCGTGGTCCTCGTGGTCATGGCCCTGCCCGGCCGCCGCCGCGAGATCGACGACGACCTGCCGGAGGAGGCCGAGGCGGTCGCCGCCGAACCGGTCGCGGGCGAGGGCCGCCGCGCCCGCAGGCTGCGTGCCGCCGCGCTGGCCGAGAGCGAGGCCGCGGAGGCCGCCGGGGCCCCCGGGCAGCAGGATGCGGAGGGCGTCCCGGACCTGGACGGGACCGGCGAGCAGCCCGCGTACGTTCCCGCCCAGCAGAGCGCCGGAACCGACGTCACGGGCGCGGAGGACGACGACAACGTCTTCGTGCCGCAGCAGCAGTACGGCGACTGGGACAACGGCCAGGGCCAGTACCAGGACCCGGCCTACCCGCAGTACCAGGACGGTGCTCCATACCAGGACCCGCAGTACGCCGAGGGGCAGCAGCAGACGGGCACCGGCGGCTACGACCCGTACGGCTATCCGCAGTACCAGGAGGGCCAGTACCAGGACGGCCAGTACGCGGGCCCCTACGACCCGCCCGCGTACGACCCGCAGTCCTATGACCCGAACGGGTACGGCCCCGAGGCCGGGCAGTACGGCGAGCAGCACCCGTACGACCCGCAGAACCCCGAGAACCCCGCCCCGGGCCAGAACCCGTGGCCGACCGGTAACGCATCGCGAGGCGAGTCCGAGTGAAGTCCACCAGCGCCCTGTCCCTCATCGCCGGAGCGGTCGCCCTGGCGGCCGTCACCGGATTCGCCGCGCTCAACGAACCGTCCGGCGGCAGTACGGCCGAAGCGGGGACGGCCGCACGGCTGCCCGTCGAACGCACCAGCCTGCTCTGCCCGGCGCCCGGCCTCTCCGACCTCTCGGAGACGGCGTACACGGCCTTCACCCCGTCCGGCGGAAGCGGCGGCTCAGCCACAGCCGGCACCGCCGAGCTCCTGTCCTCCGCGAAGGACGACGAGGCGACGGCCGACGGCAAGTCCGACGACAAGGACAAGAAGGACAAGGGCAAGGACAAGAAGGACAAGGCGGACAAGCCGGTGGTCTCCCTCAAGGAGCCCGGCAAGCCCGCGACCGGAGAGGCGTCGGGCGCGGACTCGCCCGCCCTCGTCGGCACCGCGACCGGCCGGTTCGCCCCCGGCTGGACCGCCCAGCAGACCACCACCATCGAGGCGGGCGACGGCCGCGGCCTGCTCGGCATCAGCTGCACCGCGCCCGACACCGACTTCTGGTTCCCGGCGGCGAGCACCGCCAAGACCCGCGAGGACTACGTCCACCTCACCAACCCGGACGACACCGCGGCCGTCGCCGACATCGAGCTGTACGGCCCGGACGGCTCCCTCAAGTCCGACGTCGGCGAGGGCATCACGGTCCCGGCGGGCTCCGGCGTGCGGGTCCTGATCTCGACGCTCACGAGCAAGGCCGCCGACGACGTCACCGTCCACGTCACGACGCGTACGGGCAGGGTCGGCGCGGCCGTCAGGACAGCGGACGACACGACCGGCAGCGACTGGCTCACGGCCTCCGCCGAACCGGCCGGCACGGTCGTGCTGCCCGGCATCCCGGCCGACGCGACCTCCGTCCGCCTGGTGGCCTTCGCCCCCGGCGACGACGACGCCGACCTCGGCCTGAAGCTGCTCGGCAAGACCGGCGCGGTCACCCCGGCGGGCCACGAGGAGCTGCACGTCAAGTCGCACATGACCGCCGGAATGGACCTCAAGGACATCACCCGCGGCGAGGCGGGCTCGCTGATGCTGGTGCCCTCCGAGAAGGGCAGGGCCACCCCGGTCGTCGCCGCCCTGCGCGTGGTCCGGGGCAAGGGCGACAAGCAGGAGGTCGCCTACATCCCGGCGACCGCCCCGGTCGGCGCGCGCGCGACCGTCGCCGACAACCGGTCCAAGGGCTCGGTCCTCTCCCTCACCGCCCCCGGCGCCGCCGCGACGGTCAAGGTCACGGCGTCGGCCGGCAGCGGCGGCGGCACGCCGGTCAGCAAGACGTACAAGATCGCGGCGGGCACGACCGCGGCGGTCACCCCGCCCGTGCCGACCGGCCTCAAGGGCACCTACGCCCTGACTGTCGAGTCGCAGTCGGGTGGCCCGGTGCACGCCGCGCGCACGCTCACCGAGACGGTGAACGGCATCCAGATGTTCACGGTCCAGACGCTGCCGGACGACCGGGGCACGGTGGAGGTCCCGGCGGCCCGTCAGGACCTGTCGGTGCTGGACGAGTGAGCGGCCCTACTCCTGGCCGTACCGCGGATCGACGGACTCGGGCGCCAGGCCCAGGAGCTCGGCGACCTGCTCGACCACGATCTCGTGGACGAGCAGGGCGCGCTCGTCACGGCTCTTGGTGCGCAGCTCGACGGGGCGCCGGTAGACGGTGATGCGGGCGGGCCGCCCCTTCTCGGCGGAGACCGCGGCGCCGAGCGGAACCGTCTCCTCCGCCGTGTCCGGCACCTCCAGGACGACGAAGTCGACCTCCGCCAGCTGCGGCCAGCGCCGCTCCAGCCGCTCCACCGAGTCCTGGACGAGATCGCGGAAGCTGTCCGCGCGGCTCGTCGACAGCGGCACCTGCGGCGGCGCGACGGGCCCGCGCATGCCTCGGCCGTGTCGGTCCCGGCGCCGCGGACGCGGCTCGGACGGGCTGGGCGGTACGGAACTGTCCATCACCGACGCAGCCTAACCCCCGACGGCCCGCCCGGCCGGAGGGTGAGCGGGCCCACGCCGCCCTGTCCGCTCTTGAGCGATCCGGCCACACCGGAGCCCGTTTCCAGCCCCGCTCGCGACCGCCGGGCCGACGCCTTGTGAAAGGTTCGCGGCACGGCGGTGACCGGAACCATCGCCGCCAAAGCCCTCGCCTTCTCCTTCCGCGCAGGTCAGGGGAGTTGCCCGGGGGGCGCGTGTGCCGGATGTCACAGGGCGACACGGAGGGGTGAGCCGGGGGAGAGTCGTCGCAGCCCGCTCAAGAGTGCGGTACCGTCCAACATCGTGAGCCCTGTACGTCGCTGTTCGCGCACCGCGTGCGGCCGCCCTGCCGTCGCGACACTGACGTACGTCTATGCCGACTCGACTGCGGTCCTCGGCCCGCTCGCCACCTACGCCGAGCCCCACTGCTACGACCTCTGTGCCGAGCACAGCGAGCGGCTGACCGCGCCACGGGGCTGGGAGGTCGTCCGGCTCTCCGACCCCTCCGCGCCCAGCCGTCCCAGCGGCGACGACCTGGAAGCACTGGCCAACGCCGTACGGGAAGCCGCGCGTCCGCAGGAGCGGGGCGACGGCACCCAGGGAGGCGGCCGCCGGACCGCCGACCCGATGGAGGTCGCCCGCAGGGGCCACCTCCGCGTCCTGCGCTCACCCGACTCCTGAGGAACCGCCGGTCGCCGGGTAGTTTGGCGGTCCGAAGCAACCCCCTGGAGGACCGGCCCGTGACCGCAGACCTGTCGCAGCTCGTGAAGGCGTACGACGTGCGCGGAGTCGTGCCCGACCAGTGGGACGAGGAGCTGGCCGGACTCTTCGGGGCGGCCTTCGCCGAGGTGACCGGCGCGGACGCGATCGTCATCGGCCACGACATGCGCCCCACCTCCCCGGTCCTGTCCGGGGCGTTCGCCCGCGGCGCGGCGGAGCGCGGTGCCGATGTCACGATGATCGGCCTCTGCTCGACGGACCAGCTCTACTACGCGTCCGGGGCGCTGGACCTGCCCGGCGCGATGTTCACCGCCTCGCACAACCCCGCGCAGTACAACGGCATCAAGATGTGCCGGGCGGGCGCGGCCCCGGTGGGCCAGGACACGGGCCTGGGCGAGATCCGCGCGCTGGTGGAGGAGTGGTCCGGGAAGGGCGCCCCCGAGCCGGTCGCGACCCCGGGGACGCTCACCGAGCGCGACACGCTCACGGACTACGCCGCGCACCTGCTCTCCCTGGTCGACCTGACGGAGATCCGCCCCCTCAAGGTCGTCGTGGACGCGGGCAACGGCATGGGCGGCCACACCGTCCCCACGGTCTTCGCCGGGCTGCCCGTGGACCTGGTCCCGATGTACTTCGAGCTGGACGGCACCTTCCCGAACCACGAGGCCAACCCCCTGGACCCGAAGAACATCACGGACCTCCAGGCCCGCGTGGTGGCCGAGGGCGCCGACCTGGGCCTGGCCTTCGACGGCGACGCGGACCGCTGCTTCGTGGTGGACGAACGGGGCGAAGGCGTCTCCCCGTCGGCCATCACCGCCCTGGTCGCGGCCCGCGAACTGGCCCGCAACGGCGGCCGGGGCACGATCATCCACAACCTGATCACCTCCCACTCCGTCCCCGAGGTCGTACGCGAGCACGGCGGCACCCCCGTCCGCACCAGGGTCGGCCACTCCTTCATCAAGGCCGAGATGGCCGCCCACGGCGCGATCTTCGGCGGCGAGCACTCGGCCCACTACTACTTCCGCGACTTCTGGAACGCCGACACGGGCATGCTCGCCGCCCTCCACGTACTCGCCGCCCTCGGCGGCCAGGCGGGCCCTCTCTCGGACCTGGTCGCCCAGTACGACCGCTACGCCGCCTCCGGCGAGATCAACTCCACGGTCGACGACCAGAAGGCCAGCACGGCGAAGGCCGCTTCCGCCTACGCCCACCAGGAGGACGCCACCACGGACACCCTGGACGGCCTCACGGTGACCACCCCCACCTGGTGGTTCAACCTCCGCCCCTCCAACACGGAACCGCTGCTGCGCCTGAACGTGGAGGCGAAGGACGAGGAGACGATGAGGCGAGTACGGGACGAGGTCCTGACCCTGATCCGATCCAGCCCTTCCACCCCCTCCGGCGTTTCCCCCGCCAGCCCCGCCGGCGCTTGAGGCGCGGGGTCCGGGGCAGCGCCCCGGTTTCGGGAAGGGGCGGGTAGGGGACAAGGGCCCGCCGCAGGCGCAACGCACCCGCACCCGCCCCCCCGCCCCCACGACACGCACCCCACCCCACCCCAGCGGTAGGCTGACCCCGCCCCCCAAAGGGCTCCGACAACAGACCGCCCGAAGGGACACCCCATGCCGCTCGAAGCCGGCCTCCTGGAGATCCTGGCCTGCCCCGCCTGCCACGCCCCCCTGGACGACCAGACGGCAGCCGACACCCCGGAACTCATCTGCACCGGCACCGACTGCGGCCTCGCCTACCCGGTCCGGGACGGCATCCCCGTACTCCTCGTCGACGAGGCCCGCCGCCCGGCGTAACCGGCTCGACCGGCGTAACCGGCCCGAAGCGGCCGCACCGCACCCGCACCGGAGGACCGCCCCATGCTCGACGAGTCGTTGCTCGACGCCCCCGACGCCCTGGCCCGAGCCGACCGCCGCGACCTGCTCCGCGGCGCCGCCGAGGCCGGGGCCCGGGTCCGCACCGCCGCCCGGCACGCGGCGGAGGCCGGGATCACCGAGCTGAAGCCGGAGGGCCGCCCGCGCGCCGTCCTCGTCGCGGGCCCCGGCACCGCCGCCACCGGTGTCGCGGACCTCATCGCCGCCCTCGCCGGCGCCTCCGCCCCGGTCACCCGCATCCCCCCGACCGGCGTCGCCCCCGCCCCCGGCGCGCTCCGCTGGACCCTGCCCGGCTGGGCCGGCTCCGTGGACCTGCTGCTCATCGCCACGGCGGACGGCTCCGAACCGGGCCTCGCCCTCCTCGCGGAACAGGCGTACCGCCGCGGCTGCACGGTCGTCGCCGTCGCCCCGCTCCGCTCCCCGCTGCGGGAGGCGGTGCACGGGGTGCACGGCGTCGTCGTCCCGATGGCCTCCGCCCCGCACGGCGAGTACGACGCCGAGACATCGGCCGCCGGCCCCGGCACGCTCTGGGCCCTGCTCACCCCGCTCCTCGCCCTCCTCGACCGCGTCGGCCTGGTCACCGCCCCCGCCGAAGCGCTCCAGAGCGTCGCGGACCGCCTGGACCGCACGGCGGAGCGCTGCGGCCCGGCCACCGCCACGTACAGCAACCCGGCCAAGACCCTCGCCGCCGAACTCGCGGACACCCTTCCGCTGATCTGGACGGAGGGCGAAGCGGCCGGCCCCGTCGGACGCCGGTTCGCCGCGGTCCTGGCGGAGCTCTCGGGCCGCCCGGCCCTCGCGGCCGCACTCCCGGAGGCGCTTCCGGCACACGGCGGCCTGCTGGCGGGCGCCTTCGCCGCGGGCGCGGACCCCGACGACTTCTTCCGGGACCGCGTCGAGGAGTCGGAGCCCCTGCACGCCCGGGTGGTGCTGCTCCGCGACCGCCCGACCGGCGGCCTGAGCGCCGCCCCGGCCGCCCGCGAACTGGCCCTCGGCCACGACACCGCGATCAGCGAGCTCGAACCGGAGGAGGGCAGCACCCTCGAATCCCTCGCGGAACTGCTCGCCGTCACCGACTTCGCCGCGGTCTACCTGTCGCTCGCCTCGGCCCCCGGCGCCTGAGACACACCCGCACCCCGCCAAGACAGCACAGCAACACAAGGACTGATCCATGGACCGGCTCTCCAACACCGTGCGCCCGTATGCCTGGGGCTCGACCACCGCGATCCCCGCCCTGCTGGGCGTCGCCCCCACCGGCGAACCGCAGGCGGAGATGTGGATGGGCGCCCACCCGGGCGCCCCTTCCCGGATCGCCCGCACCGCATCCGGCGCCGCCGCCGAACAGTCCCTCACCGACGTCATCGACGCCGACCCCGCCCGCGAACTCGGCACGGCGACCGTCGAGAAGTTCGGCCCCCGCCTGCCCTTCCTCCTCAAGCTGCTCGCCGCGGGCGCCCCCCTCTCCCTCCAGGTGCACCCGAACCTGGACCAGGCCAGGGCGGGTTACGCGGACGAGGAGCGCCGGTCCGTCCCGATCGACGCACCCCACCGCACGTACAAGGACGCCAACCACAAGCCCGAGCTGATCTGCGCGCTCACCCCCTTCGACGGCCTGTGCGGATTCCGCCGGCCCCTGGAGGCGGCCGAGGCGATGGAGGGCCTGGGCGTCGACTCCCTCAAGCCGTACGCGGACCTGCTCCGCGCCCAGCCCGAGGAGGCCGCCCTGCGCGAGGTGCTGACGGCGATCCTCACCGCGGACCCCGACGAGATGGCCGAGACGGTGACCGCCGCAGCGGCCGCCGCCGAGCGGATCGGCGGCTCCTACGCCCCGTACGCCCGCATCGCCCACCACTTCCCCGGTGACGCGGGCGTCATCGCGGCCATGCTGCTCAACTACGTACGGCTCCAGCCCGGCGAGGCGCTCTTCCTCGGCGCGGGCGTCCCGCACGCGTACCTCGACGGCCTCGGCGTCGAGATCATGGCCAACTCGGACAACGTGCTGCGCTGCGGCCTGACGCCCAAGCACATCGACGTCCCCGAACTCCTGCGCATCGTCCGCTTCGAGGCGACCGACCCGGGCGTCCTGCGCCCGGAGGCGTCCCCGTCGGGCGAGGAGCTGTACGAGACGCCGGTGGACGAGTTCCGCCTCTCCCGCTTCGACCTGTCACCCGGCGCCGCCCCCACCGACCTGACCGCGCCCACACCGCAGATCCTGCTGTGCACGGCGGGCGCCCCGAGCGCCGGCGACCTCGCACTCGCGCCCGGCGAATCGGTCTTCGTACCGGCGGGCGAGCGGGTACACGCGTCCGGAGCGGGCACGCTGTTCCGTGCGACAGTGGTGGCCTGACGCACCGTCCGCGACGGCGGCTGCAACAATATGCCGCCACACCGCGGCCGCCGGAGCCGCAGACCGAAGAAGGGACACCAGGAAACCCATGAGTGCGTCAGGCGGAACCAAGGCGATCGTGGCGGCACTCGGCGCCAACCTCGCGATCGCAGTGGCCAAATTCGTGGCGTTCCTGTTCAGCGGCTCCTCGTCGATGCTCGCGGAGAGCGTCCACTCGCTCGCCGACTCCGGCAACCAGGGCCTGCTGCTCCTCGGCGGCAAGCGGGCCCAGCGCGAGGCCACCCCGCAGCACCCCTTCGGCTACGGCCGCGAGCGCTACATCTACGCCTTCCTCGTCTCCATCGTCCTGTTCTCCGTCGGCGGCATGTTCGCGGTGTACGAGGGCTACGAGAAGATCCGGCACCCCCACGAGCTGGAGGCCTGGTACTGGCCGGTCGGCGTCCTGGTCTTCGCGATCATCGCCGAGGGCTTCTCCTTCCGCACGGCGATCAAGGAGTCCAACGAGACCCGGGGCTCGCTCAGCTGGACGGACTTCATCCGCCGCGCCAAGGCCCCTGAACTGCCCGTCGTGCTCCTTGAGGACTTCGGCGCTCTCATCGGTCTGATCCTTGCCCTCGGCGGCGTCGGCCTGGCCCTCGGCACGGGCAACGGCGTCTGGGACGGCATCGGCACCCTCTGCATCGGCATCCTGCTGATCGCCATCGCGATCGTGCTGGCCGCCGAGACCAAGTCCCTGCTGCTCGGCGAGGCCGCCGGCACCGACCAGGTCGAGAAGATCAAGGCCGCGGTGGTCGACGGCGACACCGTCACCAAGATCATCCACATGCGCACGCTCCACCTCGGCCCGGAAGAACTGCTGGTCGCCGCCAAGATCGCGGTCCAGCACGACGACACCGCCGACGAGGTCGCCAACGCCATCAACGCCGCCGAGTCCCGCATCCGAGCCGCCGTCCCGATCGCCCGGGTGATCTACCTGGAGCCGGACATCTACAACGCGGCGGCGGCAGCGGCCGGCACCAACCCCGCCAAGGCCCCGGGCGGCGCCCACACCGTCCCCGGCGAGGAAACCCCGGGCCCGGAAGCCCCCGAACCGGGAGCCGCCGAGCCCGGCTCCGGGGCGGCCGACACCCCGGCGGGCACGGAGGACACCGGCCCGGCGGAATCCGGTCACTGACCGCACCGGACCCGCCATCGCGCACCCGAACCAGCCGCTCCCGCCCCGGACCCGCCCCGGTGGACTGGGAGCGGCTGCGCCGTTCGGTGTAGATTCGACGGCAGTGTCAGACGTCGCTGCTGATGGCGGTCGATCGGTCCGTACACCGGACCGGCCGAGGGAGAGAGGGCCTCCGACGGACTGCGCTGCGAGCGCCCGGGCATTCGTGTGCCCGCCGCCGCAGAGCCGCCCTACCCACCCTCGACTCCACAACGAGGAGCAGCCCGTTATGACGACGGTCGCCAATCGACAGGACTTCAAGGTCGCCGACCTCTCTCTCGCCGCTTTCGGGCGGAAGGAGATCACGCTTGCCGAGCATGAGATGCCCGGTCTGATGTCGATCCGCAAGGAGTACGCCGCCGCGCAGCCGCTGGCGGGTGCTCGCATCACCGGCTCGCTGCACATGACCGTGCAGACCGCCGTGCTGATCGAGACCCTGGTCGCCCTCGGCGCCGAGGTCCGCTGGGCTTCCTGCAACATCTTCTCCACGCAGGACCACGCGGCCGCGGCGATCGCGGTCGGCCCGAACGGCACCCCCGAGGCGCCCGCCGGCGTCCCCGTCTTCGCCTGGAAGGGCGAGACGCTGGAGGAGTACTGGTGGTGCACGGAGCAGGCGCTGACCTGGCCGAACACGCCGACCGGTGGTCCGAACATGATTCTGGACGACGGCGGTGACGCCACCCTGCTGGTCCACAAGGGCGTCGAGTTCGAGAAGGCGGGCGCGGCCCCGGACCCGGCGACGGCGGACAGCGAGGAGTACGCGCACATCCTCACGCTCCTCAACCGCACGCTCGGCGAGTCCCCGCAGAAGTGGACGCAGCTGGCTTCCGAGATCCGTGGTGTGACGGAGGAGACCACGACGGGTGTGCACCGCCTGTACGAGATGCACCGTGACGGCAGCCTTCTGTTCCCCGCGATCAATGTGAACGACGCGGTGACGAAGTCGAAGTTCGACAACAAGTACGGCTGCCGGCACTCGCTGATCGATGGCATCAACCGCGCCACCGACGTCCTGATCGGCGGGAAGACCGCCGTCGTCTGCGGTTACGGCGACGTGGGCAAGGGCTGTGCGGAGTCGCTGCGGGGCCAGGGCGCCCGGGTGATCATCACCGAGATCGACCCGATCTGCGCGTTGCAGGCGGCGATGGACGGCTACCAGGTCGCCACTCTGGATGACGTGGTGGAGCAGGCGGACATCTTCGTCACGACGACGGGCAACAAGGACATCATCATGGCCTCGGACATGGCCCGGATGAAGCACCAGGCCATCGTGGGGAACATCGGTCACTTCGACAACGAGATCGACATGGCCGGTCTGGCGAGGATCGACGGCATCGTCAAGGACGAGGTCAAGCCCCAGGTCCACACCTGGACGTTCCCCGACGGCAAGGTCCTCATCGTGCTCTCCGAGGGCCGTCTGCTGAACCTGGGCAACGCGACCGGGCACCCCTCCTTCGTGATGTCGAACTCGTTCGCGGACCAGACCCTGGCCCAGATCGAGCTGTTCACCAAGCCCGAGGACTACCCGACCGACGTCTACGTGCTGCCCAAGCACCTCGACGAGAAGGTCGCCCGCCTCCACCTCGACGCCCTCGGCGTCAAGCTCACGACCCTGCGCCCGGAGCAGGCGGCGTACATCGGTGTCGAGGTCGAGGGCCCGTACAAGCCCGACCACTACCGCTACTGATCCCCTGCCGGCCCGGAACCGGCCGGACCTCGAACGGTCCGGCCGATCCGGTCCGGCACCGGGCGCTCAGCGCGGCCCGGGCCGACCAGCAGCAGCGACGAACGCAGGCCCCCGCACCCCCGTGTCGGGGGCCTGCGCCGTACCGCACCCGCACGAGCCGAGGACTCGAAGGACCCCATGCCCCGCGGCCGATATTCGCTCCACGATGTCCACGACCACACCCCTCTCGGCGAAGAACACTTCCACTGCGCGCCCGGCCCGTCCGGTTGGCGCTACATCTCCCAAACGACCGCCCCGTCCGGCAGTCACCTGGGATCCGTCGACCTCACCCTCGATGAACTCGGCCGCCCCCTCCGACTCGAACTCCATTCCGCCGACTGGCAGGTCCGCGGCGCCGCCCTGGAGGGCCTCACCTGGGTCCGTACCGATCCGACGGGCACCCACGCCACCGAAGGCAATGTCCGTGCCCACGCCTTCAGCGGCACGTCCCCCGCCTTTCTCGTCGCGACCGCTCGCCTGCTGCGCCTCACCCCCGCGTCCCCCGAGACCCGCGTCCGGGTCGTCACCTTCACGGACCCGGTCCTCGCCCCCCGTACCCTCGACCAGTCCTGGGCCCTGGTGAACAGTGAAGCGCACCCCACTGACAACGGCCCCCTGACCGTGGACGAATACCAGGTCAGCGCCCTGGACACGGGCGAACGGCACACGATCCACCTCGCCGGCGACGTGGTCCTGTCCGCCCCCGGCATCGAACTCGAAGACCTGGAATCCCCACCCTCCGACCGCTAGGGCCTTTCGTTCGGACCATGCCGGGCTCGTGGGCCGCCGACCCGAATGAACGGTCCCAGCCCTCAGACGGGTGGCACGAACCCGGTGGCAGGCGGACGCCCCCTCGCCTCGTCGGAGGTGCCGGCACCAGGGCGCACGGCATCCTCCGCCGTTCGTGCGCCGACCTGGGGCTCCTGCGCGATCCGCCCCGGACCCGCACCGGCATGGGCTCCCTGCCACGCCCTGTGCGCGTCCCGTACCTGTCGTTCCTGCACCACGGCGGCCAAGTAGGCAGCGGCCGGGACGCCCGGCGGGGGCGGGGCCCCGGTGCGCGCGGCGAGCTCCCCGCCGAGCCGTTCCGCCATGGCCGTGCCCACGGAGGCGTCGAGCTGATGCATCCGCGTCAAGTACTGCCGTACCGCGAGCCACAGCTCATCCGGAACCGCCGACAGATCCAGCCCGGCGAACCGCCCGACCAGCCACGGCGGAGGCGGCGGAACGGCCGCGGCCCGTCCCGCCGGCACCCGTTCCCGTACGACGAGCGTTCCCGCGAAGACGTCCCCGAGCCGTCGGCCGCGCGCCGAGACCAGCGACGCGACGACGGCGACGACCCCGAACGTCATCAGGACCTCCACGACCCCCATCGCGCCACGCACGAGCGCGTGACGGAACCTGATGGGCCCTCCGTCGTCCCGTACGACCCGCAGGCCGCACGCCAGCTTCCCCAGCGAACGGCCGTGGCTCAGCGTTTCGACCGCTATCGGACCACCCACCGGGACCAGCAGAAAGGCGGCGACGGACACGGCGGCCCAGGCGGCGTCGTCCAAGGAGCCACTGACGAGGGCGAGCCCCAGCACCACCAGACCGAAGACCGTTCCAGCCACGACCAGATCGATGGCCAGAGCCAGCGCACGGCTCGGCAGCTTCGCCGGCCGGAGCCCCAGTACGACCGCGTCCCCGGTCACGAGTTCACTCATCGCCCCACCCCTTGTCCGCAGGCCCCTGCCCGGCGGCCCCACAGTCTGCCAAGCTGACCCGCGACGCCACAGTCGTCCGACCCGGTACGCACCCATGCCTGGAGCAGCAGCCGACCATGGACCTCGATGTCTTCGTCCACACCCACCGCGTCGAGTGGGACCGGCTGGACCACCTCCTGCGCCGAGGGCGCCGGCTGACGGGCGCGGAAGCCGACGAACTGGTCGACCTCTACCAGCGCACGGCGACCCATCTCTCCCTCATCCAGTCCAGTACTCCGGACGCCCTGCTCGTCGCGCGGCTCACACAGCTGGTCGCGCGTGCCCGGTCCCTGGTGACCGGCACGCGCCGTGCGTCCTGGCGCGACGTCACGCGTTTCCTCACGGCCGGCTTCCCCGCCGCGGTCTACCGCTCCAGGCACTGGTGGATACCGACCGCTGTCCTCTCGACGCTCCTGGTCGCGCTCATGGGCTGGTGGATCGGCACGCATCCGGAGGTCCAGTCGACCATCGCGGCCCCCGAGGACCTGCGCCGCATGACCGTCCCGGGCGGCGAGTACGAGACGTACTACTCCAGTCACCCCGCGACCTCCTTCGCCGCGCAGGTCTGGACGAACAACGCGCAGGCCGCCGCCATGTGCCTGGTCCTGGGAGCCTTCCTCTGCGTACCGGTGCTGTGGGTCCTCTTCATGAACGTGGTCAACCTGGCGGTCGGCATCGGCCTGATGTCCTCGGCGGGCCGCCTCGACACGTTCCTGGGCCTGATCCTTCCGCACGGACTGCTGGAGCTGACGGCCGTGTTCGTCGCCGCCGGGACCGGTCTGCGCCTCGGCTGGACCGTCATCGACCCGGGCCCGCAGACCCGCCGCGCGGCCTTGGCAGAACGGGGACGCGCCGCGCTCGGCATGGCTATGGGCCTGGCGCTGGTGCTGCTCGTTTCCGGGGTGATCGAAGCCTTCGTGACCCCGTCCGGCCTGCCGACATGGGCCCGCATCGCACTGGGCACTGCCGCCGAGCTGCTGTTCCTCCTGTACGTCTACGTGCTCGGCGGCCGTGCGGCCCGCGCCGGCGAGGTGGGCGACCTGGATGCGGTCGAACGAAGCGCCGAGCTGCCGATCGCTGCCTGATGTGCATCCGGCGTCCTTGGCCTGCTAGTCTCCTCTTCGCCCCAAAAAACCGTTGACACGGTGACGTGGGGGAGGTAGATTTAAACGGTTGCCTCGAACTGGACAAGTTCGGGTTCAGCCAGTTAATATCTGTCTCGCTCTCACCGGAAATTGAATTTCCGTAGAGCCATTCGATTCCCACCTTCTGAAGTTGAAGCCGATTAGGTTCGGCCGAAACGCTTCTGATAAAGTCGAATCAGCCGAAAGGCAAGGCCACTTCAACGGCCGCCGGAATCAAATTCGAACCGGAAACGGAACGAAATGAGTCTGGTAAGGTTGAAACCGCCGAAAGGCAAAAAGAAAGACCCGCTTCGACCGGGAATCGGACACGAAAGAGTCTGATAGATTCGAAAACGCAAGACCGAAGGGAAGCGCCCGGAGGAAAGCCCGAGAGGGTGAGTACAAAGGAAGCGTCCGTTCCTTGAGAACTCAACAGCGTGCCAAAAGTCAACGCCAGATATGTTGATACCCCGGCCTGCTTCGGCAGG